>NZ_JALNYM010000002.1 GCF_023229925.1 Acidithiobacillus sp. | reverse complement strand
AGGATCAAACTCTCTCGTTCAATCCATCTTAAAACAATACTGCTCAGGGTATCTATCAGCACCTAAGCACTGATAATACCCCTGGGCCTAAACCCCACACATCTCCACTCGGCTGGGAAAGAACAATCCGGACCGAAGTCCGGTGCGGCTCAGCGCCGCGTCGTGAGGGCGCATTATACGGAGCTCCCGAAGGGTGTCAACAGCCAATTTCGCTTTTTGGTGCTCGTATGATGGTGATGTGGCACAATCCCATACCCAGCCAACGGTTAGGCCGTCATTCGCCTTTTTGCAGGGCGACACGAGCGAAGTGCCGTTTACCCAATTGCAGCAGATACACCGCGTCCAGAGCCAGGATCATCGCCGGGTCGACAACCCGTTCACCATCGATGCGTACCGCGCCTTCCTTGATCTTGCGCATAGCCTCGCTGGTACTGGCGGCAAGGTGTACTTGCACCAATAGCTGACTGAGACGAGGAGCCGCAGACAGCTTTATCGCTTGCAGCGGCAGGTCGTCAGGAGTCTCGTGGCGCTGAAAGCGGGCCAGGAAGGCGGCAAGCGCCGCCTGAGCCGCCGCGGCGTCATGGAAACGGCACACCAACTCACCGGCTAGGTCCAGCTTGATATCGCGCGGATTACGCGCCCCGCTGGCTGCCTCTTTTTGCAGGCGCGTCTGATCTGCCGCAGGTACGCGGGAGAGCAGCGCGTAATAACGCCACATCAAGCTATCCGAGATGGACATGATTTTGCCGAACATCTCCGCGGGCGCGTCTTCGACCGCGATGAAATTACCCAGGGATTTGGACATCTTTTGCACGCCGTCCAGGCCTTCGAGAATGGGCATGGTGAGCACCAACTGCGGTTTTTGGCCATACTCACGCTGTAATTCCCGGCCCACCAGCAGGTTGAAACGCTGATCGGTACCACCCAGCTCCACGTCCGCTTTGATCGCGACCGAGTCATAACCTTGTAGCAAAGGATAAAGAAACTCGTGAATAGCGATGGGCTGATTCGCATTGTAGCGCTTGTTGAAGTCATCGCGTTCCAGCATGCGCGCCACGGTGTAACGCGCGGCGATCTGGATCAGCTCCTCAGGACGCAGGGCGCCCAGCCATTCAGAGTTAAACATCACCTCGGTGCGCTCGGGATCCAGTATCTTGAACACCTGACGCCGATAGGTCGCCGCATTGGCCACCACTTCTTCGTGACTCAGCGCTTTGCGGGTAACGCTCTTGCCCGTCGGGTCGCCGATCATGGCGGTAAAATCGCCGATAACGAACAGCAGGCGATGGCCGAGGTCCTGGAATTGACGGGCTTTATGGAGCAGCACCGTATGCCCCAGGTGCAGGTCCGGAGCGGTGGGGTCCATGCCCAGCTTGATCCGCAGGGGTCTGTTATCGCGCTGTGCCGCCGCGAGCCGCGGTAACATTTCGCCTTCGGGCAACATGTCGACGGTACCGAGCGCGATTTGTTCGAATGCATCCTGATATTTCGTTGTCATAAACTGAGCCAGTGTTTCGTAATGAGGCAGCATATTAGCATTGGCAGGGCCTCGGCTGAATGGTCTTTGCCACCACCCGGACATTCGCGCCCCATCTCCATTACGTACGGGTTAATCTCCGCAACAAAGGTACCTTGATCTGATCGAGAATGAAGGTGTAGAACGCCGTCACCAGGAGCAGGCCGGCGATAACGACTATCGGTAATGGCGCCATCAACCAGCCCATAACGGCCAGAACGCTTACTACCAATACGTCCGCCAGACTCGCCCAGAGCAGGAAACGACCAGGGATTGATCCCCAGAGATGGCCGCGCTCCCGCACCAAAAAGACATTAGCGAGCCCGGAAAATACCAGCCCAAGGAAATCCAAGGTCTGCACGGACGCCCATGGCAGCCCCAGAGACCGGCCCACGCCATACACGACGAAGATGTAAATCAGCCAGGCGAAAGCCACCACTAAGGAGGAGAGGACCAGAGTACGAATATCCCAGCGGTCCGGTTTGGGCGAGGGACGCACATTGTCCTCCGCCAGCGACATGGTCACGAAATCGTTGGCGAAGAGCAGCAAAAGGACCAGCAGCGGAGTGACCACAAAGCTGCGGAACATCAAGAAGCTCAGACTCAGGAACAAGGCGACCTGAAAGACCTTGACGATTTTGTTGAGGGTATAGGTGAGCATGCGCTGATAGACGCACCGACCGGCGGTCACCGCATCGAGCACCCCCTGCAGACCGGGCGTGGTAAGCACGAGGCTGGCCGCTGCCTTGGCAACGTCGGTGGCGCTTTCCACGGCCACGCCCATCTCCGCTTGTTTAAGCGCAGGGGCATCGTTAACGCCATCACCGGTCATGCCGACGATCCGGCCTTTTTTCTGTAATCCTTGCACCAGATGAAACTTATCGGCGGGAAAAACCTCGGCATATACGCCACAGTCCTCAGCCAGGGCACTGCGGTCACAAACGCTGCCCGTGATGGCCAGCGCTGTCGCAACATTTGTTGCCGTCTGCAGGCTGTCGCCGGTGACCATGCGTACCCGCACGCCAAGTTCCTGCAAGTGCTGGACGACTTCGGCAGCATCCGGGCGGATGGGGTCCGCGAGTGCGAGCAGACCGAGAAAGCGCGGTTGACCATCCGGGCCGGCCGCCACGGCGAGCACCCGTGCGCCACTGGCGGCGAGATCCGTTGTCGCTTGTTCCCAGTCCGTATTGCTGCAGAGTTTGGCGATGATCTGGGGTGCACCTTTGAGTGCGCGCCATGAGGCGTCGTCCTGCATGAAAACCCCCTCCGAACGCTTGGTAGCGGGATCAAAGGGCACGAATTGCTGGCGATCAGGCAGATTGGCGACCTGGGCGGCCGACTTCTGGAGGATGGCGAGATCAATGGGATCCTGGGTGGCGCTGTCACTGGCCAGGGCGGCCATCTTCAGGAGTTCCGCCTCTTCCACGCCGGGCCAACCCTTTGTCTGACTGAGGCTGAGACAGTTCTGGGTGAGCGTGCCGGTTTTGTCACTACAGAGATCACTCATGGCGGCGGCTTCTTCCACCGCGGCCAGGCGGGTGACCAGCACACCACGATGCACCAGATGTAGAGAGGCGATGGCGGTGGCGAGGGTGAAGGTGGCGGGCAGCGCCACTGGTACCGATGCAACCAGCAGGATGAGGGCAAAAGGCAGCATTTCCGCGAGAGAGATGTGGCTGGCGACTGCGTAAATCAGAATCGCGGCGACGAGAATGACGTCCATCACTATCAGATAGCGGACAATGGAGAGAACCAGTTCCTCCAAGTGACTTTGGACACCGGCACAGCGCACTAGCTCTGCGGTCTTACCGAAATAACTTCTGGCACCGGTCGCCGTGACCTGGCCCGAGGCTTCACCGCGACGCACGATGGAGGCCGAATAGAGGGTGTCGCCCGTGGTACATTCCGTCGGCATGGATTCTCCCGTCAGGGCGGATTGGTCTACCAGTATGCTGCCATCGCTGAGAAGCAGATCAGCAGGGACCATATCACCGACCCGCACATGCACCAGATCACCTGGCACAAGATCGGTGGCCGAGATGCTTTGCCATTGCCCGTCCCGACAGGCGCGGGCCTGAATTCGCAGTCGCTCTTTCAGCAGATCCAGCGCACTCTGCGCCTTGCGCTCCTGGCTGAAACCGAGCACTCCGTTAAATATGAGGAGCAACGTGATGATGATCGCTTCTGGCCATTTACCCAATATGGCTTCCAGGATCAGGGTGCCTTCCAGCATCCAGGGTACCGGTGCCCAGAACTTGAGGAGAAAGAGCAGCCAGTTTTGCGGTTCTTCTTCGATGACGGCATTGGGGCCATATTGGTCAAGCCGTTGCCGCGCCTCGTCGCTACTCAATCCGTTGCAGGTGTTTTCCGGCATATTCCGCGATCCCGATATCTTTTATATTCGTTCAAGTATAGGGCCCTAAAACCCACGAAGATTCCCCCGCAGGCCGTGCTGGTAGTAAACTGCGCAGATTACATTGCATTGGGAGCATCGCGTCATGTTAACCCTCTGGGGAGAAATGGTGATTGGGGCAGAGAAGCCTGTTCTCTTGGCGTTTGTCGCCTGGGGGATAAACCGGCTGGCGAATCGCCTTCATTGGGATGAGGGTCCACGATGATTTTGTTGACCTTGTTGAAGGGCAAACTGCATCGGGTGCGGGTTACCGCCGTCGAACTGGAATACGAGGGCTCCTGCGCGATTGACAGTGATCTGCTCGCTGCGGCGGGCATCCATCCTTATGAGCAAGTACACATTTACGATGTGAATAATGGGGATCGTTTCAGTACCTATGCGATCAGCGCACCGGCCGGATCGGGGATCATTTCAGTCAATGGCGCCGCAGCACGCCGGGTGGCCTTGGGGGACATCCTCATCATTGCGGCCTACGCGCAAGTGGCGGAGGAGAAAGTGGCCAGTTTTCGGCCGCAACTGGTGTATGTGGATGAGCGCAACCGCATAACCCGACGCAGCCAGCAGATTGATCCTGTCTTCGCCTGAGCGGAAAACCCCTTGTTGAAAGGGGTGCCTCGTAATGCCCGGCTGCTGATGGGAGCGCGTGCCGCCCGCAGCGTGGGGCAGGGAGCGCTGGTCGTTGATTTCGCACTCTATCTGCATGCCTTGCACTGGACGGCGCTCAGTATTGGCGTTTTGTACTCGGCGAGCCTGTTGGCCGGTGCTTTAGCGACCCTGTTGGTGGGCCCCTTAAGCGATCGCGTTGGTGCCAAAGGCTTTCTGTTGGGCTACGAGGGCGTTCAGCTCATCGCTGCATCTATCGCGCTGAGTACGGCGCAACCCGGCTGGCTTACTCTGGCTGCCATTCTCGGGGCCTTCGGCCGTGGCGCTAACGGTGGGGCCGGTCCCTTCGCTCCGGCAGAACAATCCTGGATGTCGCGGAGCGTAGCCAGCGCGCAATGGGGAGAAATTTTTCACTTTAATACCAGCCTTGGGCTTTTGGGGATGGCCGCTGGCGCCGCGCTGGCCGCCTTGCCCGGTATTTTAGCGGTTGTATTGCCGGGTGCAGCGGCTTACCGGCCCCTCTTCCTGATAGTCTTGCTGGGTTCCCTGATCTGTCTGCTGTTTTTGCATGCTGCAGAAGAGTCGCCGACCGACGCGGCATCAGCGGAGCAAAGCGAGCAGGTACAAACCGCTCCTCCGGCGGTGCGCAAGTCCATCTGGCGGGTGCTGCTGACCTTCGGCAGCATTAATGCCCTGAACGGGTTAGGAATTGGTATGGTGGGGCCGCTGATGGCGTACTGGTTTCATTTGCGCTTTGGGGTTGGACCAGCGGCAATTGGTGGCGCGATGGCACTCGCCTTCGCCAGTGCCGCCCTCATGTCGCTGATCGGTCTGCGCCTCATCCGGCGCTTTGGCCTGGTGGGAACCGTTTTGCGCATGCGCCTGCTCGGACTGGTGCTGTTGCTGGTTCTGCCGTTCTCGCCGTTTTTCTGGCTGGCGATGCTGATTTTTATCGCCCGTGGGGCATTGAATCAGGGGAGCATAGGCTCGCGGCAGGCGCTATTTCTCGGCCTGGTAGATAGAGATAAACGGGGTTTGGCAGCGACGGTAAATAGCTTGTCCATACAGGCGCCGCGGGCCATTGGCCCGAGCATTGCTGCCCTGTTTTTTCAATCAGAGATGCTGACAACACCCTTTCTGATTGCGGGGGTACTGCAAGGTGCGTATTTGTATTTTTTTCAGCGGTTTTTTAGAAAAGAATGATGCAACACGGATGACAAGGTGAGGAAACAACCGAGGCGACGATAGCCGCCTTTCCGCACAGCGATGACTACATCGCCATCATTCTGCCCTCGGCGCGGCACGAGACCGGCAACATCCACCATCTAAACCCACGCCCAGACTGGGGGGAACGCAATTTTTATGGTTTCGCATTGCCAGACGGGGTAGGCGGCGACTATGCTCTGAGCATGGACCATACCAACCCCAATTCCTTTCGTTTTGCGCCGCTACGGCGGGCTGCCTACCGCCTGAGCGTGACCCGAGCGGAACAGTTACCCGCCGATGAAGGCGTCGAAGTGGCCATTGCTGGCCGCTCCAACGTCGGCAAGTCATCCACCCTCAATATGCTGACCGAGCGCCGAGCCCTGGCGCGGGTCAGTCGCACCCCGGGCCGTACCCAGGCCATCAATATTTTCGACCTCGATCCCGGTCAGCGCCTCGTGGACCTGCCTGGCTATGGGTACGCCAAGGTGCCCGAGGCGCTGCGGCGCTCCTGGGGGCCGTTGCTGGAACAATATCTGCGGCGGCGCGGCAGTTTGCGCGGATTAATCCTGGTGATGGATATCCGCCATCCCTACGGCCCCCATGACGCCGATCTCATTGCCTTCGCGGCGGGCTGCGGGAGGCCAGTGCATGTCTTGTTGAACAAGGCAGACAAACTCAGTCGCGGCGCGGCAATTCAAGAAATGGCCCGCCTGCGGCGGATTCCGGAATTACAGGGGGTCGCCATGCAGCTCTTTTCCGCCCAATCGGGGCTTGGTATAGACGAGTTGCATGAACGTATAGCACGTTGGCTCACGCCAGAAGCAGAAAAAGAAACCCCGGCCTTGGCCGGGGCTAATAGCGAGTCCTCAAAGGGAGGAGAGAACTCATGATCCGGCCAGGGAGGGCAGACCGGACCCGGATAACCAACAGGTCATCCACGGCTTTGGAGTGAGGCGTGCGCAAAAAGTTCAGTGAACGTCACCCTTGGCATGTGCTGCGGCCAGATTGGCGTGCCCGCTGGCGCGCGCGCGGGCAGCGCTGGGCAAACATCCTCCATCTGGAACACTGGTACCCGCATTTCCCCATCGCAGCGGCGGTAGGCTTTCTCGGGCTCTTCAACATCCTCCCGGCGCTGGAGCATCTGCTGGGCCTGAGCTATGTCGGCAGCTTGGCAGATGTCTCCCACAGCTTTGTGCTCGATGCCTTTCGCGGCATTCCACAGGGCGCTGCGGGCATCATCTTGCTGATTATGTCCCTGGGTCTGCTCTTCCGCTCCCGTTTTGCCTGGGCCATCGTCCTGATCATGGCGACGGCCATCCTTGTCTTTGGAATTTATCGGCACCCACACCGGATCTCCGTGCTGCTTTATTACAATGTCGCGCTGGTCTTTTTCCTGTGGATATTTCGTGGCCGTTTTAACCGCAGTAGCCTGGCAACTGGCACACTGTTTGCCTTGGTCGGTGCCATTATGGTCATGAGTTATGGCATCTTTGGCGCATATATTTTGGGGAATGGATTCAAACCGCAGATTCATAGCCTTTCTTCGGCGCTCTATTTTTCGGTAGTTACCATGGCCACCGTGGGCTATGGAGATATCCTGCCAGTCAGCAATGAATCGCGACTTTTTGTGGTATCTTTAATCGTATTGGGAATAACAGTATTTGCCACTTCGCTTTCGGCTATTATCGTTCCGGCCGTGAATAATCGCCTGCAATCCGCCCTGCAAGGAGAAAAACGCCGCATGATTCGTAAAGGCCATTATATTATTGCGGGCGACACCCCGCTGGCGCGCAACAGCTATCGCGAACTCAAGGGCCGCAATCTGCCCGTCGTAGTGATCATGGGACACCAGCCGGATGACTCCATCTATCCGCCAGAGGATTTGGTCATCGGCGACTCCAGCGATACGGATGTGCTGCGCAGTGCCGGTGCCGAGCAGGCTGCGGCCGTACTGGCGTTACGTGCCGACGACTCGGAAAACGCTTTTGTGGTGCTGGCTGTCAAAGAAATGGAAGGGTCGGCCAAAACCGTGGCTGCCGTCAACGACAGCAAAAATCTGGGGCGCGTCCGCCGGGTGCAGCCGGATATGATTATCGCCCCCCAGGTGTTGGGCGGGGAACTGCTGGCCATGGCCCTCAACGGCGAACAACTGGACAGCAATGCGGTGATGAAGATGTTCCGCTTCAGCAGCGGGACGGAGACCGCCAGGAAAGACTGAGCTCAGTCGTGCGCTTCATCCCAGTGCTTGCCGACACCCAACCCCACGAGTAGCGGCACCTCCAGTTCTGCTACGCCTTCCATACGCGCCCTTAGTGCCAACTTCGCAGCCTCCAGGCCGACCTCTGGCACCTCCAGAATCAGTTCGTCATGCACCTGGAGAATCATCCGACCACGCTCGGGCTGCTCCTGCAACCAGGCATCCACGGCAATCATCGCCATCTTGATAAGATCCGCCGCAGTGCCTTGCATAGGTGCGTTAATGGCCGCACGCTCCGCATAATTCCGCCGGGCCGGATTGCTGGACCGAATTTCCGGTACATACAGACGGCGGCCAAAGAGCGTCTCCACATAGCCCTGCTTTTTCGCCAGGGCACGGGTCTGCTCCATATATTCAAGAACGCCCGGATAACGCTCAAAGTAACGGTCCATGTACTGGCGCGCCGCCGCCTGATCAATGCTCAATTGCTGAGCGAGACCATAAGGCGTCTGCCCATAGATCAGACCGAAGTTGATGGCCTTGGCCGCCCGGCGCGCCGCACTGTCCACCGCCTCCGGTGCCAGATTAAAGACCTCGGCGGCGGTAGCCGCATGAATGTCCTGCCCCTCCGCAAAGGCTTGCAGCAGACGGGCATCTCCGGAGAGATGGGCCATGATACGCAACTCGATCTGCGAGTAATCGGCGCTCAGCAGCCAGTGCCCCTCCTCGGCGACAAAAGCCTGGCGGATACGCCGGCCCTGTTCGGTACGCACCGGGATATTTTGCAGATTCGGATCGCTGGAGGATAGGCGTCCGGTGGCCGCCACCGCCTGCTGAAAATGGGTATGGACCCGGCCGGTATCGGGATTGATCATCTGCGGGAGTGCATCCGCATAAGTGTTTTTGAGCTTGGCCATGCCACGATAATCGAGAATCAGGCGCGGCAGATCGGCGTGAACAGCGAGCTGGGCGAGCACATCTTCATTGGTCGACGGCTGACCGCCGGGGGTTTTCTTGAGTACCGGCAACTGCATTTTGTCGAAGAGGATTTCCTGAATCTGCTTGGGGGAGTTGAGGTTGAAGGGCTGCCCCGCCAGAACAAAGGCCTTCTGTTCACAGCCCGTCATGTCTTTACTCAGTTCCGCGCTCAACACTTCGAGCTGGGCTCGATCGACTTTGACACCCGCTTCTTCCATACGCGCCAGCACCAGCACCAGCGGCATTTCTATTTCCATCAACACGCGCTGCAAGCCCGGCTCGCTGGCGAACCGTGGCCAGAGCTGCGCATCCACACGCAGACAGACATCCGCGTCTTCTGCCGCATAAGGCAGCGCCTCCGCTACCGGCACATCGGCAAAATTACGCGCCGACTTGCCTTTGCCGGCCACCTCTTCGTAGCGGATGTTCTGATGTTGCAGGTAGCGCTCGGCGAGGGTGTCGAGATCGTGGCCATTGTGGCTGCTGTTAAAGACGTAGCTTTCCAGCAACGTGTCGCGGGCCAGGCCAGCGGGGTGGATGCCATGCCGCCAGAAAACCCGCCAATCGTATTTAGCGTTCTGGGCCAGCTTGGCGGCCTTTGGGTCTTCCAGCCATGGGCGCAAGGCGGTGAGGACGGTCTGCCGATCCAGTTGCGGACTACCGTCGCGGTGGCCAACGGGAATGTAGACGGCCTGATAGTCGCCACCAGCCGACCAGGCGCAGGAAATCCCCACCAGATCGGCATGGAGCGGGTCGAGGCTCGTGGTTTCCGTGTCCAGAGCGACCACCTCGGCCGTTTTCAGGGCAAGCAGCAACGCATCCAGCGCTCCTGCAGTGGTGATAGCCCGGTAGACGGCGCGATCAATCGCACCGCCCCGCTTTTCCGGCACCTTTCCCGCGTCGTCCGCAGGCAGATCCCTGAGCCAGACATGAAAACCCAGGCGCTGCGCCAACGCCCGCAGGACGGCCACATCCGCCGCCCGGCGGGCGTAAGTCGCGACAGGCAGCGTCAGATCACAGCGAATAGTCGCCAGATTGCGGCTCAAAGGCAGATAATGTGCGGAGGCGCGCAGCGCCTCACCCACCTTGCCGCCGATGTCGTCGGCGTGGGCCAGCACACCGTCCAGATCACCATATTGCGTCAGCCACCGGGCGGCCGTTTTTGGTCCGGCGCCGGGCACACCGGGGATGTTGTCCACCTTATCGCCGATCAGCGCCAGCAGGTCGGCAATACGCTCCGGCGGCACACCAAAACGCTCCTCAACCCCGGCCACATCCGTTTCGACACCTTTCATGGTGTCGACAAGCCGCACTCGTGGGTTCACCAACTGCGCCATGTCCTTGTCGCCGGTAACGATAAGCACCTGCTGGTCGGGCATCGCCTCGCGGGCCAGGGTGCCGATCACGTCATCCGCCTCCACGTCCGGCTCGATCACGAGCGGCAGGCCCGTGGCCCTGATCCAGTCATGCAGCAGCGGAATCTGGGCTCGTAGCTCCTCCGGCATGGCAGGCCGCTGTGCCTTATACTCAGGATAAAGCCTGTCCCGGAACGTGCCGCCGGGAGCGTCGAATATGACGATGATTTCGTCACTCGGATACTCTTTGAGCAAGCGGCGAAGCATGTTGGCGACGCCGTAAATAGCTCCGGTCGGAAGATTGTCCGGCGCGCGCAGGTCGGGCAGCGCGTGAAAGGCACGATAGAGGAAGCTGGAGGCGTCGACGAGAATACGGGGGTCTTGGGGCATGGTTTGGGACTTCTCCGCGGATTTCCGTCATAATACGTAAAATCACCACCATTGACACGGGAACGACGGATGCGGGCACATCTCGAAGAGGAAAAACTGCGCGACAAGGGCGAGGGACGCCTCACCCGCGAGGCCTGGAAAATCTTTCAGATTATAGCCGAGTTTGTGCATGGCTACGAAAAACTGGCCGACGTCGAACCCTGTGTCAGCATTTTCGGTTCAGCCCGCATTGACCCGGAACATCCCTGGTATCTGAAAGCCCAAGAGATCGCCGAGAAACTCTCCAACGCCGGGTTTTCCGTCATTAGCGGGGGTGGCCCCGGAGTGATGGAAGCCGCCAACAAGGGGGCCTTCCGCGGCACGGGCTACAGCATCGGGCTCAATATCGAACTGCCCCACGAACAACACACCAACCCTTACCAGGATGTTTCCATATCTTTCGAGCATTTTTACTCACGCAAGGTTATGTTCGTGAAATACGCGGTCGCCTATGTGGTGATGCCGGGTGGCTTCGGAACCCTGGACGAACTTGCCGAGTGTCTGACCCTGGTACAAACCGGCAAGACCCGTAAGATGCCCATCATTCTGGTGGAGTCCAGTTTCTGGAAAGGACTGATCGACTGGTGGCGGGAATCCATGCTGACGGCGGGGACCATCAAGCCTGAAGATCTCAATCTCATCACCATTATCGACGACACCGACGAAGTAGTATCGGCCATTTTCAACCACTATGAAAAACGCGGCTTTGCGCCGTCCGCCGCTGAGACAGAGGCCCTTCTCAACCTTTAAGGACCCCAGGGAGTATTACCATGTCCATACGTATCTTTGCCCTAGTTGTCGGTATCTGCTTTGCGTTAGGCACCAGCATCTCCGCATGGGCTGCAGATGATCTCCAAAAGCTGCATCTGCCCACGCTGGCCCCCGACGCCAAAACCGGGCCTAAAGCCGAGATCAAGGTGCCACAAGGCTCCAAAATTGAAGAGTATAAAGTCAATGGCAAGGTGTACATGATCAAGGTCATCCCACCCAGGCCTTTTCCCCCTTATTATCTGGAAGACAAGGGCGGCACCGGCCGTTTCACTGAAGTGCCCCAAACGGCGGCTGAACACTTGAGTGTGCCGCAGTGGGTTATTTTCCGCTGGTAAGGCAGCCCCGTTCATTCCTGATCTCTGAGCAAAAGTGCCGTTTATGTCTGTTTATACCAATGTCAGCGACCTCGAACTCGCGCAATTTCTCAGGGATTATGACCTCGGCGGCGCCCGCGCGCTGACCGGCATTTCCGCCGGGGTAGAGAACACTAACTATTTCCTCGACACCGAAAAAGGTCGCTTTGTCCTGACACTTTTCGAGCGTCTACCGCGTAACAAAATCCCTTATTTTCTTGCTCTCACCGAATGGCTGAGCCTGCACGGCATTCCCTGCCCGCGCCCCCTGCATACCACGGCAGGAAACAGTCTCAGCACGTTATGCGGCAAACCCGCCGCCATTGTTCAGCGTCTGAGCGGTACGTCCATCGAAGGGCGGGCGCCCTCTGTTGCCGAAATCAGCGCGCTTGGAACCTTGCTGGCGCGGATGCACCTGGCCGGGGAAAACTTTCCGGAGCGGCACCCCAATCCGGCCGGACACACCTGGTGGCAGGAGACAGCCAGACATCTGGTGCCCCACCTGAGCCCGGAGGACAACGCCATCATCATGGAAGAGCTGACCTATCAGGGCACGCTGGATCGCGCGGCAATTCCCGGCGGCGTCGTCCATGCGGATCTTTTCCCCGATAACGTTTTGTTCGAGAACGGCCGGATCTCCGGCACCATCGATTTTTACTACGCGGGGGATGATGCCTGGCTTTACGACCTGGCGGTAGTGGCCAATTCCTGGTGCTCGGAAACCGATGGTCGTTTTAACCGGGCATTAGTTACGGCGTTATGGGATGCCTATGTGGCTACCCGCCCCCTGCAGACCGGCGAGGAAGTGTTGTGGTTCCCTCTGCTGCGCGCCGCCGCCCTGCGCTTCTGGCTTCTGCGCCTGGATGCCATGCACTTTCGCCGCCCCGGCGCCATCACCCAATGCAAAGACCCGAAGGAATACCGGCGGATTCTCCTCAAGCGTCGACAGGGCGCTTAAAACACCGGCGAGGCTCCGCGTCACACAATCCGTGTGACGACAGAATGGATCATCCGGCTGAAGAACAAGCCCTCGCTGGCGGGCAAGGCCCAATCCAGATGAAATACAGCCAGATCATTGGTGGTGGGTTAGTCTTTTAGCGAGAAGGCGTTGCTCTGTGGAGAGCTTTCCAGAATATAGCCGTGACTGCCGCGCCGAACGATGCGTTCCTCCCCCACGGGCACCGTAGCGTGAGAGTGACCAGCCTGTCGAGCGGTTTTTTGCGGTAACACCGAGTCCCCACTGAGGCTCACCACCGGACGCAAGTGCTCCAATAGCTTGGGACCGATGCCATGGACACTGGCGAGTTCATCAACGCTCTTGAAAGGCCCATGCGCCTGCCGGTATTCCAGCACTGCCTGTGCCTTGGCCGGACCAATGCCCGGCAGCGCATCCAGTGCCGCTGCATCAGCGGTATTGATATTCACCGACGCCCAGACAGCCGGGGCAAACAGCAGGAACAGCAGGCACAAAACTCCCTGTAGTCTCATTTTCGTCACGCTCCACTCCTTTTTTAAGGCAAACGCTCCAAAGCCACCACCCCCAGCGCCAGCCACTTGCTGCCCGAGGCGAACTGCACCTGAATTCGGCCCTGGCGGCCGCCCGGCTCATAATCCAATACCATCCCCTCGCCAAAGACCGGGTGCTGGAGGCGTGAGCCCAGCGGAAAGGGCCTATTCGGTGCCGTTGCCCGCACGGGTATAACCGGTCGGCTGATCCGCGCGCGTGGCCGCAGTTCCTGCAAAAGCTCCTGGGGAATCTCCCGCAGAAAGCGCGAAGGCATGGTCATCCGCTCACTACCATGCAGGCGGCGGCTCTCGGCATGGCTGATGACCAGCAGACGCATGGCTCGAGTCATACCCACATAGCAAAGACGCCGTTCTTCAGCCAGTCCCTGAGAATCTTCCAGAGAGCGCTGGTGGGGGAAAAGTCCTTCCTCCAGCCCCACCAGAAACACGAGTGGGAACTCAAGGCCCTTGGCGCTGTGCAAGCTCATCAACTGCACGCAGTCCTCCCAGGCCTCCCCGGCGCCATCTCCTGCCTCCAGTGCGGCATGGGTCAGAAACTCCGAGAGCATGTTCCCCGGCTGCGGCGCCAGATCACCCAGATTAGGGTCAGCGGCCCAGTCCTGGGCATAGCTGCGCGCGGCGTTGATCAACTCGTCCAGATTTTCCAGACGCCCCTCGGCACGATCGCCCTCGCGGCTGTGCCACTCACGCAGGCCGGTGCGGGCCAGCACGGTCTCCACCCGTTCGCCCAGATCCGTCTCTGCCGTCCGCGCGGCCAGATCGTCCACCAGATTGAGGAAAGCGTTGATTTTCGGCTGAGCCAGTTCCCCCGCCGCCTGCCAGAGCGAGAGGCCACGCGCGCGGGCCAGATTCCGCAGGCGCTCAACGCTGACCGTACCGATGCCACGCGCGGGCACATTCACCACCCGCTCAAAAGACGCATCATCATGGCGATTGGCGGTGAGGCGCAGGTAGGCCAGCGTATCCTTGATTTCGGCGCGCTCAAAGAAGCGCAGGCCACCATAGACTCGATAGGGCATGCCTTCGCGCACCAACACTTCTTCAAAAGCCCGCGACTGGGCGTTGGAGCGGTAGAGGATGGCACATTCGGAGCGGCGACCACCAGCGTCCAGCCATTGCTGGACGCGTCCCACCACATAGCGCGCCTCATCCACCTCGTTGTAGGCCGTATAGAGCTGAATAGCCTCACCGCCCGGCTCCGCCGTCCACAAGGTTTTACCAAGACGATCCGGGTTGTAAGCGATGACCGCATTGGCGGCTTGCAGGATGGGTTCCGTCGAACGGTAGTTCTGCTCCAACCGCACCACCTGTGCGCCGGCAAAGTCTTCTGCGAAGCGCAGCAGATTCTCTACTCGCGCACCGCGCCAGGCATAAATGGACTGATCGTCATCGCCAACCACGAAAATCTGCCCATGCCGCGCCAGTCCTTTCAGCCAGGCATATTGCACCGCATTGGTGTCCTGAAACTCGTCCACCAGAATGTGCTGAAAACGGCGCTGATAATGATCGAGGATTTCCGGGGATTCCCAAAGACGCAAGGCGTAGAGCAACAGGTCGCCGAAGTCCACCAGTCCGGAGCGCTTTTTAGCCGCTTCATAGGCACTGTAGATGGGAATGAAGGGCGCCGCTGCCGGGCCTTCATATTGTTGCACTTGCTGCGGCCCCCAACCTTCGTCTTTCCAGCGACCGATACGTCCGGCCATGGCTCGCGGCGGCCACTGCTTTTCATCCATCTGTGCTTCACGCATGATCCGCCGCAGCAGGCGCTGGCTATCGTCGGCATCCAGGACCTGAAAATCCGCAGGCAAGCCCAGCGCCTCGTGATGCATGCGCAGCAGGCGGTGGGCGATGCCGTGAAAGGTCCCCATCCACAAGGCCCGTAAATCCATGGCCACCATACCATCCAGCCGCCCGCGCATGGCGCGCGCCGCCTTGTTGGTAAAGGTCACTGCGAGGATCTCGCCGGGGTGTACGTCTCCTTCCAGCAAATGGGCAATGCGGCTGGTCAGCACCCGCGTTTTGCCCGAGCCAGCCCCCGCCAGCACCAGCGCCGGACCGGGCGGCAGGGTCACCGCCTCCATCTGGCGGGGATTGAGAGTAGACCATTCAGACACAGCAACTCCTCGGGCTTGGGCATCCAAGCTTGAAAATACGGCATAATAACCGCATTGTGAAAGCAGACTTGCAGTGGGGCTGCTGGCTGCTATAACCAATGATAAGGGGGATGAGTTGGAATACAAGGACTACTACAAAATTCTGGGTGTCGAACGCAGCGCTGATGCCGACGCGATCAAGGCGTCTTATCGCAAAATGGCGCGCAAATATCACCCTGACGTCAGCAAGGAAAAGGATGCGGAAGACCGCTTCAAGGATCTTCAGGAAGCCTATGAGGTGCTCAAAGACCCGGAGAAACGCGCCGCCTATGACCAATTGGGCAGCAACTGGCGCGCCGGTCAAGAATTCCGACCGCCACCCGGCTGGGGCCAGCAAGCCGGGGGCGGCGCCGATTTTGGCGGCGGCGGAGGGTTCAGTGACTTTTTCGAGTCCATATTCCGCCAGCAGCAGGGCGGTGGCTTTCGTGGCAACGGGGGGGGGGGATTCCGCAGCCAGGGCGAAGACAGCGAAGCCACTATCCGCGTCAGCCTGGAGGATGCGGCTCACGGCGCCCAGCGCGAGATCAGCCTGGAAGTGCCCACCATCGGCCCCGATGGTCGCATGCGCCGGGAAGCGCGGCGCCTGACCGTCAAAATTCCCAAAGGCATCCGCGAAGGTCAACGGCTGCGCATGGCCGGGCAGGGTGCGCCGGGCATGGGCGGCGGCCCCAACGGGGATCTGTACCTGCACATTCAGTTCCAGCCACACCAGAGGTTTCGAGTAGAGGGTAGCGATTTGTACCACGACCTACATATCACTCCCTGGGAGGCAGTGCTAGGAGCCAGCGTCGAGGTGCCCACCCTGGATGGCGACGTGCGCATGAAAATTCCGGCGGGCAGCACCAGCGGGCAGAAGCTGCGGCTCAGTCAAAAGGGGCTACCAGGTTCCGGCAGCAAGACTTCGGGTGATTTATATGCGGTGATCCAGATTGTCGTCCCCAAAAAAATCAGCGAACCGGAAAAAGCCCTGTGGAACCAATTGGCGGAGATGTCCGACTTCCATCCCCGCCGCTGACCAGTAGACAGAGGAGAATACCCCATGGTTTCACCACCGATCACTGTCATTGAAGCGGAATTGCTGGAAGATGGCGCTTTCTGCTTCGATTTCCCGCACTTTTGCACCCTGCTCCACTGCGCTGAAGGTGAAGCCGTGCAACTCGTGCGCTACGGCATCATCCACCCCGAAGGCAGCGGCCCGCAGCACTGGCGCTTCCGCAGCCTCGATCTCTACCGCGCCCGCCTCAGCCGTCGCCTCAGCCGCGATCTGGAGATTGATATGGCAGGTGCGGCGCTGGCGGTGGACTTACTGGAGCGGTTACGGGGCTGGAATAGTTAAGACGAAAAGCGTGCGGAACCTGGCTTATTAGTCAGACCAGTTGGGTCAAGACGATGCGCACTAGTCCTGGTGATTCATAGCGCTTGCAGGATCTTGGCCAGGTTGTCTGGACTTGGGACGCCAGTGATCACACTTACTTGGCCGTTACGCTTTTTATACAAAGTGGCAGGGACTCCGGTGGCATCGGTCACGGAAAAATAGTACAGGTTATGGCGCAACATCTTTTCAATAGCGGGTGTTGGCGTCACCGGCGCGATGGCACCACGATCGCCATGGAACCCCTTCTCGTTCTGTGCCAGCGCCTTTTGCGGATCCGCCGACTCGAGGATGGCCGCCGCTTTGCCCGCACTGCTTGGGGTCAGCATCCCCACGGGGATGAATCGCACGACGACCCGGCCCTTGCGAATGAAAGGCTGCAAGCGATCGTACAGGACATGGCAATAGGGACAGTTGGGATCCATAAAAACATAGATGAGTGGTCCCTGTCGACCTTCCTGTATCCAACGGGCCTGCGCGAGGGTCTCCCAAAAACCCACCGGAGCGGCCGCAAGGGGAACACTCCATCCAGTGGCTAGCAACATGATGGCGAAAAGCACGCGGCGCATGGACTCTCCTTTTTTCAAAACCTGACCGATGCAGACCGGATCGGCGATGGCGCGGCGCCCTGAGCTCCAGGAATCTGTCGTAGCGCTGCCCCGGCGGACACGTTATGTTGCCATTGTCTCCCTGGGGCTCAGGTTTACCTGGTTAAAGACCATACTCTTTGGGAAATGCAATTCCGTGATTGGTCTTCATGTCGTTGCTGAGGCGTGGCAGGTCGAGCTTGTCGACACGGACGGTCTTTTGGGCCCGGAGCCAATGGGCAACCACGTCCCAGACAGGCTTACCTTCCACGGGGGCAGTGGTCGGCGCCCAGCCGGCCAGCTTATACTTTTTGGAGGAAGACATGGGTTTGCCACCGACCATCATGTTGCTGCAACGATGAAAGATGGGCTGGTCGGGGTCGAAAGCATACTGGATGTTACCGGCTCGGATCATGTCACCGCCCTGCTGGTAGTAAGGGTCTTTGTTGAAGATGTTGTCGGCGACCTGCTCCATGATGTTCTTGATCTGCGCGCCGGTGTATTCGGTGACGGTCACCTGGGGGTAGGTGATGGCAGTCTGGCTCATCAGGTCCTCCATGGTAATGGTCTCGCCGGGCAGCTTGCAGTAACCCCAGCGGAAACCGGGGGAAAAAGCGGCCTCGCAGTCCATCTCCTGCATGAGGGCATTGCAGATCAACTGGTCGAAGGTGCCGTTGAAGTTGTCGCGCCGGTAGAGGAGGCTCTCGGTAACCGCGAGCGGTTCGGCGAGCTTGTCCATGTAAGGGGCTCGCACCTTCTCGATGTAGGCGGCCATCTCCGGGTCAGGCTGGATGAGGTTAGAGAAGACCGGCAGATAGTGGAAGCGGAAGCCGTTAAGCTTGCCCTTACCCACATCGAGGTCGAAGCGGGCTAGCACCTTGCCGTTGGTAGAGGTGTTGATGATGAGGGTCTTGCCGACCTTGAAGGGCCGGGGCCCCATGATATCGTGGGTGTGGCCGCCGAGGATGATGTCGATGCCCTGCACCTGAGCGGCCATTTTCTTGTCCACATCGGCGCCATTATGGGAGAGCACCACCACCAGGTCGGCCTGATGGTCCTTGCGGCACTCATCCACCATCTTCTGCATGTGCCCGGGGTGGATGCCGAAGGTCCAGTCCGGGATCATGTAACGCGGGTTGGCGATGGGAGTGAAGGGGAATGCCTGGCCGATGATGGCGATCTTCCGGCCACTGACCTCGTGAATCGCGTAGGGCTTGAAGACCAGCTCTTCCCAGGTGGCGCTGAAAATATTCTGGGCCAGGAACTTGGCCTTGAGGCTTTTCTTGACCAGCTCATCGACCCGCTTCTGTCCATACGTGAACTCCCAGTGGCCGACGAAATAGTCCACCCCCAGCAGGTTTTGGGCCCCCACCATGTCGGCGGCCTTGGTCCACAGGGAGGTGGCCGACCCCTGCCAGGAGTCACCGCCGTCGAGCATGATCACCTTGTCGCCGCGCGCCTCCCGGTAGCGCTTCACTAGGCTTGCAATGTGGGCATAGCCGCCGGTCTTGCCGAAGCGATGGGCGAGGGCGTCGAAGTCCACACAGGCATAGGCATAGCCGTTCCGCGTCCCGCCCTTGATATCGTAGGCATCCAGTACCCACTGGCCGCAGAGATGGGGCGGCTGGTTGAGGACCCGTCCCACCCCGATGTTGGTGTCGGGCTCACGCCACCACACCGGCAGGAGTTGGGCATGGGAGTCTGTCATGTGCAGAAGCGTCACGTTGCCATAGTCGGGGATCTCGTAAGGATCGCCCGCCCCGCCCCAGGCCGCCTGAATGGCGCCGGGGGCGAAAAAGCCTGCAGCACCAGCCAACCCCAGCATCTGCATAAAATCACGACGCGTCAATTTCATGTGCGAACTCTCCTCGTATATATTGTTTAAAAGCCGCCTGTGGCCGCTTGTTTCATGATGTAGATGATCTGTTTATCCAGTTCCTGCGCGACCTTTTGCGCCTCGGCGGTCTCGGGAAAATACTTGAGCGCGTAGGAGGGTAGGTAGGTCATCAGCTTCAGCTTGCCCTTCGTCTCAAAAAGCACGATCTTGCAGGGCGCGAAGGCGCCGAATTCCGGCGTGCCAACCAGTATCTTGGCCCCCAACAACAGATTGCATACTTCGTAAATGACATAGGTGTCATTGCTTTTTATGCCCCGTTGCTGCAATCCGCGCTGTATGTTCAGCGTGCCAACGAGGTTCATGTTTTCTCCCGCGGCAGCAGTCTGTATGGCGATTTTTATCTGTTCTGGAGTAACGCCTGGCTGCACCTCCACCACATAGAGGGGGGATTTGAGGGAGATGGGTGGCATGCCCAACACGGGAGCAGGAACGGCTGGCCCCGCGGCTCCCTCGGCACCGTTAGCTTGGCCACCCACTAAAAGGATCCCCAGCGTCATACCCACAAGGGCTCTGCGGTACGTTTGAGACATGTTTGCCTCCAGGTTGCGGAATGGCGTGCATCTTGATGGTTAGGAAAGGCGAATCGAAGTGATCCGCCGTATCCGCAAACTGCTAGCTCACAGTAATCTTGGCCTGGGCGGTCCAATCGCCACCCCTGTTATCCTTCCATCTTATGCTCAAGGTGCCCGTTTCCTCTGCCCGCATCTTGAAGGCCAAAAACGGGTTGGCGCTGATCGCCGTGCTCCAGTCCACATTCATCAGTGGCTTATCGTTGAAGGTCACATCTACGGTCTGGATGAAGTGGGCGGGAACGATCTTGCCCGCCTTATCTTTGCTAAGCCCCGTAGTCATGGGATGCAAAATGAGGGAACGTACCTCGATGATCTCCCCCTTCTTTGCTGAAGAGGGCATGCGGGTCATGGGATGACCAATATTCTCTGCCATGAATGAGTCCTCGATTGTGTCTGTGAAATTCGTTAGCCGCAGCCGCCGACGGTGACCTTGACGAGCTTAACCGCGCCCAGCAGTTCGCCCTTGTTGGTCTTTGCGACCACGCGCACGCTGGAGGTCTTGGCCATCTTGATCCGCTCCTGCATGCTGGCTTTACCGTTGGCAGGCGTGAAGTTGAACTGAGAGACCAGTGGCAAAGGGTTTTCATCCACGAATAGGTAGAGGGTCTCGATGTAATCGTCGGCCGTCATCGGCGAGTCCACATCGACACTCAGCGGCACCGCCCCCCCGTTTTCGGCAATGGTGGGTACCGATAGATGCACCTTGCTGGAAGCCGGAACAGTGACGGGTACCCCAGCACCTTTCAAGGCTCCAGACAGGGTCTTGGCGTCAAAAGCCGTGGCCGGCCAGCCTTGGACATCGTCCGCCAAGGCCAGACGAGGGCGCACCAGACCCGTACCGACAGTTGCCATAACCGCTGCCGTCGTTACAGCGCCGTGCAGAAAATCGCGGCGTTTTATCTTCTCGCTCACAATCAACTCCTTTTTGTATGTCTTCAAAGACCAAAGATGGTCGGGGATCCTGGTGTCACGATAAGGCGACATGCCGGTTTAGAGAACCGTAGATGCCTTGATCGAGTCGTCCCTTTACAGCGCATGCAACGCCCGACGGCCATGCTAAAAGCATGTTTCATGCCAACATGAGCAAGAAGACAATCCGCTGTTTTATTTATGGTTTTCGTCAAGGACATCACCGTGGTGGTGCTTGGAAGAACCAAGAGGCCCAACGGGCGGGCCAATTTGTGCCAAACGAGCCAATGAGAGCGGCTGCGCAGCCCACGCGAATAATTACCGTGGTCCGGCAAGGCTACGACAGCGCTGAGCCGTCGATTGCTGATGACCCGCAAGGATGGCCTAAATGGCCAAAAAGGGCCAACCGGTACCCGTTTGGGCCATCAATCCGCAAATCGGCACCCCATGGTTACCCTGTTGTAACGGGTTGTGATGGCAATCCCAATTTGGCACAAACGTTGCTTGCGAGTCTTTGCGCGTGAAAGCGTGATGCTCGCCGGTTGGCAATTTCATTAAAACACGACGAATTATGAATTTGCAGGCCGTCTGAATTGAATTTAGTGCGCTCACATCAAGGAGAGAATCGCATGAAAAAAACGTTCCTGAACTACATGCTCGGACTTATGCTGGTCATCATGTTGGGCCATACCGGCGCGGCAATGGCCAACGTGTCCATGCTCAAGACCTGGTCTTTCGACCACCCCACCTATCTGCATGATCATCCCTTCGCGACCAAACACCTGCTCGTGCAAGTCAGCGAAGACGATCCAGCGAGATGGAAAGAGGCTTTGAATTCCGCTCAACAGGTCTTGAATTACTTTGGTCAGGACAATCTTCAGATTGTGGTCGTGGCGTTTGGACCAGGGTTGAAAATGCTGCTAAAAGGCAGCCCCGTCGCGACATTCATTCAGTCGCTCAACGCGGAAGGGGTTGAGTTCGACGCATGCCATAATACCATGAAGGCGATGGCCAAAAACGGGCATTTGCCCGAACTGGTACCCCAGGCGGTAATAGTTCCCGCCGGCATTGGCCGCATCATGCAACTGGAACAGCACGGCTTTGACTATTTAAAGCCGTAAAGACGGGACACTGAACAAGGCCGTCATGGTCATTCCCGCGCTGGAT
The DNA here is from genome assembly GCF_023229925.1 of Acidithiobacillus sp. NCBI lineage: Bacteria > Pseudomonadati > Pseudomonadota > Acidithiobacillia > Acidithiobacillales > Acidithiobacillaceae > Acidithiobacillus > Acidithiobacillus sp. The sequence continues at coordinate 706,610 of NZ_JALNYM010000002.1, read as the reverse complement.
TTCTGAAACAGCGCGGGACGGGTCATGCGCGAAACCATCTGTCAGAATGGGCACAGGGACACACCCGCGAAGGGCGCGCCACATCCGGGTGCTCAAAAATCCTGCTCTACCTTGAAGGCATTGATGATGACATCTGCCATCTGATTGCGGGCGCCGTGCACCACTGCGTCCAGAACATCACTCTCCGTCCAATCGTGGGTAAGCACTGCCTCCACATCATCCCGTGTCAACAATGCCGGTGTCTGCACGGCCTTGAGCACCAGCAGGAGCATGGCCTTGTCACGGTCACTCAAGGGAGCCGAACCTGGATCTCGCTTGGTAGCTGCCACTGCTTCAGGGCTTTGGCCCAGATGGTTGATCAGCATGGCCTCATTGAAGCCTACGCAGTAATCGCAGTGGTTGGCCTGGGAAATCAACATACGGATGGTGGCCAACAACGCCGCTCCGAGGCGGGGATGGTGGCGGTAATATTGGATGCCCTCCCACTGCTGGGCGAGAAGCGCCGGGCTCGATCCATATACTTGCACGACGGCGGGAACCCGTCCGAAGGCACCTTCAATTTCCTGGTACAGATCGGCGGTCTTACCGGAGGCTTCCTCCGGCGAAATGATTTGCAGGATGGCCATAAACATCTCCAATTGTGCGTCCATGTGCATTATTGCACATACAGACTAGTTGGTATGAAGTGCGTTTGCAAGCGTTGGGGTGTTAGGCGCTCATCCCGCCCCCGGTGTTTCTTGCCGTCGTCTGCCCGTCAAATATATTGACCAGAGAATCATCAATTTGCCTGATCACACTCATAATCACATAACCAAGGATAATGAGGGGTATGTCCTTGTCGAATACACTGGACCGGAAGGGAAACAGATTCGCAGCTACATTTTTGGTATTCTGGCGACCGGTTTTCCCGAAGAATAACGCTCCCGTTTGTTGAGAAGCACGTTGCGAAATGGTGATATAACTCGTCCTCCTGATGGAGGAATAGTAGTTGATCGTCAGACCTATAAAATTTATCAAAAACATCCCTTCCTCAGACAGTCGTATATTTGCAGTCGGTATAATTACCAATGGGCAATTTTTCTTTACAAGTGCGCCGAACATCAGCGACGGAGGAGGTTTGTATTGCGACAGCCCCATCACTTCACAATGATGGGGCTGCGTATTTGTCATAGAGTTCACCTAAGTGCCTCCGGGCTAAACCCGGCAGCGTATCAAATGGCCAATTTACACACTAGTTTAACAATTTCCCATTTTATGAGGCAACCGCCATTTGGTCACATAACGTCTGATATCATAGACCGGCACAGATATGGTCTATCGTTAAACCACAATATATGCCGGCCAGTTATAATTTACTTCGTTCTTTCTGTTGGCATTACGCAATGGACATTTAGAGTCGTTCCTGTTGCTTGCCATGTAATTGACCCAGGGCCGCTGCTCTGTGCAATACTTGGTGTACAATCTGCTGTTTTACCCAGAATAGCGTGAACCTGTACCGTATATTTTTGGCCATCTGGAACACTCTTGATATTTTGGCATTCGGTATGGCCAATTGCAAATGAGTTGCTCCAATCTGTACTAAAAGAGCCTGATACCACTCTCATTTTTGCAGCATACCCAGCTCCCACCATCAGAGAAACGCAGGCATTGTCAGCCGCGTATGACTGCATCGGAATAATGGCCAACCCAATACATACAAGTGTCGCAGGAAAAATTTTCATTTATGTAACTCCTTTGTGATGCAAAAATTTACTTGTATATTATCATCAACTCAAACACGAAAATTTGTGAGCGAGAAAACGATTTCTTGCGGCACTAACAATGGCCACATATACAGTATATGACCCGCCATAAATTTTTCAAGAAAGCATAGAGTTTGGCAGAATAATATTATATTTTAATATGTTTACCGGCTATTAAATAGCGTACAAATTGACCACCTGATACCCTGCCGGGCTTAGCCCGGAGCACCTGGAGTGATTTGCATGGAAACAACCGCAAAGTCCGTCGTCAGTATCATTTCAATAACGAGTCCGTCAGTATGTGGACTTATGACGGAGACGTTCCGAAGTACCCAAATAGGAAAGATCGGCCCAAGCCACAGTTGGGCGCTTTTGAGGAGACCCTACGGCAACGGCTGGAGACGGATGCCCATTTGCCGCGCAAGCAGAAACGCACGGCGCGCAGACTATTCGCTGGAGGCTGCTCACAACATCATTCTGGTAGGCGGTACCGGTACCGGCAAAACCCATCTGGCCCCTGGCCCTCGGCCATCCCGCCATTGATCAGGGCAAGCGGACACGCTGGTATAACGTCGTCGATCTCGTCATTCTCGACGAATCGGCTATTTGTTCTTCTCGGAGTCCGGCGGCACCTTGCTCTTCCATCTGATCAGCAAGCTCTACGAACAGGCCACGCTGATCCTCACCACGAACCTCTCCTTCGGAGAATGGGTGGAAATCTTCGGAGATACCAAAATGACTACGGCGCTCCTCGATCGGTTAACCCATCACTGCGACATTCTGGAGGCAGGAAACGATTCTTAACTGTTCAAAAACGTCGCAGCCACCCCCTCTAACCCTGGCCCAGCTGTTACCGGGACATATTTAATCCCTATTTTTACCTGATTAATACGATTATAAACATCGGGAATAGTTATACCAATCCATCATAGATGGACACATTACATTGAGCCGCTAAATCCATATTGTGCGAACAAATTCAGGTATTACTCTGGCCACAGAGCCGGACCAGTTACCCTAGCACCAGCTGCCCATAAACGCACTTTCAATACTTGGCATGATTTCACGACGCAATTGTAACAATCTGTAATAATGTTTCATATTGTTACAATGCACGGGGTTGACGTGGTTTATTAGCGTGTCTAATGTCAAACAACTGCCCAAATAAAATGGATGACTTATTGGTCATATTATTTATTTGTAATTCACTTGTTGTGCTGTTCTTTGCGATATCCATCGCATGTCTTTAGCGCTTTAGGAGGAAGCATTATGAAAACCAGAAAAACCGTCGTTTTATCCGTAATATGCAGCTTTATGTCCGGCATTGCCTGGGCACAAACCGCTACCGTCCCGCAGGACCCGGCCAATAATGCGTTAGACCCGCAAAGTCCATTCGCCACACTTTACCTGCCGCAAAATGCGCCCGCGCCAGCTGATCAGGTTGGCCCCTCCGAGTGGACCCATGCCTACGGAAATCCTCAGCATAATGCCGGTTTCCGGGTTCCGGCCAGCGCGCCCACCTGGATTCGCGAGGGCGTGCGCTGGAATTTCCCGGAGGCGCGTGCCTGGCCGCTGAGTGATTCCCACCCTTATGGAGAAAAAGTGGATGGCCTCAAAGAAGCCCTGCCAGTACAAACCCAGTTTTACGGCAATGCGCTTGGGGTTTCTGTCGTCAAAGGCGTGGTTTACGCTGAGAGCGATGACATGTTTGCCTATGCGGTCAATGCGCGGACGGGCAAGCTGATCTGGAGAACCAGCCCGGTCGCTAACACCTTGATGGGTAACCCCTTGGTGATCGGCAAGCATGTATACCTATCCGCCGGCAGTGTATCTTTCAATTTTGCCAACGTGATGGAATACGCCAAGCATCCGACTCATGCGGGGCGCGGCAAGGACATCAGTTACAATGGGATATTCTGTCTGGACCGGACCGACGGCAAACTGCTCTGGAGCTTCAAAACGGCCGGTGACGCTATGCCAACTCCGGCTTATGCCGATCATGCCCTCTTTATCAGCACCGGGGATGGCAACATTTACCGCATTCGCTCGGCGGACGGCCAGAAAATGTGGCGTACCCATGTTGGCGGCATCGCCAACATGGCGAGCCCCGTCGTGTGGCGTGGAAAAATTTTCGTTTCCATGTCCGTCATTCCTGGTCTTTATGCCCTGAGTGCTCGTACGGGTAAGGTCTTGTGGAAGGGTGAGATTCCCGGTGCCGTGAATACGGGGATGGGGGATGTATCACCTGCCGTGGCAGATGGCATTCTGGTCATGGATTCGGTGGCCAATCCGCAGGTGATCCAGGGCAAACCCACCATGACCACCCTGGTTCGGGCTTTCGACGCGCGTGATGGCAAGGTACTGTGGACCGACAACATGGGACGTGGACCTAGAGTTCCGGCATTCAAGGGTGGCGTACCTATGATTCACGACCATACGGTTTATGTGGGTTCACCCGTCACGTCCACTTATGAAGCCATTGATTTGCATTCCGGCAAAGTGGCGTGGACCTGGCACGTGCCCAACCCCGGCCTGGCTGGTGCCGGTCGCGGTGCGCCGACGTATTACGATCATGTTCTCTATATTTCTACGGGGCCGGATATATATGCCATCAACCCGGAAAACGGCGTACTGATTCATCAATACAAAGTGGGTGGGCGTTTCGGCATTGTCAACCCGACCATTATCGGTGGCACGATGTATCTTGGTAATTCCTGGGACTGGATTAACGCCGTCCCCGTCCATGACGTAAATCCGCAATTTAATGCCCATAAGGCATAAAAAGAGGTCCTACGGCCAGTGGCCGAATGGTGTGGATGTGCAGACGCTGGATTGCAATCCCCCTTGCGCTTCCATCGATGGTGAATTCGTGCAGATGGGCGCCGGTCCAGCCCATGGCTGCCTGCAGAATGTGGTGCAAGGCATGCAGGGACATGTCACTTTCTACCCATACCAACCGCCAGATAGGTGGATCTATGCCTTCCAGCGTCACCTGCAGCAGATAAGCGTGATGCGGCGATGTTTTGGGGCCACGCGGTGTGGCCATGCCATTCTCCAATTCCAGGTCTAATCCGATCGGGACGACGAGCGGAGCACCCATAATCCCACCGTATCTGGCCAGGTCACGGTCCCAAGCTCATCGCAATCTATCGCTCCTGAACCGCCGCGGCAAGAGTGCCCTTCGGGATGCCGACGCCCGCAAGGGGCGCATGGGAAAGCCATACCATTTCCATGCGCCCTTTACCTTGCGTTCCATTCCGCTCAGTACCGTGTTAGCTAGTGGCCATCAACATCGAAGCCTATGAGTAATCGTACCTGGCGACATCAACTCAGCCGATCGTCACTCATGCCCATGCCGTATGACTTGTGTTAACCATGTATTGACAACAGCTATACGTCGCTCTACCATTTGTATATCTGTTGTGTTTCATGAGGAGACCACCATGCGCGCTGCTGCCATCAATTTACGTGCCTTGCCGGAGCAACGTGATCTCATTGACCACGCCGCCAACCTGCTGGGCAAAAACCGTTCCGATTTCATGTTGGAAGCCGCCTGCGAACGTGCGCAATCGGTGCTGCTCGATCAGGTGTTCTTTGGGCTGGATGCGGAAAAATTCCAGCAGTTCACCGCCATGCTTGATGCGCCGCCACATGCCAATGAGGGTCTTGAGCGGTTGATGGCGGTCAAGGCGCCGTGGGAAAGCAATCAAGCATGAGCTTGAAGCTATCCTCGCCGCAACCACTTGCCGCGACGCATCTGTTGGGCGACTTTGAGTGCGGAGCGCCTGCTCTGGATGAATGGCTCAAACGCCGGGCGATGAATAACCAGCTCACTGGCGCCAGCAGGAGTTTTGTGGTTGTTGATGAAGAAAATCGTGTGCGTGGCTTCTACTCCATGTCAGCTGGTGCGGTCTCTCATCAACTGGCGACCGGCTCGGTTCGTCGCAATATGCCCGATCCGGTTCCCGTCATGGTGCTTGGCAGGCTGGCGGTAGATCGACGGGCACAAGGCATCAAACTGGGGGCAGCCATGCTGCAAGACGCGGTGAATCGGGCCATCACCGTATCGCAGAACACCGGAGTTCGCGCTTTGCTGGTTCATGCGCTCCACGAACGCGCCAAACAGTTCTATGAGCACTACGGCTTTCAGGAGTCACCACAACATCCGATGACGTTGATGCTGCGCCTGAGTACCGTCAAAGCTTGATTACTCCACGCAGGTATAATTTTCGGGTTATACGCAAAAAGAGGCTGACCAGAGATTGCGAGGGGGCGGCGGGAGAAATGCCTGTCGCGTGCAAGAACTTGTTGACCCAGGTCATTCTCAACATGTGCCGTTATGCGCAAAGCAGGGCTGAGCAAGCAGCCTGGGCACGAGAATCAGATTCTTTAGCCAGCCCGCCTATCACACATTTTAGACCTGTGATTACGAACTGCGACAGGGCAGCGGGTGCGGTCCCTCGCCGCTGATGAAAGCGGCTATTCCCGCAGCGTATCGCGTCAACGTCGGCAATCTGTGAGACACCGGTCATTTAACTGAGCCGACGCCACCGGCGGCAATGGCCGAGGTGAAGTCGGTGAGTCAACTCGCTGGGCGGCCGCTTCCGCTTTGATACCCGTCCGGCAGCGCCCGGCCAGCTCCGGCCCGTCATGCACGTAATGAAAAAGACGCTGACGTTGCCGTCGTCGCCAGGAAATTACGATGCATTACAATGTATTTCTACATCGCAAGGCCATAATGCTTAAAAGCGCATCCTTACTAGGCCCTCCAGTCACTCACTCATAAACTATGTCCCGCCCCCGGCGTTAGGGTATAAGTTGTCCGGGATGATACTTTTTTGTCCGTTAACAAAACTTGTTCACTGACAAAAAAGTATCATCCTGGATCAGCCATATCCCTTTGATTCTAGGTTTTGAACAATTACCACGTTTCACGAAGTATCATCCTGAGCAGCCCTACGGCCTTTGCCGACCCTGGTGATAGCGGACAATAAAGTTTCATCCTGGTGCCTACGGGCATCCCTTGTGCTTGCGCTACACCCAATGGCACAAAAGCAGCGGTAGCAGTCGTCCAGCAGGCTGACCATCAAGTTCTCGAAACTCGTCAGCACGGCTGTATGTGAATCAGCGCGTAAAGATGTCCAGTTCTGGGGATAAAACAGCATCAATCATAGCCACCCGCCTCCTAGGCTATCACAGAATATACTACGTATGAACAGCATGTTAGAGAAACTCTAGCTGCGACTATGGGTGGCCACCTATGACGCTGATTGGTGGCCAAACGATGGCGCTGATTCACACTGCCGTCTACTTTTTCGGTGTCTTCGCAAGACGCAGATAAGGCAACTTGATGTTCAGGTCGCCAAACTTCTCCTTGGCCTGCTCGTCATTGAGACTCAATCCAACGATGACGTCCTGACCAGGCACCCAGTTGGCAGGCGTCGCGATGGGCGCACCATCGGTGATCTGGATAGCATCCAATGCGCGCAAAATCTCGGCAAAGTTGCGGCCCACGGACATCGGATAAGACATGGTGAGGCGGACTTTTTTGTCCGGGCCAATGATGAACACCGTCCGCACGGTGGCGCTGTTGGCGGGTGTACGATCACCGGTCAGATAGGCATCGGCCGGCAGCATGTCATAAAGCTTGGAAACATGCAGGGAGGTATCGTCAATGATCGGAAAATCGGCAGGAGCACCAGAAAATGCTTCAATATCGCGCTTCCACTTCTTGTGCTCTTCGACGTTATCCACTGACACGCCCATCACCTTGGTGTGGCGCTTGGCAAACTCTGGTGCGAGCTGGGCAACAGCGCCGAACTCGGTCGTACATACTGGGGTAAAATCTTTCGGGTGGGAGAACAGGATGGCATAGCTATCGCCAATCCATTCGTGAAGATTGAGCTTACCGGCGGTGGAGTCTACCGTAAAGTCAGGAGCAACATCGTTGATGCGAATAGACATGATTTTAGTCCTCAAGTTGATGTTTAATTTAACATACAGGCCTATAAAATCGTTACCATACCGCTTGACGAGTCTAACAGAGCAGGCTTGCGCTGACTGGATCGACGGAATCTAAATCAGCTTGGGGCCATGGATAAGATACTAGCCTATCCGCTGGAATTCAAAAGCTAGGCAGTTCTCCGGTTGGGCGCGGTGATGCGCTTGCCGATTGCGTCAGCGGATTGTTGCTATATCCAGCAATCGGTCAGACGGTCGACGAGGCGGTGGTGATCCAGGGGCACCACATTCGATTCGCGACCGTGGATCTGACGGCGTCGCCAGCTGACATTCGATCGCAGTTGCTGCGGCTTTGCGATTCAACGCTGCCGTTGAAGACGTGCCTGTGAAAAATCATGGACAGAATCGATATCGACGCCTGGTCTCACAGTAATGATGGTATGCCTGTCGTTAGAATACAGGGATTGTTAAACAGCGTGTGTCAATCAGCGTCAGCCATCGACCATGCGCCAGCACCCAATCCCTCGGAGTCGACTATATGATTCGTATATCAGCAAAAATGAGGGATCTGTATGCTGCAATGGATCACCGACAGCCGCGCCGGATTTGTTGCGGTAATGGTCATCGCGTTCGTGGTGGCGACGAGTGGGTATGTATTGCCCGCACTGATGGCGTGGAGCATGGGCAGCCCCTACCGGATGCCGATCACGCTGCTGGATCTTTTGTTGGGCTGCACGGTATTGAGATGGCTTTCCGCTCCGATCTGGGCAGTCACGATAGGCAATGGTGGGAGTTTTGCTGAGGATCAACCATTTCGGCAGAACTCGTGGACGGAAGGATTAAGCGCTGGGTTCAAGATTTTTTAGATTGGATCTGTTTCAGTTGGTAACCCTGTCGATAACAGAGGCTGTCTGCTATCGTAGTAACCAAGAAGAGTGCTGGTTTTCGTTGCTTGCGAAAGGCCAACAATACAAGCACTTCATGAGAGGCCGCACTTTGACTGAAGACACCAAGTCTCCCTTTGCACCACGGTACTGCTCGCGGATGTCAGTAACGGTATCCGCCCAGTCAAACTGGTAAAAAGCATCTCGCTCAATGTCGGAGAGGAAGTGGTGTACGCGACCGGTCTTGATTCCGGCAATTCGATGTGAGCGGCCATGGGAGGCCACATCCTGTATGGTCAGCCACGGCTTGTACTTGTACCGCGGCCTCGCCCTCGCCCTTCTTTCTTGAAGCGCGCGATTTTGCCTTCATCAAACGCGTAACGCCGGCGAGCCATAGCAGGTATCCCCAACCTGGTGATCTGTGAGTCAGCATACACCTTCACTCCAAAGCTGAAAATGCAGGATGATACTTTTTTGTCGAGGATGAAACTATTTTGTCCGGGATGATACTTTTTTGTCCGTTAACAAAACTCTGTTCACTGACAAAAAAGTATCATCCTGGATCAGCCGTATCCCTTTGATTCTAGGTTTTGAACAATTACCACGTTTCACGAAGTATCATCCTGAGCAGCCCTACGGCCTTTGCCGACCCTGGTGATAGCGGACAATAAAGTTTCATCCTGGTGCCTACGGGCATCCCTTGTGCTTGCGCTACACCCAATGGCACAAAAGCAGCGGTAGCAGTCGTCCAGCAGGCTGACCATCAAGTTCTCGAAACTCGTCAGCACGGCTGTATGTGAATCAGCGCGTAAAGATGTCCAGTTCTGGGGATAAAACAGCATCAATCATAGCCACCCGCCTCCTAGGCTATCACAGAATATACTACGTATGAACAGCATGTTAGAGAAACTCTAGCTGCGACTATGGGTGGCCACCTATGACGCTGATTGGTGGCCAAACGATGGCGCTGATTCACACTGCCGTCTACTTTTTCGGTGTCTTCGCAAGACGCAGATAAGGCAACTTGATGTTCAGGTCGCCAAACTTCTCCTTGGCCTGCTCGTCATTGAGACTCAATCCAACGATGACGTCCTGACCAGGCACCCAGTTGGCAGGCGTCGCGATGGGCGCACCATCGGTGATCTGGATAGCATCCAATGCGCGCAAAATCTCGGCAAAGTTGCGGCCCACGGACATCGGATAAGACATGGTGAGGCGGACTTTTTTGTCCGGGCCAATGATGAACACCGTCCGCACGGTGGCGCTGTTGGCGGGTGTACGATCACCGGTCAGATAGGCATCGGCCGGCAGCATGTCATAAAGCTTGGAAACATGCAGGGAGGTATCGTCAATGATCGGAAAATCGGCAGGAGCACCAGAAAATGCTTCAATATCGCGCTTCCACTTCTTGTGCTCTTCGACGTTATCCACTGACACGCCCATCACCTTGGTGTGGCGCTTGGCAAACTCTGGTGCGAGCTGGGCAACAGCGCCGAACTCGGTCGTACATACTGGGGTAAAATCTTTCGGGTGGGAGAACAGGATGGCATAGCTATCGCCAATCCATTCGTGAAGATTGAGCTTACCGGCGGTGGAGTCTACCGTAAAGTCAGGAGCAACATCGTTGATGCGAATAGACATGATTTTAGTCCTCAAGTTGATGTTTAATTTAACATACAGGCCTATAAAATCGTTACCATACCGCTTGACGAGTCTAACAGAGCAGGCTTGCGCTGACTGGATCGACGGAATCTAAATCAGCTTGGGGCCATGGATAAGATACTAGCCTATCCGCTGGAATTCAAAAGCTAGGCAGTTCTCCGGTTGGGCGCGGTGATGCGCTTGCCGATTGCGTCAGCGGATTGTTGCTATATCCAGCAATCGGTCAGACGGTCGACGAGGCGGTGGTGATCCAGGGGCACCACATTCGATTCGCGACCGTGGATCTGACGGCGTCGCCAGCTGACATTCGATCGCAGTTGCTGCGGCTTTGCGATTCAACGCTGCCGTTGAAGACGTGCCTGTGAAAAATCATGGACAGAATCGATATCGACGCCTGGTCTCACAGTAATGATGGTATGCCTGTCGTTAGAATACAGGGATTGTTAAACAGCGTGTGTCAATCAGCGTCAGCCATCGACCATGCGCCAGCACCCAATCCCTCGGAGTCGACTATATGATTCGCATATCAGCAGTGAATCATACCACTGTTTCCGAGCGAAAAGCCTGATGCCAATATCCAGTAGTCAGTCATCTTACTGGCATTTCCAAAACAGCGTTTATTATGTGGAGCCCGCGAGTAGGTTTCGGACGTGCGACCCAGTTGTAACAAGGCTCGCAGCTTTACTGCTATACATAATCGCGAGGTATACATAAAGACTGGAAGCGGACGTTCAGCAGCGGAAACTCAAGGGTCATTATCCGATCCAAAGCAATTATCTGTCTGGCAGCCGTCAGTATGTTGACGATCTTGGTCTCCCAGCAACCAGCCTACCACAATGGCTGAGAAAACGGTGATGAGAATCAGGAAGTAGATGAGCCACTGGAAGGCCTCGCCATATACGGTAACCAGAGCGTTGGTGTTGACAGTATCGAGGACATGACTTTCTACGGCAACCATGTCGCCCATGGCGAGATGCCGTGCTGTTGCGACACGCCACGTCGAGATGTTCTCTGGCAGATGGAATTGAATGAACAAGGTCAGCAGCGCGCTTACGATGGCGATGGCCATGCCTTCGCCCGCCACACGGGCGGTGCTGAAGATGCCGGTGGCCATGCCAGCGCGCTCCTTGGGCACTACGCTTACCGCCAGGCCATCCATGAGTCCCCACGGAAGCCCCGTTCCGACGCCGATGACCAACAACGGCCCCAAGAGGGATGCCTGACGATTTGACGGATCAATGCAGCTAAGCCAGAACAATCCGAGCGCGGCGATCAACAGCCCGGCGGCAGATATCTTGCCTGCCGAAGCCCATCGGGTCAGGACGGCGGCGATACTGGGCATCACCAGCATCGGAATCGACAGCGCGATCATGGTCAACCCCGCGCTGACTTCGTTTCGACCCTCAATGCCGATAAGTCGCAAGGGCAACAAAACCAGGAGGACCACATAGCAATAGCTGGTCGCCACCGGTAGCATCTGCACGCCAACGAAACGCGGATACCGAAACAGCGACAGGTCTAGCATGGGTCGGTGTGTTCGCCTTTCGACGCGGAGAAAGACGGCGAACGCCAACAAGGATCCGCCGATCAGTCCCCATGCTTGAAAGCTTGACCAGCCACTAGTGGGCAATTGCAACACCCCCCAGGTGAACAGACCGAGCGTGCCGGTGAAGCTTACTGCGCCTAGCCAATCAAAACGCATCGCGTCAGGATCACGTGATTCCCGCATCCTGGGCACGCCCAGTAACAGAGCAAATGTCCCAACAAAGGCGCTGGAAAGAAACATCGAACGCCATCCCTCGTGCTCGATGAGCAGTCCCGCCAGCACTGGGCCAAACGCCAGTCCTGCGCCGAAGCTGGTGCCCAGCAGGCTGAATGCCCGGGTGCGCGCGATGCCGTCGAACTCTTGAGCGAGCGCTGCCGACCCGCCCGCCAGTGCCGTTGCAGCAGCGATTCCTTGAACGGCGCGCAGTACATCGAGCCAAGCGATGTTCGGCGCCCATGCGATGATTACGGACGCAATCGAAAAGGCCAATACCCCGCTCGCGAAGAGCCGCTTGCGGCCGAACGCATCTGCTAACGCGCCCGCAGGCATCAAGAGACTTCCAAAGCTCAGCATGAAGGCATTGGTGATCCAGTTCAACGCCAGCGAGCTGCCACCAAGATCCCGGCTGATCGTCGGTGTTGCAACGACACCGCCAGTAAAGCTGAGAGGCAGGATCAGCGCGGCCAAACATACGGCCGCGAGCACCCAAGCCTGGCCTCGGCTGGACGCGGTATGGGAAGGTGGCGGCAAGGAGGCTTTTAAAGTGGTTTCCATAGGTAGTCTCTCCTATGCGGCGCGTGGGCTGCACCTGCCGCAGTAACGATCAGATAAGTGAATGATATAAAGTCGTTAATGTATGAGAAATCGGCTATAATTCCTTTTACAATTGATAAAATATCCTCAATAGGTTGGCGATGGACAGCTTGAGCGGGATCATGGCGTTTGTCCGCTCTGCGGAAATGAATAGCTTTGTCGCCGCCAGTGAGCGGCTTGGCGTCTCTGCGTCGGCGATCAGCAAGAGCGTGGCGCGGCTTGAGGATGAACTCGGTGTCCGCTTGTTCAATCGCAGTACGCGTCGACTCAGACTGACCGAAGAGGGGGCACTTTTTTTCGAGCGCTGCCGACGAATCGTCGAGGAGATTGAGGAGGCGGAATATGAGCTTTCCCGATTGGTCGGTATGCCCCGCGGGAAGCTGAGGGTCAGCGTTCCGGCGATCGGCTACCGCATGCTGATGCCCGTCCTCCGCGAGTTCGTGACTCGGTATCCCAACATCGAGCTCGATCTTGACTTCAACGACAGATTGATCGATATGATCGCCGAAGGCGTAGACGCCGCCATCCGCAGTGGAGACATGGGCAACTCCCAGCTCAAGGCTCGCTGCTTGGGAACATTCCACTTCGTTTTGGTGGGAGCGCCCCACTACTTTGCCAGTTGCGGCGTGCCGCGAGTTCCAACTGATCTAGCGAACCACGCATGCCTGCGATACAAGTTCCCTACGACGGGGCAGTTGCAGGAGTGGAAGTTCGATGCCGAGCGGACTGGAGCAGCCCGCATTCCCGTCCCGGGCACCCACACATTCAACAGTGTGGAAGCACTGATCTCCGCCTCCATGGCTGGTCTGGGAATCGCCTACCTGCCCAACTTCGCGGTGCGTGAGGCCATTGGCACCGGCACGTTGGTGTTCGTCCTCGACGAATTCGTCGCGGAGAGCGGCAAGTTCTCGATTCTGTGGCCCGGCAATCGGTACATGCTGCCCAAGCTGAGGGTATTCGTGGACTTTCTTGTCGAGAAACGGGTGCTGGGAGAATGAAACTCGTGGTAGGCTAACCCGCCGGGAGTCCTCGGTGACAAAACGCTTAGTCAGGTTCGGCCTGAAGCTGCATCCAGAGAAAACGTGGCTGATTTATCGGTGATCGAAATCACCAAGAAAACACTGGCGCCTCCTAATAGCACACATCGTTTCTTCATGGATCTCATCGAAAGGTATTTTCTGCCTTATGACGACTACCCCAATACCAAATGAACGTTTATTCATTTCGCCTATGTGTTGACTAAGGTGGCTAACTATCGGCTCCAGGAAACGCACAAAAGCGCATCGCGTTGTTTATTTCTTTCGGGATTTTGGTGCGGCGCTTTAGCGCGCAGTTTGGCCGATCCGTTAGGCTAACAACGTGAAGAAGTTTAATTTCAAAGATGCCTTTCCTTCGCTACCACTCGGCGATATTTATCCGTTATCTGCACGGGCCAAAAGGTGGCTTGCCCGAGCGTCAAAGCGAAGCGATTTTTTAGACAGCCCATCTACGTAATGCCAGGGAATAAACCTTTCTTACAGCTGTTATCCTATCAACCCATCGCCAGATGGCGATGGGCTTGTTGCGTAGCAGACTTACTTGACGCAGATGCTCGGATCCCAGTAAAAATATCCGAACAGATTCTGGCTTTCTCCGTTCACTAGCTGATAGAGACCAAACTGGACGTAGAAATTTTCGGTACCAGACTGCTTCACCTTGGAATCAAAACTGGTGAAATTCTGGGGAACATTCAATACCGGTAGTCCGTTAGGAGTGCTCGTATCCGGCTGGGCTGCACCATTGCGCCGCACCAGATTGGGGACAAACTGGTTGAATACGCTATCGCCTTTCCAGTATTTTATGCCATAGACGACAACTGCATCGTCAGAGTTATCGTAAATTGACACACCCGCGAAGGACACAAGATCACCTGGGAGAGCAGTGAATTGCAGGTCTGCGGTACCCTGATTTACGATTCCGCCACGTGGGTCAGTGCAGATCATGAACTGGCTATTGTGATCAATACCAGTGGGGTTATTGGGGTCCTTGCTGGGTTTTTGATAGTGTGCCGTGACGTAGTCTGTATCAATGACAATTAGGACGTTGATTTGCTCTGAACTGGATTCAAGCACTGGCGATGACATAGATAAGATTCCTTTTGGTATGCTTCTGGTAGAGAATTACCGTTGACACCTCGCCAACGGAGGACAGGTTATACAACGGCATTCTATTTACGCATAACTACTGACTTTGCAACAGGTAAAGTTTATCATTGGCCTATAATTTATTGGTGCCTGCCATATTTAACAGGTGCCCAATCGTCGGTGTGATAATCTCCACCCCGGAGAATGGCGGCACTGGGAGGTGTACTTTCCCCGTAGGGCACTTCGAATAACGGGCTACGGGTTTATTTCATGCTCTGATAGTGTTTATCATAACAGGATTCGGTACATACTCGGCGCACACCCCAACCATCAGCGGCTCGCGCCGTTGGCGCGTCCGCTGGATGATTTTGTTAGACCCTAATTGGTATTAGCAAGAACCAATTATTGTTCCAGTATAAATTGCCGACCCGTTAAGATAGACAGTGGCTTTTAAGCCGGTAGGGATAAACGCGCCACAGGTGCTGGCACATACTTTTAGTTCCGCACCTACAGGGATAGAAATAGGAGACGTAATGCATATATCCCCATAAATTGGGACGCTAAAGCAGATCTTGTTTGTAGACGGATTGTAACTTGCACCGACACAGACAGACATTTTTAATGCTTTTAAATCATTTAACTGTGCATGTGCAACTGTTAACTGAGAAGATGGCCCATCAAAACCGGATACGGTAAAATCAGGAACCACGGATTGATTTGTTTCCTTACACATAACATTTCCTCCTCTGTTTGATCGCCGATAAAAGAAGACGAAGAGACTTGCGATCAGAGCCTCTCATCACAACCTAATTATGAAGCCAATAAAACAAAAGTTCTGTTCGCGTACTCTTCCAGTTTGCATGTGTTGACTGGATTGTTAGGCATTGTTTTCTTGTCTATGCTGAATAAAACGGCAAAGCAAATGACAGAAGCCGATTGCAGCCGTTAGAAATAATATAAGAAAACGAAAAAATTACACATCACTAACAATAATTTCGTGCGATCTTCCCTCACTAGGTGCAAGCGCTAAATCAGCTTCTGTTATCACAAACAGATTTAGTATCATATAAGCCAAAGCCATTAATGCCAATAAAATAATACTCAATGCGCTCGCGCCGTATTTGTCGACATTCTTAGCATGTAGAAATGCATGCCAATTCTAGTTTTTGAGTTCAATCCAACAGGCAAATATTGGATGTCCGTCTATGATCATGGGTGGACCAGCACGATGTGAATTTATTCCGGATCGGGACAATAATCGTTCAACACCTATGGGTGACACCGTGATCAACCGTTTAGCGCCACGCGAGGCCGCACACCCAATAGATTCTTCCAGCAGTTTTCTGGCGACGGGCGAGGAGAACTGCCCCGATCTTGCACTTTTTTTGTGGACATCTACTGCCGCAAAACGGGACAGTTCCCACACATCTGGGGAGTTAGGCGGCGGCAGCCCGTTGAGCAGTTGCGGAAACACCTCCCCGAGGAGATACGGCTTGGTGGTGGGCAGAAGGCGGGCACAGCCGATGATGTTGGCATGATCGTCTTCCGCCATGACATAGACTGTATCCGACCGGTCGAACTGATCTGCCTCTCTGCCACTTTCTGCGCGAAGGTCCTCCCACCTCAGGTATTCTACAAACACCTGGTGGCGATATTCCGCCAGTCTCGCGTATTGCCCTTCTGCCAAGCCTTCTGCTGCTCCAGATACCAGCCGCATGACACCCCCATCAAACAAACTCTGTCGGGGGCTAAATTAGCAGTACTCGAATTCTCGCAATACTGGCAAATCTGTCAGGTTGGCGGATCATTGGTATCTCTGAGCTATGATGCAGTGAACCACCCTCTGCCAGCCCAAC
Source organism: Acidithiobacillus sp. (assembly GCF_023229925.1). Lineage (NCBI taxonomy): Bacteria > Pseudomonadati > Pseudomonadota > Acidithiobacillia > Acidithiobacillales > Acidithiobacillaceae > Acidithiobacillus > Acidithiobacillus sp. Next base: position 690,023 of record NZ_JALNYM010000002.1, on the reverse strand, counting down.
GCATTGATGATCTTCTCCAGAATAGCCTCGGTTCTGGCTGGACCCAGATCGACATGCTGGTCATCCACGAACATGATGTTGCTCCGTGGCGCGCTCGTCCGCAGGTAGCGCAGATCCCCGGACTCGCTGTCTAGCCGCCAGTCCCATCCCACCGTGATCACTGGAGGCTGATCGCTAACCCATTCGGTGTATCCGGCAATGCACGTCCGGGTTGCTCCCAAGGAGTGGTCTTTGTCTTCCTCTTGGTCCAGACCGGAAATCAGGTGAATAAGCGGGGTACCCACCATCTCCTCCGGCGTTATCCGGATATAGCCGTCTTGTGATAGCATCCTGGCTCCCCATGCATGCGGGTGCATTACTGTTTTTCCGTAGCAGTCCATCATAGTTCCCCAACAAGGTAAAACCAGAGGTTATCTGAACTACCATTAGTGTGATAATGTCAACTTTCGCAGGCCGAATGGTCAATTCGGCTACAATCCGTTGCTACCAGAGGCTATCGGAATGGAGACAGCATATGGATCCTGGAAAGAAGATTTGCTGCAGGTAGTACAGTCCACCACCTGTGAGCACCAGGTATTCAATATGCTTACGTCGCTCGCGCACACAATGGAATTCGATTTTTGCGCGTACGGTTTGTGCGTGCCGTTACCACTCACCCGCCCGAAGACTGCAGTGTTCAACAATTATCCGGCTGATTGGCAGAAAGTCTACCCGGCAAAGGGATACCTTTGCGTCGACCCAACCATACAACGCGCCAGGTGCACCCCATCTACCGTCATCTGATCCAATGAGATTTTTGCGGCCGAGCCAGATTTCTGGGAAGAAGCCCGCTCCTTTGGGATGGTGGCCGGGTTGGCGCAGCCCTGCCCCGGTCTCAACGGGACCGGCGGTCTATTGACCCTGGCTCGATCCGCAGAAGCGGTTTCTCTCGCCGAATGGCGGGCGGCGTCTGTCAAGGTAGGATACCGTCTCCCATTTTTAAGCAGCCTTTTTATCCTGTCGCTGCGGGTTCAGATCGACCGCACCGATCGGCGTCCAATTGCGTGTGCCGCCTGACCAGCGTTCCGGGTTTTTCGTCTTCGCTGCCCCATAGAGTGTCAATCAGCGTCGAAAATTGACCACCTAACAGCGTCCAATTTTGACCAGGGTTTAGGCTGAATTTTTGCGCTGTTTGAAGCGGTAGGAGTCGTTTCCGGTCTCAAGGATGTCGCAGTGATGGGTGACGCGATCAAGCAGGGCAGTGGTCATTTTTGCGTCGCCGAACACGTTGACCCATTCGCCGAAGCTCAGGTTTGTGGTGACAATCAGCGAGGTTTTCTCGTAGAGCTGGCTGATAAGGTGGAAAAGCAAGGCGCCGCCAGATTCGGGGAAAGGCAAATAGCCGAGTTCATCCAAGATGACCGCGTCCATCAGGGTGAGTTGGCGGGCCAGATGCCCGGTCTTGGCCAGTTGCTTTTCCTTATCCAGTAGATTGACCAGATCCACGGCGTTGTAGAAGCGCACGCGCTTGCCCTGCTGCACGGCAGCGACACCGAGGGCTGTGGCGAGATGGGTTTTACCGGTACCCGTGCCGCCGACCAGGATCAGGTTGTGGGCAGTGTCGAGGTAGCCGCCTTGGGCGAGCTGTTCGATCCGAGCCTGCTCTAGCGGACCTTCCTGCCAATTGAAACCACCGAGATCCCGGTGTACGGGAAAGCGTGCGGCCTTGAGCTGATAGGCCAGGCTACGTGCTTGACGGTCGGCCTGTTCGGCATCCAGCAGGCGCATCAGGATGCCTTCGGGCGGGATGGGGTGCCTGGGCGACTCCGCCTGCAATTCCCGCCAAGCCTCGGCCATGCCGTACAACTTCAAGCCGCGCAGGCGGTTCAGGTGGTTGGACTCAGACATGGCATCCTCCCAACAAGCTATCGTAGCGCCCGCAGTTGGCGACTGGCTCATTACGCAGGATCAGGACGGCAGGCACCGCCATCGCAGGGCTTCGTTCCGGCTCGGTCAGACGGCGTAACTCATTGAGCACCACCGAGCCATGGGGTTGCCCATGCTCCGAGGCCAACTGGCACGCCACATCCAGCGCTTCGAGCCCGCTACTGCGGGCGGCCAGCAACAGATCAGCGAAGGCCCGGTCGCCCTTGGGCTGCTTGAGCAGAAAGGTGCGCACCCGCTCAATAGCCAAAGGGAGCTGCCATTCGATGAAGGGCTGACCATGCCTCAGTGCCCCGGGCTTGGTTTCGAGGATCGGCACATAGTGCCAGGGCTGGCAGACCAGTTGATCCCGCCCGAACAGACGTTCATGTTCAGCAATTGCGTTCCCCTCGGCCACGATCCGCACATGGGTGGCGCTGATACGCACTGAAATCACTTTACCCGCCCAGGCGGCTGGCACGCTGTACCGGTTACGGTCGACCGAGATGAGACAGGTACTGGACACCCGCTGCGGTTGTTCGACATAACCGTCGAACGGCATCGTGACCGGCCGCAGTGCCGGTTGCTCCGCTGCCCAAGCCTCGGTAATGCGGCAGAGCTTGTTCGGATGCATTCGTTCGGCCAGTTCCCGGCAGCGACGCTCAAGCCAAACATTGAGTTCAGCAAAGTCAGCAGAATGGGGCGTCGGGGTGAATAACCACTCCCGGATATTGCCCACCTGATTCTCGACCTGCCCTTTCTCCCAGCCCGAGGCAGGCGTACAGGCCACCGGCTCGAACAGGTAGTGATTAGCCAGCGCCAGAAAACGTCGGTTGAACTGGCGTTCCTTGCCGCTGAACACCGCATCGACCACCGTCTTGAGGTTGTCGTAGACCATCTTCTGCGGCACACCGCCGAAGAAGGCGAATGCCCGATCATGGGCATCCAATACCATCTCCTGCGTCTCACGGGGATAGGCGACCACGAACATTGCCCGGCTGTGGGCCAGCCGAAAGTGCGCCAACTTGATCGTCTGCGTCACACCGCCCAGTACCACATGCTCGTAACTCCAGTCGAACTGGCCGACCTCGCCGGCTGCAAAGGACAGGGGCACGAAGGCTTGCGTGACCGTGCCACGCCCCGATGACGCTGCCTTCCATGTCTTCACATGGCGCTGAACGCTGTCATAGGCTCCGTGATAGCCCTCGGCCTGCAAGCCCTCGAACAAACGCTGGGCGCTGCGCCGCCGGGCTTTGGGTAAGGTGGCATCAAAAGCCAGCCATTGCTCAAGCATGGTTGAGAAAGGCCCGAGTTGCGGTTTGGGTTGGGCGGATCGCCGATAGGCCGGTTCGGCCAGCATGCCAAGGTACTTCTTGACCGTATTACGCGAGAGATTTAAAGAGCGGGCGATAGCGCTAATGCTCTCCCCGCCCACCTGATGTCGACGGCGAATCTTGCCGATGGTTTCCATGCAAAGCACTCCAGGATGACCTCCGCCTAAACGACGGAGTGTGGCACAACCAGGGGTGGTCAATTTTGGACGCTGTTTCCCCCGGATTCCTGCTCACTTTTGCACGCTGTTTTACAATTTCCACGATCTGATCGCCGAACGCTACGAGCGGGTCTCCACCATGCTGACCAGCAATCTCGACTTCGCCGAGTGGGGGGAAACATCTTCCCGGCCAACCGCGTGCTCGGGGTAGCCACATGGATCGGCTACGGCACGGCACCTATCGACTCATCCTGGATGGCGAGAGTTACCGCGCCCCCAGACCGCTCCCGGCAGCCCACAAAAACACCATTGCGAAAGGAGCCAAAAACACCCATTCTTAACACCGTTCAAGATCCCATTTCAGGTACTTTGAAATGGCGTCATTACGCCGCCCTTCGGCGGCGCCATATTGCCGGCCCGTGACAGCTGGATTGTGTAATGTGGCAGCAGCACCGTGCTGGAGTGGTCTCCGAGCCAAGGGGACATTGAGGCGTGTATGTGACATGCGCAGACAAACCTGGTAACCTGGCAACACTTACGGACGGACAATCATAAACATGCCAACCTTTGTTGATTTGTTCTGCGGTGGCGGCTTCGGTGCCAGAGGTGCTGTGCGCGGTGGTGGTATTCCCTTGCTTGGCCTGGATTCCTGGGCCTTGGCCACAAAAACCTATAAGTCCAATTTTCCTGATGCGGACGTGATTACCGAATATATTGAGAATGTAGATGTTGGTGCCTTAGGACAACTGTATAGGCCAGATGTCCTTCTGACTTCCCCTGAGTGTACGTCCCATTCAATTGCACGAGGCTCAAAGCCAGTTTCCGAGCGTAGTCGAGAGACTGCAATGGGAATTGTTCCATGGATTGAATCGATGCAGCCTAGATGGGTTATCGTGGAAAATGTAAACCGCATGAAAAAATGGACGAGACACAATGAATTGGTCAGAACCATTGAAAGTCATGGATATATAGTCAGTGATCTTTACCTGAACTCAGCCGAGTTTGGTTCCGCACAGGCGCGGAAGCGAATGTTTCTTGTTTGTGACCGAGAGGGTTCAGTGGTTACCAAAGAAGACCTCCTGATGATTGATAATGGTCCTAATATGAGCGCCCGGGATGTTATCGACTGGGGAGCGATCTATCATTCTGGCCTTCTGTACAAGCACGGGAGAGCATCCGCGACCATTGAAAGAGCTGAGCGTGCTATAAATCATTTGGGGCGTAATGTTCCATTCATCATCGTCTATTACGGCTCAGATTACGCTGGGGGGTGGCAGACTCTTGACGCGCCCTTGCGAACTGTAACCACCGTTGATCGATTCGGGCTGGTCACATGGCGCGCAGGTGAACCATATTTGCGAATGCTTCAACCCGATGAGCTTGTTAAGGCAATGGGTGGGAGAAATGAACATACGCTGCCTTATGGCAGTCGCAGAGAAAAAGTAAGGCTTTGTGGGAATGGCGTTTGCGCTGACGTGATGTCCGCCATATTCAACTGGATCGGACAGCAATAATTGTACCTAATTATTCGGTATTACACATGCATTGATAATGAGCTGAATATTGTAGATCTGAGTGTTGACGAAGTGTACGGTGGTTCACGCAATGGTAATGCATCAGATGATCCATTACCTAAATTACTGGGTGTCGATAATGGTGCAGGATTTCGTCATCTAGGTCGAAGGCCTGAAATTACAACGCTCAAGCTTCTGGCCTTGAAAACCAGCTTCGCAGATGTTAACTGGCCCGACAGCCTGAATCATGAAGATGGCATTTTTATATACTATGGAGATAATAGAAGCCCAGGAGATCTTCACCAAACTTCCAGACAAGGAAACATTATGCTTCGCAATATTTTTGATGAGGCACATAACCATAGTGTAAGCTCACATTTTCCTCCGATTTTCCTATTTGGCAACACTGGAACTTACAGAGACGTGCGTTTTCTGGGGCTTGCTGTTCCAGGGGCAGCCGGGTTTGGAGGTGATGATGACTTGGTGGCGGTGTGGCGAACGTCTGAAGAAGGGGTTCGATTTCAAAATTACAAGGCGATTTTTACTGTCATTGATGTCCCTGTGGTATCGCGAGCCTGGATCAAGGACATTCAGGCAGATAATGCCATTGACTCACCTCATGCTCCAAAACGGTGGCTGGAGTGGGTGAGGGGAAGGAAATACTCGCCCCTCCGGTCGCAACCAACCAAGATTGTCCGACAAAAATCCCAACAACTACCTCAAACCGACGATCTTAAGTCTTATATAAATCTTATTTACAATTCTTACAAGGAAAATCCTTACGCGTTTGAAAGGTGTGCAATGGAAATTGCTATATTATTCATGCCTAATATACATAGTTATGAAATTACACGGCCATGGCGTGACGGAGGCCGTGATGCCATTGGAACTTATCGTATTGGACATGGCGCCGGTGCTATTGATGTTGAGTTTGCCATGGAAGCCAAGTGCTATGCCATGGGTTCATCAGTCGGAATAAAATCTTTGTCTCGACTTATTTCACGTCTCAGGTATCGCCAGTTTGGCATTCTAGTAACCACTTCCTATCTTGATTCCCAGGCATATCGTGAGTTGGTTCAGGATGAACATCCGGTAGTAGTTATTTCGGCAGTAGATATTGCGGTAAAGCTAAAAGAACAATTTGGTCATTTAGATAAGGTTAGAATGTGGTTAAGACGTATTTAATCGCGTAAATGCCGACAGGTGTGCAGGCGAGGAGATGGGTATTTCGCCAAACGTCATGCTGCCTTCTATCCATTTACGCGCAAGCATTCCTAGAGTTGGCGCTATGGACTTATCTCGGGTGGCGCATTCCCATATGATCAAGACTCTCCAGCCAGCAGAGACCAGTGCCTCGACAGCCCTATGGTCACGTTCGACGTTCACGTCTAGTTTATTGCGCCAGAAAGCGGCATTGGATGTCGGCAACTTGGCCAACCGACATTCCGAGTGCCGGTGCCAGAAGCAGCCATGAATAAAGACCACCACCCTGCTGCTTGGCAGTACGACATCTGGAGTGCCTGGAAGATCCCTGCGATGCAGCCTGAAGCGCATTCCTTCGGCGAAAAGAGCTCGGCGAACGATCATCTCGGGTTTGGTGTCTTTTCCCCGCACACCGGCCATCATCCTGCTACGATTTTCCGGATTGACGATGTCCACCATCTTGGCTGCCCCTCTCCACCTGTATCAGCGCACTTCAGGAATACCCTCGCCAATGGGCGAATAGGAGGCCGAGCGGACAGCATCCCAGCACTCGGACTTCTTGGCCCATTCAGAGATCATCTTCCCGCTGGATGAACGGTGTAGCACCTCGTTGACCTCGACGGCCCAGGTCTGTAACTGCTGTCGGAGGGCGACAGAAATATCCTGTCGTGCCCAGATCTTCTCTAGATCGATCCTGCCCCCAAGACGTTCGGAGAGCAGAGAGACAAGGTAGGTACCTACATTTCCCTGAAAGGCTGGGAACATTGGCCGGACCAGCGAATGAGTCTTCTTGAAGATGATGGCCTTGGCGATCATGGCCTTGTATGCCATAACATCTGGTAGCAGAGCAGACTGCTGCCCATCTATTTCCCTGAGTCCGTCCATGAGACGCTCGAAATTTTTTTGCGCACCAAGGCTGACTATGTCAGGTTTACGGTCCCATGTGTTGAGGTATTTCGCCAGGTCGGTCTTGGTAATCTTCCGCGAAAGTGGAGTCACGACCTCCTTGAGGTATCTTAGACGCGTAGGTGTAGTCCCCTCACGGGTCAACATTGTCTTATAACTGCCAGCGGCACGCTCATAGAACCAGCGACCGATTCCATCGGGGCAATAGGTAGAGAGTGCAAGCTTCTCAACCTCAACGTGGAAAGGTTTGTTGGCGGACAGATCGGACTGCTTAACCGAATTCTGGCTATTGGCGAACCTGGATATCTCGGAGATAAGGGACTCCTCGGCCACGGCGTCATGCGAGCGCAAGATAATGACCTTGGCAGGCACCCGCACATGCCGTAGGTCAATTTCCGGCATCCTTTTTTTGATAAAATAAATGGAAGCAGTCGTCTGCCCACCGTTCACAATCTGCATGCCCTTGAGCCATAGGATACCAGGACCGCCATCGGCGGTTCGGCCGAGGCGCACCTCGTCGGCAACGACGACGATCCCATTGTTGTAGGCCATGAAACGCTCTGGATCGTCCTTAAGTGTGTCACGGATTCCCTTGTTAACCTTACCTGTTGTGCTCAGAAACGAACGGACATTCGCTTCCAGCAGGCGCGCACCATATTTCTCGTAGACGAAGCGCAGAGCCTCTCCGGGAATGGCAGTAAGAGCGTAATCGTAGTCGGTCATTTCGCCAGGGACATAAACGCAGGGCAATGCTCCGCCGGAAACATCATCAAAATTCACCACGATCTCGTCTCGTGGCTTCCCCTCGGACCAGTGACGGTGGAGACGCTCAATGTCCATAACCTCAAGCATGACAGTCTTTCCGTTTACCATGCGTGCCTTGAAGTTCTTGGCCTTTGCCTGCCTGTCAGTGAGAACGTAGATTCTGATCTGATCAAGGTCGGTATAGCAGCCCTGTATAGTCATCGCGAGGGCGTAGGCATCGTTGGATTCGTCCATCGTTCTCGCAAGCTTGCCCTCGGCGCACTTTCCCAGAAAGCGTAGGCATTGTTCGGCAGCCGTTTTGGTCTCCGAGTCGGGGATCGGAACGATCTTATCTGTGCCATTGTAAAGGCTCACGAACAGGTCAAGCTGGTCGGCCTCATCGGAAACGGAGAAACCACTTAGGTGCAGGTTGGCATTCCCGATCTTGGCAGAGTAGTGGCACACTTCTGGCTCGAAGGTCATGCCGATCTCGGACATGTGCTGCATAACGATTTCGGCAAAGACGGATTCAGGATAAGGATAGGCCTCCCCCGAGGCGCTCAGGCGTTCACCGATCTCAGTCCGCACCTCAGCCTGAGTCTGGTGCAAAAATTCCTCTAATTCCATTAGTGAATCACCCCGAGTTCTCTAAGTGCATGTTCAATCCCCACATCCACGGTGGATATCAGGTCAAGATCAATTTCGTAACGCGCCCGTCTGATTTCAATGGCGACGTTTGCCCTCGTCAGACGAGGAAAGCCGTCGGAAAGTTGGAATGTCTTACTCCCTGCCCGCAAAAAGCGGCGAGTGTAACGTTCGGCGGCCGCGTCCAGGAAGCCTGCGTGAAGGAGACGGCTATCCAGAATTCCTAGCGCGGTGAACTCCTCACGCATCAGATTGCGCAGTTCGCCAACCTGCTCCGGAAGAGTTCTACCCGATGCAGCAATTGCGAGTCGGACACCAGCAAGAAAAATCGGTCGCGTCAACGAATCATCCAGTTGATCAAGAGAGCCGACGGTTGCGGGGAACCCGCTCGGAGACGCCGTGCTTTTGACCTCGATTGCCCCAGCCCCCAGCATAAAGTCCTGAATTCCGTCCAGTGGGCCCTGCCATGCCTCGACAGCGACAGGCGCAGGTAGGCCGACAGAGATGATATCACGCAGGATTTCAAGTTCACCGAAGAGCCCCACCTCCATCTCAGGGCCAAGGACGCAGTCCCCGCCCCGGCGCATGAAGTCCTGCCAAGCTTTGATTCTTGCAAGGAAGAGGTGAAAGAGTCGCTCTTCGTCAGCATTACTAAACCTTTCCAGGATAGACACCACGTCTTCAGCCATCATGGTGAAGAGGTCGAGGCTACCGGCACTCTGTCTACGGAGCGAGATCCAGATGCGGTCTGCACCGTCCTCGTCGAGGGTGGCCCTAGACACGATGAACCCCTGACCCTGGGGGAGTTGTTCATTCGGTGGTAGACGGACAGAGGCGAATCCCACAAGCAGGGCTTCCTCGTTGCCAGGGAAATGTCGACCAGCAAGCAGCCGGCGGGGACCGCCGTACGCGATTGGAATAGTGCGCCATCCTTCCGTGACTAAATTTCCGGCTAGGGCGCGCCAAGCTGCGAGCAGTTCTTCCTCCTTATTCTGAAGGACCATAGTCCTGCTCCCACTGACGCCATTCCACGCTGTTGACCTTGTATAGAACCTTTTTTGCCGCACTGCTGCCCGGAAAACTAACCGCGAAAGCAATTATCGGTGGTGCGTTCTCTGGAAGATTTGCTCCTGAGAGGTCAGGATCAAGGACGTATAGAAGGAGAAGCCCTCGATCTCGCGATGGCTCAATGTTTTGCGCACCAGATCCCCGTATCTCGCGAATCGCTGGCCCGCTTGGCACATCTGGTGGCTCCTGAGGATTTCCATCGCGAAGTCTGGCAGGATCAGGCTTCCATACACTGCGGGTTTTCTCTAAGGCAGCCATCCAAGTCGCGCTATCAATGTCTATAGACTCGTCCCGCGGTGATAGGAGCCTGCCAATTGAATACCGGTCATCCCTGAGTCCATTGTTCGATCGCTTTAGCATTTTGACCCCTATTCCTGTTGTCAGCTCGTAGTAGCTCCCATCACCCCCACCAACCAGGGCGACCGTCCAGCGAGTGAGCTCACCAACCTCATTCATTGATTGGATGAATTCTGCAATAAGGGTGCTCTTTACCTTGTAGGATTCAGGGTGTGTCACGTAGGCACCCAGGAAGTCGACGACCTCAATTGGCAAGGCATCGCGCCAAAGGAAGCCTTTCCAAGTCTGCTCGCCTTTTGGTGTGGAGCGCGAAGGGTTGATTTCTGTGGGCTGTCCCATCGCTTCGATCAACCGTACAGCCGCCGTATGATTTCCTTCCAGAATACTTGTGTACTTATGGAAAACGACCGTTTCAAGAAGTTGTCCACTAAAAGAAAGCCACAAATCTTTTGCCGCTCGCATCTTCAAGCGTGACGTCACCATCAGCACAGGATGAGACTGCACCTTGAGTCCGTACTCCCGTGGTGTGGCACCACTGGCAGCCATCAGATCGAACTCCTCCCGCAGCTCCTCGGCAGCGTCGGTAATGTGTCCGAACCATCTGTAAAGTTCAGCGGTGGTATAAAGGCGGCACAGGTCGAGGTAGCCCTGCCGGTATCCAAACCAGCGCCCCATCTGCATCAACGTGTCATACATCTTCGATGCTCGCAGAAAGTAGCTGATACAAAGACCTTCCAGGGTAAGTCCTCGGGCAAGCTTGTCTCCACCAATGGCAATGACTTTGAGACCCGTGCCCTCGTGCTCTGCGTAGTTCAGGACATCCTTGGCTGTGCCATTGATCATCCTGATCTCGATATCGGTGATAGTGTCGGAGAGCGCAGGCAAAATCTCGCCCCATTCCAGATCACGGGGCGACGCCTGGTCGGGCTGGGCTATGCGGATAGCTTGGCCTGTTGGTATGAAATCTTTCTCCCAGAGGGCCTTCAGCCGTTCGAGGGGCTGCTCGTCGTCAATATGACGGAGAATTCTCTGGCGCAGATGATGGACGTGATCTCCGATCTGTCTGTGAACATCCTTCTGGACAGTGTTGAAGCGTGTGACATGCACGAGCATTGAACAATGTTCATTCCCTTGGCCACGCACATGACGGGCCGCGCAGGCCAGCAGAAAGGCGTCTATGGCCTTGACAAGCGAGGGCGGCAGGGCGTCGGCTCCATTATGGAGCGGTGTATGACCGTTCTTGTGCTTTTGCGGCATCCACCCGTTGTGGCCATCATCGCTCGCGCAGTCGTCGATTTGGCGAACAAGAGGCAGGCCACCCGAGCGGCCCTCCTGGGACAGCAATCCGAAGACCTTGGCAGGGCCGACATAATTCGATGGGGCCGCAAGGTTAATGATGAAGGAAGAAGGAAACAGATCGGGACCCTCCTCGCGGGTCTCTCCTCGCTCGTGGATAAAGATGTTGGCGAAAGGTGTCGCGGTGTAACCAACATAAGCCGCTCTTGAGAAGGAATGCATGATTCTGCGGATAAGTCTGTTGATTGTTGTCGGCAAATGCTCGTCATCAGGATTCCCCTCGGCATCAAAAACCTGTTCCTGTGTATCCACAGATGCATGATCTGCCTCGTCATCAATAATCAACAGCGGTAGTTTGGTAACAATCTTTTTGACCCTAGGCAGACCATCGCCGGTAGTTGCCTGTCCGTCGGCGCTCAGAAGATTTGTGTCGGCCGCATGGTTCTGAATCCACTTCAGCAGCTCCCGAAGAACGGTTTTATTCTTCTTTACAACGAAAAGCCAGGGACGTTCTTCGGGAGATACCGCTAAATGCCGGGCAATCCTTGTGCTAAAATCGCCCTTGTTGGAGCGGTTGGTCGCACAGTTGGGATGGATATCCTTATCACTATCTATCTCGCCAACTCCCAACACACTCCCGGAGTCTCGATCTGCCAATGTTTCGTATCCCAGGAATCCTTCCTCCAGCCTTATCTGGGTTTGGGAGCGCAGATTATTGTGTAGGCCGGCAAGCACGATAATGATCTTGTAGCCTGCGTCTGCTGCCTTGCAGATAAGCCCCGTGTAGTTGCCCGTCTTGCCAGACTGCACATGACCGACGACGAGCCCACGCCGGTCCCATCTTCCCTCGCGCATGGGGTCTTCCATCAATCCCAGGACGGCATCGCTCGACTTATCGAGGGCCTCGACAGCTTTCCAGGAAAGCTTTCTCTCGAGCCACTCGCGGTAGCGCTGCCAGTAGCGCCAGTCCTGCTTCCTTGACGAGTTGAGCCAGGGCTCGTGCCCGGCATCGCTCTTGAGCGTGGTGTCCTGCCCAATCCAGAGACTGAAGCGACGAATCAGTTCGTCCGTAACTGCATCCCGGTCCAGATCCTCTCCCCACCTAGACTTCATTGCCACGACCATGTCGATCTTCTCAGCAATGAGCGCCGGGGTAATTGCTGACCGGTCTTCTTCGTCGAGCAGGAGTTCCTGGGCAAACTTGACCACCCTCTGTCTGTTTTCCTCTGTTGCTGTTGCCATTTCTCCTACTCCTGGGTGGTGTCACTGACTGCTGGGAGAGTCGGGAAGTACGACTACCAACTCGGGGTATTCATTAAAGGGCTCCGTGCAGAGCAGTTGTTCACGCGCAAGCGCCGGCGAGATACCCTTTCGCAGAACCATATTCCTGTACATGACTGACAGGATGGCAGCGACCTCTGCGGATGACTCTCCTGCGAAACCGGTACGTGGTGTCTCACGTGAATCGGTGGTATCCAGCCAGATTCGCTGAACCGGAATGGTTTCCTCGATGACTCGCAGCATGGCCAAAATCTGTGGCTCGATAGTCCCGGCATCGTCAAGAACGGCTCTCACTGCCGGATGATCCTTGTCAATTCGGTATCGCACACCACCTTTGAAGTGTTCCGTGCGCCAAGCCTGTACCAAAGGCCCGCCATTCCCGATTCGGACCGGTTGGCCACGGTGAGCGAATACACGGCGCGCTCGTTCTCGTGTATCCTCAGCAAGTCGCGTGAGCCTTTCCCTAATGGACACTGGAGGCCGTGCTGTAGACTTGCGAACATCAATTTTCCATTCTGCATCGGCAGTGTTTGGCAAGTCCAATCTTATCCGGGCCAACCGATGCGCCTCTTCTTTTGTCCAGGAGCGTCCCCGCCCAAGGCCTAACCAACTCCCTGCAACGAGGAGCCGTTCATTTCGGTACACGTAGAAGCCCTGCTGGGCGGTCCATCCGTCAGGGCCGGCCGCTGACTCGTACTCGCGCGCCTGGACACGATCCTTGTGAGGCAATACATGGCACTGAACTTCCACGGTTCCTCCCTCGGCGGCGATGCGCTCAATAGGGGATAACCATGTGGCCGAGTGTCCGATAAGAAACGGATCCCATGGCCCCACAGGCTGACCGTTGATGGTAATGTGCAACCGAGGCTGGAGCCCACAGAGAAAACGATGAAAGACCATAGCGAGATGCCGCTCAACCCGGTCGGCGAGATCAAGGAAATCCTGCTCACAGAAGCCCGGGGTAACAATCCTGTCGGGTTTCTCCCAAAGTACCAGTGTACCCTGTCCCTGATCGGTCAATGGTAGCAGCAGGTCTTCCGAGCCCCCATCCGGGCCTTCGAGAAGAAGCCAGCCATCGTTCTGGCGGGCTGTTAGCACGTCAAGATCCCAGCGCAGACAGCTTATCCTGCCTTCCTTAAGGGAGGCGACTGTCAGCATCCTGCATTGCGAGAACGATGCCGTTTTGAGACCCAGTCCAAACCGGCCGAGGTCATGTACGTCTCTGCCGTCAAGCGGACTCCTTTCACCGAGACGCATGGCGAGGTCTAATTCATGCTCATCCATCCCCTCGCCATTATCGAGCACTGCAATAACACTCGCCGTATCATGCCAGGAAAACAGGACCTCTACTCTACTTGCGCGCGCGGTAATACTATTATCAATAATGTCTGCCAGCGCTGTAGCGGTCGAATAGCCAAGTCCTCGCAGAGATTCAATCATTGCTCCGGCCTTTGGTGGTGCATGACGTGACTTATTAGAGTTCATCTTCTTTCTCTGTTTTCTTGCGGTCAAAATTTTCGTGGAAGTTGCGCAGTTTTGCCGCACGGGAGGGGCTGCTCAGAGCGGCTACATCCTTGACATAGAGGCTGAGGGGATCATTTTCTTGCTGTGTCAAATCAGAAAGGAAGGATACGGCATCGTCAGCCATGAGTTCCCACTCATCGTTGATGGTCTCGACGTCACCCGATAATTGCCAACCCCAGTCTATGTCATCAACGAGAATGCCGATATCATCTAACGTGAATAACAGGCGCATTTCAAACTCATCTCGAGGCTCGCTATCAACTCCGTAAGTTACGTCAGCAACCCACTGCCGCGACACACAGCCGTCCCTCAACCCGGCTAAGAAGAGCCATCGTGCCGCGTCACGATCATGGTTGTCCAAGTTATTTTTGCGCTTGCGACTGTTTTGTATATTTGGTAGGTCAATGTCAATGTCTGACCAGTCGACGTCAGTGTCGATGGGAATATGGGCCGAGATGCCGCTTTGAAGCGCCGAGGCCATCGCCACGAAACACTGCTCGGCTAGCGGCGGAGGCAACTCCGTATCCTTCTCCCAAAAGGATAGGTCAGGATTTTCTTCACATGGGCTTGCACCATCGAAGTCCATGTTGCTTTGCGGCTCAGGCAAGATATACATCTCTTGCCCCTCTATCTGCGTATGTACTAAATTTTGGAGGATAGCAAGACGCTCGCGCAAAAGCGCCGCAAGATCGAATCTGCCAGTGGCAAGGGCAATGGAAAGTACGTCATTACCCTCATTATCAAGAACAAGCGGATCGGCTCCGGCATCAAGAAGAATCCTGCATGTTTCGGTATGCCCTTTTGATGCGGCTAACATCAAGGGTGAGCGGCCTTTATCATCTAAAGCATTAATGTCATCCCCACGACGGATATGGAAATGTACGACTGCCTGGGCCCCGGCGAGTACAGCCATCTTGAGAAGACGATTAATAGATCTTTGAGGTTGTGAAGATCTGATGCCCAGGACTTGCCCTCCCCATAGTCGCATCGTGCTTATCCGGTTAACGCAGACAACCAACAGATGCAGTTCGGTACGATCTATCAGTCTATGGCAGCCATATATGCAGTAGTATGGTATCAATATAAATCAATAAGACGATGATGTTTAACTGTTAGATGTGACGATTGAAACTGCTGTGAATATGCTACCGCAATCTATCCTTCCTCGAATGCCAAGGCCACCATATGTAGTTGGTGTCTGCGTTAACCGGATAAGCACGCTCGCAATAAGGATCACCTACCGTCGTCGGGTCAGAAATCAGCGTTCGCACGAATATGTAGCGCAAAACTGTGACCACAGCACCTGCCATGTTTGAAAATATGCCCAAATCTTCATTGCCGTAGAAACCATGATCGTTTCGACAAACCGGCTTGAACCGACCATTCTCCGATATTGAGCCAAAAGTGTGGCGGCCGACGCTTGTAAATAGCCCAGCATGCACCTCAATCCACCGGAAGCTGGACAATGCCGGGACGTGCGACATGATTGCTTGCTGTACTGATCAGATGCATCAGGAGTTGTTCGCGTAGGCGGCAATATACCGTCCACTGGGAGCATGCTTCCGGCAGGTAGATCTGTGGAAAACGGATGTGCGCATGCAGACGGGTTGCTTCAGCAGCTCCAGGCATGAGAAAGATAGGTGACTTCCAGATCGCATCCGTCAACTTGATCGGGCGCTCATTTGAATCCTTCTGCCGTTCCGCATCTTCCGGAATATCCAATCCAAACAAAAACATGATAGGACCACGATTGTTCTGCGCATAGTCACAGGCGGCGCCTACGCGAATCAGGACCGGCTTGCAGACCTCGATAGCATGGCTGCGCAGGCGGAATTCTTCGCACAGCATCTGCTTGATGGTCAGTCCGGTCAGGCGTTTCAGTTCATCATCGGCCCATGGGAATGGCCAAGTAACAACCGCTCCCCAGTCGGCAGGCAGAAAAGTCTCCGAACCGGGTACGGCCAGATGCAGCATCCGGTTGATCTCGCCCGCCATCAAGGGCGGAGCAGCCTCAAGCTGCCTGTCGTTGTAGCGGGTGACAGCCGCTTTCCAGATTCCCTGAGTTGTCTCCGCGACATCCTGATTGAGAATGCGATCAGAAAGAATCGGAGCGAGCGCCATAGAGATAGCGGTACGTGGATCCACATCGACATGACTGCGGCCGACCGTTTCCCGTGCCAGCCTACTGAGAATCGTATTAAGCGCTGCCGGGAACGCGACGCTCGTTCGCTGCTCAGCAGGCACCAAATTTAAGAGTGATGCCAGCGTATCACCTGCCGCAGCCAGAACGTCAGACTCCCAGCCAAGCAGTGCGGCAAGCTGACTATTGGAGATGATCGCCTGCTCTATAGCCTGCCGAAGCTCTTCTGGATTGTTTACGCTTCCACTATTGACGTCGACAAACCTTTCCTTGGCAAGACTCAGGACTGCAAGCGGGCGTGCATAGGGCTTATTCGCGTCTATGTGCTGATCAAGGTAGTCCCGCAACTCGGCGCTCAAGTGCTCATGAGCAGTCCAGAGGACGAGAATGAACGGCCCACCATTTCTGTTGATGTTGTCTTCCAGAATCGACGCTATTAAGGCGTAGTGGCGTCGCTCATCCGTACTCGCTTGGCCATCTACCAAGTGCAGGTCCACGAACAGGCAACGCACACTCCTGAAGTGATCAGGATTCAATTCCTCTGCGGGTTCGTACCGTATTCCAATGCAAGGGGTTCCCAGGCGTTGGAACGTATCGGTGATTGCGCGCAGATGAATTTCTTTATCATCCACGACGACGAAACGCGATGCCGAGAAGATCAAAATTTGTCCCCCTTGCCGAATACCAGAGCCAGCACTGCACCGTCAAAACCTTCCGGAACGTTGGCCTCATCGGCATCAGGGAAGGCTAGGCGGCCGCCATTCAGCTCCATCACCATGTTGGTGTAATAGAGCCCCACACCCATGCCGTCAGGACGCCGACTGAAAAAGGGACGCCTCAACCGATCAGGGCCATCCTGGAAACCCGGGCCGTTGTCGGCAACGATGATCGCGGGCCCCCCCGCAAAGTCCATCTCGATATTGATGTACAGCTTCCGCTGAGATGTGCCCTGACCTTCAGGCCAGCGCACCTGCAGCCAGTAGAAGGCGTTGTCGAGAAGATTGTTCAAGGCCCCCAGGAGCAGCCCGAAAGCAAAGTTCCTTTCGATATCCGGAGCATCATCTTCCAGGGCGGGGCATACGAGCTTGACTTCGTGATTGCGGAATCTGACACGATTGATGTCCCGTGCGCGCTTGATCAAATGCTTGACGCTGTTGGGGCGTTGCTCACCCTTGCGCAACAGTTCGCTGAACCCGTCGAGGATTCGCACCAGCTCCCTCGCCTGCACCTGTACGGAATCTAGACTCCGCCGCGCTTCAATGGCGTCATGCAGGACACGGACACCCTGTTCGATTTCGTGAAACACAATGGCCAATCCCATGCCCGACAGGCCGGCGCGAAGCATCGTGTCTCGCATTTCATTGTAATTCTTCTCCGCCTTATTGATCAACGGATCAAGCTCTTTGGAGATGTGGTGCTTCTTGGCAGCATCCCTCAATGCCTGGAGAGGCTGTGCAATGTTTGCCGCCTCGGGGTCATGCCCTTTTCCGGTCAACGCACGGATGTTGTCCTTGTCTATCTTGCGTTCAACTTCGAGGACTGCGAGGGCTCCCAGCACTATCTGCCTGAGCCGTCGATATGCATCGTTTTCCACGAAGCCTTCGCGGTTTGTCTTCTCCGTCAGCTTGTGGCTTTGCTCAAGGGACAGATCGATCGCACCCACCACGATGTTCCTGCTGATGTTGCGCGTGGGTGTGTTGACGCGGCGAAGGTCCAGCCCAAGCCAGTCGTCGCCGGGTTCGCCGTAGTTGTAGACGCGGATACTGTCCCGGTAAACGCGGACGCCCCCACTCTCATCAAGGAAGTTTTGGACAAGCTGACTGTCCCCCAATCGGGTCAGGATGTCTTGATCGCGGTCGAAAACGTAGAACTCGCCCTTGACGGTCCCGATGCCGTTGGAGAGAGCCGTGTCAGCCGTGACTCTCTTTGGCTTCGCCGGCTTGGTTCCCTGATCCGTCCCGTAGATGTCGGTATCTCGTTCCTGCGCGATAAGCAAAGTCGACGTTTGTTCCGGGATATTCCTCGGTGCCAGCTTGATGCCCGTGACACCTCTGAACTCGTACGACCACTTGAGTTGTCCGTCTTCCAACGAAAAATGGAAGTACCAGGGGGCACGCTTGAGCAGAACATCGACATCAGGAACTCCCGAGACCCAGTCCGGGTGCTCGGGAACCTTCAATTCGGTCTCGAAACGGTCGGAGCGATCAGTGAAAGGCGATGCGATCGACGTGATCTGCCGAAGCAGTCGCCGCACCTCGCCCCGCGTCCATGTCGCTTCACGCAACTTGCTGATGGTCAATCTGGTCCCGGTCTTGGTTCCCTTGAAGACTTCAGGCTGTCTCGTCTGCACGCTGACCTCCGCCTCTGAGAGAAATTGCTTCTCCATCAGCGCGGACCAGTCGATACGAACAACACACTCCAACTGGCCCTTCGCCCGGGTGACCAGCTTGATGTGATCTCCCAGCTTGTGCACCGCAAAGCGACCCAGCCCCTTCTCTCCAAGGGGCAGCCGATTCAGCCGTGTTCTTTTCAGCGCCTTGCGCTGCACCTCGCGATGGTCATGCGCGGGCACCAGCCAGATGTCTCTGATGGTGGCAAGCGCCATTCCATCACCATCGTCTTCCACGACGATGGTTGGGTTGGACGTCCGAAGCCCGTTGAGGGTTACGGTGACTGTCTCGGCATCGGCGTCGTAGGCGTTCTTGACGAGTTCAAAGACCGCAAGGCGAGGGGTTCCGATAAGCTGGTCGCCTAACAGTTGCAACAGCCGCGCACGCGGCCGGAAGGGTAGTTTGACTGCATCATTGGTGGGTTTGCTGGTCGTAGCCATCAGCGCGTCTTCCGTTTATCACATAGCCCGTCGTCCTTCACCGCAAAACCGATGGCTTTCAGCGCGCTCAGAATGATGGTTCTCTGTGTCATGCCCTCCTGCGCAGCCCGCAGACTCACTTCCCGCTTGATGTGCACGGGCACCATGACTTGAAGCGAAACATCCTTGCCATCAGCAGCGGCACTGTCTCGATCAGCCACTTTTCTCGAAAAAACAGCCAGCATACATAACCGCCCGTTATTTCATGACTTCATGATGTTAGCAAATTGTAACTGCATCGGCCAGGAGTTCTGTCGGGCAGGGCTTCTACAGGTTTAATCTCACCAGCTCGGAAACGAAGTTCGTGTACCAAGCCTCGGGCATCGGCCGCCAGACTTCATGGGCAAATCTGATGCGGCTCATTTCGCCGAGCATGACCCTTTGATGCAGTTCTTTATATCCCTGACAACGCACGAAGAACTTCAGCATGTGGTCGCCGAGATGGTAGAACTCGCCCTCGTCAAGGCCACGCTGGACAGCATCATCCCGCAGTAGCCCGAAGAGGAAAGCCCATTCATCCTGATCGTCTCCTTGTTCAGCCCCCAGAGGCAAAACCATGTCGGGCTGGCCATTGAACTCGGCATGTACACGCCCATGGCATTCATGACACAGCGTGATGCCGTTTCCAGTCTCAAAGGCGCCCCATGGATAGAGCGTCTTTCGAATGACGTGGTGCGCCTGAATCCTTTGGGTCGAATCACAGCACACGCATCGGAACGAATCTCGAGTTTTGATGAAGCGACTCCATAACCGGAGAATCCACTTGCCAGAGCGGCCTCTCTCGATAGCTGTCATCAGAACAAGCCTGCTTTTCCGGATGCCCTCCAACCTCAGAGCAGACGTTGAGGTCATGCAGGCAGGCCCAATACCGAGTCAGGCGGTGTGGACAGATGAAAGAGGCGGCGACACAGCGGCTGCACCGCCAGCCGCAGCCCCATCGCCTTGAGAATGGCTGAGAAGATGCTGAGCGCCGGATTGCCCTTCGGCGAAAGCGTGCGATAGATCTGCGTTAGGTTCAAGTGGGCCTGCTCAGCCACCGCCTGAACACCGCCGAAAGCCTGCGCCATCTGACGCAGCACGATCAGCAGTTCGGCTTGGTCGCCGTCTTCCAGCATGTCATTGATGACTCCCAGCGCGAACGCTGGATCGCCGCGATACAGCTCGGCCATTGCATCGTCATGGGGTCTATTTTTCATCATCCGTTCTCCTCTGCCAGTCCTGCCAATATCCCACGGCCCGCGCGATATCCGCATTGTGCGTGCGCTTGTCGCCGCCGCGTAGCAGCAACACTGCAACACCACGCGGCTTCCCGACAAGGCATAGTACACCCGGTAGCCCGGCCCCACGTCGATGCGTAGTTCCCGGACGCCATCACGGCAGAACTTGTGATCGCCGAAGTTGCCAAGTTCAATCCGGGTTACACTCCGTACCACTGCTACCTTGGCCTAGCTGTCACGCAACCACCGCAGCCAGTCAAGGTACAGGTCCCGATGATCGCCAGCCGGCAAGTAGTGCTCGATTCGTTAGGCGTCCATTTTCGTTTATAGACGGGGTGACGACCAAGCGCCTCAATGAGCAGGTCAAGCGCAATGGGGACCGTTTCCTGGCGGATTTCCTGTTTCAGTTGAATGCAGAGGAACATGCGACGTTGAGTTCGCAAAATGCGACCTCAAACACTGGCCGCGGGAGCCGCCGCTATCCGCCCTACGCCTTCACCGAGCATGGGGCCATCATGGCGGCCCCGGCACTGAACTCGGCGCGGGTCATCAAGATGAGCGTCTTCTATGGGAACCACCCGGATAAGCACGCCTCAAAGATCTTTTTCTTCAGTTTTTCTGCCCAAACGCCATTCTGTTGTTGCTCATTACCTCCCGGATCAGGTCTCATCACCTTCCGCAGCCGCTCATATTGAGCAAGCTGGTCGCCTTCATTCTCCGTAACGTCCCAACGCCCTCCCCGACAATCCAGCCGATGGAGAATCGACAGGATATGGTTTTCGATATCTCGAAGCCCGATACTACCCTTGAATCGCAGCAACAGCGTAGACAAAGCCATTTTGTTATTATGCTCCACATCCAGCAACACCACCGGGAACGCCTTTTCCTGGAAAAATACAGCAACCAGGCATAATCTTTGGCGCCTTCCAACCATGGAAAAGGCCTGCCCGGTTTCAAGCCGGCACAGCGCCGTCAAAACACGGACATCTATTAACCCGTGCGCCATGGTACGGATCACCTGCATCAACCGCCTTAGATCGTCCGTACCTTCACCTTTCTCAACCGCAAGCACCTGAAACTCCATGGGCAGGAGATCGTCGTGCAGAGACTCAGGGGAAACGCTCACTTTAAGCGGTGGGGTTTTTCCACTTCCCCGATATTTTCGGGTCTTTCCCTCATTTTCACTGGTACCCGCGGCACCCTTGTTTCTACGCCTGATAACACGTACCCGATCTTTTTTATCCACCCGACGCACTTCGATTTCCCGGTCAAAAATGCTGGTTCTGGTCAATATCGGCAGGGCTGGCTGATGAACATCCGTCCTACTACCCGAACCTACCGTGTCTATGACAGGAACGTCACCGGATGACGGCCCACCGTCTGGTCCACGCCTTTTGGGCTGACTTTTTGGCATCCGCACTGTAATCGTTTTCCCCAACGACGGATGAGAAAAATACAAAATGTCACAGGGTACCCTTTTCCCCGTGAACTCGGAGATTTCTAAGATAAGCCACTGATTTCCTTTCCGCACTCCACGAAACTTAATTCCACAGTCATGCAGATCGGGAGGATCAAAGGTCATATACTTTTGTTTGAACGTCCGTTCGTAAACACTGTCCCAGGCGCGTTGCCCATCAGGATCCACCGCCAGCCAAGAAAATTCCAAGATAAATGGCCTCTTGAGTGATCTCACTGGCATTTGCTGGGTATAATCGAGCTGCAGACGAGGATGAAACCCGGGTTCGACCGGCCTGAAGAGTGTCATAATGCCCCCAGGCTGCATAATATGATTGGCAAGCGTTTTATTATGCAGGAACAGGCTACGGATGAGCTCCATGGTCGGGACCAAATACTCCATCTGATCCACTTGATAACGCAAGAGCCGCTGCACCCCCTGTGATTTGCCTTCAAACGAATATAATTCTGGCGGAATGTCAGACGAGTTGAGTTCCTCTCCTGCCGCCAGATTGGGAATAATCACTTCCGAATATTCGCCGTAGGTTATTGGGAGCAATCTACCGTCGGAGAAGCTATAGCCGAGTGCCAGCACCGGGAACAGCCCAATAGGTACGCGCCACATGGCAAATTCGCCTGACGACACGCCGCGGGTGACTATACGGACCTGCCACCCTTTTTTATCGTCTTGTTCGACTCCGGCCAGCCAGTGTAGCGTCAAATCTTCAGGCACTTTGCGCAATACGTCTATTCTGATCAATTTATACCTCAGAGGATCCAGCCATTATTTCCAAGGCGGCCAAGGCGGTTTCTACGCTCGGTGAAGCTATCGAAGGCAGCCCTGCTAAGCGGCGTACCCGCCACGATCGCACAGGCAACGCCTGGCGATGCAATTCTGCAGTAGCCCAGACAATGCGACGCAACCGAAACGCATCGGTAGTTTCCATGACCTCGCCAAGCACGCGGATACTTTTAGGCAGTTTTACCTGTCGTTCTGACATCCGGAGTGGCCGCCCCAACTTGCGCTCCAAAGCAGCCTGAGTAACGCGTTGCGGCGGAACCTCCCGAGTGATTTCCCGCGCAGCCTTACGAAGTTGGGCCGCCATGCTACGATCCAATGTCTCCCAGTCCACACGCTGATCAGACCATTTCTTGTGCAGTGCCGTTGGTGAATGTTGCTCCAGCCACTCCTTGTCATGGCGGTACAACCATGAGTGTTCTTTGGGTAGCAGGAGTGCCAGTCGCCGACGTGATAAATCAGCGTGATTCTGCTGCATGTCCAACCACCGTGCTCTTATGGCATCCCGGTCTGGCACCGATGTTCGGGAATGTTGCACGGCTAAGGGCTTCCAGGGCACATTCAACCCGCGTCGGGAGGCGTGTAATCTCACCGTCCCTGGATCAATGGCAAGATATTTGGCTACCGCCCTGAGTCCCAGGCCCTCCGCCACTTTCTGCCGGATTTGATCATCCAGTAGGGGGCCAAAGTCCAAAATGCGCGGCGAACTCCTTGATCCCACCTCTCGACTGTACACAAATCCGCAGGCGCAGGAAAATCGACCAATCACCCGATCCTGATCATGGCGAACAGCGATCTCGTGGATCACATTCTGCCCATAGTGGTCTGCCAGACGATTGAAGCAGGGCCACGGTCCCTTGCCGAAGGGGGGTGCCGGCCGCCGTTGCGGCGACCGTTTGTCCAGAAAAATCTGGAATAGAACATGCCGCAACGGATGAAATGCCTTTCTGTGTTTCCGTACCATGGCCATAGGCCAATCGCCGCCGAGACCACCGGGGATAAGGTCGATTACTGGTTCAAACAGGCTTAAAAATGCTTCCCTGAGAAGGTTCTGAGCGACATTCTCCTTGCCTTTGCCGAAGCCGCGATCAATCACTGCGCTCCGATAATACGCACCCCAATCACAAAAGCGGGAGCGCACTGGCGGATGATCGAGCAACGCCGCGCTCCGCTTGGCAATCTCTTGCAACAGCGTCACTTGGCGCGGGCTACTCGCCCAAGAAGGGAGTGCCGCCACAGGCGAACAGTTCTTTTGATCCGCGGCGATGAATTCGTGCTGGTTACTGGCACCTTGAGAGACCGCACTGTCCGCCAGGGCCTCGCCATGATCTGGACAAACCAGAACGCCGGGGAGTTGATGGCTGCGCCTCCAATATCCTTCTCCATAGCGGCTCAACATCTCGCCAAGGCAGATCGGACAATACCGTAAGTATGCCGGAGCCGAAATCGCGCTCGCCGCAATACCCAGACGCACATGCACGGCATCCGCCGGGCCGTCCACTAATGACGCC
Source organism: Acidithiobacillus sp. (assembly GCF_023229925.1). Taxonomy (NCBI): domain Bacteria; kingdom Pseudomonadati; phylum Pseudomonadota; class Acidithiobacillia; order Acidithiobacillales; family Acidithiobacillaceae; genus Acidithiobacillus; species Acidithiobacillus sp. The sequence continues at coordinate 666,160 of NZ_JALNYM010000002.1, read as the reverse complement.
AGTGCGAATTGTCCCACTGACTTCGGCTCGAATGCCGTGTAATAACGGTAGAGGGTAAAATCCTTGGTCAGCCTTTCCGGACTGAGTCCGCGATCGGCCGGTATTCTTTGGCTCAACGCCGCCACATGACTTTGCAAGCCCACCGTCGCCCGCACCCCGGTTTCACCAAAGAGATCATACAGGGTGTGTTTCGGGCTTCTGGAACAAACGTGGCGATGATAACGCGCAAGCGCGCTGTATAACAGTTCTTCGGGATAAATTTCCGGGAAATAGGCCAACACGGGTGGCTTTTTCAGCTCGCTAGATCGGCCATCGGCGGTTTAACGGCGCCCGCCGCAAGCAATGCATCGTAAGCGGATACGCCCTCTTTTTTGGCCGAGATGATCGTCCGGAGGTCCTGCGCATCCACGGGAAGTGGTGTTTTCGCGGTTTTAGTAGCGCTTGTAGTCGACTTGCGCGGTTTCTTAGAGGGATTGGCGGGTACGCGATCACGTAATTTAGCCGTAATAATGCCCACGAGATCTAGCGCAGACAGGCCCGGATGCTCTGTTTCGGCTTCCGCCACCAGGATTTCCGCGATGTCCCCAGCCAACCCGAGCTGTTCCAAAATAGGCAAAAGGATGCCGCGCACATCCAGATTCGTGCTTGCCGCCTTTTCGGTCATGGCCGAAGCCACCGGAGAGCGGGTGGCGAGGACAGGTTGCCCTGGCATGCAACTCAGCGCGTCGCTGAACACCTGCAGAACCTGGTCCTGCATGGGGCGGATGTCATCATATTGTGCGATCGCCTCGCGATCCCCACGTTTCAACGCATTGATCATGGGCGCGATAAGCCGCATGTGCTCACTAGCCACCTGTCGCAGCAGACCAGCGTCGATACGTTCAGGGCGACGGTTCAGAACCCCGAGCTGAATGGCGCGCAGCTGCGCCATCATGAAGAGATTGATCAACACGTCCACAATCCCCTGGCTCTCTTCATATAACACCTGACGGACTTCGTCGGTGAGCGGCGATATCTCCCGCGTCCACTGGTAGGTCCACATTCGCTCGACAAAATAATTCCAGGTCGGCTCGTTCTCCATGCGCTCCCAAACCAGACTTCCCAGACCGCTCGCGCGACGTGCCTGCCGGAAGTCTCCCTGCAACAGGGGCAGCGCGCCCATCGTGCCGATGAGGATCACCGGGATACCAATGGTATTCACCAGGGTCACGAGGAAGTTCAGCAGCGCTTCGGCCCCAGTACCTGGCGCTTCCCGAATGTGCTGGATTTCATCGACAATCAGCACACCCAATGCGTGCAGGTTCGCGACATGCGCCATATGCACCATCATCTCATCGACAGATCGCCGGCTACTCCCAAATTGCGCGCTATAACGCGTGCCCAACAAGTCATCCATGCTCCGAAAGAAGCTGATGCAAAGCTGCTTGGGCGACCCTTTGTGCGGACTATCCAGCTTGAGCCAAACCACTTGGTCGAGACTGCGGGGCTCGGCATGGTGAATTTTTTGCGGATATAACTCCAATATTCTGGCCATGCCGTAGCTTTTGCCAATGCCGGAACATCCAATCAGCGCAAAACTGCTCGCGGTTGACCGGACAGAACGTCCGCCGGCCATGAGATCCTTTTCAAATACCCGGGTAGCGCCTTCCCGGACGCGGCGGGTATAGTCAGCCGTGGTGGGGTTGCGACACAGATAACCTTGACGGATCAGAAGGCCAAATTTTGCTTCCAGGCTGAGGTGGGTTTCCAGCGGCTCAAAATAGCCTTTAAGCCGCGAGATGCAATGGGCGCGCAGATGCGCGGGATAATCGCGCTCCGCCGCGTTGAAGACGGGTGGAGCCGCCATGGCCAGCAAGGCATCATGCGTGGACATGGGAGGCGGCAATTTCGCGATAAAGGGGTTATCCCGATATTCGGGCAACGTGAGGTCCTCATCCGCCGTGGTCGTCATCGCCCTGATCCTCCCGTTGCCCGCGCATAATATCCGCTATCCCGGGGAGACGATAATCGTCGGTCTCTTTTGTTTTGGGAAAAGGCAGGACTGCCGCAGTTCCCGGCGCTTCCTCACCGGGAGGAAGCATCCTGAAAGCCTCCCGCTTTCTGTTTTCCTGACTCTCCTTGCTACGATTTTCGCGGATGTTTCCTATCCGCTGACGCGCGCTGCCAGAGGGTGGGGGTGCTTCCGATCGCATGGCTTCCGCCTCATTCACGATCCCCTTAATTTTTTCATTCAAGTTGATGCGGCCACGAAGGGCTTGCGGCTCATGATTCCTTTGGCTTCGCCTCTCTTCGCCATTTACCTGAAGAATTTCCCATAGCATTCGACCCCGATGATGACGGCTTTTCTCTGTAAGCGTGCAGGGGATAAAGTTCCCGCGCTTGACGTCTTCGTGCAGATAAATCTCGTCCATGTGGCGAGGATCATAGGAGATGCGAACTTTCCAGCGTCCCTTTTGGCGTGCGCGTTCGAACCAGTGCTCTTCCATCGCTTTTTCACAGGTGTAAAAGCAGGTCGCATAGCGGATTCCTGTAGCGGTGACGGTCGCATCGTCGCTCGGCATCAAGCTCAACTGGACTTTTTCCGGCGCGAATGCGCGTAAGCTGCCACTACGATGGGCAACACCCCACTCCCACAACTCGCAAGGAATTTCCGGTACCCGGTCGGCGATCATATCCGGTGACTTTTCATATTCACTGAGCGGGTGCTGATTGTTGTAATACAGGATGCAGTAGAGAATGATGCGGGTGAACTGGTCTATATCGAGAGTCGCGTCGAGGCGGTAGTCCCTGGCGCCGCGCTCTTGGTAATCCGGAGCAACAAAGCCCGGCGTAAAGGCCTTGAAACGCGCGGGAAGCAAACGAAACCGCTGTTCCACGATGCCTTTCCAGTCCGCATGGTACGGTGCGGCATTCTCGACGTGCACCTGATAATTCTTGATGAGCGTCTCTATGGTCTTGCCCGCAATTTCTCCCTTATCGCCCAGCAAGACGTCGGGCATGGCCTGACACGGCCAATCCGCGTCCTGAATATCAACACCGAACTGACGGCAATAGGCCACTTTTGACGTTACGGCGTTCGTCAGCGCCATCATCGCGCTGACCCAGGACGGACCTTCCAGGCCCACGTATACGCCCGCAATCATTCTGCTGAAAACGTCTATCAAGATATAGAGTACGGGTCGCCCCACGATCATGGTGCGGTCGTATCTGGAAACCAGGTATACGTCCGCGATGGTGGCATCAATCTGATAACGCGATGCCGGGCCAACGGTTTCGGCCGTGGAGGATCCCAGGATTGCCCGCATATCCTTGTCATATACTCTGGGGGTGCTGTATAGATAAAAAATAGTTGTATACTTGAAATCTTTTTATAGTCAATAAGTTGGAATTTTTCATGCTCCAGAAAAAAATAATAATGTTGTATACTCAGAAATTTCACGCGCACGCCGGTTGAAGAATAATGTTGTATACTGACTGTGAGATGGCGGTCGCCATGAGAAGCCCATCCCCTTCGCCGCCGCGCGCCTCACCGATGTGACCAAGCCTGCTGCGTCTGGATCGTCCACCCACTATAGCTTTCCTGCAGCAGGTAAATCCTGAACAATGCAAAGGGATACTAAGCGCGGTCTAAACGTGTGGGATTCAGGGGCTACCACTATTATAGTATGCGCTCTCGCCACTTTAGTCGGGCAGGGATTACAGTAGTAGTCGTACGCCCTACGGGGAAATGATGCTATCCACCCCAGGATCACCAACCCCCAAAATAAAAGCTTAACTCACCTATTTGCTTCATAATACCAGGCAGCTTTCTGACCAACCTCAAGCCATATTCATAGCCATCTGTCTGCGTATGTTTAGCCAACGCATATCGGATTCGCCCTGCTTGACCCTTTAAAAGCTCCTTGCTGAGGAATCCATTAGCGGCAATACAGTCGTCCACCAGTTTTCTAACGATCTTGTCCACCACCACATCAGGCTTAACCAGCTCGAAAACCACCGTAGAAATGCCCTGCCCAGTGGACTGATCCACATCCAGTATATAGCCGGTAGCATCCGCATATTTTAGCGTGATCAGCAAATATTCTATAGGCTCTTCGTCGCCCCCGCCAATCCTGGATCCTGCCAAACCAATTTGATATTCAAACTGCAAACGTAAGTGGGCTTCCTGAACACATTCCATTGCGGTGATCAACTTTTTAAAATTAGGGGGTATATCACCTGACTTATCGCCCCCTGTAAATTCTCCGGCATCCACGTCGCCGCAGCTTCCTTCGTCCTGTAAACTCACAGGCCGTATTGCTTTCGTTCCCATGTCACCCGTCGATGAGGTCCGGTCAGAGCCTCCTGTCAGTTTATTTATGACTACGACCTTTTCTCGTACTGACTGGGGAGTGACGACGGTCAAGCAGCAATGCTCCGCTCGTTCTGTGTAAAGAACGATGGGCCGACCCAAGTGACTGGGTGATGAAACCACATTCTCCACGAGGGTTTCGTCCTCGGCATCCTCCGATACAGGCTTCGATCCCGACACAGAGCGCTCATCTCCGAGCATCCCTTTTTTTAACCTAGGGTGTGAGTATTCAATTTCATGAAAAGGTAAATTGCCACGATATTTCGTTCCCAATATCTCCAGGACGAGTAACTGATTATTCCAAGTGACTCCGCGCACCTTCCAACTGCTGTTCTGTCCTACAGGAGGCCAGCATTCTAACTTTGGATAATTTCTATCGTCTATTTTTAATGCCTTCGCTGCACGCCGGCTCCACACAGCGCGCCATTTATCAGACCATTCCTGATCAAAAAGTATCTTTGCTACTGAAATAATGAAATCTGATTTCATCATGTTTTTAGGAACTATACTGGAAAATTCTAGAGTCACTTTTTCATCAGAGTGCCAGGCCCGCACAAAGTCGGAGAAACTGTCCGGCTGCAACAATGCATAAGATAAGAATCTAGATTGTGCAAAAAATGACCTTGCTATTTCTATGCATGGGACCAAGATTATTTGATCTTCGTTCTCAATCTTAATACATAACTCATCAAGATTTGTTTGTGTATTAAGCGGGTAGAGATTTTTTAAAACAACCCCCCCGACACGCCGCAAACCAAATCTCGCGTCATTGAAAAGGCGAACAATAGATATTTGTCCTGCATCTGTAGATCGTGTTTTTGGTCTGCCATTTTCGAATAGCATACCCAGCCTGAGGTATGGCAGCATGCCCCACGGCAAAGAGATATCATGACTTTTCCCAGTTTCCACGCCACGAAATACAGCGTCGACGCACCAGCCACGATCATCACCAGCCCTATAAGGTGAGCGTAACCAGTGCAATGTCGCTAGTTCGCCTTGCCCAAACGGCCAGTCAGCAATAAGGAGCTTCCTTGCCATACTACACTTGAATGCTAGCCATAGATTAACCAACCCAATCCTGGATGCGCGCTGCCACAGCCGGAGAGTAGCCGGGGCGCAAACCTGCCACCCTCACCAAACGCCAGGACTTAAGTTCCACCGCCTCGGATTGGAGTCTGCGAGCGACGATATCCAGTCGACGCATCTGAAACTGTTCTGTGGATTCTACCCATTGTCGGAGTTCATCTGCCGTCACAGGCATCTTATCCAGATGACGTTGTATCAGTGCTCGACAACCGATGTGGGTCCCTATGGCCGTCACCGTCACCTGCTTAGGCCGGGCTTCGCTTAGAATTACCTGCGCTGACCGCTGCACTTCGTTGGCGAAATGTTGATCTCTCTGGTTCCAGTCAACACGCAGGTCCTGAGCCTTAGAACGCGGTAGCGGTGCAGGAAGATGGTCATACAGCCAATCGTGATCATTCCGATATAGCCAGCCAAAAGCCGCCTGGTTGGCCGCTCGCAGCTGCTTCCTGCAAACGCCTGAGGAACGTCGTACGATGGCAAGCCACTCACGTCGGCGTTTTCCCAATTGACTGTTCTGAACCAAAGCTGCTCCTTTTGATATTTCAGGACCCTCTCTGTCCGCAGCCATGGATACAGGTTGGTGGTGCTTCGCGTGTATATCCGACAGGTTGAGGGCATTCGGCACGACTATCTCCGGCTGTATTTGAAGACATGCACGGTAAAAAACCTCTGGAGTGCTGCAGAGCCATTGAATTAGAAGCAAATGATGTAAAGGGTGCGCAGAGTTACGTCGCTTCCGCACCATGGCCGCGAGCCATCCTTGGTGGCCTCCGTTGACAAGGGCGCATCCGACTTCCTGGAGAAAATCCTCACCATAGTAGTTTAAAAATGCCTGACGAAATGCGTCTTGTCGAACATGCCCTTCACAAGTTATCAGACCCCGCAATTTTAGGAAACGATGATATGCATGAACAATTCTACCAAATCCTAATGTGGGTAAATTATTTTGAAGAATCCAGGAGACCGCATTAGCGACGGTAATGTGCCTTTCGAGGTTGTCATGTGACGGGTTTCCTGTGCGGATAACGGGATTATAATCTAAGGCTATGAACGCATGTTTATTAACTGGTGCACTTATCACAGCGTCAGAGTCACTAAGTGGTGAACCGTGTTTATGACAGACCCGCAAATTAGCTATCTGGTGTGTACGATGCCAGTAAGGTTCTCCGAATTCAGTGATGTCAGACTCTTTGCAAACCGGACAATAGCGTAGGAAACGGGGCGATTTAATAGAGCTGGCCATTACTCCAATTGAGCAGTGAATGGTTCCGCCTTGATTACTGGCTGCCATGTCCTTAGCAATCTTTCCGGCAGAATAGTCCGTTAGAAATGGCTGATAAAGTGGAAATAGTGTGTGATTGCGTATCAGACTCGCCGGTGTATGTGAGCTGCCCCTCGGTAACCGGCCACATAAGGCAGCAAGTCGAGAAGGGAAGTCGTATACAGCGCAAGCCTGGCGACAACCAAAAAGGTCCTCTACCGTGTGTCTAAAGTCATGATTCCTACTCATAATATGATAGCGTGCACATATGCTGTAGAGTAACTCGTCAGGGTATGGCTCAGGGAAGAAGGCTATCATTTGTTAGTCCAGAATTCTTCTATTGGCTTAATGACCCCAGCGTTATTTAGCGCCTGATGGGGCGTGATCTCCCCCTTTCGCGCGTTAATCATTTCAGCCAACGCTTTTTCCACTGCCGGTTTTTGCGTCTCTTGGTGTTGGTCCTTGCGTGACGGATTTCTCTTTGTGCCACTTGACGGAGGCCGAACGCCGACGGCTCGCAACAGGGCATCCTTTATCACCGGTGCCAGTTCTGTTTCGTCGGCATGCTGCTTCAATGCCTCCTCAGCACATTGGTGGGCCATGTCGACAGGGAAACCTGCTTCCAGCAAAACCTCGGCGACGCGCATCAAAATTTCGTCCGGTTCCTTATGAGCATTTTGTTGCTGTGCGACACGCTGAGCCTTCATCGTATCAAGCGTTCCTTCGAGTGTTACCCGTTCGCGTGCTCCACGTAAATATTGTTCAAGGTCATTGATGGGCGGCATGATATCCTTGATCCTACCGAGTGCGGCAAGATCTCGTTTCTTGAGCGCCTCAAGAATTGGCCGAGCGAGTTGCAGGCTGTCTCTGGCAACATCACCAATCAGTTCCGGTGAGATTGTTTCATCTTCCTGTCCTATCACTGCCCACTGAGCCAGCATATAGAGTTTCACCGCAATATCTACAATGCCTTGTGATTCCTGGTATAGGGCATTGCGGATCGTCGGCGTTAGCGGGGTCTCCGATTTGGTCCACTGGTAATGCCAAACGCCTTCAATAAAGAAATCCCATACATCATCCTGAGGCAAGTTGGACCAGACGAGATCTCCTTGTCCCGCACTACGGCGCGCCTGTGCAAATTCACCACTCAGCAGCGGAAGCGCTTTAAATGTCCCTACCAGCACAACAGGAACACTAAACTGATTGACCATTTGGCCAAAGAAATTCAACATCTTGGCTGCACCGCCGCTACTGGCTTCATTCAGTCTTTGGATCTCATCAATGACCAAAACCCCTAGCCCCAGTACTGCAGCCACGTTAGCCATTTCTGGAAGCAATTCGTCGACGGATCGCCGTCGGTTATTACCGAACTTAGGGTAGTAGCGGGTCCCGACAATCTCATCAACGGCTTGAAAGAAATTCAGGCAGAGCCCCCTCAATGATCCATCTTGGGGACACTCAAGTTTCAGCCAAACCAACTGGACACGATCAAGCGCGTGACCTCCATATTTGCCGGAGTGCTGGATTTGCTGAGCGTAAAGGGAGAGTACGCTTTCAACGGCGGTCGTCTTACCCACTCCGCTGGTACCAATTATGGCAAAGCCCGCTGCGGTAGAGCGGACGAGGGGTTGATAATCGGGTTTTCCACGATCCCAATCGAGATCAGGGAAGCCGGAACGAAGCTGTTTGATCCACTCGGCAGAGATCGGGTTGCGGGGTGAATAGCCGTTGCGAAGCATCCGCGAAAACCGTTGCTCAAGCTCCAGGAAAATGGGCAGCGGTTCTACATAGTTCGCAATCCGTTGCACTGCCTCCAGACGTTTACTCGCTGCTAATTCGCGCTCACTTTGGTGATATACCGGGTGCCTCCGCAGAAGACTTGCCACCTTTTCCATAGGCAAGACGGGCGGCAAAGCTTCAATGAAAGGATTATGTCGATACATGGGGTCTTCGCTGGGCGTGTAAACTGCCTGCTCCTTACTGCCGGTCAGCATGCAAAGCGCTCCCAGTCGTCAGCTACTTTGGCTAGCAGCCAGCGTCTAAAATCGAGCGATCTCCAATGCAATGCAACGCATGTCATCAAGCCTTGAATCTCCGGCGAGGTGCCCACCTTTACCCCGTAAAGCCTATATCATACTTGCCGCTGAGTCATTAATATCCCTTTTGAATGCCTACAGCCCCGACTAGGGTCGCCTGTGCGGTGAACAGCGACGGCCGTCGGGAGATCCTGGGGATGGGCATCGGTGAATCGAAGGCCAAGGAATTCTGGCTCGCCTTCCTGCGCGGCTTATGGCAGCGCGGTCTGACGGGTGTGCAGCGGGTCATCTCGGATGCCCACGAGGGGCTGAAGGCGGCCATCGCCCAGGTGTTCAGTGCCAGTTGGCAGCGCTGCCGGGTGCACTTCAAGAGGAACCTCCTGGCCTGCGTGCCCAAGGTCAGCCAGGCGATGGTGAGCACGCTGATCCGCCAGGTGTTCGTGCAGCCGGACCAAAGTGCAGCAGACCAGACTTGGCGCCAGGTGGCGGACCAGTTACGTGTCCGCTTCCCAAAAGCGGCGGCCCTCATGGACGCGGCCGAGGAGGACGTCCTGGCCTACTTTGCCTTCCCGGCGCCGCACCGGGTGAAGCTACATTCCACCAACACCCTGGAGCGGCTGAACAAGGAGGTGAAGCGGCGGGCCAATGTGATGGGCATCTTCCCGAACGGGGCGAGCATCCTGCGACTGATCGGCGCGGTGCTCATGGAACAGAATAATGAGGAATGGCAGTTGCAGCACCGATACATGCCGCAGCACACGATGCTGGAAGCCAGTACTGAGGCGGCACCGCCAATACCGCCGGCCGCCTGAACATGAGTTCAACCGTGCCGAAGATTGTGCCCAGAAATTACACCACCTTGACGGACGCTACCCGCGGGCGATGGAGCAGGCACACTTGCATAAATTCACGCTATCACATTATCATTTGCGAAATTGTCTAACATGGAGCAACCATGAAGATCACTTCCAAAATTATCACCAGCCCCACGTGCGAGATCACCTGCTTCGAGCAGGAGAAGGTCGCCCGGATCAAGGCTGAACTCCTCAAGGAGGAGGTTCTGCTGCCGCGGCTGGCCGAGAGATACAAACTGCTCGGCAACACCACCCGGCTCAAGATCCTGTTGGCACTTGCCCAAGGCGAGCTGTGTGTGTGCGACATTGCCCACGTGCTCGGGATTACCGTGGCGGCCACCTCCCACCAGCTAAAGCTGCTGCGCGATCAAGGATGGCTCGCGATGCGCAACGACGGGAAGATGGTCTATTACCGGCTGCGGAGCGATGACCTGCTCAAGGCGATCAAAGACGATGGCCGCCTGCTGCGGGAACGGCTGGCCTGAATTCTGCCTTTTCGGCAAGGGGCGCGGACATGAACGGGAAAAGGGCAACGAGGCCGACGAGTACCGCCTGCGGCAGTCAGGATGCATGCGGCTGCGGTGTGACCCTCGCGGACCGCGCTGCAGCCAATCCGCTGGCCGGCTTTTCCAGGACCCTCCTTTGGGCCTTTGGCCTGATCATCGCCGTGGTCGTGCTGCTCGTCGTGGCCGCCGAGCAACTCAGTATGCTGGACGTGCTGACCGAATTCGTGCCTTGGCCGGTCTGGTTCGCCGCGGTGCTGGCCGGAGGCTGGCCGATCTTCCGCAAGGTGTTCCGTGCCACGTTACGTCGCAAGATCACTTCACATACACTGATGACCATCGGCCTCGCCGCCGCGATCCTGGCCGGTGCCTGGCCAGCAGCGGTGCTGATCGTTTTCTTCATGCGGCTTGCCGATTATATCGAGCACTTCACCGCCGAGCACGCCCGGCAAGCCGTCCGGGATCTCACCGCCCTCGCGCCGGAAACAGCGCGGGTCGAGCGCGAGGGCCGCGAGGTCCAGGTGCCGATCAAGCAAGTGCAGGTCGGAGAAACCGTGATCATCCGGCCGGGGGAGAAGACTCCCGTCGATGGGGAGGTGATCGGCGGCCACGCCACCGTGAACCAGGCGGCCATCACCGGTGAATCGATGCCGGTCGAAGTCGGCCCCGGCGCCCGCGTGTTCGCCGCGGGTTTCGTTCAACTCGGACACCTGCGCATTCGGGTGACGGCGGTTGGTAAAGACACCACCTTCGGGCGCGTCATCCAGTTGGTGGCGGAGGCCGAACAGCATCGCGCCCCCATCCAGCGGGTTGCCGACAAATTTGCCGCGTGGTATCTGCCTGTCGTGGTCACCGTGGCCACCGGCACTTTCCTCGCCAGCGGCAAGCTGCTTGCCACCGCCGCCGTGCTGGTGGTGGCCTGCTCCTGCTCCTTCGCCATCGCCACCCCAGTGGCCGTGATCGCCTCGATCGGCGCCTCGGCGCGGCGTGGGCTGCTGATCAAGGGAGGCCGGTACCTCGAAGTGCTCGCCAAAGCCACCGTGGTAGTGCTCGACAAGACCGGCACGCTTACTCTCGGCCGCCCGGTCATCACCGATGTGATCCCTCTTGATGCCGATCTCGGCGCCGACGAGGTGTTGAGGCTCGCCGCGACGGCGGAACGCTACTCTGAGCACCCGCTCGCCGAGGCGGTACGAGGCGCCGCTGCGCTACGCGAACTTCAGCTCGCCGAGCCACAAGACTTTGAAGCAATCCCGGGCATGGGGGTGCGCGTGCGCCTCGATGGCGAAAGCGTGGCGGTGGGTGGCCGCCGCCTGCTTGCCGGGGAGGGGCTGCCTCCCATCGCCGCCGAGCTGGAAGCGCAGGGCAAAACGCTGTTATTCGTGATTCGCAACGGCCAGCCGCTCGGCGTGCTCGCCGCCATGGATACATTGCGCCCGGACGTGCCGGAGGCTGTGGCGGAATTGCGCCGCCTCGGCGTCAAACACCTGGAACTGCTGACCGGCGACAATGAGCGCACGGCTGCCGCCATTGCCGCGCCTTTGGGAATTCACTGGCGCGCCAATCTTTTGCCCGAGGACAAGATCGCAGTCGTCAAGGAATATCAGCGCCGAGGCCACGTGGTGGTCATGATCGGCGACGGCGTCAACGACGCGCCCGCGCTGGCTCAGGCCGATGTGGGCATCGCCATGGGTGCTGCGGGCAGCCCCCTGGCCATCGAGGCGGCGCATATTGCGCTCCTGCGCGACGACTGGAAACTGGTGCCGGAGGTCCTGCGCATCGCCCGGCGGACCATGAACACGGTCAAGATCAACATCGGCTTCACGGTCGTCTATAATTTGGCTGGCCTGGCGTTGGCCGCCTTGGGTTTCCTGCCGCCGGCGATCGCGGCGGCGGCGCAGGCCGGCCCGGATTTCGGCATCCTCGCCAACTCGGCGCGCCTTTTACGCCAGGGTGGCTCACGCCAGACCACCCGCTCCAGCAAGGACCCCGTACTTGCCGCATTACCGAAGGAGTAGGGTTTGATGCGGACATCCGGTGGCGCATGCAAGGCGGCAACGAGGAAGGCGATTCAGGGGCCACAACGCCCGATCCTGGCATTTTTTCTGTTGTCGCTCCTGAGCGCTTGCGCCACCTATCACCCCCAGCCGCTTTCTCCGGAACGGTCCGCCGCCGCATTTCAGGCGCGTAGCCTCGACGATCCGAAATTGCGGGTTTTTCTCTCCGATTATGGGCACTCGCCGACGCATTGGCCAAAGCGTCACTGGGGCCTGCACGATCTGGTGCTGCTGGCCCTCTATGAAAGCCCGGAACTGGCCGTCCAGCGCGCCCGATGGCAAGTGGTCCGCGCCAATGTGATTACCGCCGGGCAGCGCCCCAATCCCAGCATCGGCTTTCTTTCCCAGCACCACAGCATTGCACCGGAGGGCGTGTTGCCCTGGACGCTCGGTTTCTCCTTCGACATACCCATCGAAACGGACGGAAAACGCGGCGACCGTGTCCAGGGGGCACTGGCTTTGGCCGACGCCGCGCGGTTCCAGGTGGGGGAAACCGCGTGGCAGGTGCGGGTCCTGGTCCGCCAACGGTTCCTGGATCTTTGGGCGGCAATCGAGCAAGCCAAGCTGCTCAAAACCGAGGTGGCGTTGCGCAAGCGCATGCTGAAACTGGTGGAACAACGTTTCGCCGTCGGCGAGAGCTCCGCATTTGCGGTCAACAGCATCCAATTGGAGTTGCAACGGGCGCAGATGACGCTGGCTGCCGCCGAGGCGCACGCCGCCAGTGCACGCGCTGCATTGGCCCAGGCGCTGGGCCTGCCGCTGGGTGCCATTGCCGATGTGCATTTTGACTTCACGGACATGAACCAGTCCCCTGCAGGGCGACACCCACCCCTAGCCACCCTGGAACGGGCGGCCCTGCGCCACCGCCTGGATCTTCAGGCGGCTTTAGCCCGGTATGCCGCCGCCGAGGACACCCTCAAGCTCGAAATCGCAAAGCAATACCCTGACATCCACTTGGGACCAGGATACGAATGGGAGGAAGGGGACAACAGGTGGGCGCTGGGCCTTACCATCACCCTCCCCATCCTGAATCAAAACCAGGGCCCCATCGCCGCGGCCAAGGGACAGGTAGCCGCGGCGGCGGCCACCTTCACCGCCCTGCAGGCCCGAGTAATCGGCCAGGTCAGCCAGTCCGCCGCGGGTTATCGCGGCGCCCTGCAAACACTCCGGACGGCCCGGGTGCTGCTCGAAGTTCAACGAAAGAACCAGCAGTTGCTTGAGCGGCGTTACGCCTCTGGTGAAACGGACTCTCTCGCTTTGCTGGGAGGACACCTCGCGTACCTCGTGGCTGAGCGCGACCGGCTCGTCGCCTCGTATCAGGCCCAACAAACTCTGGGCGCGCTGGAAAATGCGGTACAGCAGCCCCTGGCGCCCGTTCTCTATGGGAAAGAAGCATTATCCGACCGCGCAAGGGAGCACTTATGAAACGCAATCAATGGAATCTCCTGGCGGTCGGCATAGTGGGCGCGTCGCTGCTCGCGGCGGGCCTGACCTGGTTTGGCATGCGAGGGCGTCTCGAAGCCGACGAGAGGCCTAGAGCGATTTCGCGGGAGCTGCCGCCAACCACCATCACGGCGCACGGTCTGAAGGTCGTTGTCTTGGGCAAGGCGCCGCAAGCGCAAGCTGGTATCCGAACGCAGACGCTCGTTCCCGCGCGCTATCGGGGGGGCTACGCCCGCGCCTATGGCCTGATCCTCGACCCGCGGCCGCTTCTGGCGTTACGCGCAAGTGATGCCACCGCCTTGGGTGAGCTAGGCGTGGCCCGTGCTGTCGCCACCACCTCGCAGCGGGAATATGAGCGGCTGCGCCTTTTGAATCGGGACGACCAGAACGTTTCCCAAAAAACCGTGCAGGCGGCGCAAGGGGCGTATCAGTCGGCGCAGGCGCGCCTCGCCGCAGCATTGGCCCACGTCGCCAATCTTCGGCAGACGGCGATTACGCAATGGGGACCCGTACTGGCCCGATGGGCCTTGCACCATGCCACCGGCCCTCTGACCCGTCTATTCAACGGGCAGGCCGTCCTGGTGCTGGTCACGCTGCCGCCGGGTCTGGCCGTCTCCTCCATGCCGACAGTTGTCCAGGTCGACAACGGCAATATGCCCGCCTCCGCCGCCACCTTTGTTTCCGCTTCCCCCCAAAGCGACCCCAGCATTCAGGGGGAGACCTATTTCTATCTTATGCCTGCGCGCCAGGTACGTATCGGTATGCGGCTGGCGGTGACCATACCGCTGGACAAGCCGACGGTCCAGGGCGCCGTGATCCCGACTTCCGCCGTGCTGTGGTATGCCGATGAAGCCTGGGTCTATCTGCAAACCGGCGCGGATCGTTTTGTCCGGTATCGGGTGTCCACGCAGGCTCCGGTTCCCGGCGGCTGGTTCGAGACGAACCTCGGACCGGGGCAACGGGTGGTGACGCAAGGCGCCCAGCTCTTGCTTTCCCAGGAACTGTTAGCTCCGTCGGCAAGCACGGGGAGGGGTGAAGGTGCAGAGGGACACAAAGACCCAAAAGGTTCCGGAAGCCACGGGGCCGATGAAGACCAGGATAACGATTAAATCCGGTCATTGAACCGCCCACCGTATTTTAGGATCTGCCCATGCTCAAGGCCATCATCCGTTTCTCCATCCGCTTTCGCGGGGTGATCATCGCCCTGGCGTTTTTATTGTTCGGTTATGGCCTCTACACCCTTTCCCAGGTGAAGCTGGACACCTTTCCCAGTTTCACGCCGCCGCTCGTGACCGTGGCAACGGAAGCCCCGGGCCTTTCGCCCGAGCAAGTGGCGACCCTGGTCACCCAGCCCATCGAGAACACGTTATCCGGGACGCTCGGTTTGCAGTCCATGCGTTCGCGGTCCATTCAAGGACTGTCGGTAATCACCTTGACGTTCCACAACGGGACGAACATTTACCGGGACCGCCAGATCGTGGCCGAACGGCTGAATGCTGTCGCCGGACAGTTGCCCCTCGGGGTGCGCGCACCTTTCTTGACCCCGTTGACGTCGGCGACGGGCGTGGTCCAAGTGCTGGGCCTTACGTCGGATACCCGTTCGCTGATGACCCTGCGCACCTTGGCCGATTGGCTGCTGAAACCCCAACTGCTCAGCATCCCCGGCGTGGCGAATGTCGCCATATATGGTGGGCAGGTGCGCGAACTGCAGATCCAGGTCGAACCGGGAAAGCTGGTCCGTTTCGGACTGTCGTTCCAAGACATCGTCCGCGCCGCGCAACGGGCCACCGGGGTACGGGGGGCTGGTTTCCTGGAGGACACCAACCAAAGGATCGCCATACGTACCGAGGGCCAAAGCATCACCGCCCCCCAGTTGGCGAACGTGGTCATCCTGCGTCGCCAGGGCGCGGATCTCCGTTTGGGTGATGTGGCGCATGTGGTGGCGGCGCCGGCGCCGGCCATCGGCGGCGCTACCATAGGCGGCAAGCAAGGAGTCATCCTCAATGTCGAGGAACAATACGGCGCCAACACCCTGGCGGTGACCAGGGCATTGAAGGATCGTCTCCAACAGCTTGGCCCGGTGCTGACGGCGCAAGGGGTGTCCCTGCATCCTGATCTTTTTCGGCAGGCCAGTTACATAGAAACCGCCATTGCCCACCTGCGCGGGGCGCTCCTGTTGGGAGCCGTCCTCGTCATCGCCGTGCTCTTTCTCTTTCTGTTCAATGTGCGCACCGCTTTGATATCGGCGACCGCCATCCCCCTTTCGCTGCTTACTGCGATCATCGTTCTCAACGCGCTGGGCGCCAGCATCAATACCATGACCTTGGGTGGGCTTGCCATCGCCATTGGTGAGGTGGCGGACGACGCCATCATCGACGTCGAGAACATCTTTCGGCGTCTGCGCGAAAACCGCATCCGACCACAACCCTCATCCATCGCGAAGGTAGTGTTCAGCAGTTCATGGGAAGTGCGGGGGGCGGTGACCTACGCGACCTTTATCGTGGCCTTGGTCTTCCTGCCGGTGCTGTCGCTCTCCGGGGTAGCCGGTAAGCTCTTCGCGCCGCTGGGAGAGGCTTATATCGCGGCCGTCTTCGCCTCTTTGGGGGTCGCGCTGACCGTGACCCCTGCCCTGGCCTACCTGCTGCTTGAACGCACACCATCCCGCTCGCTGGAGCATGCCTGGATTCGCAAGGTCAAGGCGGCCCAGGCACGGTTACTCACTACCACAGAGGGCCACAGTCGGTGGCTGATCGTGGGAATTACGCTACTGTTCCTGACGGCGATGGCGGTCTTGCATTCATTCGGAAATAATTTTCTACCGGAATTTAGGGAACGACATTTCATCGTGCATGTATCCACCGAACCGGGCACCTCGCTTGCCGAGTCGTTACGACTCGGGCGCCGCATTTCTTTGGCCCTTGGCCGTATCCCAGCCGTGCGCTCGGTAGCCCAGCGGGTGGGACGTGCAGAGAGGACGGGTACGGATACTTACGGCGTCAACGTGAGCGAATTTATCGTCGGTCTCAAACCCCTTTCCGGGGATGCCCAAGAGCATGTCCTGACCCGGATCCGCAAAGCCCTCTCGGAGTTTCCAGGGGTGGGTTTCTCTGTTGAAACCCCATTGTCGGATCGTATTGAAGAAACGATCTCCGGTTACACCGCACCGGTAATAGTCAGCGTCTTTGGCACGAATTTCAATCTGCTTTATGAAAAAGCGCGGGAAATCGCCTCGGTTCTCGAGCAGTTACAAGGCGCCGTGGATGTGCGGATGCACGCCCCGCCAAGTGCGCCGCAACTGACCATTCGCCTTCGACAGACGGCGTTGGCCCGCTGGGGATTCGAGCCGGTGGGCGTGCTCGACGCGATCCAAACCGCCTACGCGGGCACCACGGTCGCGCAAACCTATCAAGGTAACCGAGTATTCAATGTGGTAGTAACGCTTGATCCCGCTGAACGGCAGAATCCGGTGCAGGTGGGCAATCTGCCCTTGCGCAACCCGAATGGATGGGTCGTCCCGTTGCGGGACTTGGCCGACATCCATGAAAGCTTCGGACCCTATGCCATTCTCGAAACCGCTGGGCAGCCAGTGCAGACCGTCACGACGAATGTCCAGGGGCGGGCGTTGAGCGGTTTCGTGCAAGAGGCCGAGCGGCGTATTCACACGGAGGTCCGTTTTCCGCCCGGAACCTACGTGGTCTTTTCGGGTGCCGCGGAGGCACAGGCGAAAGCGCAACGCGAACTGCTCATGCATGCACTGATGGCGGGAGTGGGTATCGTTCTCCTGCTTTTCATCGCCCTGCGCCGTACGCGCGCCTTGTTCTTGGTGCTCCTCAATCTGCCCTTCGCCCTGATCGGCGGGGTAGCGGCCGTGCTGTTCACCAGCGGCGTACTGTCGCTTGGCTCGCTGGTGGGCTTCGTGACCATCTTCGGCATCAGCTTGCGCAATTCCATCATGCTGATTTCCCATTACCAGCATCTGGTTGAGGTGGAAGGCATGTCTTGGGGGCGGGAGGCGGCGATCCGAGGCGCCCAGGAGCGGCTAGTGCCCATCCTCATGACGGCCTTGGTTACGGCCTTGGGCCTGCTCCCGTTAGCGCTCGCCAGCGGAGCACCGGGCAACGAGATCGAAGGGCCTATGGCACAAGTCATTCTCGGCGGCCTGATCACATCGACCGCTTTGAACCTGCTGGTGCTACCGACCATGGCTTTACGTTTCGGGCGCTTCGGATATGCCGCGGGCCGATAGCCCGCAGCGGTTTTCGATGCGGGTCTTATCAACCTAAAAAAGCGTTACGGGCCGGCAAGGGCCAAGGGAACTCCCGGTATTGATGCGTATTCCATGTATGAACGTCCTCGGTTTTGCAAGATGCCGTAGATTTTGGATTGGGTTGACTGCACACATGTATCCGGCCTGTTGTTGGGCATCAGCCCTGGCCCTAATGGACTATCCGCGCGCCTGCTCCTCATCACGCTATCGGCTTCGGGAGCCTGTGGAATACCCAGGGTTTGCAGGCGCTGGTTCGACCTATCCGCCATCTCTCGTCATCCAGCAATCGTGGAACTTGAGAACCTCCTTTATTTCACAACTTGTTTACCTGGCGCAGTTGTCGCCATTGCCTTTAGCCACTGGCTGCCAACCGGTAATGCTCGCCCCGCGCCATAATGGCCCACGCCGTCCGTACCATCTTGGCCGCCAGCGCCACAGCGGCCTTCTGAATCCCCCGGCGCGCCACTAGTGCTCTGATCCATTGAGATCGCGGATCGGTCTTTTCTCCCAGATGCCGGATCACGACCAAGGCCCCCTGTACAAACAGGGTGCGCAGGTAACTGTCTCCCTGCTTGGTAATCCTTCCCAAGCGGGTCTTTCCACCAGAACTGGATTGCCTCGGCACCAGCCCAACCCAGGCCGCGAGTTCCCGACCATTGCGAAAAAGCCTAGCGTCACCCACCGTCGCCACCGCCGCCGTAGCGGTGACTGGACCAATGCCGGGAATCTCCGCCAGCCGCCGCGCCGTCTCGTCTTGTGCCAGACGTGCGATCTTCCGGTCATAATCCGCCAGCCGCTCTTCCAGCCGCAGCAGATGCCCGCGCAATTCGGAAAAGACGCTCACCGCATCCAGGGGGATTTCCGAGTCCGCCAGTGCTTCCACCAGCCGCTTGGAAAAGGTTGCCGCTCCTTGGGGCAGGACAATGCCAAATTCCTGTAACAACCCCCGGATCTGGTTGATCAACGCCGTCCGTTCCGCCTTGATTGCCTCGCGTACTCGATGCACTACCAAGACCGCCTGCTGTTCCAGTGTCTTGATGGCGACGAAACGCATGCTCGGGCGGGATACCGCCTCGCAGATGGCTTCTGCATCATTGGCGTCGTTCTTGCCGCTCTTGCGGTAGGGAACGACGAATTGGGGCGCAATGATGCGTACCTGGTGGC
This sequence comes from Acidithiobacillus sp., assembly GCF_023229925.1. NCBI lineage: Bacteria > Pseudomonadati > Pseudomonadota > Acidithiobacillia > Acidithiobacillales > Acidithiobacillaceae > Acidithiobacillus > Acidithiobacillus sp. The sequence continues at coordinate 647,138 of NZ_JALNYM010000002.1, read as the reverse complement.
CCAGATTGCCAATCTCCCGTGCCCAGTGATGGGCGCCGCCGCAAGCTTCGATGCCCACGAGACACGGCGGCAGATTGCCCAGCGTCTCCAGCAGCTTGGCCCGACTGACAGCCTTTTTCAGAATGGGCTTACCATGGCGATCCACACCATGCAGTTGGTAGATATTTTTTGCCAGGTCGATGCCCAGGGTTGTAATTTCTTTCATGGGATGAACCTCCTTGTTTCGATAGAGCCCCATCGTGGCATCAGACCACGGCTGGGGGGAAGAGGACGTTCATCCCATTACGCCATTCGGCCACTCAATCCATCGGCATCCGGCCACTGGTTCCACGATGATCCGGCCACCCTGTCCACGGCCATTCGGCCGGGGCAGGCGGAGCGTAGCGACGCGGGTAAAAGGACGTTACGCCGACTGGGCCGATGGGGTCAACCGCTGTTTCTTCCGCATGGATTCTCCGTCTATAGTCAGCCTGTAGGCGTTGTGGATCAGGCGATCCAGAATGGCGTCCGCCAAGGTGGGATCGCCAATGCTGTCATGCCAGTGCTCGACGGGTAATTGACAGGTGACCAGGGTGGAACCGGTTTGGTAACGGTCATCCAGGATCTCCAGGAGGTCATGTCGGCTCCGATCCGTCAGGGTTTCCAGCCCCCAGTCGTCCAGCACGAGCTAACAATGCGATCAATACGGACGCTTGACCGCCCCCGGCCCAGCGTCACCGGGCGAAGATCATGCGTTGCTGGCGAAACGCCATACGCTCTATGAGGCGGCCAAGGCGAAAAATCCTGCGCACTGGTCAGGCGGCACACGCAATTGGACACCGATCGGTGCGGTAGATTTGAACCCGCAGCGACAGGATGAAAAGGCGGCTAAAAAATGGGGCACGCGTATCTACCTTGACAGACGCCGACCGTGGCATTATCACAAGTATAAAAGTAACAGCAATCGCTGGTAGACCCCACACTCTTTAGTCTGAAACGATACTCTTCCCTACAATGATCCAGTATTCAGGCATTCCTTGCATATCAGCAAAGATCCGAATAGTAACCATTAAACACTTCACCCCAGAAGCAGTATCCACCTCCTTCAAACCAAGTTGATAAAACTCGGCAATCTTTTCAGGAATCTCTCGCGTCCCCCCCACCAATGTAATGTCCAGCATTTTGAGTGTCATTACCCATGATTGTCTGCACGTGACCACCGAGACGGTAAACACCTGTGAGCCGGACTATACTTGCACTGACGAGATGGCATTCCGGCATTTCTACGACAGGGGATTTTCTGATGAACGGCATGGATGCAGCACAGCGAAAAAAGGGAATCCGCATGGCCGGCATAGCGATAGGGTTAATGATGGCACCGGTATGCGCCTTGGCGCAAACGGTTGCTACCGCCACTAGTCAAGCGCCGGTTTACCGCCAGACGGTGCCGCCCGCAGCCTACTACTATGGCCCGGACATGATGGGTGGTTGGGGCTCCGGCTATTACGGTCCTGGCATGATGGGCGGTTTCGGACTGTTTTGGGGATTGCTGTGGCTGCTGGTCATCGTGGGTGGCGTTGCCTTGCTGATACGCGGGGCTTTTGTCTGCAGACATCGCCATGGGTGCGGGAGCGGCGTGAATGACAATGGAAGTGTCGCTCTCAAGCTTCTGAACGAGCGCTATGCGCGCGGCGAGATCACCCGCGAAGAATACCAGAAGATGCGCAAGGATCTGGAATAATACAGCCTTATCATTACGGTGTTCTTTTTTTGGCTTCCCGAGTAAGGGGAAAAGCGGACGTGGTCCATCTGTATCCAGACCATGCCTTATTTTATTTATAGCAAGCTCCGCTTCAGGAGGTTTTAAATGGAAACGAAAACACCAGAGGCTCAGACGGAGAGTCCGCACGAAACTGCCGCGCCGTCGAAAGAAGGTGGTGGTAGCCCCATGTCCATGGAAATGAAGATGATGAAAAAAATGATGGGGCAGCACAGCCATGGTGGCGGAGGCTCTATGGCGATGATGCAGAAGATGATGGGCCAGAAAGGAGAAGAAGCGGAAAGCGGCGACAATCCGATGCAACAGATGATGGGGACATGCATGGGAATGTGTACGGAAATGCTGGACACCATGCGTCGCACCACTTCACTGGCGGTCTATGCGCAGCCTGAACTTCACCAACTTTTTGAAGAATGGCTCGCGGCCCGGGAAGGTGATGTTCTAAAGCTTATTGAGGAGCGCGGCGGCAGCCTGGACCCGGAGGCTCTGGCCGCCGCGCTTTCCATGAGTCCGGCGAGCGTGACCGCTCTGCTGGCCCACTTGCAGAATCAGGGAAAAATCCGCCTGCATGCGGAAACTGTCGAAAAATCCTAACGGCTGACGGTTCCCTGTGGCGGGCATGTATAGATGCGCGTCCCCTGGAATGATCGCTTGCTCATTGGGCATAACGTCTTTGAGCATGACTAAGGACTAAACGCCGCCGCCACCACCAAGCCACTATTCCTGATTTTCCACAACTTGAAAAGGGATACTTAATGAAGAAACAAATTACCATCATAGGCACCGGATTCGCATCCCTGTTCTTCATTAGGTATTTTCTCTCCATCCCCATCTTTCCTGTCATCGCTTATTTTTTTCCAAGGTTATATTCCCGATACGACATCACGGTAATCGGAAATGGGAGGTTCATTTACTTTCCGGCAATTCCTGAGTTCCTCACAAGGAAACGAAACAAAAAAAATATCACCGTTGATATCCGTCCATTTCTTAGGCGGCGGAACATTCGCCTTATTGATGGTGCCGTTATCGATATACAGGATGGTGGGCGAACCGTGATTACCCATGATGGAGAATACAAGAATGACTATCTATTTATAGGCATAGGACCAGCCTTTAGGAAAGACGATACTCCTGGAACAGAAGACTACACATATTCGCCATGTTATGGTCCGGATGACATGGATGGATTTGTAAAAAAACTGGAATCCCTGAGTGGTGGTGTCATATATGTCGGCTATAAGATTAACCGGAGGGACGGTTTCGTTGCCGGACGTCCCGGCCCCATGTATGAATGCGCCTGCCTCTTGGACTACGCCTTGAGAGAAAGAGGGGTAAGAAATAATTTTGAGATTCATTTCTTTTCCCCAGATAGAAGCCCGGGAGAGAAAGGTGCGATAACCGATCGACTACGTGAGCGCGGGATTATCCTTGACGATGGATATGAGCCAGCAGAATTTTTAGATGGAAGGATGGCCGATAAGGATGGCACGTTCAGGAAGGCCGATTTGGTCCTCTATTCCCCTGAAATAACGGGACCATCGCTTGTGCAGAAGTCATGCCTTCCCGTGTCTATTGGCGGCCACATTGATGTAGATAAATATGGACAGGTAAAGGGGCTACCTCGTGTTTTTGCTGCAGGAGATTGTGCTACTCATGAAAACCCACCGCCATGGGTGCCGCATCAAGCCCACATGGCTCAACTTCGCGCTAGCGCAGCGGCAAAAAACATGAAAGAAATCTTAAATGGCAAGAGATCCACGAATCTTTATAGACAGGAGCTTTCGTGTATCCTAGATATGGAGGATGATGCCATGTGGCTACATAGATCGGAAGACGGTAGACCCCCGTTTCGAAATATTTTTCCGCGGCGTTCGAAGAGCTTGATTTTTGTAAAAGAAGCATTCGAACGAATGTTCCTGTTCTATCTTCGCTATTTGTAGTCGTGCACCGCCATTCGTGCACCGCATCCCGCGCCATGCGCTCTCAGGCATTACGCTCCGGATCGGCACCCAGCTACTACGTTTTGCCAACATACGACACGAGACTCCGGGAAAGTCAATCGGGCATACCAGCTCCCCCAGTTATATATCAACCCTACCGCCCGCACTGGTAGGCCGATAGTCGGCAGCTCGCCAGATCGCGAGTGGTGTAGCCACACCACAGTCGGGTAAAGACGAAGCGTTGCCGCTGAGTCCTCCCCTAAAGTAGGGTCGAGGCATGGCGCATGCACCTTAGGCGCCGATGGGGGCGCGCACCGTGGTGGTACTGGAAGCGGAAAATGAACAGTTCCCAAAGGAATTGGCGCAAGTGCGCATGGAGCAGGATACCGTAAAAAAATGGCTGCGTACTTTGCCAAGAAATCGGTATGGTCCCAGTTTGAAATGGCGCCATTACGTCGCCCTTCGGTGGCACCGTATTACCGACCCGTGACAGCAGTAGGACTTTCATCTGGAGGCCCGCGCGGTTGATGAAGGCGGACCGGACAATGGACCCCGATACAGAATGTTGCTGGTTAGAGTATACAGCCCATCGTAAGGTCCGCGCGTGTCCACCGGTTGACCGCAGAGATGTACCCGCAACTGGCCTTCGGGGAAAAACCTTGGCCGCGTACCAGATGCAGGGCAAGTTCGCCGTCCAGTTCCGGGCAGAGTTTTACGCGGGGCGACACGACGTCGCCGCCCTGCGCTGGTCGACTGAATTGCCGCCTTGAAAGTGTCTGTGATACCAGACACCTTACGAGGTCTTTTACGCTTCAGGTTTCCTGGGCGCAGAGGGAGGGTGGTTATTATTTGAATTCGCCGGCCCCAAAAAACCCACAAGAAAAGAGGGGTAGGCGGCGGCATCGTGCGCCATGTACCATTTCACGGTATGGCTATCATCCAGACCATCGGAACGCGAACACCCTGCAACGGCGGTTATTACGAACAGCGCGACGAGGAGCTTATTCATGATGGCGTCCTTTTCAATTATCATGCGATCAGTCGCTCTCACTCTTGGCTCAAGCGCTATCATGTGCAGTGATGGATAGTTTAACTACCTCGATGGGGCTAACTATCGAGATGGACTGCGATGACGCAAGCTGGCGCATGTCAGATGGCGGCATGGCGTGATGGAGGATAACCGACGCGACGAACACCGCTGCCCCCGACGCACTTTGGGTATTCACTGCGCGCGCACAGCGCCTCATAGGGAGGGTTCCGGTATTGTCTACACTGTAAGCACTTTACATCCTGAATCCTGGCAACTTGGGGCATGGATGTGGGGCCCTTCTCGCCCGCTCCACCGACCATCGGCATGATGCCCATCAGTTGATCGAAAATTCGCTTTGCACACCTGGGTTATTGAAGGAGTTCGGCATATTTGGCCACAGTAGCAGGACCGTCCACCTCCCAGGTTGGACCTGGAATTTAACCTTCACCCCGGCACGACACCAAAGACACCGTTAAAGCTAGGCCGCACTGATTATCGCTGACAGACACCAGATTCCTCGTCCCAGGGTAAGTTATCTTACAGATGATACGGATACGGTTACATGCGGCAAATTGTCGCACCCCCATCGCTTTGCAATGCCTCGTTACGTCGAGGGGCCGCTGCATTGTCAGGACATCTGATACCATTTTGTCTAAGGATCCTAACGGATCAGAACAGGAAACCCATCCCTGCCCCGAAGTAATGGGTAAATCCACCTAGGTTTCCGCTCAAGCGCACACCTTCTTCGAGGTCCACCTCACAGTAGGGGGTAAGCAGGTACTGCACACCGCCGTCCGCATCAAAACCGGACCCCAGGCCCGGCCCCGTGCGGCTTTGTCCGTAGATCTCGCCATAGAACTGTAGATTCCACAAAGGCAACCAGGTAAAGGTGATGTCCGGATTAACGCTGGTGAAGCGACCATCTCCTGCGAGTGCGGGATTGGTCTGAGATGTGACGCCCAATTGCAAGGATATCCCGGTGTCGTTACTGGGGGCATAATCAACGATACCGTTAAAAGCTACCCCTGTCCCCCGGCTGCCAAACGCCGGGTTTCCGGAGGGCAGGGTAAACAAGCTTTCCACAGCCCCCAGCCAGTGTTTGGTATAGCCCAATTCGTGCTTGATACCGACCGTAGTGGCCGAGAACCCCTGGAGATGTGGGCTGCCTGGGACCTGCTGGAGATTGTCGTTGGGCGGCAGCAGGACGAGTTCGTTGTGGCCCGCCGGTAGATGCAGCGTTCCTGCCCGTCATGAAGGTCTGATGGCGCCAGCAGTCACATCAATAAGCGTTTATTGCCTGTATTTGTTTGCCAATCTCGGCAACCTTTTGGGCGTTCTTAACGACTTCCTCCCAGTGACCATCCTTGATCTGTACAATCATGGTGTACGTTAAATATTCTGCTTTATCTTTCAGTATTTTTGTCTCATACCTTGGATTAGTTGGCGCATGATCTTCGCGTGCATAGGCAGATAATGGCGCGGTCATAAGGATCGTCATCATAAAACCCCGCAGGGCAGCATGGCGAAGTCTGATTGTCATGATCTGACTTTCTTTGCTTGTCTCTTGGCGGGATGTTCCCGGCGTCATGGTGAATCCTCCTGTATTGATTCAGATAAATTTAGTAGAAATCCAGTGGATGATATAACTCGATAATATCCCCGTGGTGTTCCCCGAGGGGAACTTGGCCGGATTACAGGGTTACTTCGTGTTTTCATTGTCTGACCGGCGTGATCCTAGTGATGACGTACCCCCCGGCGGTATCCTTTGCGAAGACGAAATTCACGATCTCTCCAGTCTTGAGGCCGTTGAGCATGGCCGTGTTCTGGAGCAAGAAATTCATTGACATACTGGGCCAGCCAAGGGCCCTGACGGGACCCATGGCAATGTTGACCGTGTTCGCATCAGGATTGATGCTGTTGATTTTGCCCTGCCCCATGAAGGTTTGGGCCTTGGTCGCTTGGCCCGACACAGTGCGCATATTGTCCTTGCCTGGCACGTTGCCCGTGGCCGCATATGCCGGAAGCGTGGCCGCCGCCGAACACGCCAGGATGAGGGTGAGATAAAAACGTTTCATGTTCGTCTCCTTGCTGTTGGTGAACTGTTTGTTTATCAAAGTCTAAGCACTTAGTTATGGCAACAATTTCCAGTTGGCCTTTTTCCACCAACGGCGAAATTGCGCGTCCGTACCACTCGCCTATCCATCACTCATGCCTGGTTTTCGTGTCATCTCCGTTATTTGAAGTCATATCGTCCAGCCCTTCCGTCCCGCCGCTCGGGTCCGCCTGGACACTGAGCGCAGCGTCCCAATCGGCATGAAGGGCTTGGTGCTCCGACTCGGTGAATCCCTTGTGGCCGTGGATCATGGCCGATATCAAACCGTGGCGGCCCGCGATCTCGTGCGCCATCACGAGCACCACATGGACAATGACGAAGGCAAGCAACAGAAAGAAACCCCATTCATGCATCACCATCAATGGGGAATTCATCGCTTCACTACCCGGCATGAGCGAGAGACGGATACCCAAGGCGATCTGCACCACGGCAATCAGGAAAAAGGCGAGATAGGCAGGACCGGCAAAAGCGTTATGCCCCCGATAGGGAGAAATCGGGCGGCGAAAACCGCTCAGATAGCAGGCGAGGGTTTCCCGCCAGATGCGGCGCTGGGCTGACGTCAGGGGCAGGAGGTCGCGCCAGCGCGCCGTCGGCGGGCCGACAAAGAGCCAGATGATGCGCACCACCAGCCCGGCGGCGAAAGCATAGCCGCCGACATAATGGATGATGTCGATCTTTCCCATCAGGGCGTCAGACATGTCGTTACCCAAGACCAGGAGGGTCGCGCCTGAGGTGAATTGCGCCATCATGGCAAGCGCCATCCACCAATGCAGTGCCCGCAGCAGCGGGTCCCAGACAGGGTGCAGGATATAACGGTTATCCGTTGTCGATGTCATGACTTCCTCCTCATCCGTACCATCAGCGCAGGCCCAATCGCCGCTTCTGCCACAGGGCGTAGAGTGCAGGGATCACCAGCAGCGCCAGTAACGCGGCGCTGAACATACCGCCCACCATGGGGGCGGCAATACGCTTCATCACATCGGCGCCGGCGCCATGGCTGAACATGATAGGTAAGAGGCCACCCACCACCAGGGTCAAGGTCATGGCCAGAGGCCGCAGGCGCAGCATGGTCCCCTCGATGACGGCCAACTGAAGGTCGTGCCAGGTCTGCAAGGCGTCACGGGCCTGCCGCCGGATGAGGGCCTGATCCAGGTAGAGGAGCATCACCACCCCGAATTCTGCCGCCACCCCCGCCAGGGCGATGAAGCCCACAGCCACGGCCACCGAGAGTTTGTAGCCGAGCCAGTAGACGAGCCAGAAACCGCCGACCAGGGACAGGGGCAGGGTGAGCAGGATGATGGTCACCTCCACCCAATTTTTGAAGTTGAAGTAGAGGAGCAGGGCGATCAGTAGAATGACGGCGGGAATGACCAGCTCCAGGCGCTTGGCGGCCTGCTCCATGACCTGATACTGGCCTACCCAGGAGATGGTATAACCTCCTGGGAGACGGACGGCTTTCGCAATCGCCGCTTTGGCGCGGGGCACATAGGCACCGATGTTGGTGCCGGGCTTCAGGTCGATGTAGATCCAACTGTTCAGACGACTGTTGTCGCTAGTGAGCATGGCTGGCCCTCCCTCAATGCGGAGATCGGCTACCTGGGCCAGAGGGATCTGGGCACCGTCGGGCGTGGCGATGCGGCTTTCCATCAGGGTGGACAGGGACTGGCGCAGTTCCCGGGGGTAACGGAGATCCACCGGAAAGCGCTCCAGTCCTTGTACCGCGGTGGTCAGGACCTCGCCACCGATGGCCGTCTCCACGAGACGGTTCACATCCGCCACCGAAAGGCCGTAGCGGGCGGCCTTGGCGCGGTCGGTGTGCACGACGATATAGCGGCCACCGGTGACGCGGGCCGCATAGGCGCTTTGGGTCCCAGGGACCTTGCGCAAAACCGTTTGGAGTTCCTGCCCCAGGCGGTTCAGGGTATCGAGATCCGTTCCGCCGATTTTAATGCCTAATGGCGTCTGGAGACCGGTAGTCAGCATATCCACCCGTCCTTTGAGCGGCTGCGTCCAGATATTCGACAGACCGGCGACTTGCAAGGCTTTGTTCATCTTGCTTTGCAGCTTGTGCATGGTCATCCCGGCTGGCCACTGGTCGGGATTTTTCAAATTCACCACCGTATCAAACATGGACAGGGGCGATTGATCGGTCGCCGTTTGTGCCCTTCCGGCCTCGCCGAAAACCGTCTCCACCTCGGGGAAGGTCTTCAGGATGCGGTCCGTCTGCTGCAGGAGCGTGGCCGCCTGGCCGATGGAGACTGCCGGATCCTGGGTGACCGGCATGTAGAGCAGCGTCCCCTCGTTCAGGGGTGGCATAAATTCCGACCCCAGGCGGTTCCAGGGGTAGTAGAGGGTGGCCGTGAGCAGCAGGGCGAGGACCAAAATGATCCAGGGAGCGCGCAGGACACTGTGGATGACCGGTCGGTAGAGGAAAGCCAGGACCCGATTCAGGGGGTTTTTGCTTTCGGGGAGGATGCGGCCGCGAATGAACCAAGCCATGAGGATGGGCACCAGGGTTACCGAGAGCATGGCGGCGGCGGCCACGGAAAACGTCTTGGTGAAGGCGAGCGGCGCGAAGAGCTTGCCCTCCTCGCCGCCCAGGGCGAAGACCGGCAGGAAGGAAACGGCGATGATGATCAGCGAGAAGAACAGGGCTGGACCGACCTCCTCCGCCGCCGCTATGGCCGCCGCCCAAGGGTCGACGCCGGGGTTGTGTTCCAAATGCTTGTGCATATTCTCGATCATGACCACGGGGGCATCCATCATCACGCCGATGGCGATGGCGATGCCGCCCAGGGACATGATGTTGGCGGGGATGCCCATCGCCCACATGATGAGGAGGGCGGCCAGTATTCCCAGCGGCAGGGCGACGAGGGCCACCAGCGCCGAACGCGCACGCAGCAGGAAAAGCAGAGAAATAAGTGCTACCGCCAGGGATTCTTCCAGCAACTTGCCGGTCAGGGTATGAATGCTGCGCTGGATGAGCGGGGCTTGGCTATAGGTCGTGACGACCTGCACCCCCTTGGGCAGGGAGGGCCGGATGTCCTTCAGCTTGCGCTCGATCTGGCGGATGAGGGCATAGGCGTTGCCGCCCTGGTTCATCATCACGATACCACCCACCACCTGGCCCTGGCCGTTGAGATCGGCGATGCCATTGGGTAATTGCGGGCCCAACTGCACCCGAGCCACCTCCCGCAGCGTAATGGGCACGCCGTCGCGCACGGCCAGCGACGCATCCTCCAGGTTTTTCAGGGAACGAATGTAACCCGAGGTGCGGACGATATAACTCGCTTCTCCCATGTCCACCACCGAGCCACTGGTTTCCCCGTTGGCAGCACGGATGGCGGTCTCTACCTCCGGCAGAGTCAGGTTGTAGGCGAGGAGTTTCTGGGGGTCCACCACCACTTGGTACTCCTGCACCATGCCCCCCACCGTGGCCACCTCCGCGACGCCAGGGATGCCTTGCAGTTCGTATTTGAGAAACCAGTTCTGCAGGGTGGTGAGCTGGGCGAGATTCAAGGTCCCGCCGGGATCGCTGAGGGCGTACTCGAAGATCCAGTCCACCCCCGAACTGTTGGGACCCAGGGCTGGCGTGATCCCCGGCGGCAGTTTGGACTGTACCTGACTCAGGTATTGGAGTACTAGGTTGCGGGCCTGATAGATGCTGGTGCCCCCTTTGAAGAGGACATAGACATAGGAGTCCCCGAACATGGAGTAGCCACGCACGGCCTGGGCACCGGGTACCTCCTGCAGGGTGGTCTCCAGGGGATAGGTGACCTGGTCCTGAACGATTTGCGGAGCCTGACCCGGATAGGAGGTCTTGACGATGACCTGGGTGGGCGAGATGTCGGGGATGGCTTCCAGCGGGATATTCATCACCGCCAACGTACCACCAACGATCAACACCAGAACGGCGATCACGACCAGCAGGTAATTGGCCATGCACCAGCGCATAATCGCCCTAATCATGAGACTGGCCTCCCTGACCCCTGTTCATCCCGGCCGTGGCACTCGTGGTGGGCGCCGTGTTGCCCCCCAGCATACGGGCCTTGACGGACTGGAACTGAGATTCGGAATAGAGCAGGAACTGCGCGCTCTCCACCACCCGATCCCCCGCCTCAAGGCCCTTGTCGATGGCCACCCAGCCGTCGGCCTCCGCCCCCAGAGCGACCTCCACCGGCAGAAAATGCCCGTTACTCTCACCCAGCATCACGTAATCCCCCTGAGCGGTACGCAGTACGGCGCTGCTGGGCACCGCCAGAGTCTCCTTGGGGCTGGCTAAAATAGTGGCGGTGGCGTAGGTGCCGGGGCGCAGATTCCCGCCGGGATTGGGAAAGCTCAGCCGGGCCGTCACCGTCCGGCTTTTGGGGTCGAGGGTCGGGTAGAGGAAGCTCAAACGTCCTTCCCAGGTCTTGCCGGGATAGGCTGGCAGATGCAGACGCACGGGGTTGCCGATCCGTACCCACGGCAACTGATAGGAGTAGAGCGCCACATTGACCCAGACCCGGTCGAGATTGGCGATTGCATAGGCATTGGTCTGCGGCGAGACATAACCACCCTGGCGCACATTGAGGGTTTCGACCACCCCGGAAGCGGGCGCCAGGAGCGGCACGTCCCGCTCCGCTGTGCCGTGCCGGGCGAGCGCCGCGATCTGGTCTTCCGGCATGCCCAGCAGTCGTAACTTCGCCCTGGCTGCCGCCAGCAGTGCGGGGTCTTCCGTCGTCCCGCCCTGGCGGCGGGCAATGAGATATTCCTGTTGGGCACTATACAGCTCGGGAGAATATATCTCGGCGAGCACCTGGCCGCGCTGCACGGGGTCACCTACGGCCCGGACGTTCAAGCGTGTCACCCAGCCGGAGAAACGTGGAGTGACGGAATAGACACGATTCTCGTCCACCGCCACGGTGCCCACGGTGTGGATGGCGTGGCCCATCTGACGGTGCTGGACATCCACGAGACGCACTCCCAGGTTTTGCGCCAGGCGCGGATCGATGCTGAGGCCGGACGCCTTTTGCGCGCTCGGACTGGAGGCATACACCGGTATATAAGGCATACCCATGCTGTCCTTCATCGGGTGATCCGAATGAATCTTGGGGTCCATGGGGGCAGCCCAGTAGAGGATATGCCGTCCCTTGGGCGTGCTTTTCGGAGAATGGGTTACAGTGGAGTTGGTGCTAGGCGCGGCGGCAGGGACCCGCAGCCACCACACCGCACCCGCCCCGAGGGCTACGCCAAGGACGAGTAAGCCGACACCGATGATCCAGTTGCGTGACTTCATGGTTGTGCTCCTCCTTCGGTGGTGAGGAAATCCAGCTCTGCGGCGCTGAGGGCCAGGTCGCGGCGGTATTGCAGGCGGGTCAGGGCGTAGTCCAGCGCGTCCTTCTGGGTACGCAGCACCGCGCTCAGTTCGGCACGTCCCGCCGAGTAGGCAGCGAGCGTCGCGGAAAAGGCATCCCGTGCGGTAGGCAGCAGGCGTTGGTCGGTACGCTCCAACTCGGTCTTGAGGGCTGCGTAGCGGGCGAAGGTGGCGCGCGCCTGCTGGGTCAGGGCCAGATGCTGATCGTCGTAGCGATATTGCGCCTGCAAGGCCTTGGCCCGGGCGGCGGCAACGTCCTGGTCCTGGCGGTCTCCCGGAAATATGGGCAGGCTCAGGTCAACCCCCGCTGACAGCCAGTTGGGGCTGCCGGGGTAGAAATCCTGACCATAATCGACACTGACCGTGACTTCCGGCCAATAGCCAGTTTTGGCTACCTGCACGCCCATTTGCGCCGCGCGGGTTTGCGCCTGGGCGGCGCGTAGGAGGGGTTGGCCGGAGAGGCGAGCTTCCGCTTCGGCAAGGGTGGGCGGGGGTGGCAGGTTCGGCCATTGATGCTCTATGGCCGGTGGTTCCGGCAGATTCAGGATCTGCGCGATTTGCGCCAGATCGCTTGCCCGCTCCGCCTGCAATTTGCTGATATCATTGGCCAGGTTGTCACGCGCCAGTTGGGCGCGGAGCACATCGGCCTGGGACCCCTGAGCGGACCGGTAGAGTGCCAGCGCCGCTTGCACGCTCGCGGCCTGTAATTGTTCCTGATGCCGGACCGTTGCCACGGCATCTTCGGCATAGAGGGCTTGCAGCCAGGCACGGCGCAGTAACAACACCAGCTCGGCGGACTGGCCGCGCAGGGTGTCGGCGGCCGCCTGGGCCTCGACCCCCGCCTGCTGTCCTTCCAGCCCCAGTTTGCCAAAAGAGGGAAAAGTCTGACTCAGGCCCACGCTCAGCATGCTCATCTGCTGCTGGTTCATGGAGAAGCTGTTGAGGGGCAGGTTCACGGCACCGAGATCAAGATGCGGATCGGGCAGTTGGGCCACCGCCACGGCCTTGTGCCGTAGTTCCGCAATCTTTTGGGTCAGGGCGCCGAGACCGGGATTTTGTCGCAGGGCAATTGCTTCCGCGCTCTGCAGGCTCAATGAGACGGCACTGGCATAAGGGCTAAACACCATCATCAGCATGACGGGAAGGGAGAGTAGCTCTGCGCCCCTGCGAATGGCCGCAACCCACTTTAGAAAATATTTATTTCCAGAACTTCTTTGCACATCGCTCATAATAGTCTCCACATGCGGCCCGGGTTAGGGCCGAAGACGCGGATTTCCTGTCCGGCGCGACTATGCGCGCGGAACTACGGATTCAGGCGGGAGGCTAAATGAGAAAACGAACTGCGGAGAGCGGGGGAAGACCAGTGTGGACCGCAACGTGGAGAAAGTGGGGAACGGGCTTAGGAGAAGGGAGGATAAGCCAGGACGCGACGGAAACGGCGAAGGCCGGCATGGCGGGGGTGATGTTGTCGACACTCTCCGCCACCGGCGTCATCATATCGTGGTGGCAGCAAGCAGTCAGGCAGGTGCCTTGCTGGGCCGGAGCACCAAGGGCCTGTTCGCAACACGGCATTTGTGTGCCGTGTGCGGCTACCCCTGTCATCGACAGGGCGCACAGCGCCGGGGCAGCGTCTACGGGTGTCACCATCCAAGGCAACAGTAGAAGCAGGGCCATAAAGGCTATCCGGCGAACGAACGGGCGAAAAACGCGCACAGTACCCCAATCTCAAGACGTTAGTCCGGCTATCACAACTCAACGGCCATCAAATGTCAATGCTCTCCCGAGCCCGCGACTGAGTGCCGCGCTTCCCGCCCTTACTGGCGCGCCCCTTATCCATAGCTTTTTCTATCGCTCCAACCGTCGGTGTTTGTAAGTCTTTTCCGACGGCGAGATCCTCCATCTCTGGCGGGAGGTCCACGAAATGGCCGGCCAGCACCTGAAAGTCCTGGACGTGGAAAACTTCCGCCCCCACTACGCCCAGAACCTCATCCACTGGGTCCGCAGCCTGGAGGAACACAAGGAAGAGGCTGTTGCCATGATCGGCGAGAAACGCTATCGCATCTGGGCAATCTATGTGGGGTGCCGTTACCAATATGTGGACCGAATTTACCGCGAGGCAGAGGTGAGATGGGAAGATATCTAATGGTCAACGGGGGGACCATTGGCAGCGGAGGTAGGGTGGCCGAGTGACTTGCCGAGGACCATATCCCAGTCGCCAGGACACCGATGGCTGAGGTGGTCCCCATCCACCATCCATTGGATAGTCTGAAAGAAGATGGAATAAGTGGACACCGCCTACTACACTGAAGTGGCGTTGAATGGTCATCAACGAGCGTTTGTTCTGGGTCCGTGGCGTAGCGAGTGAACGACGAGGAACAGAAAATGTGGCCTTACATGATGGGTGGTTTTTTCAATGGTTACGGCTGGGTCGGGTCGGCATTCATGGTCCTGTTTTGGGTTTTGCTTTGCCTTTTGATTTTTGCCATCGCTGCCGGCGTCGTGTTTCTGGTGCAGGCCTTCACGGATCGCGGGATTCGGGGTGGCGAGAAAAACACCGCGCTGGATGTGCTCCATGAACGCTATGCCCGCGGGGAAATAGGAAGGGATGAATACCTGGAAAGACGTCGCGACCTGGAATAATAACGATTCCCCATCCGCCGAAGCTGGTCCGGATGCGCTACCAACAGGTGGGACCGTGGTAGACAGCTTGTCTCGTTGGTTAAAGGCCAAGGTCGGCAACCAGCGTTGTAATCTCTTGCGGCGGTAAAATGGAGAGGATTCCATGGACCATTCGGGGCATCAAGAACACGGGATGGGTACCGCTCATCCCGGTGCGCATGGCGGTCACAACCATGCCACCATGATCGCCGATTTCCGGCGACGGTTTTGGGTATCGCTGGCCCTGACGATCCCTATCCTCCTTTTGTCGCCGCTTATCCAGCATCTGCTTGGACTGGAGGCTGCTCTCGCCTTTACGGGGTCGTCCTATGTGCTTTTCGCGCTATCGAGCGGGGTGTATTTCTACGGCGGTTGGCCCTTCCTGAAGGGGCTGTTTGCCGAGCTCGAAACCCGCAAGCCAGCCATGATGACGCTGATCGCCCTGGCCATCAGCGTGGCCTATTTTTACTCGAGTGCCGTCGTGTTCGGGGTTCAGGGTGAAGTGTTCTTCTGGGAACTCGCCACGCTGATCGATGTGATGCTGCTCGGCCACTGGATCGAGATGAAATCGGTCCTGGGGGCTTCCGGCGCACTGGAAAAACTGGTGCAAATGATGCCTTCCGAGGCCCATCTCGTGGCCCCGGAGGGCATGAAGGACGTGCCGGTCGCCAATCTGCAGCGCGGTGACCGGGTATTGGTGAAGCCTGGCGAAAAAATTCCTACGGACGGGCGTATCGTCGAAGGGCGAACCACCGTCAATCAGGCCATGCTCACCGGCGAAAGCCAGCCCGTGGAGAAGGGGGGCGGCGACGAAGTTATCGGCGGTTCGGTTAACGGGGAGTCGAGTATCACCGTCGAGGTCCACAAGACCGGCAGTGAAACCTATCTTGCACAGGTCATCGAGATGGTGCGCCGGGCGCAGGAGTCCCGCTCCCGGACCCAGGACTTGGCCGACCGCGCGGCCCTGGTGCTGACCCTTACCGCGTTGAGCGTCGGGGGGCTTACCCTTGCCATTTGGCTGGTCATTGGCCAGCACTTCGAGTTCGCCCTGGCCCGCATGGTCACCGTTATGGTGATTGCCTGTCCCCATGCTCTGGGCCTGGCGATTCCGCTGGTCGTCGCCGTGTCCACCGCCATGGCGGCGCAGCATGGGCTGCTTATCCGGGACCGGTCTGCTTTTGAGCGGGCGCGCCAACTGCAGGCGGTGGTGTTCGACAAGACCGGGACCTTGACGGAGGGACGGTTCGGCGTCACGGATGTGGTCGTGCTCGGCGGATACGCCGAAGATGAGGTCGTACGGCTCGCCGCGGCCCTCGAAAGTCAGTCGGAGCACCCCATCGCCGCCGGCATCGTGGCATATGCCAAAGCGAAGGGCATCGGCTTCGAGCCTCCCAAGGAATTCAAGGCCATCCCCGGCAAGGGTGCACAAGCCGTTGTAAATGGGCGCAATGTGAAGGTCGTTAGCCCCGGCTATCTCAAGGAGCATGGCCTTGATGTCAGCGATGAGCGGGTCGCGGCCTTGGCATCCCAGGGCAAAACGGTGGTATACCTGCTCGTTGACGAGAAACCGGCGGGGGCTGTCGCGCTGGCCGACATCATTCGAGCGGAGTCGCGGGAAGCCCTCGCGCGGCTGAAGGGGATGGGCGTACAGGTGATGATGTTGACCGGCGACTCCGCAGCGGTGGCCCGTTGGGTGGCCCAGGAAATGGGGCTGGACGACTATTTCGCCGAAGTGCTCCCTGGACAAAAGGCGGAGAAGATCAAGGAGGTAAAGGCGCGGGGATTGCGCGTGGCCATGGTCGGCGACGGCGTCAACGATGCGCCTGCCCTGGTGGAGGCGGATGTCGGGATCGCCATCGGGGCAGGCACGGACGTCGCCATCGAGTCGGCGGACATCGTGCTGGTTCGCTCCGATCCCCGAGACGTGGCGGCCATCCTGGAACTTTCCCGGGCGACCTATCGCAAAATGATCCAGAACCTGTGGTGGGGTGCCGGCTACAATATCGTGGCGATCCCCCTTGCTGCCGGAGTGGCTTACAGTATTGGCCTGGTGCTTTCCCCGGCGGTGGGGGCGGCCCTGATGTCCGTTTCCACGGTGATCGTCGCCATCAACGCCAAGCTCCTCCAGAGGGTTCGGCTCACCGCCTAGCGCATGGATCGGCAAGCAGCCAGCATGTCGCTTGTTCAGAGATTCCCCGAACGCAGGATCGCTAATTAACCCATCTGGCAACTGCCGTCGCAAAGTAGGCGTTCATCGAATACCTCGTTTTCCTCACCCGGCGCAGCAGGAAAGCTGATTCACGTCCTTGTTGAAGGTCTGCGCCGCGAGCTTCAGCCCTTCGACCATCGTCAGATAGGGGAACAACTGATCGGCCAGTTCCTGCACCGTCATGCGGTTGCGAATCGCCAGCGCGGCCGTCTGAATCAGCTCGCCCGCTTCCGGCGCGACCGCCTGCACGCCGATCAAGCGTCCGCTGCCTACCTCGGCCACCAGCTTGATGAAGCCGCGTGTGTCGAAGTTGGCGAGCGCACGCGGCACGTTGTCCAACGTCAGCGTGCGGCTGTCGGTCTCGATGCCATCATGGTGCGCTTCCGCCTCGCTGTAGCCGACCGTGGCGACTTGCGGATCGGTGAACACCACGGCCGGCATCGCAGTCAGGTTCAGGGTCGCGTCGCCGCCGGTCATGTTGATCGCCGCGCGGGTGCCTGCCGCTGCTGCTACATAAACGAATTGCGGCTGATCGGTGCAGTCGCCCGCAGCGTAGATATGTTCCACGCTGGTATGCATGCCGGGGTCGATGACAATAGCGTCTTGTGGGTTGAGCGCGACGCCTGCCGCATCCAGTGCCAGGCTGCGGGTGTTCGGCGAGCGGCCGGTGGCAACCAGCAGCTTGTCGGCGCGCAGCACGCCGTACGCCGTGGTCAGCACAAACTCGCCGTCCGCATGGGCGACCTGGCTGGCCTGCGTATGATCCAGTACCTCTATGCCCTCCATGCGAAACGCGGCCGTGACGGCTTCGCCGATGGCCGGGTCTTCGCGGAAGAACAGCGTGCTGCGCGCCAGGATCGTCACCTTGCTGCCGAGTCGGGCGAACGCCTGCGCCAGTTCCAGCGCGACGACAGACGAACCAATCACGGCCAGCCGCTCAGGGATAGCCTCGCTGACCAGCGCCTCGGTGGAAGTCCAATAAGGCGTGTCTTTCAAACCAGGAATCGGCGGCACGGCCGGACTCGCGCCAGTGGCGATCAGGCAGCGGTCGAACGCTACCATGCGCTCGCCGCCGCCGTTGAGTTGCACGACCAGGTTGCGGCTATCTTTGAAGCGGGCTTCGCCATGCAGCACCGTGATGGCGGGATTGCCGTCCAGGATGCCTTCGTATTTGGCGTGGCGCAGTTCATCGACGCGGGTCTGCTGCTGGCCCAGCAGCGCCGCGCGCTGGATGGTCGGCGCAACCGCCTGGATGCCGTTGTCGAACGGGCTTTCGCGGCGCAAATGGGCGATATGGGCGGCGCGGATCATGATCTTGGACGGCACGCAACCGACATTCACGCAGGTGCCGCCGATGGTGCCGCGCTCGATCAGCGTCACGCGTGCGCCCTGCTCAACGGCTTTAAGTGCCGCCGCCATCGCCGCGCCGCCGCTACCGATCACGGCTATATGGAGTGCCTCATCATCGCCGCTACGCTTCGTCTCGCCGTCCTGCCAGCCCGGCGCCTTGTCGGCGGGCTTATTCGGCGTGTTAGGGAGCCGAGCGCGGTAGCCAAGCGCTGCCACTGCGGCAACCAGCGGGTCCAGGCCCACGCTGGCGTCCACCTCGATCTCCGCTCGCCGCTGGGGATAGGACACCGAGGCCGAGCGCACGCCGGGCACCCTCTCCAGAGCCCGCTGTGCGTGCATGGCGCACGAGTCGCAGGTCATGCCCTTGATTTGAAGAGTGATCGTGTCAGCCATTATCTCGCCATCACTGCTTGACGCTGGAAGGGTAGCCAGCATCCTTGGTTGCTTGGGTCAGAGCCTGCACGTTGGTCTTGCTGTCGTCGTAGGTGACGGTGACCTGTTTTTGCGCCTCGTCGATGCCAACCGTTTCCACGCCAGGCTCCCGCTTGAGCGCAGCGCGCACGGTAATCGGGCAGGCGCCGCAGGTCATGCCAGGAATCGACAGCGTGACGGCCTGGGTTGCGGCCCAAGCGGGCGCGCTCAGGGCGGCCGACAGGGCCAGAAGGGTAGCGATTTTTTTCATGACAATCTCCTTTCAATAGAATAGCGGCAGGACGTAGGGAAAAGCGAGGGCAATCAGGATCAAGGTGGCAACGATCCAGAAAATGAGCTTGTAGGTCGTGCGAACCTGCGGAATCACGCAGACATCACCCGGTTTGCAGGCTTGTGATGGGCGGTAGATGCGCCGCCAGGCGAAGAACAGCGCGATGAGCGCCGCGCCGATGAAGATCGGGCGATACGGCTCCAGCACAGTCAGGTTGCCAATCCAGGCGCCGCTGAACCCCAAGGCGACTAGGACCAGCGGCCCGAGGCAGCAAGTCGAGGCGAGGATGGCGGCCAACCCTCCGGCGAAGAGCGCGCCGCGCCCGTTTTGTGGTTCATACATGCGCTAGTCCTTTCGAATCTGAATTGGATAGCGTAACCTTACTTCCGTAGTCATGTACGGAATCAAGCGACATGAAAAACAATTTGGAGAATTTGACTATCGGCGTTTTTGCCAAGACAGCCGGGGTCAACGTGGAGACCATCCGGTTCTATCAGCGCAGGGGCTTATTGCCGGAACCGGACAAGCCTTATGGCAGCATTCGCCGCTATGGCGAGGCAGATGTAACCCGGATACGCTTTGTGAAATCAGCCCAGCGGCTGGGTTTCAGCCTGGATGAAATCGCCGAACTACTCAGATTGGACGATGGCACCCACTGCGATGAAGCCAGCCACTTGGCCGAGCACAAGCTCCAGGACGTGCGCGAAAAGATGGCCGACTTGGCGCGCATGGAGGCCGTGCTGTCCGGGCTTGTGTGCGCCTGCCATGCGCGAAAGGGGAACGTTTCCTGCCCGCTAATTGCGTCACTGCAAAACGGAACGAACCTCGCTTCAGTGGACCCAAGAAGTTCAACACGGTGGCCACCTCGAGCCACTCCGTGATAGTGCCGAGGGCGCTCTTCCACACACGCTCCCTGCGGCGGTGTTGACTTCGACTGCCGACTCGACGTTGAGGACGGCGGTTGCGGTGGTGCGCACGCTCTCAGCAACCCGAGAGCGCGCGGCGAGATATGCGACCAGGTCTCGAAGGCACAGGCCACCGTCAGGGTGGACCGAGCCCCGATGCGCACGCCCTTTACTTTATCTTCCCGCAGACCCATCTCCGCTGCGAGCACTGCGCCTTCCAAGTGGGTCAAGGGTGCGAAGCCAATGCCCATCGCGGCAGGACCCACTTCTTCCGCGAGCGCATCGCACAGTGTGTTCGGGTGACCGAGCCACTTGCGCTCCACGATCTCGACGGGCAGCGCCGCCACCGGCGTGCTGCCTAGCTCGCTGACCACCACGTTGATGTTTCCTCCAATCGGGCTGAGCATCCGTCCGCCCATCCGGTACTGACCGGATAATATTGTCCATATATCAAGGTAGGTGGAAGATCGGTGCGTCATCCCTAACATACTGATATAACACAAGTTTACTTTCTATGGGCCAGCATGGCCAGGATGAGAAAGCGCGGACAGCGCGTTGTATCCTGCAATTCGGCCGGGAGCAGCGGTAGGCCATGGTTCCGTAAACCGGACACCCATTCCATTCCAACCAAGAGACCTTCTGGAAACGGTCGACTTCGGTCTCCCTATATTCCAACCTTCGCCACCTTTGCGGCGGTAGGTGCGCTGATCTCAAAAGCCACTGGTTTACAAGCAGTTTTTTACACATAGCCAAAAAAACCGCGACATAACGCCGCCGATTTGCCGCTTACGCTACAACAGACCTCGGATTGTGCCAGCTTCCATCCGCCGCGATCAGCGCATCGGCCTGTTTAGGTCCCCAGCTGTCTGGTTTATAGGGGTGCGCCCGGTGGTGTGTGTTCAGCACAGGATCGACCACCACCCAAGCGGCCTCAACTGCCTCCTCACTGGTGAATAATGCTCCATTGCCTGCCATGGCGTCACTCAACAGCCGCTCGTAGGGGGCTTCCTCTCCTGGCTGTTCATTCAGCAGGTAGAGTTCGCGCTGGTCGCCGACGAACTCCTTGCCTGCGCGCTTGACGCGCACGGCGAGGGCAACGGCTGAGTTAGGAGAGAGCCGGAAGCGCAGATAATTGGCCCGACCATCCACCGGAGCCGAATCGTCGAACAGTCTTTGCGGTGGCGGTTTTAGTTCTAGCAGAACCTCAGCCGCTGTTGCTGCCAGGCATTTACCGGAACGCAGGTACCACGGCACCCCTTGCCAGCGCCACGAGTCGATGAACAGCCGCAAGGCGCAGAATGTCTCGACGTCCGAGTCCTTCGCCACGCCCGGCTCTTTGCGGTAGCCGGTGTACTGACCGCGCACTACGTCATCCGGTTGCAGCGGGCGCATGGCCTGGAATACCTTGGCTTTTTCACTATGCACTGCCCCAAATCCCTGATAGGCCGGCGGCTCCATGGCCAGCAGTGCGACGATCTGGAATAAATGATTCTGGATGACGTCGCGCAGGCAACCGGCGCTTTCGTAAAAGGTACCGCGACCCTTGATACCGAAATCCTCGGCCAGAGTGATCTGCACACTGGCCACGTGGTTACGGTTCCAGATTGGCTCCAGAAATGAATTAGCGAAACGGAAATAGAGGATATTCATGATCGCCTCTTTCCCGAGATAGTGGTCGATCCGGAAAATAGAATCTTCTGGAAACACCGACTGCGCGATACGGTTAAGTTCCCGCGCGGAGGCCAGATCGCGTCCGAACGGCTTTTCGACGATGACGCGCGCCTGATCGGCCAAACCAGAAGAACCCAGCCCTTTGATCACCTTCGCGAACAGTGCAGGGGGAATGGCAAGGTAATGCGCAGGACGCTGTGCATCGCCCAATGTCTGTTTCAGGGCTTTGAACGTCTCCAGGTCGTTGTAATCGCCACCCACATATTTAAGCAGGGAAAGCAGGTGATCGAGGGCATCCCGATCATCAATCTTGCCCGCTTGCTTGATGCTATCTTTCGCACGTTTACGCAATTGCGCCAGGCTCAATTTTGAGCCGGCAACCCCTACCACCGGCACGTTGAGTACACCGTGCTTGGCCATCGCATAGAGCGCAGGAAAAATCATTTTGTGGACAAGATCGCCGGTCACACCGAAAATCACCAGTGCATCAGCCGGCGTCGTGCGGCTATGAATACTATTCATCTCAGCGCCCCGCTTTTTTCTCATCATAGTCGCCAAACTGCTTACGCATCGTGGACAGAAGCCGGTTGGCATAATCGCCATTGGTCAGTTCTTCGGCCATCCGTTCAAAAATCCTCGTATGCGTGTCCATTAATTGCCTCTGCTCTGCCAAGCTTTTATGACATTCCAATGCAAGTGGTAACTGAGCGGCGTACCTTGCTGATTATCTGGAGATATCATACAGGTCCGAGCGCAAGGAAGTAGCCGCGAAGTGTTCTTTCCAGAGTCACGGTGTCAACTCAGCGACGCGGGAACAGGGATGCCGACCGACCCGCTGTAGAACATCAACCTGCTGGTGATTATAATGTATGCTTTTCGCGAAATGGTCACGTATACCGTCGCAGGCAGTGCAATCACAACTCCTCAGCCTACATTCTGCCAGGCCAACAAGAAAACTTGGCCACGCTGTCACGCGCATCTGAGAATGGTTGAACGTTAACCAGGCCAAGAATTTTGCCTTACATTCTCCCGATCCCCAAGGCGAATGTATGCCGCCACACATTAACTGGTTGGGTTGTCAGGTTCATCGATCTTCCGCGTTTGCTTCAGAATATTTAAAAACCCTCTTTTGCGCGACGCAACCGTACTCGAAGAAGCGCTTGCGTTTGACTGCGAACTGCTGCCGATTTTCCTTGGTGTACCAGGCTGTTCCGCCAGTTCCCATGCTTCCGCCTTCCGGACACGTTCTCGTTCTTCCCGTCGATTCTGACGGATATCCTTTACACGCTTATGGTTGCTCTGGTCAGTGGACACAGCACCCTCAGTCAGATTTTCCTGCGCTGTCACAACCGCATCTACTTGGGCCATAAACTCAGCCCGTTCTTGCAGAATATCCGTTTTGATCTCCGCTTTTCGGAGCTTGCGATCCGCCACGTAGTCCTGCACTTCCTCAACCATATACCCCGCGAAGTCCTGATTCTTCTCTAGTAGGTGGCAAGCGTCAATACCGCCTTTGGGCTGAATAATATAGATCATCTCAATATTTCTTGGATCATACGCCACCGAAACCTTCCATGTGCGCGTCGCCCTTGCACGTATGAACCACTGTTCGCGAACAGCGATCTCGCTGGTGTAATATAATCCTTGCCATTTGATGCCTAAATGGGTTACGGAGGCTTCGCCTCTTGGCATTAGTGCCAGCAACACGGTCTCCTGAGGTCGGGTTCGTAAGAATCCGCTACGATGCTCAATTCCCCAGTTCCAGAGGGTGCGCGGAAAAGGATCCACCGCGGACTGAATTTGAAATTCATCATGGCGATACCATTCCATCCAGTGCATTTTGTTATAACTCAGCGTATTATAGATCATAATTTCTGTAAACGCGTTAAGATCCAGTTTTGCGTCTAAACGATAGTCCAGGTCACCACGTTCTCTTGCGACACGCCGCACGGCCCCAGGGACCCAATGGATCACTCGTTCATTGGCAATTCGGAACTGCTGCTCCACTATACCCTTCCAGTCGGCACGAAAGGGCGGCGCATTCGCCACCGTAATGTTTAACGAATCTGTCAGTTCATCGGCGTGCCGACTCAGTAATTCGCCGCGATCCGCCAGGATCTCCATAGGAAGATTCTTGCACGGCCAGTCCTCATCCGATATGGAGATTCCATATTTGCGGCAAAACGCCTTTTTATCGCTCGCCGCATTAGCTAACGCCATCATCGCACCTAACCAGCTCGGTCCTTCAAGCCCCACATATAGTCCGGTGATCATGCGACTCAGGGCATCGATAACAACATACACTACTGGACGGCCAATAATTTGAGACCGATTCAAGCTGCTCACCAAGTATACGTCCGCTATGGTAGCATCGATTTGGTATATGGAACCCGGGCCGAAGGCCATTTTCGTGGAACTACCCAGCACAGGGCGCCGCTTGAGCGCAAAGCGTCTCGCGCCCTCCCTCTTAGTAAACGAAGCTTCGATGTCCTGCTGCTTCTTGTACCAGTATCTGAATTGCTCCAATGTGGGTAGCTGGTGAGAGGGCGGCAAAATGGGTACACGCACGCCCCATTTTACTTCAAAGCCAACATTGAAATAATTGCTCAGCATTCGAGAATATGCGCGCTTCAATGTAAGGGCTTTATTGGTATCAACATAAAGACGAAAGGCTACTGAAAATATTCTACGGATGCTGTCATCGACATTAATTCCCGGCGGAGCATCCCGCAACACCGTCGCCTTTGTTGGCCGTCCCCGCTTAGATGCATTATTGGCAGATTTTTCTTTGCCTGGTCCTCCACTGCGTTCGTAGCTCGGCAGAAGGGCATTTTTCACCATACCACCCCACCAGAACCTGCGAAGATATTTATAGACCGTCATCTTGTGAACGGAGTGCTGATTTGCTGCGTCAGCTACCATGCTGCCACGGATATTCTCATCGTAAATATCCGGTACGCGGCTCACCATATCTTCTATGACCTTCCAGGCAGCATCGCGACGCTGTCTATGCTTGAGGAGAAAAGACTCCGGCGGGTGCAATCTATGCGCATAAGGATCCGCTACCCGAATGATGGCAGAACCGTTAGATAGCGCCTCCTCTATATCCGCGAACCTTTTCCAGACGGGGAGGGCGAGCGGTTCATCCAATTGGATGCTGACCAAGTCGGTTGCGGTTGGGTTCACCCAAAGAATGCGTTCCACCAGAGGCGTGGAGCCCTCTTGTTCACTGATCCACTCCACGATCATACCCACCGAAAGGTTCGACATACCCTATCTCTCCGGAGCCATTTCCGTTGGCCCGTGCCTGCGTACGAGAATATGCAGGTTTTCCTCAGTCTTGATCGGTTGATGCAGGTCGATATCCCAGCGCCTCGTAGCTATCAGATATTTAGCCACTGCCAGACTGGTGCCATTTTCAAAACCTAACCGCCCATCACAATCTAACGCCGCTTGGAATAATGGCATCGATTTATCGGATAATGCTCTGTGGAGTTCTGCCTCAATCTGTTCGATTTGGGGTACCGCAACCGCTGGTAGATTGTCTGTATCCCAACAACCCTGAAGACTTCTTAAATTCCCCACCAGCGATTGAGGTATTTCGCGTTCGGTAACGATGCCCCAGTCTACTCCCTGAGTCTCCCAATATATCCGCTCAATTTCAAATTTTTCAATGACTCGCGGAGAACCAAGATCGGCTGATGGCTTCAGCGTGCGAGCCAATCGCCGCTCTCCGTCAGCAGACGTGACGATGACCAAAAAGTCGGTCGTCATCACGATAGGCTCTCCGGTTTTAGGATCTTTGGGGTGAGGGATGCTCAACATATCCGCGATCTCAAGCGTCGTCTCGATGGGGGTCAAAGGAAATTGCTCACGAATGTCCATAACACAACTGGCTCGTATATCATCCAGCATGAGGAAGTAGCTCAACTCCAACTGGGAGAGCAAGTGGTGCACACGGCCCGTTTTTCGGCCTTTTATACGGACAGACAAGCCCCGAGAAGGTACGTCGCGCACGGTGAGCCACGGTTTATAGCTTTTCTCACTGCCTTGGCCACGTCCTTCTTTCAGACGGCGCGCAATAGCTCCTGACTCGGATCTACGAGAACCTTTTGACATGAGCCTCCACCTCCAAATCTACGCTTCACCTGGAGATGAGTATAGATCTTTAATATCGAGTATACATCTTTATTTTCTAGTATACAACTTTATTATCGAGTATACATCTTTATTTTATCCATACAGGTGCGGCGTATACGATCCAGACGGAAGACGTCGTTATCCTTCTCATACCAGTAGCGGAATTGCCGCAAGCTGGGAATATCTTTTTGCGGAATCAGTTCCTGCTGGCCGGTGTGTTCGTTGATGACGCGTTCGCAAAAATTATCGGCAATCAGCTCGTCGTAGGCACCCCGAAAATCCAACTGACTATTGGTGATGAACTTCTTTGTGGCAACAGCACGAAATAGCTGCCGCATCTCTGACGTCACGTTGACGCCCAGATCATCTCGATCAGGAATGCGACCGCGTTTTTTTTCAGAAACGGACTTGTCTTTGCCCAGCCCGCCACACCGCGCATAATCGGGCAGCAGAGCGTTGGGTGTCATGCCGCGCTGCCAATACCGGCGCAGAAAACGGTAAATCGTTTGCTTGGTTACTCCAGATTCTTCCATGCCCCTTTTAACCGCTTCGCTACGGGCAATGGCATCAAAAATGGCCGGTTGATCAAAAATCAGCGGACGAATCGTCTCCCAAGCGGAGTCGCGTTTGTCCCGGTAGATCTCTGATATGTTTTCATCCGCCAGTGCGAGTAGCCATGGGTCATTCTCAACCACACGCCACTCGCCGGCATCGCGCATCTTCTCTATTTCTTCCGCTTGGTAGAATTCTGGCAGGGCATTGGCATCGCGAATGTCGATGGCATATAGACCCCGCATTCCCGGATCAATCCAGAGCACACGCTCAACTCGGTGTTCCTCCGGAAACTCCAGCAAAAGATTCACAGACAAGTCCTTCATCCGCTGGCCCTCCTGGATTCATCCGTGAGCACCTGAAATTGACGCAATGGCCAGGTGTCCGTAATAGCCGTATCCATGGGACAGGAAATCGCCTTCCGTGCCAAGAGGTGACGGACAAGCAGGAGACTGTCGCCCACATGCATAGCAAGTTGCTGGTCCATGGCCAGGCAGAATTGCCTCAAGGTGGTTGCGGGATGGAACGGGAGTGCCCGCAACAGCAGGCGTGCCTTTTCTTGATAGTAACCTTCGTAAGGCGCGGTCAATTGGTCAAGTGTAATATAGGGATGCAGCCATGCAATGTTGGTGACTATTGCTTCGGGGATATCTCGCTCAGTGATGATTCCCCAGTCCACGCCCTGCTGTACCCAATAGCGCCGTTCGATTTCCAGCTTATCAATGACGCGAGGTTTTTCGAGTTCGCTGGCGGGCTTGACGGCACGGGCCAACTGCCTCAGCTTCCCTTCATAAGCGATATCGACCAAAAAATCCGTAGTCATGACTATTTCCGTAGCGGCGTCTCGCGGATGCTTTATATCGAGATCCGCGGCAATACGGCGGGTGTATTCACGGTCGAGGGGATACTGCTCGCGGATGTCCGTAACGGTATCCGCCCAGTCAAACTGGTAAAAAGTATCTCGCTCAATGTCGGAGAGGAAGTGGTGTACGCGGCCGGTCTTGATTCCGGCAATTCGATGTGAGCGGCCATGGGAGGCCACATCCTGTATGGTCAGCCACGGCTTGTAACTTGTACCGCGGCCTTGCCCTCGCCCTTCTTTCTGGAAGCGCGCGATTTTGCCTTCATCAAACTCGTAACGCCAACGAGCCATAGTAGGTATCCCCAACCTGGTGATCTGTGGATCAGCATACACCTTCATTCCAAAGCTGAAAATGCAGGATGATACTTTTTTGTCGAGGATGATACTTTTTTGTTCAGGATGAAACTATTTTGTCCGGGATGATACTTTTTTGTCCGTTAACAAACTCGGCACACCGAACCGCCCTATCACTCCACCGTCACGCTCTTCGCGAGGTTACGCGGCCGGTCCACATCGGTGCCCTTCACCAGCGCCGCGTGATAGGCCAGCAATTGCACCGGGATTGCGTGGACGATGGGGGACAGCAGACCGGCGTGACGGGGTAGACGCATCACATGCACGCCCTCGCTGGCATTAAAGTGGCTGTCCGAATCAGCGAATACATAGAGCTCACCACCACGGGCGTGGACCTCCTGCATGTTGGCGGCCAGCTTTTCGAGGAGGCGGTCATTGGGCGCGATCACCACCACGGGCATGTCGCGGTCCACCAGGGCCAGGGGGCCATGCTTCAATTCGCCCGCGGGATAAGCCTCGGCGTGGATATAGGAGATTTCCTTGAGTTTGAGCGCGCCCTCCAGAGCGATGGGGTAGTGCAAGCCGCGCCCCAGAAAAAGCGCATGGTCCTTGCTGGCAAAACGTGCCGCCCATCCCTGAATCTGCGGCTCCAGGTTCAGGGCATGCTGGACGCTACCCGGCAGTTGCCGCAAGGCGTCCAGGTGATCCGCCTGCTGCACATTGTTCAGATGTCCCTGCGCCTTGGCCAGGGACAGGGCCAGCAGATAGAGTGCCGCCAACTGGGTGGTGAACGCCTTGGTCGAGGCCACTCCGATCTCTGGACCGGCCCGGGTCAGGAAGCGCAGTGCCGACGCCCGCGGGATGGCGCTCTCCGCGACATTGCAGATGGCCAGCGTGCGGGTATGACCGAGCTCCTTGGCACGGCGCAGCGCTTCGAAGGTATCCAGCGTTTCGCCGGATTGCGAGAGGGTCACCACCAGCTGGCGCGGGTTCGGAATGGAATCCCGGTAACGATATTCGTGCCCCAGCTCCGCCTGCGCCGGAATCCCCACAATGCTTTCCAGCCATTGACGCCCCACCAGTGTCGCGTAGTGACTGGTTCCGGAGGCCAGGAACAGCACACTATCCACATCCCGGAAAACGTCTGCGGCGTCTGCGCCCCAGAGATCAGACAGATGGAGCTGACTATTCAGCGCGCCCTCCAGGGTGTCGGCCAGGGCGCGGGGTTGCTCATGGATTTCTTTCTGCATGAAGTGACGATAAGGTCCCAGATCAACAGCCGCCGCACTGAGCTGGCTCCAATGTTCTTCACGCTGCTGCGGCACTCCGGCCTGATCCGTAATCCGCAAGGTTTCCCGCTGCAGCAAGGCCACATCGCCATCTTCCAGATACAGCACACGCCGGGTCACCGGCAGCAACGCCGCCACATCCGAGGCGAAGTAATGCCCGTCATCGGCAATGCCCAGCAGCAGCGGACAGCCCATCCGTGCCACGCACACGGTCTCCGGATCGCTACTTGAGATCACCGCGATGGCATAGGCGCCGCGCAGATCACCCACCGCCAGCCGGGTCGCCGTGAACAGGTCTGACGCGCTCTGCCGATAATGGTGTACCAGATGCGCGATGACCTCCGTATCGGTCTCGGAGGTGAAGGTGTATCCCGCCGCTTCCAGACGGGCGCGCAAGGCATGAAAGTTCTCGATGATCCCGTTATGGACCACCGCAATCTGTTCCTGGGAGATCATGGGATGCGCATTGCATTCGGCAACGCCGCCATGGGTGGCCCAGCGCGTGTGACCAATGCCCACCGGACCCTGTAGGCCACGGTCGGCAACGGCGACGATCAGCTCGGCGACCCGCCCTACGCTGCGCACCCGCAGCAAATCCGCGCCTTGCGCCCCCTCTTTCAGTATCGCCAAGCCAGCCGAATCGTAGCCGCGATACTCCAAACGCCGCAGCCCCTCCAGAATCATGGGGACCAAATCTGTTTTGCCCACGCCACCGACAATCCCGCACATATTATTGCTCTCCTGTAGTCGAAGACCTTGCCGGTACTAGCTGGCGCTATTTTTTCTCGCGCCGTGGCCGCTGCCAATGCGGAATTGTACGCTGCGGACTGCGACTCAACGTCAAACCACCCGCCGGAACCTCTTTGGTGATCGTGCTGCCCGCACCGATGGTGGCGCCGTCGCCAATAGTCACCGGCGCGACCAACTGACTATCCGAGCCGATGAACACATCATTGCCGATAATGGTCCGATGCTTGTTGGCCCCATCATAATTGCAGGTAATCGTCCCCGCGCCCACATTCACCCCAGTACCAATCTCCGCATCGCCGATATAGGTCAGGTGATTGGCTTTGCTGCCTGCACCAATTTTTGAGGCCTTTACCTCGACATAGTTACCGATGTGGGCGGCTTCGCCAATCTCTGTTCCGGGGCGAATTCGCGCAAAAGGTCCAATCCGTGCCCCGGCGGCAATTTGCGCACCTTCGATGAGGCTGTAGGGAAAAATCTCCACGTCATCGCCAATCTGTACGTCCTGCAAAACGACACCAGCGCCCACGCGCACGCGATCACCCAAATGAACGTCTCCAACAAACAAGACGTTGGGATCCACCCAGCAGTCCTCGCCGCAGGTAAGCTCCCCACGAATGTCTACCCGTGCCGGGTCCGCTACCCGTAATCCCTGCATCTGCAGCGCGCGCAGTTGCTGTCGCTGAAACACACGCTCTAGATCCGCCAACTGCCTGGGATCATTTACTCCCAGTGCCTCCGTCGCATCCGCCAGTGTAAAGGGCCAGACGACATAGCCATCTGCCCGTGCTGCCGCCACCAGGTCCGTCAGGTAAATCTCGCCCTGGGCATTGCGTGCAGACAGTCCCTGTAACCAACCCGCCAGCGGCTGCACCGGCAGCACCATCATCCCAAGATTTATCTCGCAGATGGCTAGTTCGTCCATCTGGCAATCCTTGTGCTCACGGATACCCTGCACCTGACCGTCCACAGCGCGGAGAATCCGCCCGTAGCCGTGGGGCTCGCTTACCGATGCGGTCGTCAATCCAAGTGCTGACACCGGGGTTTGATGGAGCAATTCGCGCAGTGTCGCCGCCGTTAAGAGGGGCACATCGCCGTACAACACCAATACCCGGTCCGCTCCGGTGAGACCCACTAACGCCGATTCTAACGCATCACCAGTACCGAGCTGCTGTGCCTGCGTCCACCAGCTTACCGGCGCGTCAGGGAAGGCAGCCTGCACGGCATCGCCGCCGTAACCGACCACAATGTGAATGCGCCGTGGCGACAAGTCCGCCGCTATAGCCAGCACGTGGGCGAGCAGGGGTTTTCCCCCGAGAGGTTGCAACACCTTGGGCAAAGCAGAGCGCATGCGCGTGCCCTGCCCGGCGGCGAGTATTACGATATCCGTTAACATGATGTCTCCATGCCCCGCATTGTCTGCCAGCATAAGCGCTAGACCATAAAATACACAGACCCCAGAGACGGTTTAGCCGCTGGGGTCTGTGTGATGTTACTCAACAAGCATGCATATACGTCGAGACGTTAGCGCAACAATCCCTGTTCCCGCAAACGTTGCAGCGTCTTCAGACGGGCGATCTGCTCGAGCAATTCCGCCTGAGCGGCCGCATATTCCATCTGATCCGTCTGACCGGCCATCCGCGCTTCAGCAGCCTGCTTTGCGGCGATGGCTTTGGCTTCGTCAATATCCGTCGCGCGTTCTGCCGAGTCAGCCAGCACCGTCACCAGATTCGGCTGAATTTCCAGTACGCCGCCGTTGACGAACAAATACTCCGTCTCCGTACCGTGAATAATCCGCAACTCGCCGGGGCGCAGTCCGGTCAGCAGCGGTGCGTGGCGCGGCAGAATGCCGAGTTCGCCCATCTCGCCGGGGGCCACCACCATATCGGCGACCCCCGCGTAGATGCTGCCCTCAGCACTGACTACCTGCACATCTATGGTCATCGCCATGGCTTAGCCCTGCTGTAGTTTCTGGGCCTTGGCAATGGCTTCGTCGATGGTACCTACCATGTAGAAGGCCTGCTCGGGCAGATGATCGTACTCACCGGCCACGATCGCCTTGAAGCCACGGATCGTCTCCTTCAATGAGGCATAGGTACCGGGGCTGCCGGTGAACACTTCAGCCACGAAGAAAGGCTGCGACAGGAAGCGCTGAATTTTGCGCGCCCGAGACACCAGCAGCTTGTCGTCCTCGGACAGCTCGTCCATGCCGAGAATGGCGATGATGTCCTGCAACTCTTTGTAGCGCTGCAGCGTCCTCTGGCAGGAGCGGGCCACATCGTAGTGCTCCTGGCCGACGATCTGCGGGTCGAGCTGACGGCTGAAGGAGTCGAGCGGATCGAGCGCGGGGTAGATACCCAGCTCAGCGATCTGACGCGACAGCACCACCGTGGCGTCCAAGTGGGCAAAGGTCGTCGCCGGGGAGGGATCGGTGAGATCGTCCGCGGGCACGTAAACGGCCTGCACAGAAGTAATGGAGCCCACCTTCGTGGAGGTAATACGCTCCTGCAATTTGCCCATTTCTTCGGCCAGCGTCGGCTGATAACCCACCGCAGAAGGCATACGCCCGAGCAGTGCCGACACTTCGGTACCGGCCAGGGTGTAACGGAAGATGTTATCGATGAACATCAAAATGTCGCGACCTTCATCACGGAAGTGCTCCGCCATGGTCAGGCCGGTCAGCCCCGCGCGCAGGCGATTGCCGGGTGGTTCATTCATCTGCCCGTAAACCAGCGCGACCTTGTCCAACACGCCGGAATCGGTCATTTCATGGTAAAAGTCATTGCCTTCACGGGTGCGCTCACCGACTCCGGCGAACACCGAGTAACCGGTGTGCTCGATAGCGATGTTGCGGATCAACTCCATCATGAGCACTGTCTTGCCCACGCCAGCGCCACCGAAAAGGCCGACCTTACCGCCCTTGGCGAAAGGACAGACCAAATCGATGACCTTGATGCCCGTTTCCAGTACCTCGGTGCTTGCCGCCAGCTCGTCAAATGTCGGTGCCGGACGATGTATGGCCTTGCGCTCCTCCGTCTGTACCGGACCCTTGCCATCCACGGGATCACCAAGGACGTCCATGATACGGCCCAGCGTGCCATGGCCCACCGGCACGCTAATGGGCGCACCGGTACGCTTCACGGCCAGACCGCGCTTCAGCCCTTCGCTGGGACCCATGGCAATACCGCGCGCCACGCCGTCACCCAACTGGGCCTGCACTTCGATGGTCAGGTTTTTGTCGCTGACCACGATAGCTTCCATAATCTCCGGGACCTGCCCGCGAGGAAAGGCCACGTCGATCACCGGCCCGATCACCTGGACGATATGGCCGACGGCGTTTTCTTTAGCAACCGCTTCGCTCATGATTTAACCCTCAAAAATTCCAAAAATGCTATGCACAATCGTCAGACCGCCGCCGCACCGGCGCTGATCTCTGCGATTTCCTGAGTAATGGCTGCCTGGCGCGCCTTGTTGTAGGCCAACTGCAGGTCGCCCACCATGCGCTTTGCGTTATCCGAGGCATTTTTCATGGCCACCATGCGCGCGCTCTGCTCACAAGCCAGATGCTCGATGACCGCCTGATACACCACTGATTCCACATAGCGCTGCAGCAAGCGATCCAATACCGGACGGGCTTCGGGCTCGTAGATGTAATCCCACGTCTCCGCGCGTGGCTCCGCGAGCACTTCAGGCTTTTCCACCGGCAGCAACTGTTCGACCGTGGCCTGCTGCAACATCGTGTTCACGAAGCGGGAGGAGACCAGGTACACCACGTCGACCTCACCCTTGGCGTAAGCATCGGCCATCGCCCGGATGGGTCCGATCATGTCGGCCAGATGCGGCTTGTCACCCAATCCGTTGAGCTCTGCGACCAGATGGGCGCCGTGACGCCGCAGGAAGCCCAGCCCCTTATTGCCCATGACCGCGAGATCAGAGCTGATCCCCTGTTCGTGGAGATCGTGCATCCTGTGGACGACGTTACGCAGCACGTTTACATTGAGCGCGCCGCAGAGGCCACGATCCGTGGTCACGACGATAAAGCCCGCCTTTTTGATAGGACGCACCTGCATCAACGGATGTTCGTACTCGGGATGTGCCTGCGCCAGATGTCCCAATACCTCACGAATTTTCTCCGCATAGGGACGGGCGGCGCGCATCCGCTCCTGCGCGCGCCGCATCTTGCTCGCAGCCACCATCTCCATGGCACGGGTGATCTTGCGCGTGTTTTTAACGCTCTTGATCTGCCCGCGGATTTCCTTGGCATTGGCCATGCTACTCTCCTAGTACGTCGAGCTGGACTTGAACTGCTTGACCGCCGCGTCGAGCTGCTTCTTGAAATCGTCCGTCAGCTCTTTTTTCTCTTCAAGCCCGGCCATCAGGTCCTTGTTATTGCTGTGTAGGTAAGCCAGAAGTGCCTTCTCGAAAGGCCGCACATTGGCCACTTCGACGTCATCCAGCGCACCACTGCTGGCTGCGAAGAGCGCCACGGACTGCTCGGCCACCGACATGGGGGAAAACTGGTCCTGCTTCAACAACTCGGTGACACGCTTGCCACGCTCGATCTGCTTGCGGGTGATTTCATCCAGATCTGAAGCAAACTGCGCAAAGGCTGCCAGTTCACGATACTGCGCGAGATCCAGACGAATGCCGCCGCCCAGCTTCTTGATGATCTTGGTCTGTGCCGCGCCACCCACCCGCGATACCGACAAACCGGCGTTGATAGCCGGACGGATACCGGAGTTAAAGAGGTCGGTTTCCAGATAGATCTGGCCATCGGTAATGGAAATCACGTTGGTGGGCACGAAGGCCGAGACGTCACCCGCCTGGGTTTCGATGATGGGCAAGGCGGTCAAAGAACCGGTTTTGCCCTTCACTTCGCCGTTGGTGAACTTCTCGACGAAATCGGTGTTGACGCGCGCCGCACGCTCCAGCAAACGAGAGTGCAGGTAGAACACATCACCCGGATAGGCCTCGCGGCCGGGCGGGCGGCGGAGCAACAACGAAATCTGGCGATAGGCCCAGGCCTGCTTGGTAAGATCGTCATACACGATCAGAGCATTCATACCGCGGTCGCGGAAGTATTCGCCCATGGTGCAGCCGGCGTAAGGCGCCAGATACTGCATGGCGGCGGACTCCGACGCGTTGGCGGCGATCACCGTAGTGTACTCCATCGCGCCGTATTCTTCGAGCTTGCGCACCACGCCAGCGACGGTCGAAGCCTTCTGACCGACGGCGACATAGATGCACTGCACATCCTTGCCCTTTTGATTGATGATGGCATCGATAGCGACGGCAGTCTTGCCGGTCTGGCGGTCACCGATAATCAGTTCACGCTGACCACGACCAATCGGCACCATGGCGTCGATGGACTTCAGACCCGTCTGCATCGGCTCGTCGACACTTTGGCGGTCGATCACGCCGGGGGCAATCTTTTCGAGGACGTCGTATTCCTCGGTGTCGATGGGGCCTTTACCGTCGATGGGCTGGCCCAGGGCATTCACCACGCGCCCAAGCAGCGCCCTACCGATGGGAACCTGCATGACCTTACCGGTACATTTGACGACGTTGCCCTCTTCAAGGCCGGAGAACTCGCCGAGCACTACCGCGCCGACGTTATCCTGTTCCAGGTTCATGGCCAGCGCGAAACGGCCGCCGGGGAGCTCCAGCATTTCACCGTACATCACGTCTTCCAGACCGTGAATGCGGAGAATACCGTCACTCAAGCTGATGATGGTGCCCTGCGAGCGCGTCTCGACACGGCCTTCAAAGCCGGCGATCCGTGCGCGGATCAGTTCACTGATTTCCGATGGATTCAGTTGTTGCATACTATTTCCTCAAGACTTAGCTGCGAAGGGTTCGGGCAAGTTGCTGCACTTGTCCACGCACGGAAGCATCTATGGTGAGATCACCCGTATGAATAACCAGGCCACCAATCAAGGCGGCGTCCACCGATTCCCGGAACGCGACTTTGCGACCGGCAAAACGGCGCTCCAGCGCCGATTGCACGACCGTTTTCTGATTGGCGTCCAGGGCGATGGCGCTGGTGACCAGAACGTCGACAATGCCTTCTGCGTGACGCAGGGCTTCACCGAAAAGCGTGCCGATCTCGGCCGTCGCGGGCCAACGATCATGGTGGATCAACAGGGTCAGGAATGCCTCCCAAGCCTTGCTATCCACCTTTACTGGCGCTGCACTGAGCAGCGCCACTTTTTCGGCTTCAGCACGCTCGGGATCATTCAGAAAAGCCTGCGCCTGCGCATCCGCGATCATCGCGGCAAGAACTTGCAGGGCGTCCGCCCAAGCCTGTTCCTGACCACTCTCTTTCGCCAAACCATAAAGCGCCTCGGCGTAGGGGCGCGCCACCGTGATCAGATCGGCCATGGGAGTCTCCTCACAATTGGCCGACCATGCGGTCGATGATGTCGCGATGGGCCTTATCGTCGATTTCCCGATGCAGGATGCGCTGGGTGCCGTCGACCACCAGCTCCACCACCTGACCGCGCAACACTTCACGCGCCCGGTTGGTTTCGACGTCGATTTCAGCGCGCGCACCGGCGATGATGCGATCCGCCTCCTCACGCGCTTTACCCTGTGCTTCTTCACGCAACTCCACACCACGACGCTCGGCGTTGGCGATAATTTCTGCCGCCTTTTCCTTGGCTTCACGGAGCAGATCTGTCGCACGCTTCTGCGCCAGGGTCATTTCTTCCTTACCGCGCTCCGCTGCTGCCAGACCATCGGCAATTTTTGCGCGACGCTCATCCATGACCTTGCGCAAAGGACCATACATATACTTGTACAACAGCGCCACCAGGATGGCGAAGGTGATCAACTGAATGATCAGTGTTCCATTGATACCTACTGGATTCATGACTACCTCACTTGCAAGTGGGCCGGCTCAGCCGGCCCAGCATCAGCCCAGGAACGGGTTGGCGAAGAGGAACCAGAAACCGAAGGCCAGAATAATGAAGGGGAAAGACTCCATCAAACCGGCAAAGATGAAGGTATTCACCAGCAACTGCGGGCGCATTTCCGGCTGACGGGTGATGCCTTCAATGGTCTTGGAGGTGATAAGGCCCCAACCAATGGCAGAACCCAGACCAGCGGCGCCAAAAATGATACCTACGGCAATGGCAGTAGCAGCAACAATGATGGTATGTGCGTCCATGATAACTCCTTACAAGTGTCGCAAAGTGGAATAATAAACTTGTTAATGATCCTGCATATTCGCCATGCCGAGGTAAACTACGGTCAGCACGGTAAAAATAAACGCCTGCAGGATAATGATTAAACTTTCGAACAAGGACCAGACCTCGCCCATAACCAGCTCGCCCCACCACGGCAGCATGGCCAGCAGCAGGAAAACCAGCTCACCGGCGAACATGTTGCCGAAAAGTCGCAGACCAAGGCTCAACGGCTTGGTGATCTCTTCGATCAGCGACATGATGATATTCATCGGCGCCAGCCAGATACCGAAAGGATGGGTCAGATAGGTCTTGAAGTAGGAGAACCCCTTGACACGCAGATTGGTCGCTATCATGAGCAGGAAAATCGCGATAGCCACACCCAGCGTCGTATTTAAATTGACGGTCGGGGTCATACGGAACTCCGTGATCCCAAACCAGTGCGCGACCATACCGGGCAGGTAGGCGGGGATGACATCCAGGCTGTTCATCAACAGAATCCAGAGAAAAACCGTTATCGCGACGGGCGCGATCAAAGGATCTTTGACAGGGAAACTGCCTTGCACCAGGTCATCGATGAAGTCGACCACGCCCTCCAGCCAGTTTTGCATGCCGCTCGGGGCGCTGGTCTGCAAACGTGAACCGACCACCATGGCGGTGATGACCAGAACGGCGGCCATGACCCAACCCATGACGATAGTGTCGAGATTAAAGGTCCAGAAGCCTTCGCCGACGGACCAGTTTACGAGGTGATGGGCGATATCGCCTGATGCCACGCTTAACTCCTTTGCCTGGAACGTTCCCGCACCAGAAATGCCAAAAATACGAAATGGGTCAGCAAGAATCCGGTGACCAGCCCGATAACCGGCAAGCGCAGCCAGAATATTGCAAAAATCAGTCCGAGGATGGTGATAATCCAGCGCTGCAACACCGCTCCGCCCAAGCGCCGTGCAGCGCGTTGCGTGGAGACGGGGAGCGCGATAAGGCGTCCACCCAAAATGAGCATATTGATTACGCTCAAAAATGCAGCAAAGAGCACTGCGTAGGCTTCTTCTCGCCCCCAGCGCCACGCCACTATGGCAGCCAGCAGCAGGGCCAGCGTCAACACTGTTGCAGTCACTCGCCCAACATAGGACGAAAAATTCACCATCCCCGTTTGTTTTTCTTGCTCTTTCAACGGGCGGGTCTTGAGTACGCGCAGAGTCTAAACAGGCTGGTGCAGCCCGTCAAGAGCGGAATATCAGCTTTCATCATCATCGAGCGACACGCCCAGGCGCTGAAAAAGCACCGCCTCCTGTTCTGGATCGTCCCAGCGAATCCGTAACTCGCCGCCCCGTCCTTGCGCACGCAGGTCGACGGACAACCCCAGACGCGCACCAATCCGGGCGGAAAGCGCCGCAATATTGGGGTCCGACTCTGCCTGAGGCGGCTTGACCCGGCCTTCGGCCTGCACCAGACGTTCAGTGGCCCGCACACTCAGGGCTTCACGGACGACTCTATCCGCGATCCGCACCTGGCGCTCCTCGGATAACGTGAGCAGCGCCCGGGCGTGGCCAGCACTGAGCGCCCCATTTTCGACATGGAGATGGAGGTCTGGACAGAGACGCAATAGACGCAACTGGTTGCTGATGGCAGCGCGGGAACGACCGAGGGATTCGGCCAGCGCTTCGTGGCTAAGGCCGAACTCGTCGAGCAGGCGTTGCAGGGCCTGCGCTTCTTCCAGAGGATTGAGGGCCTGACGCTGAATATTCTCGATAATGCCAATGGCAAGAGCTTGTTCGTCACTGCATTCACGGACCACGGCGGGGATGTGCGCAAGGCCAGCCAACTGCGCGGCGCGCCAGCGGCGTTCCCCAGCGATAATCTCATAACGGCCACCGCCGATGGTACGAATGACAATGGGTTGCACTACTCCCTGGCTACGGATGGAGGCGGCGAGCTCTTCCAGGGAGTCGTCGCTGATCAAACCGCGCGGCTGGTAGCGTCCACGTTGCAAAAGGTCGATAGGGACGTCACGCATGGCACCGCGCACCGCCTCTTCGCTGGCGAAGAGGGCATCCAACCCGCGTCCGAGACCAACCCGCTTCACTCCACCCACTCGCGGCGTAAAAATTCGGCGGCGACCCCCTGATAGGCCCGCGACCCGGCACAGGCGGGATCATATTCCAACGCCGCGCGGCCAAAACTGGGGGCTTCGGCCAGGCGGATATTGCGGGGAACTACCGTACTATAGAGCTTGTCCGGGAAATGACGCTCCAGCTCCAGCCCCACTTCGGAGGAGAGACGGTTGCGGTTGTCGAACATGGTGCGCAACAGGCCATGCACTTCGAGCTGGGGGTTGAGCTGAGCACGCACCCGGCGCACGGTGCCAAGCAATTGAGTCAGGCCTTCAAGGGCATAATATTCGCATTGCATGGGGATCAGGACGCTATCCGCGGCGACCAATGCGTTAATGGTCAGCATACTGAGCGCCGGCGGACAGTCGATCAGCACATATTCGAAGTTACGCACCGGGGCCAAGGCATTTTGAAGATGCCGCTCACGGTCTGGCCGGCCATAAAGCTCAACCTCCGCCCCAGCAAGATCGGGGCTGGAGGGTGCGAGAAACAACCCCGCCGGAGAGGCATTCAACAGCACCGCGCTGAGGGGCAATTCGCCCAGAAGGACGTGGTAAATGCTCGACACCGCGCTGCCGCCGAGACCGAGGCCGGTAGTGGCGTTGGCCTGAGGGTCGAGATCGATCAGGAGAACACGCTTGCCCACCTGGGCCAGTCCGGCGGCCAGATTGACGGCAGTGGTGGTCTTACCCACCCCTCCCTTTTGATTGGCAATAGCGACGGTGCGCATGGTGACTGGTCGGACTTCCATCTTCGACAATGACTTTTCTTAGAATACCCCGTAGCAGCGCAGGGGGCTAGGGCGTGGTTACCGATACACGCCAAGAAAGCAGCAGACGGGGCGGCAGGTCGGGGATAACGAGGTCCTGATGCGTGATGTGGAGGGTGGCGGCACGGCGCCAATCGGCTAACTCTGCCTCGACACCCGGACCTTTGTGGGCAAGCACCTGCGTGTGCGGGCCCTGTAAGTGCCGGGTCATGGCGTCGAGACGTGCCAATGGCGCGGTGGCGCGACTGACAATCACCTCTGGCAGAAAATCGGGGTGGTAGTCTTCGCTGCTCTGTGCAGCAACTCGGACGTTGGTCAACCCCAGGTCAGCGATGACGTGACGGAGGAAAGCCACCCGCTTGGCGGCAGGCTCCACCAGCGTAAAGGCTTGCGCCGGACGGCAGATGGCGAGGGGGATACCTGGCAATCCGGCGCCGCTGCCGATATCTGCCACCGCACCTTCCGGCAAGAAGGGTAGCACCGCCAGACTGTCCAGCAGATGGCGGGCCACCATCTCCAAAAGATCGCGCACCGCCGTTAGGTTGTGTGTCGCATTCCAGCGCTGCATAAGAGCGAGATAACGAATCAGCAGGTTACGCTGCTCGGCATCAACCCGGTCGAGGCCGAGAGCCGCCAGCCCGGCATTCAGATGGACGCGCAGGTCTTGCGAGGACACCTCTGGCCGGGCCATCGAATCAGTCAACCTGCTGCAGACCGCGACGTTTCACGTGAATCAGAAGCAGGGAGATGGCAGCCGGGGTCACTCCAGGGATACGGCTGGCCAAACCGATGGTCTGCGGACGCTGTCGGGTGAGACGCTGCATCACTTCGGTAGAAAGTCCTCGCACTGCGGCGTAGTCCATGTCGGCAGGGATATGCGTGCCCTCCCAGCGCGCGGCGCGGATGATCTCATCATGCTGGCGGGCGACATAGCCGGCATATTTGCATTCGATCTCCAGTTGCTCGCGGGCCTGAACGTCGCCGCACGGAGCGAGGTCGAGCACCTGGAGCAGGCTGGCGTAACCCCAGTCGGGGCGGCGGAGGAGATCGAGCGCGGTGACATCGCGGGAGAGCGGCTGAGCCATCTTCGCCGCAATACGCTCGGCGATGGCGCTGCCGGGATGGATGCGTAAGCCTTCGAGGCGGTTGCGCTCCGCTTGCACCGAGTCCTGCTTGACACTGAAGGCCGTCCAGCGCGCGTCATCGACCAACCCCAATGCCCGGCCATGGGGAGTCAGACGCAGATCGGCGTTGTCCTCCCGCAGTTGCAGGCGATATTCGGCGCGACTGGTGAACATGCGGTAGGGCTCATCGAGTCCACGGGTAACAAGATCATCCACCATCACCCCCAGATAGGCTTCGTGGCGACCGGGCGTCCACGCCGCGAGTTCGCGCGCGCGGCGGGCGGCGTTGACTCCGGCGAGCAGCCCCTGCGCCGCGGCTTCTTCATAACCAGTGGTGCCGTTGATCTGGCCGGCGCAGAACAGACCCGGCAAGCGCTGGCTTTCGAGGCTGGGATGAAGGTCGCGGGGATCAAGATAGTCGTACTCGATGGCATAACCGGGACGCAGGAGGACGGCATTCTCCAGGCCACGCATGCTGTGCACCAGCTCCACCTGCACCGTAAAGGGCAGACTGGTGGAAATGCCGTTGGGATAAACCTCGTGGGTATCCAGCCCCTCCGGCTCCAGAAATATCTGGTGCGCGCTCTTGTCGGCGAAGCGCACGACCTTGTCCTCGATGGACGGGCAATAACGTGGGCCCACCGACTGGATATGACCGCCATACATGGCCGACTGGTGCAGGTTCGCGGCGATGATCTCATGGGTGCGGACGTTGGTGTGGGTGATGTGACAGGGCCGCTGGGGGACTTCGATGCGCGACGTCATGAAGGAGAAAGCGGGCGGCGGGGTATCGCCAGGCTGCGCCTCCAGCACGCTATAGTCGATGCTGCGACCGTCGATACGCGGCGGGGTACCGGTTTTCAGCCGCGCTACCGGGAAGGCCATCGCGCGCAGGCGCTGGGCGAGGGCGTTGCTGGGCGGATCGCCAGCCCGGCCTGCGGCGTAGTTCTGGTCACCCATGTGCACCCGGCCCCCGAGGAAAGTCCCCGTGGTGAGGACGACTTGGGCGGCACGCAGCACCAGTCCGGTTTCGAGGATGACGCCCGCGAGATGATCACCTTCCATGAGCAGATCGCCGACCATGCCCTGGAACAGTTGCAGGGCGGGGAGGTCTTCGAGCAGGCGACGCACCGCGCGTTTGTAGAGGCTGCGATCCGCTTGGGCGCGGGTGGCGCGCACCGCCGGACCCTTGCTGGCGTTGAGGGTGCGGAACTGGATGCCCGCCTGATCGATGGCGAGGGCCATGATGCCGCCGAGCGCATCGACTTCTTTGACCAGATGACCTTTGCCAATGCCGCCGATGGCCGGATTGCAGGACATCTGGCCGATGGTATCGAGATTCTGGGTGAGCAGAAGCGTGCGCACGCCGAGACGGGCGGCTGCCGCAGCCGCTTCCGTCCCGGCGTGACCGCCGCCGACTACGATGACATCGAATGGGTTTTGCATGGCGGGATTATCCGCGTTTCCGTCGGGTTTTGGCAATTTCCCCCGCCATAAACCCCTCAGTGCTCATGCCGGATGCGCGGCAGCAGTTCGCTGAGGTTGCAGGGGCGGTGCCGGATATCCAGTTGCGGGACGATAATGGCCTCCATGCCGAGGCGGACGCCGCCAGTGGAACCGGGGAGAAGGAAGACGATGGTGCCGTCGCAGATCGCGGCTTCGGCGCGGGACTGGATGGTGCTGGTGCCGATC
Organism: Acidithiobacillus sp.; assembly: GCF_023229925.1. NCBI lineage: Bacteria > Pseudomonadati > Pseudomonadota > Acidithiobacillia > Acidithiobacillales > Acidithiobacillaceae > Acidithiobacillus > Acidithiobacillus sp. The sequence goes on along the minus strand of NZ_JALNYM010000002.1, from coordinate 604,674 downwards.
TCCTGAAAGGAGAGCATGCGGAAAAGTTCGCCGAAGCCGGGGATAGGCTTGCTGATGAGGGGGGCGAGGGCTTCGGGAGTGACGTCGCGGCCGGTGACGCCAGTGCCGCCAGTGGCGATGATCACGTCGACGGCGGGGTCGGCAATCCAGTCACGCATTTGCGCGCGCAGGGTTTCGGCATCATCGGGGATGATCTGGCGGGCGGCAATCTGGTGTCCGGCCTGGCTCGCGAGCTCGGCAATTTTGTCGCCGGACTTGTCGGTTTCCGGCGTGCGGCTGTCGGAGACCGTAAGGATGGCAATGGCGAGGGGTAAAAAGGCTTTGCTTTCGGGTAGCTGCTGCGCATTGCTCACGACGGTATTCCCTTTACAGGATGACAGAAAGTCCAGTATAAGAGGCTCCGTCCTGCGGTCCAAGGGTCACGGTGTGCGGCGCTCTCCATAAACGCCGTTTCCGGATGCTGGCACCGAAACAGCCTGCTTCTGATCAGGAGAGCGTCATGGATGTGTCCCTGCCAGCAGATCCGCACCATATCCCCGCATCAAGCTCCGCGCTGGTGAACGAGGGCGGCTGGCAACATCTCACGGCGCCGCGCTTAGCGGATTGGGAACGGGCGGGACAGTTGGCAGACGACTGGGATTTTGCCCAGGACATTCTCGATCCCGATGAACGCTCCTGGCTGCGCCGCGATGGCGAACGCGTCTTCATCACCTTGCAATTCCCGGTAAAAGGCAATGACGCGGATGCCGATAGTTGGGAACAGCGGCCCCTGGGCATTATCCTGCAAGGGACCCGGATTTCCACGGTGCTGGCCCGGGATTTTGCGCCATTATCGCCTTTTTTTGAGCAAATGGAGCATCTTTCCAGCCCACCGGAAAGTGTCGAAATTCTCGCCGCCATCCTCAAGATTCTGGCGCAGAGCTACGAAGATGCCCTGCACCAACTCAATGCCGCCATCCACGATAACGAACAGCAACTGGACTGGACCCAGAGCAATGGCGACTTTTTCACCCTGTTGGAGATCAGCAAAAGCCTGACCCGCTTTGAGGTGGCGCTGGTCGGCAATATTGCGACGGCCTTCAAGATTTCCCGTTTGCCGGAAATCCGCGACGACCTGCCGGCCACCCAGCAGATCGACACCGCTCTGCTGGAATTGCAGGTGGCCCATGAGCGGGCGCGGGTCTACGCCGGGACCAGCACGTCGATGATGGACGCCTACGCAGGCATGGTGCAGAACAACATCAATCATGGCCTGAAGGTGGTGACTGTGCTGGCCATGATCTTTTATGTGCCGAGCCTGCTGGCGACCCTCTACGGGGTAAATACGACCCTACCGTTTCAGAAGACCGGTTGGATTTTTTGGGTCGTGCTGAGTCTGGGAGCGAGCATTTCTACGGGACTGGCACTGATTTTCAGGCGGAAGGGCTGGATATGAACGAGCTGACGGACGCACGGAGGGGTCGGAATGCTGCATTGGTTTAATGAAAAGACGGATGCTGAACTGAAAGTCACCGCGGACTTCCAGTGGCCGCCGACCGCAACCTGGATTCAGGTGGTGGCGCCGACGGCTGCGGAGCTGGATTTTGTCGCCAAGCATTTGCAGGTGCCGGACTACCTCTTTCAGGACGTTTCCGATGAGGATGAGCGCCCGCGTCTGGAGCGGGAGGGGGATATCGCCCTGATCATTCTCAAGGTGCCCGCCCCCATGCGGGCAGATGCCGAATTGCGCTTCCGTACTCTGCCCGTGGGGCTCTGGCTCCTGCCCCAGCAGATGGTGACGGCCAGCGCCCAGCCCCTCGCCCTCTGGGAGGAGCTGCGCGGACAGCGCCAGCGCGGCAAGGCACTGCATGTGCGCGGGCTATTGGCGGAGATTTTTCAGGCCATCGCTAGGGACTATCTGCGCGCCCTGCGCATCATCAATGCCGAAATTGCCGCCACCGAGAAAATCCTCCGCGACTCCCAGAATAACCGGGAGTTTTTCCGCCTGCTGGCCCTCAACAAGAGCCTTATCCTCTTTTCTTCCGCACTCAAAGGTAATATTTCCGTCGCGCAGCAGACCATGCGGCTGCCGCTGCTCAAGCAGGACGAGGGCGATCTGGAAGACATCGCCGATGCCCTCATCGATCTTCAGCAGGCGCGGGACATGACCGAAATTTACGCCTCCACCATTACCAATATGATGGATGCCTACGTCGGCGTGCTGCAGAACAATATCAGCAACACCCTGAAAATCATCACGGCCTGGACCGTGGTCGTGGCGGCACCCGCGACGGTGGCGAGCATCTACGGAATGAACGTACCCCTGCCCCTGCAACATTGGACCTATGCGTGGCCCGTGCTTATGGGGGGCGGATTTGCGGTATCCGGGATGCTGTTCTTGATTTTTCGTAAGAAAGACTGGATCTGAGCGCGCGCCATGAGCTGCCAATTTTACGATAAGACCACAGGAGCCTGGATCGCGACCGAACGCTACACCGCAGACGGCCTTTTTCTGCTGACGCCGGAGCAGGTACATCGGTGCCCGCAATTGGAAGCCGCGCTGCGGCACTGCGTAGAACAACGTCTGTATTGTCACATCGACGAGATGACCCTGCGCCTGCCCGTAGCACTGCTGGAGGAAGATGCACAATTCGGCACGGTGGCGCGAATGGCGCACCTGACCCTGCACCATACGCCGCAAAGTCTCGCGATTCTGGGCGAGAAGGCGCTGATCCAGCCGTTGCAGCAGGACTGGCTGGGCGAGTTACGGCAAGCCGCTATGGATGAACTTCTGCAACGCGTACTGCTGAATGTCATCTATAGTCACGAGCGGGTAGCGCGGGTGCTGGTAGAGCGTTTGCAGACGCTGCGCATGGCCCTGAAAACCGCCATGGGCAACGTGGAACTGCGGCAGATTGTCGCCCTGAATCGTGACCTTGGCGAACTGGTTATCGCCCTGCGGGAAACGGGCCTTATTCTCCGCGATGCGTTGCGCGCCACACCCGGTGAGTCGCCGGTCTATTCCTTGCTGGACGCGGCGTTACGCGAGCAGCATCGCATAGAGGACAGCGTGAATCTGATTCATGAACGCTATCTGGCCGTGACCAATGCCTATAATGGCATCATCCAGAACAATGCCCATACCGTGATGAAGGTCATGACGGTATGGCTGGCCCTGCTCATGATGCCGATCGCCTTTATCATGCCCTGGCACATGATGACGCCGCTGCCTCTTGAGCATTGGCATTATCTCTGGTTCGGATTACTCGCCTATGTCTTTGGCGTGACGTGGCTGTTCGCGCGCTGGGCACGTAAACACGGCTTTTTTTCCATGTGAGGACAGCTCCATGATGCGCATCACCCGCGATTCTCTGCTGTCCGGCAACGCCAACTGGCGGAGTTGGATGGCGTTGGTCGCCCCCTCGGCCAACGAGCTGACGCAGGCGGCGACGACCCTGGATATCCCCGAGAGCTTTCTGCGCAAACGCCTGGAAGGCGCGGCGTCGCGCCCGCTGATCAAAGAGAAACGATTGATTTCTCTACAATTCCAGGTGCCCATGCCAGAAGCGGACGCAGCCGGACAATTCACGCTGGTGCCCCTGAGTTTGTATTTCGTACCCGGCTATTTTGTCACCCTGACCGAGCGGGAGATTCCCTTCCTGAGCCAACTGATCGATCCGCGGAAACCACGTAAGCGCTGGGAACTGGTCCTGCGCATCATCGCCGAAGTCACCCGCAATTATCTGCCCACCGCGCGTTCAGTGGCTCGGGAGATGGCCGTGGTGGAGCGGGATCTGCGCCAGGCCCAGCGCCATGACGTGGTATACCACGGCCTGGATATTAATGACCGCCTACTGGCGCTCGATCTGGGCCTGCTGCAACTGGAATATGTGGTCAGTGAAATCGGCCATTTCTTGCCTGTCGAGGATGCTGACTTGATGGAAATCCATGAAGACACGCGCATCGAGCTGTCCCAGGTGCGGGATCAGGTAGACAGTGACCAGGCGACTATCAGTGAATTGTTGGAATCGTATGCCTATGTAGTCCACAACAATGTAAACCACCTCTTCAAGTTCATGGCGGCGCTGATTATTCTCGCGACCATACCGCTCTTCATACCGGGAGCTGCGGCCATGAACGTGCCGTTGGGGCCCTTTCCGCACTGGCGTTACGGCTTTGACGTGGTGACGGGCGGGCTGGTGCTGGTGGAGGTGCTGACGGCCTGGGCGTTTTACCGCAAGGGATGGTTGCGGTTGGATTGACCGGCACGCGCTGCGCACGTGGTTGATTATTTTAGTATATGAATTTTTTCCGCACAGTTTCCTTTACGGCCCTCTTCCAGACTCCCCGCTGCAGGAAATTCATCCAGCTTATCCTGGTGAATGGTAATCCAGGCCTGGGTCAGGATAGTCCCTTGATGTTCCGTTTCATGGGTATGTCGACCCGGCGTTTCACAACGTAATTCCAGAGCATCCCCGTTTTTGATTTTGAAGCTTTCCGCGAAAGCATGAAGGATAGCGTTGCGAGAGACCCATTGGCCGCGATGATTCCGAATAAATGCCGTAAAGGACGTCGCATTGAACTTGTCCAGCAAATCCAGCTCCTTCGGAAAGAACTGCTGCGGAGTCTCACCGAAACAGGCGACGTGCTTGTAGTATTCATGACGATCCAGGCAGATGTTGGCCATAGGCATATGCGTGTATAAACGCTGATGCAACTGTGTCGGTAGATTCAAGGCGGGATTCGCGCAACTGTCCTTGGGCAAAGCGTGATTAGGATTAAACCAGTAACAACCATAGTGCCACCAGGTCGGACCGTTCATGCCGGAGGCCATCAATTTCTGGGGACGACTCGCCCAGAGGCCATGCATCGTCCATTCCCGATTGACTTTGGCTTCGGGCGAAAGATCTTTGCAAGCGGCGCCGGCATTGGTCCATGTGGCGCAAACGCCGGGATGCCACATGACCGCAAACGTGTAGTGATTGAAATCCTGCATATCGGCAGGCGTTGCTGCCGCAGCCACAGTGCCCGTGGTCGATAACATGAACAACAGGCCCAAACAAAGCAAATGCAGCTTGCTAAGACGCGAACGCATGGTAAGCACGGAATCTCCTGGACAGGTCAAGATTAAAAAAGCACGGGTGCAACATATGCAGCCACGGCATCCGGTATGCCGGCCGGCGCTCCCAGGCGCTGTGAACCGCTACATCGGAGTTATCGATTCCTCGCCCTTCTCCGCTGCCCAAGGTTCATGCGGCACATTGGCGATGATTCTCCGTTTACTTTACTGTTAAGGCATGTTTTTCCTTACTATATCTTTCGACCAATCAGAACACATGCCTTAGCCCTTGTTTCATCCAATTCCTGTGGTGTAACTCGGCCTTTGAAGCGGGCTTGACCTTCTTTCCAGTCCATATTCTTCACCTGATCTGCAAGTGCCACGCCAGGGCTTTTGCCCGTTATCTGCACCTCGAATGGGTATCCCTTGGTCTGCGTCGTCATGGGGCAGCAGACCATAAGCCCCATTTTACCATTGTAACTCGCCGGAGTCAGGACAAGAGCTGGCCTGTGGCCCTTTTGTTCGTGACCAGCCTGTGGATCAAACTGCAACCAGACTATATCTCCTGCTTCCGGGATATAGGAGCTGCGCATCAGAGCAGCTCCTTGCCCACCGAAGAAAAACTGTGGATTTTGTGCTATTCTGAAGAAAATCTTCGGAGGCTGAAGAAAAAATGGGTCAAACTATAGGTTATTCATTTTTGCGGGATCACTGGCGCTTGCCGGTGTTCCCCATAACGCAACCTTCGAGAACTGCAGCTGTGACGCGGGTAACACCTGAGCCTGATGGTCTTCTGGTGCCAATCGGGGTTGCTCCGAAAAGCGAGTCTCCGCTGGACCACGTTTTGTTTGCGCTCAAGTACGAAGGCGTGAACTTGCCCATTCTTCTCGGAGCCATGCAGCACATTTCCGCCGATTCATTGCAAGATGCCTTGTGTGGAAAACCCAATAGCGCCTATCTGCGCATCACGGCCTACCTGTGGGAACATGCAACTGGACACCGATTAACTGATGTGCCAGAGATTACAGCGCCTACGGTTCCGCTTTTTGATCCGGAACGCTATATCACTTCCTACATTTCGCAGAAAGACAGTCGCTGGCGGATAGCCTTCAACGGATTAGGCGGTTTGGACTATTGCGTAACCGTTCGGCGCACGGAAGCCATTCAGCATCTTCTGGAAGAAGATATCCTGGGGCAGGTGCGATCTTTTTTTGAGAATACGGATCAGCGGATTGTGGACCGGGCTGTTGCCTGGGCCTACCTGAGCGAGACGGAAGGCTCTTTTGCCATTGAGCGTGAGTCTGTGCCGTATGACAAGGCCCAGGCGTTTGCAGATCTGCTGCAGAAGGCTTTCGATCCCGATGTTTGTGATGAAACCTATTTAACTGGCCTCCAGAACGCCGTTATCACCAATCCTTTTGATCGTGCCGCCGGTTATCGCGGCACCCAAAACTGGCTGCAAAACGGCTTGCGCGGGGCAGCCAGCGTCTCTTACATTCCGCCATCACCGGAGTTGCTGGATGAGATGATGCCGCATATCACGCGCATGGCAGATACATTGCACAAAGAAGTGGATCCTTTGGTGGCGGCCAGCGTGGTGTCTTTCGCCTTTGTTTACGCGCATCCTTTCATGGATGGTAATGGCCGGCTTTCGCGGTTTTTGTTCCACCGTACACTGGCGCAATCCGGGCAGATGGAGAGTCCCACGGTTGGCAGGATACTATTGCCGGTGTCCGTCGCCATGAAACGGTATGAGCAACGGTATTTGCAGTCTCTGCAGAGTTTCTCTGTTCCTGCACGTAACCTTTGGGATGTGCACTGGATTGATGAAGATCGGTTTGAGTTCACGATGCGCGGTGACGGGACCGCCTACCGCTATTGGGATGCCACCGATCAGGTACGATTTGGTCTGGAAATGGCGAAGTCCGCACTGCAGGAAGATTTGCGGTCGGAAGTCGATGCGTTGCGGTGTTACGATGCCGTATATGCCCAGGTGGACGCCCATCATGATGTGCGTAACAAGGATTTGTCCGTCTTGATCCGCTCTTGCATCGAGAATGCCGGCAGTGTCTCGAAAAATCGCAGAAAGCAGTACGCTGCAACGGTGCCAGAGAAGGCTTTTGACGCCATCGAGGACGCCTGGGCATCGTTCATGGCGGGCCGCGATGCCGTGATTGGCGATTCACAAGAAGACGCCTTGCCGAATGAGGCGGCGGCGGCGGCGGCGGATAAGGCGGCGCGGGAGAATGGGCAGGATGATATCTGTGGACGGCGGGATGCTTGAGGCGATTTTTATATAACAATCTGTATTTGCGAAAAATTTTATAGTAAAACTCGCCCGGCAAACCAGCCGTCCGTCCAATTTGACAGGCGGCGCCACAAACACATAACTGATCAAGGTATTGATGAGCACCACGAGTTTCAATCCACGCCCGGTTTATAAGCCGGGCGATACAGCACTGCGGGTTATCTGGGCGACCGCTCACCGGTTTCAATCCACGCCCGGTTTATAAGCCGGGCGATACCGACATACGTCAACCCATCCAATATCGTTGGGCTGTTTAAATCCACGCCCGGTTTATAAGCCGGGCGATACTTTACGGATGATGCCAGCGTCAACGTGACACCAGTTTCAATCCACGCCCGGTTTATAAGCCGGGCGATACATATGTACATTTCTTACTCTCCTGTAATATGCCCGTTTCAATCCACGCCCGGTTTATAAGCCGGGCGATACCGGTGTTTCGTTGTCCGCACCTTGGCCCGGTGTCTGTTTCAATCCACGCCCGGTTTATAAGCCGGGCGATACGCACGGTGGCGCATTCCAAGATCATGCCAACGCGGGTTTCAATCCACGCCCGGTTTATAAGCCGGGCGATACACTAAGAGTTGTGCCCGGTGCTATCTAACGCCTTGTTTCAATCCACGCCCGGTTTATAAGCCGGGCGATACGTTTACACTGTCAGAACTGACCGGAGACGCACTGGTTTCAATCCACGCCCGGTTTATAAGCCGGGCGATACCCCACCCCATACACCCTTGTATCGAGCATGATCAAGTTTCAATCCACGCCCGGTTTATAAGCCGGGCGATACGTGTCAGAAAAAATACAGGAATGAACCACCAGATAGTTTCAATCCACGCCCGGTTTATAAGCCGGGCGATACTTTGCATCGTCGTGCTCCGGGTTCAGGATCACCATGTTTCAATCCACGCCCGGTTTATAAGCCGGGCGATACATGCCCGTGTCCAAGAAGCCGAGATTGCCAGCTGGTTTCAATCCACGCCCGGTTTATAAGCCGGGCGATACCAGAATAATAGCCATTGCTTTCACCGAGCCACCGTTTCAATCCACGCCCGGTTTATAAGCCGGGCGATACCCCAGCAGCATCCATGCGGTCGCGGCTTGTAGTGGTTTCAATCCACGCCCGGTTTATAAGCCGGGCGATACCCATAGCCGTGCTACCCGATCCCATGAATGGGTCGTTTCAATCCACGCCCGGTTTATAAGCCGGGCGATACCACCGTCCCGAATGCAGACCCCCACGTTATTCCGTTTCAATCCACGCCCGGTTTATAAGCCGGGCGATACAACTCCGCACTGGCTTAATCACCGCCAGCGAAATGTTTCAATCCACGCCCGGTTTATAAGCCGGGCGATACATCCTGACTATGTGATAAAAAAATGCGCCGACCACGTTTCAATCCACGCCCGGTTTATAAGCCGGGCGATACCCGGCGAGGGAATGCTTGCAGTCAGGCAAAAACTGTTTCAATCCACGCCCGGTTTATAAGCCGGGCGATACCTTCTCCGTTTGGCCGGTAACATCCCGACTCAGTTGTTTCAATCCACGCCCGGTTTATAAGCCGGGCGATACATGCAAGATTTCGGATGCCGGGCTGGCATAGCGAGTTTCAATCCACGCCCGGTTTATAAGCCGGGCGATACCGCGGCGGTTCTGGCCGATCAAATGCGTCGATGTGTTTCAATCCACGCCCGGTTTATAAGCCGGGCGATACCTCCTCAAAACACTCCCGGCATGGTGTCCAGATGGTTTCAATCCACGCCCGGTTTATAAGCCGGGCGATACTGCGCGACTTCAGGCTGACGATCTGCGCCAGAATGTTTCAATCCACGCCCGGTTTATAAGCCGGGCGATACCACATTCTCTGTGGCCACCCCAGCCTATATCTACGTTTCAATCCACGCCCGGTTTATAAGCCGGGCGATACCGCATTGTTGCAACACATTGTTAATGAATGATTTTCTTTGCGCATGCCGCGAATGGCAGATAGGGCCGCCTGAAAACCTATAAGGACCCCAAGGACTTCTAATAAAAACGATGGTAGAACAGGAAGATACGCGGCGCGCGAAAGGACGGGCTTTGAGGCGCCGATCCCGGTTCGCGCATCAAACCATGAGGGGACCATTGAAGTCGATAGATCGGAAGGTTCCATATTGCTTGATACGCAGTTCGGTAGGTTCTGTGAGACGATAGAAGCGTAGATTATCCTCTTCTTCGTCTATTTCCGCCAGCAGCGTGCGCTCAAAAGCCTCGTATTGCATTTGATTGACCTGACATTCAAAAACAGATTTCTGCACACGCTGGCCCACCCGTTCGCAGGCTTTGGCCACGCGGCGCAGGCGCTTGCGCCCCGCCGCCGTTTCTGTAGAGACATCGTAAGTGACGATGATGAGCATGATTACGCCTCCTCAACGGCTCAGGTATGGCAGATACCCGGTGGTTTCCCCACGGATGGCGCGCGCCATCAATCGTGCCTGCACAAAAGGTAACAGTCCAATAGGCACCTTCTGCTCCAGGAAGGGATGGGTAACTTCTTCTTGTTTACGCTCCTGCCAAGCCGCGACCACCTTGCGCCGACCTTTATCACCCAGCAAGACAGCCCCACCTTCGCGTACTTCAAAATCCCCATCGCTGAGTTGCCCTCGGTTCACAAGTGTGAGCGCGAACCGGTCACAGATGGGAGCGCGAAACTCCTCCTGCAAATCCAGCGCTAATGCCGCACGCCCAGGGCGGACTACATGTAAAAATCCCAGTTGTGGATCAAGACCGACGGTTTCCAGTGCGCTGCGACAGTCGTTCATCAGCATGGAGTAGAGAAATGACAGCAAGGCATTGATCCGGTCCAACGGTGGACGCCGGGTGCGCCCGCTCCACTGAAACTGCGCGCGCATGGCGGGCTTGACGATACAATTGAATGCCGAAAAATAACTGCGTGCGGCATCGCCTTCTATGCCGCGCAGCGCGTCTATGGTGGATGCTTCGGCCGCAGCACGCAGCGATGCGGCGAGGTGATTGGCAGCCCCCGTGAGCTGTTTAGCGTCGTCCGCCTCTTTCGCCTCACGGGCAGCACGCAGGAGTACGGTTCTGCCGTTACGGAGTTTCCCGGCGACGCAGGCGCGCGCCAAGTCTCTGGTAACGTCAACATCGCCCGCTCCTCGATGCTGGGCCTGACGCAGCAGGATATTTCCGGAAACGGGTCCTTCCAGGCGCGCCTTGAAGCGACCAAAACGATCCAGCAAGACCAGAGACTTCCCTTCTTCCGCCAAGCGGTGCATGAGGGCAGGCGATACCATCACATCGCCGAAGCACACCAGCGTACCGACATGATGCAGAGGGACCTGCAGGCGCTTCTCATGATCCACGTCCACGCGCAAGGTGGCATTGTCCAAATGCACGTAGGACAGGGGGGTCATGACGTAAAGGGTGTTTTGAATTTGCTGCATGATGGAATCCCTCTACATCACGGACCGATTTCGTCATCCGGCGAAAACAGGTATTGTTTCAGCCGGTCCATTTGGGTTTGCTGCGCCAGCATCTCCGGCTGGCAGATTTCTCGCAGTGAGCATTCCCGACACCGCGCATCGTTTACTGGCGGTGGGAGGATGCCGGAGGCGAGCATGGCGCGAATCGCGTCGGCGGTCTCGCTGACGAGTACGCGCAAATCCTCGGTGATGTCTACTTCGCGCCGTCGGTGACTGCTGGCGTGATAAATAGCACCTTGGGGTACAGGGCGCCCGAGCATGTCCTCCAGACACATGGCCTGGGCGGCAAGCTGAATATCGTCATGGATGCGGTCACGTTTACGACCATGCTTGAACTCTACGGGATATATCCTGCCATCCGGGTGAAACTCTACCAGGTCTGCCTTACCGATCAGGCCAAAACGATCTGACCAGAGAGGCAACGCCCGCTCCACCCGCACGCCGCGCTTCACCTCGTATCCCGGCGTATCTACCAGATGGTGCACCGCCTGCCCGCGCGCCGTATGGACGTTGTCCTCAAACTGTTGCTCCAGATGGATCAACCCGCACTGCCGCGGGCAGTAAATCCAGTGCTGGAGGGCAGAGAGAGGAACGAGGTCTTCGGTGGCTTCCATGATCAGGCCCCGTTATCACTGCTCAAACAACACTTCCAATAGCGCCTCACGACTGACGCCGCGATACACGGCCACGGCGTCCAGTATGGCGGCCAGCGTTCCCAGGCGCAGTGGATCATGACGGGGAACCGTAACGTGATGCTCGCCTTGTACCGCACAGGTCAGGCGCATGTGGCTTCCCGTCTGCCGCGTGACGGTATAACCCACACGCCCAAGTCTCTGCACCAACTCAGTGCCGGTGAGGTCACGCGGCAGTCTCATGCCACCAGCACTTCTTCGCGGGTAATATGCAGGCGAATAAGGCTGGGGCACTGCGCGTCCTCAAAATGGCAGTGCACCGCATCCCGCACCAGCGCATGTAACGCAGGCAGATCGTCGGCCTCGGTGAAAATGTCCGCACCAACAGCACGGGCTATAAAGCCACCTTCCGGGGCCTCTTCAACGATAAAGTGGATTTCGGACATCGGCGCCCTCCTAAAAACCGTCAATTTCCTCTGGAACAAGTCCTTCCAACAGATTCAAAGCATACGTTCCATCTGGATTGACGACCAATGATCTATGGACTTTTGCTGACGAATACTGACCAGATTTACAATTGTGCTTCCACCAGATCACCTTCAACACCTCCATACTCCCCGCAGGCCTGGCAGATGACTCGTCATTTTCAAAAATCTTCGGCAATACCAACTTGATTACATCGGCATCGGCATCCACAAACCCAGTCCTTTCGGCTAGTTGCGGGTTCATACTGCCGAAAAAAACATACACTCCTTGATCAACGCGATGCTTCATTCCCATGGTGTCGGAGCCGCGCTTTGTACCATCACCTTCACCACTCACACTTTTAGTAATTTGCATGCTGGTAATATCTATCGGCTCGACACTGAAAGCAGATTGAATCGTGACAGGGCCACGGATGCCAATGGATACTCCTGTGTCGCCGTCTTCGTCGCTACCATCCTCCTTCTTCTTACCCGCTTTCTTGTTGCTTTTTAGAGCGAATAGTTGGCCAAAGGCCCGCACATCCAGCCATTTTTTGCACGCCAACTCGGCGGTTTTTTCTGAACCCAACTCCTTGCCCAAACCGGCCTCTGCCCGTGCGCGCAGACTTTTAGCATCGTCCACTTTGCGGTCATCGGATTGGACGAAAATCATGTTGCCGTCGTCTTCTTTCCTACCATCGTTGACCCAGCGCTCGATCAAGCGATCCCTGATTTTTCGCTTGATCGACACATCGCTCATTTCGCCGAAGTTTGAGTAATCGGTGCGCGGGCGGTTGCCGTTCAGCGGGTCGCCGTTCGGGTTGGCATTTTTGACGCAGAAGATGATAGCGAAATCAATTTTGTTTTGCAGGGTGCTCATATTCGGTTCCTCGGTGGTCTATTCGGTGGGAGCGTCTTCGGTCACAGTGGTGTTGTCTATCTTGGGTGGATTCAGGACTTGCCGTTGACAGTGGTAGCCGAGCAAAAATTCGCCAGACAGCTTGCTGTCGTCAAGAAAGTCATCGCCGACGAAACTGGGGATAATTTCATCGAGCAGTTTGTCCATCTCGTGCATAAAACCTGAGCGTTTTGTTCGTAGGCGCGAGATGTAAGGTTTGAGCGCAGGCTCAATGATTCGCCAAGTGCTTGCCGGGCGATCAGCGAAACGCTGCATTAGCTTCGCAGCAGTAGTGTCGCGTTTTTCGCCTGCAACGTAGAGAGCACGGTTTTCGATATGTTCGGCAATCGCCAGCAAGCGACCATAGAGATAATCCCGGCTGTGCCGGTCGGTTTCCAACGACATTTCGTACTCCTTGTTTTTGAAAGCGCCTTTGAAGAGGGCGCAGGCGATGCCCAAGGTTTTTTCCCATTCCCAATGATCGAGGCCGACCCGATTGCTGGCTCTGCGCACCGTTGATTCGACGAGGTCGCGTGGCAAGGGCTGGCCATCAATGATGCAGGGCAGGAGCCGCTCAACTGTGGATTTCTTGAGCTTGTCGTCAAGACGACGGCCAAACGCTGCTTCAGCGATGTCGCGTGGCGCCGGTGCGCCGACAAATTTCAGCTCCCTGCCGAAGTTTTGCGGCCAGGCGTGTGCCTTGTGCCAGGCTTCGATCCGCTCCAGAAACTCGGAACCGGTCAACTCGCGGTAATACGTGATGGCCATGCGTCCTGGTGTGGCCGAATCCAGTCCCATGACGACGATGTCATCTGGCGGGCCGATATTGGCGCGATAGCCCGCCAGGGCAAGATTCAAGCGCTTGGCAAAAGCTTGTCCTGCATCGTCGCCGAGGGATAACTCCGGCGTAGCGGACTGTTGTTGGACAGCGATGCCAGCCAGCATCAAGGTCAGCGAGTTACCGAACGGATCGGGAATCGGCTTGCCCGCGACCGCCCAACTCACGACGACCTGATCGCCGTTTCGGTAGGCTTGGCGCTGAATCAGCCAGCGCAGCGCGTTATGGGCTTTTTGCGTGACTTCGTAACTCACGCCACACGCCTGCTGGCCGGTGTCATCGGTGAAACGCCCCCGGAAGGTGTAACCCGAACTGTCGTTGGCACTGATAAGTTTGGCACCATCGCCGGAATGGCGGATGCGCTTGGGATGGCTCAAAGCGAGACTCGCCTGCATCTCACCCGTCACCATACAAACGCCGACGGCTTCCTTGGTGCTGGCATCAAATTCTGCCCAATCGTCCTGCAAAGACACATCTTCCCAAACTGCAGTGCAGGGATTACCGGGCTCCCGGACATGCCAACGAATAAACGCGTCGCCTTGGTCACGCTCGCCAGATTTCGCTGTGAGCACCCGGAATAACTCGGGTGCTTGAGTTTCACTTGCCCAGCGCGTCAGCAACTTCCCGTCCGCACCGAGATGAAGCACATCTTCTCGCACCAAGTCGGCAACAACCCGCCTTTTGCGAATGTAGGTCAGCACGGATTGAGCCTTGGCATGGCTGTGGGGCGAATTGCACCACTCCGCCAGTTGCGCTTCATATTCCTTGAAGAAAGACGGCTTGCTGCCGCCCATCTCTGGGTAATCTGCCGCGCAGTACTGAACTTTGTCACACAGGGGGTGCGGTGGAGGAGTTCTGCCGGCTCGTCCCGCGGATTGCTCGGTAGCAGGGATGGTGGTTTCTTCTTTGCCAATTGTTCTGGCGGATATGAAATTGCCGTGTTCATCCAACGTAATTTCTACATGTGCTTGCTGAATGGAATGGCTAACGGGTAGCAGCGTACTGGTGCCGGGCGACTCCCGGCCTTTGCTCTGTTCGTAAGTTTCGTAAAGTTTCTGTACCCAGCTCATATCAGACCTCCAGCTCGGTAGCGTCCTGCGCGACATCGCGCAGCCTGCCTTTGCCGAATTTCTTGGGCGTCATCGCCCGAACGAATTTTCGAATCGTGCAATCCTCGGGCCGAGCGTACTGGATGTAGCCATTCGCCATAACAGGCTTCCAGAGCCGGGCTTGTAAACAGTCTTCGCCAGTTTCATCCGGGTAGTCGAACCCATGGAACATCAAACCATACGCCAGCTCGCCCGCTGCGTCGTAGTGGCCGGTTTCCGAACCGTATACGCAGGGTTCGACGTAGCCCTGGCAGTCTCGCGTTCCCAAAAAAATATCCTGCCGCCCGCCTAATTCCAGCATTCGTTTGGCGATTGCATAGTGCTTGCCTTCTACCCGGTCGCCTTCGAGTTCAGGACGATGCAGGTTCCATTCAAAATGCGCGCGCACCTGATATTCGACATCGGAGAGAAAGGTATAGATCGCCAAGGTATTGCCGCCACCGAAATCCAAGGGTTTTGTGCCCTTGGTCTGTGTGCGGATCGGCTTCATCACCCTGACTTCGTCAATCACCCAAATGAAGGTAGGCTTCCAGTAAATAGACTTGACGATGCCTTTCAAGGCTTCGTAAGTCGGAATGTGATACGAGCACTTTTCGCCGCCGATCCGAGTCAGCGGGTCGGTGAACAGGGCATGACGTGCTCTGACCGTGAATTCGATGCTGTTGCGGTTAGCCACAGAGAACCTCCATTTTTCCCTCCGGGGTTTCGGACAGGCCAAATTCCAGGCTGTAGTAGCGCGGATCGACCAGATAAAGAACGCCCGTGCTTTCCTGCACTTCGCGCACGACATTGGCTTTGGATAGTTTTTCCAGCACGTTCGGAAACACATTAACGCTGAATTGCTGCGCCCGACGCAGCAATTCGAATTCCTTGTCGGGCAGGTATGCCGCGCACAAGGCGTTAATGAGCGCTTTGCCCGCGTCGCCATACGGCACGATTACGCCGCGCGTGGGGGCGTCGATGGCTTTAAATGCCTTGGCGGCGGTCATGAACGACTGTCGCAGGTAGATGGCTGGAGCTTGGCGTTTCGTTCGCTTGTAGTCAGCGACTGCAAGGGTGTTATCGGAGAGCAGGTTGAGCAGGGTGTCGTCGTGCCCCATTTGCTTTGCGGCGACCGGATAACTCATGTCGTTGGCCCGATCGAAGAAATAGTTTTTGTAGTACCAAGCCATCGCTTCCGGGCCGATGCGGTTGTTGCTGTATTTCTCAGGGTCAGCATCAAAGTCATTCAGCACGCGCTCTGCCTTTTCTCGGCCAACCTGAATGTCGGGCAATTTAGCCAGATTCTCGTCCTCGGGGCGCGGGTTAATCACATGCACCAACCCCGGTGTCGGGCGGCCATTGCGATTGCAGCGCCCCGCCGCCTGGGCAATCGAATCCAGACCCGCCGTAAAGCGGATGACGGAACCAAAGTCTACATCGACCCCCGCTTCAATCAACTGTGTACTGATGCATAGCGTTGGCGCAGGCGGGACTTCGTCAAGGCGCCCACGCACTTCGTTCAGGATGGTTTTGCGATGCGCCGGACACATATTCGTGCTCAGGTGGAAAGCTTTGCCCGTGCTGATTTCCTTGCATAGCCGGTAAATAGCCTGCGCTGCCTTTTTCGTGTTGACGATGACTAGGCAACTTCCAGACTCTGCGATTTGCTCGAATGCCAGCGCCGCGATTTCGTCCTGCGTCCAGCCGCCGGGCTTGCGGCGATTGACGACCTCGACACGCTTCAAGTCATCGAAGAGTCGCTTCACATCTGGCATAAGTTCGTTGCCAGCAGGGATGCGGATGGCGCCGTTGTGTGCATCGACCCGATCTAGTAATGGCTGGGTGGCGGTACACAGTACAACGGTAGTGCCGCAGAAATCGGCCAGGTAGTTCATGGCATTGTTGAACAAGTGAACACAGTTGACCGGGAGGCTCTGGATTTCATCAAAAATTAGCACTGCATTGGCGAGCTGATGCATCCGCCGTGCGCCGCGTGTACCTGCGCCGAACAGAGTTTCCAGCAACTGTACGCTGGTGGTATAGACGACCGGCGCATCCCAGTTTTCCGAGAGAATTTTGCCGCGCCAGCTTTGCTCTTCTGGTGTGAGGTTGGAATGGTGTTCGAGCACCACACTACCCACTTCGACGCCTTCTGGTTCCAAGATTTGACGCACGACTTCTGCGTTCTGGTCGATGATGGAAGTGAACGGAATGACATAGATCACCCTGTCCATTTTATGTTCGCGGGCATGGTGCAAGGCGAATCGCAGGCTTGCCAACGTCTTGCCGCCGCCGGTCGGCACGGTCAGAGTGTAAATGCCTTGTGTGCGGGATGCACCAACCAGACAATGGTGCGAAATATCCTGCCGCAGTGCGTCGATAGGATGACGTGCCGTGAAGGCGCTCAAGTGGCTTTCCAAACGCTGGATCAACACCTCCCAGGACTCGTAATTGCCGTGCAACCGCCGCCGCGCAAGACCGGGATGCTCAAAATCGGCGGAGTCGATGCGGTCGGCGTCAATCAGGCAACTGAAGAGTGAGCGAACGAGCAGGCCCAGTTGCTGCTGGTAAACCGGGCTTTGCGGGTTATTGCCCGGAACTTTGCCGAGGATATTTGCGATCCAGGCCTGAAATGCCTGCGTTATTTCCGGGCGTGCCACCAAATTCTGTACGGTTGCAAGCAGTTCTTGATTCACCTTGCCCAAGACTTCACTGAGATGGGTTTTATCGGCTGATTTGTTCATCCGCTTGGTGAACGTATCTTCGGCAGGACTACCCACCGATAATGCAAGACAGTCGATCACACCGGAATGATGCGAGGCAATGCACAACGCCATAATCTGCCCAGCAATTTGCGCCAGGGCGTCCTTTTGCGCCAATTCCTGCCAAACCCACTGCGCCCCGCTCGTGGAATGATCTATTTTCCCTTTCAGACCAGCAGCATCGACAAATTCTTCGTCCTCATCCTGATTCAGCAAGCCTGTGGCGGACTGGATGTAAGACTGGAAAGCTGTACTGTACTTGCCCAAATCATGGAGCAACCCAAGTAGCTCACCCTGAGTAGAAAGACCAAATTTTTCAGCCATCCTTGCAGAAAGCTGCCCAACACCATACAGATGTGATTCCAACGACTGACAAACTTTCCCTTCGCCACGTACATGCGCCACAAACTCAGGCTTTTCAGTTGGTTTCCGCAAAGCATCTGAAGACTGACCCATATTGGTTCATGCTCCACTTTGGATAATAGAAAACGGCGTTAGTGACTTTTGTTCTCGCGGGGTCGCAAGCCTGCATAGAAATGGTCTTCATCACCACTTTCCGCAGACCAGACTTCGCCCGACGGGGCTACGATATCTCCGTGAATGGTGACGGTACCTTTCATATATCCAAACAGACTATTCCGCGTTTCATCGACAATGGGAACCACCTCGACCAGCGGTTTGCCACCCACACTGATCACCAGCCGCTGATGAGTGGTGGCGACTTCGTCAATCCACTTCAGGCAATTAGCCGTGAACTCGGCAATGTCAATGTTCATGGGATTTTTCAGCTATTCCTTGAGGCAAGCACGTTGATTCACACCGGTCCAGGTAACCATACAGAGAGAAGTTTCACCTGTCGGGTGTGTGCTCGAGAATCAAGCGCTCTTTTCCATGGCGATGGCCACGCGCCCTCGCCAAAGACGCATCCAGCCGGATCAACATTTCTCGGGCTTCCACATACACACCCGTTGCCCAGGCCTCTTCCCGTGCCCGTAAGCCGCGAGCCACAAAGCCCCGCCGCGTTTCCGGAGGGTGGATATTCTGAATGAACGGCTCCGTCTTACCCCTCCCCCTCATCCCCATCCTCGCCCGCATGCCGCTCGCCCTTCAGGGCAATACTCAGATTTTTCAGCTTGCGATAGAGATGCGTGCGCTCCAGCCCCACCACTTCCGCCGTTCGCGCGATATTCCACTCGTTACGCGCCAGATGGTATTCGAGGAAGGCACGCTCAAAGCGCTCCCGCGCGCGCTTCAGGGTGCCGCCAAAATCTTCCCCGTCGAAATTAGTGTTGGCGAGGACGAGGCGATTATCCAGACCCAGCGCCCCTTCCACCTCTTCCGCGCTGATCTCTGGCCCTTCCGCCAGAATCAGCAGTCGTTCCACCAGATTCTGCAATTCGCGGACATTGCCCGGCCAGGGATAATGCCGCAGCACATCCAGGGTTTCCGGGGCAAAGTGGCGCACGGCCAAGCCATCGCGGGCGCCATAAAAACGTACAAACTCTTCTATCAGTGTCGGAATATCTGCGCTCCGCGCGGACAGCGGTGGCACCTTGAGGGGCAGGGCGCTGAGGCGGTAGTAGAGATCGCTGCGGAACTGCCCGCTCTGCACCGCGTGCGCCAAATCCTGCGCGCTTCCGGCGATAACACGCACATCCACCGGCACGGGCGTCGTCCCGCCCACCCGGATGATGCGCCGCTCCTGCAAGGCCGAGAACAGCCGCGCCTGGGTTTCCAGGTCCATGTCGGCAATTTCGTCGATGAAGAGCGTACCGCCATGGGCCACTTCCAGGCGCCCGCGGGTCAGTTTGCCATGATCTTCGTTGCCGAACAGCTCAATGGCGATATTGGGGCGAGCGATGGCGGCGGCACGCAGATCCACGAAGGGTCCCTGTGCCCGTCGGCTTTGCCGGTGCAGATAACGCGCGGCCACTTCCTTACCGCTACCCGGCTCGCCCAGCAGCAACGCCCAGGAATCCACCGCTGCCACCCGCTGCAACTGTTCGCGAAACTGGCGGATCGCCGGGCTCTCGCCGCTTGGCCGCTCTACCCAGCCGGCCTGCGCGCGCAGGTCGCGGTTCTCGCGCTGCAAGCGACTGGATTCCAGGGCATGGGTAACGGTAAGCAGGGTCTTGTCCAGCGACAGCGGTTTTTCGATGAAATCATAGGCGCCGAGCTTGGTCGCCTGCACCGCCGTTTCGATGGTGGCGTGCCCGGACATCATCACCACCGGCTGCTCCAGACCCGCTTCGGCCCAGCGCCGCAAGAGGCTGACGCCGTCCTCACCTGGCATCCAGATATCGAGAAGGACGAGGTCCACCATCTGATCACGCAGCAGCACTTCGGCGGCTTCCGCACTCCCCGCGGTATGCACGCTGTAGCCCTCGTCCTCCAGAATTTCTGCCAGGGTCGCGCAGATATCGGGTTCGTCATCCACCACCAGAATATTCAATCGTGCCTCTTCCATGCCGCCTCCTGAACGCTTGCTTCAACCCAACGGAAAATCAATAACGATACGCGCGCCGCCCTGCAAACCCTGATTATCGGCAATAATCTGCCCGCCATGCTCCTCAACGATGCGCCGGACGATGGCGAGACCCAGCCCAGAACCCTTCACCTTGCTGGTGACATAGGGCTCAAAAACCCGCGCCAGCAACTCGGCCGGGAAGCCGGGTCCGTCGTCTAACACACTCAACTCTAGCACCTTTGCCGGGCCCACGTCCGTCAAGCGGGTGCGAATCAGGATATGCTTGCCGTCCGAAGATTCCGCGCCGCCCTGTAGAGCATCCATGGCATTACGCAAGAGATTGTTGAGGATCTGGCGCAGGCGATGCACATCGGCCCGCAGGGGGGGCAGGCCCGCACCCAGCTCAGCCCGAATCTCCACCCCGCTCTCTTGCCCGCGATACAGGTCGAGCACGTCCAGAATCAGTGTGTTCAGATCGAGCGAGCGCAACTCCAATTGCGGCTGCCGGGCATACTCCGAGAAGGCATCCACCATCACCTTGAGGGCATCCACCTGATGGATGATGGTACGGGTGGCGCGATCCAGGGTCTCCCCCTCATCGCCAAGGCGTTCCAGATATTTGCGCCGCAGTCGCTCGGCGGAGAGCTGGATGGGGGTGAGCGGGTTCTTGATCTCGTGGGCCAAACGCCGCGCCACCTCACTCCAGGCGGCACTGCGCTGGGCGGCGACCAGCGTGCTGATATCGTCAAAAACCAGTACGAAACCCTGACTACCGGCATCATCCGCAAAATGCGCGCCATGCACGATAATGGTCTGTGGCCCGTCGGAACGCTCGATCTGCAACTCCTTCTGCATCCCGTTACGGGGGTGCTCCACCCAGTCCGCCACCAGCTTCCACAGAGGCTCCAGCGCCGTGCCGTCATGCAATGCATCCAGCGCACTGCCCCTGGACAAATCCTCCTGAAGGATATGGGTTGCCGCGGCGTTGATTTCGGCCAAATGGTTTTCGCCGTCAAAGGTCAGGATGCCGCTGGAAATCTGTCCGAGCACGGTCTCCAGGTACAGCCGCCGCTGCTCCGCCTGCTCCTGCGCCGCCGCCGCCTGCTGCTTGGCCCGCGCCAGTTGCCGGGTCATATTGTTGAACGAGTGTATCAGGACACCCAGCTCGTCGTGACTTGCCACCGTCTGCAGGGGAATAAACTCGCCGCGCGCCACCGCCTGGGTGCCCGCCGCCAGCCGTGCTATCGGCGCGGTCAGGCGCCGCGCCAGATGCAAACCCATCCACACCGCCGCCAGCAAAGCCAGCAGCAAAGCCACCGCCAAGCTGAGCTGAAAGGCCGTTTTCATCGGTTCGCGCATCAGCATCAACTGGTGATACCGGGTGTAAGCCACCTGCACGGCCTCCGCCGCCTGGGTCAATTGCTCTGGAATGGGCTGTTCCACGTAGAGCATGCGGTTACTTTCCCCCAGATGCGGGCTCAGTACCGGAATCAGCACCTTTACCAGCAAGCCGCCGTTGGGTTCCGGCTCTATGGTGGCGGTCGGATGGCTCTCTTCCATGGCGAGGATTTCCCGGCGCGGCAAACGCGGCGCCAGACTGAGGTTATCGCTGCTGGTGGCGATGATCCGGTTATCGCTGGAGAAGAGGGTAACACTGCTCAGACGGTACTGATCGCGCAGAGCAATCACGGTGATGACGGCGTTGCTGTCAGACTCCCCCACCAGGGCCTGAGCAATGCTCTCCGCCGCCAACAGCGTGGAATTACGATAACGATCCACACCGGCCTTGGCCACGTTCAGGGCCTGATCCAGTGCGGTCTGCACCGCACTGCTAAACCACGAATCCACGCCCCGATTCAGATATTGCCAGGAAAAACCGAAGACGATGACCGCTGGCAGGAAACTGAGCAGGGTGATGATGACCACCAAACGAGTGGCGAGTTGACTGCCCACCTCGCCGCGCCGCAGGCGCAACAGCAGCGCCACCACCGAGAACAGCACCAGAATGAGCAGACAGAGGACGATTCCTGCGGAAATCACCAGCATGGGCACAAAATAATGGCTCAGCGGCCCCCCAGCGCTGGTGAAAAAGTTGACCCCCAAAAAGGCCACGATAGCCAACAGCAGCAGAACAGCACCCCAGCGCGGCCCCACCCGCTGCTGCTCCGGGGTAGTGCCGGCACTCAGGGCACGCAGCCAGTTTCTTAGTGCGAAAGGGGCGCGCTGACGATCCATGGGGACTCCAGTTTCCAGTGGCCAAGCAAAGAACGTAAACGCAATGGCAGGGGTAAGGCTTGAACATCAATATACACCCGCAACGCCACCTGACCGCGCGCCGCGCCGTGGACCAGCGGGAGCATGAAATCATGCACCTGGGCCAGTGCCGTAGCGACCTCACCCCAGTGCGCGTACATGGTGAGCGCCCCGTGCTGATCCTCAACGGCATATTGGTTAGTCAGGGGGTAGTAGTGGATGCGCCAATGCTGCTTCCGGTGTACCTGTACACCCACACCGGGAATGAAGGAGAAAGGTTCGGGCTCCCGCCACTCCGCCTCCACCACCCAGACCAGGGTCTGCCCTTGGTCGAGGATTTGTTGCAGGAGTGCCTCCCTGTCCAGTTGCACGCTGGCATTGATTTCAACGGCATTCTCCCGCGGGGTCACCCGCAAATGTTCCACGTGAAACGCCGGACCAGCCACGGCGATCCCTGCCAGACCCCAAAAACAGTACAGCGCAACCAGGATAACGACACATTGCTGTAGCCAGTTTCTGCTGGTGGGCAAATGCAACGCACCATCCTGGCTCACGCCTCCTTCTCCAGCAAGGCATAGAAAAAGCCATCCATGTTTTCCTGTCCGGGCAGGCGCTGTCCGGTCAGCGGGTGCGCAGAACGGCGCGCATCGGGATGACGCCGGAGAAAGGCGATGATCTGTTCCTCGTTTTCTTCGGGCAGCACCGAACAGGTGGCATAGAGCAGCCGACCGCCGGGACGCAGACAAGGCCACAGGCCCTCCAACAGGCGCGCCTGTTGCGCTACCGCCTCGACCACTTCTTCTGGCTGGCGGCGCAGGCGGATGTCAGGGTGACGACGAATAACCCCGGTGCCGGTACAGGGCGCATCCAGAAGAATGGCGTCATAGAGCTCGCCATCCCACCAGGTAGCGGTTTCTGCAGCATCGGCCGCCTGCAAATGTACCGTGCCCCCTTGTCTTTCCAGGGCCTCGCGCACTCGGTTCAGGCGTTCTGCGGAGCGGTCCAGGGCATCCAGGCGCGTCGCTCCCAGTGCCCACAGGTGAGCGGTCTTGCCGCCAGGGGCCGCGCAGGCGTCCAGAATCCGTTCCCCCTCCTGGGGTGCGAGAATGTGGGCCGCCAGTTGTGCCGCCCCATCCTGTACCGCAACCCAGCCGGCATCCCAGCCCGGCAGGGTCGCTACCGGTACACTGGCGGGCAGACACAAGGCCGCATCACTCCACGTCACGCCCTCGGCCTCGGCCTCCAGGCCTTGTTCTGCCAGCAACCGCCGATATTTGCCGGGATCCACCCGCTGCGTATTCACCCGCAGCCAGAGGGGCGGTGCGCTGTTATTGGCCGCGGCAATGGCGGGCCAGTCTTGCGGATAGGCCGCGCGTAAACGCGCCGCCAGCCAGGCCGGGTGCCCGAGATCGCGATCGGCCAGTGCCACATCCAAAGCCTCCCGCTCACGCAGATAACGGCGCAGAACGGCATTCATCAGACCGCGCGCCCAGGGTTTTTTCAGGGCCTCTGTCATCTCAACCCAATCATTGACCACGGCGAAGGCGGGCCGTTGCCCATGGCGCAACTCAAAAAGGGCCAGACTCAGCAAAAAACCCAAATCCGCATCTTCCTCGCGCCAGCCTTTGCGCAGCAATTGAGCGGCCAGGGCCTGCAAGGGCAGATACTCGCGCAGCGTGCCCAGCACCAGCCATTGCAAGGTCGCCCGATCCGCACCGGTCAACGCCACCGGCAGCAGGGCGGCATCCACCGTCTGCCCGCTATCCACGCCCCGCAATACGGCAACAGCGGCCTTGCGCACTGCCACACCGGATGTGCTTTTTGCCCGCTCAACCCCTGTCCGCTCTTCCCTCATCCCAGGACTTCGCCAACCTGCGGGCGATAACCGCGGGCGAAATCGCTACCACTGAGTACGCCCTTGCCTGCTGGTTGCACCGCCAGCAACTGCAATTGATCTTCGCCACAGGTCACCACTATCCCGTCTTTTTCCACGGCAGTGATGGTACCGGGCGCCTGATCGCCCTGCATAGGCAGCACCCGCGTCTGCCAGACCCGCAAGCCTTTGTCGCGAAAAAGGGTATGGGCAACAGGGCTGGGATTGAAGGCCCGCACCAGGCGCTCCAGCATCGCCGCGGGAAGCCGCCAGTCGAGCTGCGCCTCCTCCTTCTTCAGCTTGCGGGCATAACTCACCAGCGCCGGGTCTTGGGGCATGGGTTTCAGCCGATTCGCCCAGAGCCGGTCCAGAGCTTGACGCAAGGCATCGCTGCCCAGCCGGGCCAAATGGTCATGGAGGCTGGCCGCCGTGTCATCGGGCGCAATGGGCACGCGTTCCTCCCACAGCACCGGACCGGAGTCGAGCCCGGCTTCCATCTGCATGATGGCAACGCCGCTTTCCTTGTCGCCCGCCGCAATGGCCCTGGCGATGGGCGCGGCGCCGCGCCAGGCGGGCAGGAGACTGGCGTGAACATTGATGGCGCCGCGCGTCGACAGGTCCAGAATCGCCTGCGGTAAAATCTGTCCGTAGGCCACGACAATCAGCAAATCCGGCGCCAGGCTCCGGAGCAGGTCCAGGGCCTCACCCGTCTTACAGGATTCCGGCTGAAAAACGGGAATGCCTGCGGCCAAAGCCTCCTGCTTCACCGGACTGGCCTGCAACGCCCGCCCCCGGCCCGCCGGGCGATCCGGCTGGGTAAATACGCCGACGACTTCTTCCGGCCCTTGCAGCAATTCGGCCAGAATAATGCGCGCGAACTCCGGCGTCCCAGCAAAAACAATGCGCTGTTTTCTAGTCACCGAGTCGCACCCTTTTTTCCGCCTTGCGGCGAATCAGGTTTTGCTTGAGGCGGGACAGGTGATCGACAAAAAGGGTACCATTGAGATGGTCTATCTCATGTTGCAGGCAAACCGCCAGCAGCCCATCGGCCTCCAATTCAACGGTCTTGCCCAGTACCGTGGTCGCGCGCACCGTCACTTTTTCGGCGCGCCGCACCGTCTCCAGCACGCCGGGGACCGACAGGCAGCCTTCCTTCATCTCCTCTTCACCCATGCGCGCGATAATTTCCGGATTCACCAACGTCAGCAGATCATTGCGATTTTCTGAAACATCCACGACAATCAGCCGGTGACCAGCAGCCACCTGTGGCGCGGCCAGACCGATACCGGGTGCATCGTACATGGTTTCCGCCATATCGTCGGCCAATTGCTGAATCTGTCTGTCCACCCGGACTATGGGCTGGGCCATGCCCTTGAGGCGGACATCGGGGAACTCCAGTATCTTCAAGAGGGGCATTTCGTCACCACATTATTACCATCCGGCAAAAATCGTATCTTGAACTAATACTATTCCCTGCGGAAGTCCAGCGGAGATCATTCATGCAAAAGAACATCTGGCGCAACACCCTATTTTGTCTCGGCCTCGGCGCCATGGCCCCGGTAATGGCGCAGGCTGCGCCGTCCGGCATACAGCTACGCAGTGAACACAGTTATACCGTCAAAACCGGTGACACCCTGTGGGGTATTGCCGCACATTTCCTCAAAAACCCCTGGGATTGGCCACAGATCTGGCACCGGAATGCCTATATTAAAAACCCCAATCTGATTTATCCGGGCGATCGTATCGTGATTATCCGCGGGTCCAACGGTCAGCCAGAACTCCGTGTTATCTCGCTGCATCCGCAGATGACTGCGGGACCCTTGCCCACGGTGGCCACTGGCGAAGTAATGCCATTCCTCGGCACGCCTGGTGTTATCGCCAATAAAAAGGCTTATGACCAACTGCCCTATCTTGCCGCCAGCGCCAGTGAGCATATCGTCTATACGGTGGGTGACAAGCTCTATGCCTCCGGCCTGGCACAGGCGCCCATTGGTGCCCGTTACCAGATTGTCGCCCTCGGACCGAAACTCTATCGCCACGACGGCAAAAAAGCCCTCGGTTATGCGCTCCGCGATCTCGGTAGCGCAGTCGTGCGCAGCAACGGCCCCCATCCCGCCGTAGAAATCACTAATGCCCTGAAGGAAATTTCTCTGGGCGACCGGTTGGTACCTACCACGGACCGTAGCGCGCCCCACTACTTCCCCAGCGCCCCCTCCCACCCGGTAAATGCGCAGATCATCGCCAAAATGAGTAATTATCCGGAACTGATGGTCGGCCAGGTCGTTATCGTGGATCAGGGCCGGGACAGCGGCCTAAGCGCTGGTAATGTGCTGCAGGTTGACCGGCCCGGGGGAGAGACGAAAAACGCGGTGACCGGCAAACCCTTCGCCCTGCCGCCGCAGAAGGTGGGTACCGTCATGCTGTTCCGGATATTCCCCACGGTCTCCTACGCCGTGATTACCACGGCGACACATGGCATCCTGGTGGGTGACCAACTGGCCAGTCCGCGCCCGGTAACCGCCAGCGACCGCCCCTCAGGAAACGGGTGACAGACCGGGCCTGGCTCGCCCTCGGCCGTATCCCCGGCCTCGGCCCGGTCCGCCAACGTGCTCTGCTGGAGCGCTTTGGTGCGGTAGAGCGCTGTTTTCAAACGGGCGCAGGCGCCCTGCAGGACCTCGGTTTGCAGGCCGCGCAAATAGCCGCCTTGCAGAGGGCGCCCGAGGACATGCTCACGCCCGCAGACCGGCGCTGGCTGGAAAGTCCCGATACCGATCTCTGTCGCTGGACGGACAGCGATTACCCGCCCCTGCTGCTCTATTTACGCGGGCAGCGCACCTGCCTGAACCAGGCCATGCTGGCTATCGTTGGCAGCCGCAGTTCCACCGCGACCGGTGTTGCGACGGCCGAAGCATTTGCCAAAAATCTGGGGGAGGCCGGCCTTATCATCAGCAGCGGCCTGGCCCTCGGCATTGATGCCGCAGCGCATCGTGGCGCCCTCCATAGCGGCACGGTCGCCGTACTCGGTACCGGTGCCGATCTCATCTACCCGCGCAGCCACCTGCAGCTCGCCCGCCAGATTACCGGGCAGGGCCTCATTCTCAGCGAACAACCCCCCGATACCGGTCCACGCAGCGGCCTCTTCCCCCGCCGCAACCGCATCATCAGCGGCCTCAGCCTGGGTGTGCTGGTGGTCGAAGCCGCGGAGGGCAGCGGTTCACTGATTACTGCCCGGCTGGCGATGGAGCAAGGCCGCGAAGTCTTTGCCATTCCCGGCTCCATCCACTCACCGTTGTCGCGCGGCCCGCATCGCCTCATCCGCGACGGCGCCAAACTGGTGGAGAGTGCCGAGGACGTGCTCAGCGAACTCGGTCCGCTGTACGCCGTACTGCGGGGCAGTCCGGCGACAGCGCCCGCAGCAGACTGGCAGCCCACCGACCCGGACCAGGCTAAAGTCTGGGCTGCCATGGATTTCGACCCCCTCGCCCCGGAACAGATCGCCAGCCGCTGCGGATTGACGCTGACCGAGCTTTCGGCCATCCTCTTGGGCATGGAATTACAAGGTTACCTCGCGGCCTGCCCCGGCGGCCGTTTCTGTCGCCTCCCACCTGCTTCCTAGGGCCAAGGCATGGAAGACGTCATAGACATCATCAGTTATCTGCTCGACCATCTCGACGACGAAGACGACGACATGGTCGAAGACCATTTGCGCGCCGTCGGCTTTCCCGACGACGATATTCAGCGCGCCCTCGATTGGATGGAAGGCTTCGCGGTAGAGGAGCAAGAGGAGACCAGCCCCCGCTCGCTACGCGCCTACCACCCCTACGAGCAGCAAAATCTTTCCGTGGCCGCCCGCGGTCAGTTACACGACTGGGAGCGGCTTGGCGTCATCAACGGCGCCATGCGTGAACGCATCATCGATCGCCTGCTCGCCCTGGAACTGGACGACACCGATCTCGAAACCCTCGACTGGGTGACCTTCATGGTGATGGCTAACGACCCCGGCCCCGAAGCCTTCTGGATCGATGCCTTGCTCGGTAGCGACGGCGCACGGATTCTCCACTAACCTATGGCACACCAGCTCGTTATTGTAGAATCACCGGCAAAAGCCAAGACCATCCAGAAATATCTGGGGGATGATTTTCAGGTGCTCGCGTCCTACGGCCATGTGCGTGATCTGCAGCCCAAAGAGGGTGCCGTTGATACGGAGCATGATTTTGCCATGCACTACGCCGCCATCGAGCGCAATGAGCGCCATGTGGACGCCATCGCCAAGGCCCTGCGCGGCGCCGACAAGCTCTGGCTTGCTACCGATCCGGATCGCGAAGGCGAGGCCATCTCCTGGCATCTGGTGGAACTGCTGCGCGAACGTCACCTGCTCGGCAACAAGCCAGCGCAACGCGTGGTCTTTCACGAAATCACCAAAAAGGCCGTGCAAGAAGCCATCGCCCATCCCCGCGAAATCGCCATGGATCTGGTCAATGCCCAGCAAGCACGCCGCGCCCTCGATTATCTGGTCGGCTTCAATCTGTCACCGCTGCTCTGGCGCAAGGTGCGTCCGGGCCTCTCGGCGGGCCGGGTACAAAGCGCTGCCCTGCGCCTGATCTGCGAACGCGAAAATGAAATCGAGGCCTTTGTCAGCCGTGAATACTGGACCATCGCCAGTCGCCTGGAGCAGGCTGGCAGCGAATTCACCGGCCGCCTGACCCACTGGCAGACGAAAAAGCTCGAACAGTTCGACGTCACCGATAGCGATCAAGCCGAGGCCATCCGCAGCGGCATGGAAGATGACCTCAGCCGCCGGGCGCTGCGGGTCCGGGAGGTGGAGCGCAAGAGTCGGCAACGCCAACCTGCCGCGCCCTTCACCACATCCACCTTGCAGCAGGAGGCCTCGCGCAAGCTCGGCTTCAATGCCAGCCGGACCATGCGCGTCGCCCAACAGCTTTACGAAGGCATCAATATCGGCAACGAGACCGTCGGCCTCATCAGCTACATGCGTACCGATGCCGTCAACCTCGCCGAAGAGGCCATCGCTTCCATCCGTGACTTTATCGGCAGCCACTACGGGAGCGAATTCGTCCCCGAGACCCCACGCCGCTACAAGACCAAAACCAAAAATGCCCAGGAAGCGCACGAAGCCATTCGCCCCACGGACATCGCCCGCAGCCCGGAGGCCTTGCAGGGCGTGCTCGAACGCGATCTCTGGCGCCTGTATGATCTTATCTGGAAGCGCAGTGTTGCTTGTCAAATGGCGCCCGCGCGCATGGACCTGGTCGCCGTCGATATGGATGCCGGCACCCATTGGACCCTGCGTGCCAACGGCTCCACCGTCACCTTTCCCGGCTTCATGGCCGTCTATCAGGAAGGCAAGGACGACGGTGACGAGGATGAGAGCAATCGCATTCTGCCGCCCCTCCATACCGGCGATGAGCCCCAGGTACTCGGCATTGATCCCGAACAGCACTTTACCGAGCCGCCCCCTCGTTACAGCGATGCCACCCTGGTCAAAACCCTGGAAGCCCACGGCATCGGTCGTCCCTCCACCTATGCCAGCATTATTCAGACCCTGCAGAATCGCGAATATGTGGCCGTCGAGCAGCGCCGTTTCCGCCCCACCGATCTCGGACGGGTAGTCAGCCGTTTCCTGACCAATCATTTCGAGCGCTATGTGGACTATGGCTTCACCGCCAGCATGGAAGACGAACTGGACGCCATTTCCCGCGGCGAAAAGCAATGGCAGCCGGTGCTCAGCGCGTTCTGGGGACCCTTCCGCGCACTCCTCGACGAAAAAGCCAGCGTCAGCCGCACCGAAGCCACCAGTGAAGCACTGGACGAAACCTGCCCACAATGCGGCAAACCCTTATTCCTGCGCCTCGGTCGCCACGGCCGTTTTGTGGCCTGCTCTGGCTATCCCGAATGTAATTATACCCGCCCGGTGGAGGGTCCTCGCGAACCCGCCGAGCCCGTAGGCCGCGACTGCCCAGATTGCGGCAAGCCGCTGGTCTACAAAACCGGGCGTTATGGCCGCTTCATCTCCTGCAGCGGCTACCCCGAATGCAAGCATATTGAGCCGCTAACCCAGCCCAAATCCTCGGGGGTCGCCTGTCCCCAGTGCGGTGCAGGCGAACTCGTCGAAAAACGCAGCCGCTACGGCAAAATATTCTACTCCTGCAATACCTATCCCAAATGCAACTATGCGGTATGGGGCCCCCCTGTGGCGCGCCCCTGTCCCCGTTGCGCCTGGCCGATTCTGATCGAAAAAAGCGGCAAGCGCCTCGGTGAACAACTCGCCTGCCCGCAGAGCGAATGTGCTTTCCACTTCCCGGTAAATGCCAGCGACGCGGAAATCGCTGCCATGCTGCCCGACTACACCCCGCCGCCGCCCCGCGAAAAGCGCACAGCGCCAACCAAGAAGGCAGCCCCGGCCCGGAAGCCCGCGGCGAAAACCACCAGGACACCGGCCGCGAAAACGGCAACAGCTACCGCTAAAAAGCCCGCGGCAGCCAAAACCGCAGTGGTGAAAAAACCAGCCAAAGCCAAGGCCCCAACGGCAAAGAAGACCGCATCGTCCAAAAGTACCGCCTCAACAGCCACCGAGCCTGCACCGCGAAAGCGCTCCGTAAAGAACGCCACCAACTCATGACCTACGTCGTTACCGAAAATTGCATCCAGTGTAAATACACAGACTGTGCCGAAGTCTGCCCGGTCGAGTGCTTTCATGAAGGGCCAAATTTTCTCGTCATTGATCCTGTCGAATGTATCGACTGCGCGGCCTGCGTACCCGAGTGTCCCGCTGACGCCATTTTCGCCGATGACGAAGTTCCCAGCGATCAGCGCGACTTCACCGCCCTCAATGCCGAACTCAGCAAAGACTGGCCAGTCATCCTCCGCAAAAAGTCGCCACTACCCGATGCCGAAACCTGGAATGGCAAGAGCGGCAAACGCCCTTTGCTGCAACGCCCATGAAGCGACACACGTCGATGTTTCACGTGAAACATGGCTAACCCCCGCTCCCTCGACACAGAATCCAACGCACCCCTGCGCGTGTCCGGGGGCGTTTTCACTCTTTCCATCCTCCACTTGGAAAGCAACAACCCCCAACAACTGGCGCAGCGCATTGCCGAAGAACATCAACGCCACCCCGCCGCTGCGGATTTCCATCGCTTTGCGCCGGTGGTCCTGGATCTGAGCGCCATACCCGAAGAAGCGCCTTTAGCTTTGCCCGAAATCCTGGAGGTATTGCGTACCGCCAATTGGCTCCCTGTCGGTTTGCGCAATGCCTCGCCCGGCCAACAGGCTCTGGCGCGACATCTGCACCTCCCCATTTTACGGGGCCAGGATCGCAACGCCGCCCCGCAACCAGAAACACCCCCGCCAGTACAGCCCGTCCCCACAAGTCCTGGCGGCCTGATTCTGGATCACCCCATACGCGGTGGCCAACGCAGCTACGCCCGTGGTGGCGATCTCGTCTGTCTAGCCGCCGTCAACGCCGGCGCCGAAATCATGGCCGACGGCAATA
Source organism: Acidithiobacillus sp. (assembly GCF_023229925.1). Classification (NCBI taxonomy): domain Bacteria; kingdom Pseudomonadati; phylum Pseudomonadota; class Acidithiobacillia; order Acidithiobacillales; family Acidithiobacillaceae; genus Acidithiobacillus; species Acidithiobacillus sp. The sequence goes on along the minus strand of NZ_JALNYM010000002.1, from coordinate 573,054 downwards.
TCCACGTCTACGGCCCCTTGCGTGGCCGTGCTCTTGCCGGCGTCAACGGACAGAACGGTGCGCGGATTTTTTGCATGAGCCTGGAGGCAGAACTGGTCTCCGTCACCGGCCTGTATCGCACCCTCGAAACGAACCATCCCCTTTGGGGCAAGGCGGCACAGATTTACAGCCGCGACGAGCAGTTGCATATTACGGCATTAAACATATAAGTCCTGGAGAAAAGAACCGTGGCCAAAATAATCGTCATCACTTCCGGAAAGGGCGGGGTCGGCAAAACCACCACCAGTGCCGCCTTTGCCAGCGGTCTCGCCCTGCGCGGCCATCGTACCGTCGTCATCGACTTCGACGTGGGCCTGCGCAACCTCGACCTGATCATGGGCTGCGAGCGACGGGTCGTGTATGACCTCATCAACGTCATCCAGGGCGAGGCCAAGTTGCAGCAGGCGCTCATCAAGGATAAGCGCTGTGAGAATCTCTATGTATTGCCCACGTCCCAGACCCGCGACAAGGATGCCCTGACCACCGAAGGGGTAACGGCGGTCATGGATGAACTGCGCAAGGAATTCGATTATATCGTCTGCGATTCACCCGCGGGGATCGAGTCGGGCGCGCTCATGGCGCTCTACCATGCGGACGAAGCCATTGTGGTCACCAATCCAGAAGTCTCCTCCGTCCGCGATTCCGACCGTATTCTCGGCATTCTTGCGGCCCGCTCTCGACGGGCGGAACAGGGGGAGGAACCGGTGAAGGAACACTTGCTTCTGACCCGTTATTCCCCCAAGCGGGTGGAGGACGGAGAAATGCTTTCCCTGGAAGACGTGAAGGAGCTGCTACACACCCCTCTGCTGGGCGTGATCCCCGAATCCGAAGTGATCCTCCAGGCCTCCAATCAGGGCATACCCGCCATTCACATGGAAAACAGCGATGTGGCTGAGGCCTATAAGGACGTCGTCGCCCGCTTCCTTGGAGAAGAGCGCCCCTTGCGCTTTATTCAGCCGGTCAAGGCAGGTTTCTTCAAACGACTCTTTGGAGGCTGATATGTCCTTTCTTGATTACCTCCTCGGTTCCCGCAAGAAAACTGCCCATGTGGCAAAGGATCGCCTGAAACTGATCCTCGCCCACGAGCGGGATGCCGATGGCCCCGACTTCCTGCCAGCATTGCAGGAAGAACTCCTGGCAGTGATCGCCAAATACATTCCCGTGGACAAGGAAAATATCAAGGTGAGCATGGAACGGCGAGGGGATTTTGAAGTACTGGAACTGAACATCCTGTTCCCTGATCAGCACTGAGCACACGCCAACTCATTCGGGATGAGCTGAAACGCGCTGATCGCGCTCTTGATTTCCGCCAGGGCGACCAGCCAGTCCCATAACCCCCACAGCCGAGGAGATTATTTTACGCAGCCCAAATTCGACTTCACCGATTGGGCGATTGCATTGTTAGCCATATCGACCATCGATCCGCGGCTTTATGAGCATGGGCGCGTAAACGACGACAAAAGCGACGAAGGCAATAATCCACAGACCTTGCGACACCTCAATCCAAATGCGGTACTGCATTGGCGCTATTATTGGAATAATTACGCGCACAATGGCACCAAGAAGCAACGAAGAAAACATCCAGTTCAAGGCCGCTGGCGGCGTAAAGATGTTTCTCCCTGTATGTCCCAGAGAGACTCTCGCCATCATACCAATAGTCATCATGCCTACCCCGCCATACGCAAAAGCATGAATTCCCAACATGGGATTGATGGGTATCCAACGGGTAAGCGCCGTCAAGGTAAATCCAATGAATATCCATCCATAAGCCAGATACAGGCTCCATAACAACGGCTTACGCCAAATGCCTGGGGTATACCATCCGACCATTTGTAGAACCTGCAAAATTGCCAACGCGATGGCCACCCAAACAGTAATTCTCGAAATCGGCCCCCATACAACAGCGACAATAAAAACCATCATAAGAATCATGCTGCTGACATTTAGCCACGGCCGGACATCCAAAACAACCGGATAACCAACCCCCCTTTCAATAAAGAACGGTATTATCCTCTGTCCCATCAACATGATAAGCGCGATAATTAGATAGAGCCCGGAAAACAACCCAATTCGTGTCAGCTCGGGATGCCCCCAGATTAGACCCATATAAAATAATGTGTTACTTGTCGTCACCAGTAATAAAATAGACCATATCCCAAGCTGTTTCCACTGCTTGGCGCGGACAAGCGGATACAGCAAGGCGATGCAGGCAGTGACATCAAATAACAGATCGAACAGCGCCATGATAATCAGCGCGCTAGGCAAATTGGTGAACGGCATTATGCGCGCTATAAGCCAGAACAGGCCTAGTAACAACAATCCATATCCACGAAGCGTCTGGTGACCAGTCCAATTTCTGACCGCGGTTAACAAAAAGCCAACAGCCACGGCCACGGAATACCCAAAGACCATTTCATGGGCATGCCACAAGATAATCGGAAAATTGCCATTATCAAGAAACTGCGTTCCCTGATAATAGAACCAGAACCAGGCAGATATGGCAAGAACAGAGAATACCGTCCCCAACAAGAAAAAGAGACGAAACCCAAGATAGAGAAGGGCAAAACGATAGCCTTTACTGGTTTCTATGGTTTCCATGAGTCCCTTCCTAGCTGAAAAAATCAATGTTTTTACCAAGCCTATTGCAATATACCAATTAAACCTTTGCTGTCGGTTTGGCGCAAAAGGATCGTGGCACATATTCCCATGGAAAATCCAGTTGGCCGCCTTTACTCATTTTGTGTCCATACCCTGCGGAGAACGCGTGCCGATCCCCGATATATAGACACTGCACTATGCAGACAAAAACCGTTCGAACTGCAGACAGGCGTCCGGCAACTTTTGGCTCAGAGCTAAGTCCGTCACGCCCTGGACCAGTCGCGTTGATCCGCAAACATACAGGTCCGGTAAAACCCCAAGGCTTCCCAGGTCATCGCGCAAGGCTTCCACTACGCTGCCCCGATAATCAGCCCACTGGTTGCCAGGATGTGAAAGGCATATCTTAACCTGCAGTTGGGGAAGTTTATTCTGAATCTGGCGGATTTCCTCCTGACAGAAGAGTTCGTCTTCATATCTCGCGCCGAAGTACAGACGTGCCGGAAGCATTTCGCCCCAATCTGCCATGCGTCGCAGCATCGACAGTAGCGGCACCACACCTGTCCCGCCCCCAACGAACCAACGTGGCCGCAGACCGTTTTCTCTCAGGGTAAATGTTCCAAGTGGTCCACGTATGTTCAGGCGATCGCCCACCACTGCGGATTCCAGATAGGTAGAGAAGGCACCACCTGGCCGCAGCGTGATGAAAAATTCCAGGTCGCCATTCCAGTTGGTGTTGTTGGCTAAAGAATAGGCGCGACGCGCATCGCTGCCCGGTACCTGGATTTCCATAAATTGCCCTGCTTCGAATTCCGCAGCCCCCCCTTGCTCATCGGGTTGCAGGCGTAACAACAGTCGTCGCGTACCCGTAGCCACCATAGTGACTTCTATCACTTCGGCCTCGCGCTCCGGAATGCGCTCAAAGCGGATGTAGTTGTAGTCATAAGGCGCCTCCAGAATCAGATCCGCTCGTGGATAGGTACGGCACAGAAGTACATCGCCTCGTGCCTGCGCCTTTTCTGGCAGGGCTTCCATACTCACTTCCTTCAGGCGATAAGCACCTGCGGTGACAGTGGCCACGCAGGCTCCGCAAGTTCCCCTCCGGCATTGGGAAGGAAGCAGGATACTTTCCCGTTCCGCAGCGGAGAGTAGATCTTCCGCCTCAGAGCAGACGAAGGACAGCCGTTGCCTATCACGGGTATGGAGAGTGATATCGTAGTTGGTCATGATGTGCTCATCCTTATGCTGCTTCGTCCGTTCAGAACGAAGCAGCGATCCTTTGTGCTATGCCGTGTGCGTCAGGGCCGCCTGCAAATCCGCTTGCGCCTCGCCAATAAGATCGAGATCAAGATCGAAACGTGATTGGAGCCTCTGCACCAAGGTTGGTGTGAGATAGGCAGGCAGGGTCGGCCCCAGTTTGATCCCCCTGATACCCAAAGCCAGCAGGGAAAGGTGAATGGCTGTAGCCTTTTGTTCAAACCACGAGAGCATGATCGACAATGGAAGGTCATTAACCCCACAATCGAACGCCTCGGCTAGGGCACCCGCTACCCGGATGGCGGAGTGGGCATCATTGCATTGGCCTATATCCAGCAGGCGGGGGATGCCTCCAATATCCCCGAATTCATGCTTATTGAATCGATACTTACCGCAACCCAAGGTCATTACTACCGAGTCGGCGGGGGCATTGTCCGCCACCTCCGTGAAGTAGTTGCGCGCCGGAGAAACACCATCGCACCCACCGACGAGGAAGAAGTGGCGAATGTCTCCGTGTTTCACCGCATCTATGATTTTGCCAGCCACGCCCAAGAGGGTGTGATGTCCAAAACCGATGGTGATCCGCTGATCTTCTGCATCGCCCGTAAACCCTGGCAATGCCTTGGCTGCCTGGATAACAGGGGTAAAGTCTCCATGTTCAATATGGCGGACGCCGGGCCACCCCACTGGACCAAGGGTAAAAATTCGATTTTTATAACTTCTGACCGGTTCAATGATGCAGTTGGAAGTCATGACAATGGGTCCTGGGAAATCTGCAAATTCACGCTGCTGATCCTGCCATGCTCCCCCTAGATTCCCTGCCAGATGAGGGTATGCCTTGAGCGTGGGATAGGCGTTGGCTGGCAACATCTCTCCATGGGTGTAAACATTTATCCCCTGATCCTTGGTCTGCTCCAGAATTTGTTTAAGATCATGGAGATCATGACCGCTGACCAGGATGGCCTTGCCCTTGATCGGAGAGATGCGCACCGAGGTAATTTCCTGCGTTCCAAAGCTGTCGGTGTTGGCAACGTCAAGCAACTCCATCACCTTCAGGTTCAAACGACCGACTTCCAATGATTTTTCCAACATTTCATCGAGGTCTGTTGGATTACCTGCCAAGTAATCCAGGATTTCCTCTGCCTGCGCGTCGACTTCGTCACTCTGATAACCCAGGACGCGGGCGTGTTGAGCATAAGCGGCTACGCCTTTCATGCCGTAGAGGATGAGGGCACGGGCACCGATTACATCGGATCCGAGATGATCTACGCCAGCGTTTATGGCGACGCCAGAGGTTTGACGCAGCAGTTGCTCCAGACCATCGGCGGGTTGAAAGATGGCCGAACCGGACAGGATTTCGGGAGTCTTGTCCTGTTCTCGCGCCGCTTCCTCGTACAATAATTTGATCCGCTCACGCCTTTTGCTGGCCTCCTGGATCAGGTGGACAAAACGTGTGGCAGTGAAGTTCACGTTGGTTAGCGTGGTGAAAAGGCCATAAAAAATGAAGTCGTCCGTCTGTCTGTCGGCAACACCCACCGCCCGCGCCCGGCACGCATACTGGGCAATGCCCTTAATAAGGTGCGTAAGAATGTCCTGCAGATCAGCTGTGCCCTCATCCTTGCCGCACGTTCCCGGCTCACTGGTACAGCCTATTCCGGCGGGGGTACATGTGGTTTGTTCGCATTGATAGCAAAACATAAGGTGTCTCCTGAAGTGGTGGTGCATGTTTGTGAACAATATCTGCTGTGATCAGGATGCGCCTTGATTTCGATCAAGGGGCTGCGCCACTTCCGGATGATCGTCGACGGAAAATTCATAAGCAAAAGACAGCGATTGACCCCGCCGGGAGATTCGACGCCTATCTCGGTCGAATGTCTGGAATCCGGTGGCTGAATACGCCTGCAAGACACCACCTGCAGGCACATAACAGGCTGATTTACGATCAGTAATAGCTACATCATGGGGTAAAGATGGTTTTTAGATATCGTTTTGTTCGCCCAAAAGCCAGATTGATGACCATCGGCCAAAAGGAGATAACAGAAATGGAGCGATTGCGCCGAACAGAAACATTTTCTGTCTGGGCGGATGAGGACCTTTCTTATTGTTTATGGGCGCACTGCGTTGCGGTAATCGGGGGACGGCTGCTGCCGGGCTCCGGCACCTATACTGGGTGCCAGCAGCAGCAACCGTATTCTATGAATTCTTTTATAGGCTTTCCCCGCTCATGACATGATCCAGCCACTGACTGGAGACCCTTTCCAGCAGACGATTCTGACTCTGCCGGGCGGTGAGGTTATCCAGATCCACCCAAGCCAGGGGCTGATCCTGCTGCGCACAGGAAAATACCGCCTTGGTGCGCTGCCCCGTTTCCGGATCGATCTGCCATTGCAGACATTGGGCGCAGACGCCTTTGAGCATGCATTGCATGGGGCTGCCCACGGTCGCGGTGGCCTCCAGATCGGCGCGGAAATACGGCTGTAGCTCCGCCTGGAGGGCCTGCTGAAACCCCTTGAGCAGGCCGGTGGAACCCATGACCATCAGGCGATCCACATTATTCAGCGGAATACCTGCACCGCCCTGCGCTGCTTGTCCGGGCAGCTCACCGGCCCCATAGGCGCACAACAGGGCCACCATGTCGCTGGCCTCGACACTGAGATCCTGCGCGCGATGGGTCTGAATCAAGGGGCCGCTGCCGGTGCACCAGATGATCTGGTCTGCCGCCTCTTCCAGTTCCGCCTGGTTATCCAGTTCGCTGGCTTTGCCCAGGGCCGCCACATAGAGCACGCGGTTGCCCGCTGCCCGCAAGGCCGGGCCGATATCCAGCATCACCGCCGCACCCCAGCGCCCGGCGACCACCAGAATCGTTTTACCCGTGGGGATGTCGGTGGGGGCGCCGGTCGGTCCCATGAGTATCAGGGGATCACCCGGCTGTAGGCGTCCCACCAGACGCGGGCCAGTGCCCCACTGCAGGATCAGGAGGCGCACCGCATCCCCTTCCACCCCCGCACCACTGACCGTCAGCACCGGAATCTGCAGACGGGTGCCGTCCACGATCGGGCTGTGACTCTCGAAGGTCTGCAAGCGGAAAAACTGCCCCGGCCGGAAATTGCGGGCCGCCAGCGGTGCCTCCACCCACATCTCGGTGACGGAGGGGTTGCTGCGATCCATGCGTAGTACTCGCATGCTCAGCAGATGCTGTAAGCGTTGCTGAAAGCCTCGCACATCCGGATCGACGGCGGTATCCAGCGTCCCCAGGCTCTGCATGACCTGCGGATATGTCGCCTTGGCGGAGGCGATGGCCTTGACCACACTACCGTGGAAAACCGGATGCGTATCCCCAATAAAGCTGATCCGATGTCCTTGCGCATCACCGTAGGACGTAAACGGACCAGCCTCTGGGGCCTTGCAATGCGCGGCCACCTGCACCGCCTGCAACGGCCCGTTATCGTGAGCCACGTGGGTCAGGAAGTGGTCCCCATCCAGTTGGAAAGTCCCCGGATATTCCCTTTCATAGATGGTGTTGGGGACGGTGCCGGCGGCGATGAAGACGGCTCGTGCAGGCAAACGTAAATCCTGATCACTGGCCAGCCAGCGCCCTTCCACCTCGCGCATCCGGCGGAAGACCATGTGCGCGATATGCCCATAACTGTCGAGCTCTGCTCGGAGAGGATCGAGACCCTCGCCATAATAAAGCCCTTCTTCCATGGCCTTGATGAGTTCTTCGTGGTTGCGGGTATAGGCCGGTGACTGCTGCATCCCCTTCCGGTACGCCAGGGTCACGCCGCCCCAAGCATGGATCAGCGGCACGAAATTGGGTGCTTCACCTGCCGCCGCCGCCCGCTCCCGCTCCGCCCCCACCGCCCGGCCGTGGGTCAGGAATTCTTCGAGAATTTGGCTATCCTCTGCGGAGAGCCCGGCGCGGAGTTTTTCTTCACCGGATTGCGCTGCCATCTGCTCATAGCGCGCCAGCACCTTCTCCACCTGCCGCACATAGTAGGCCTGCACCTCGGTCGCAGTATCCACCGCCGTGAGGCCACCGCCGATCACCACTGCCGGCAGGCGCACCTGCAGGTTAGCCAGACTGGACCGCTTGCCCGCACCGGTGAGCTGCAACGCCATGAGAAAGTCGCTGGCCTGACGCATACCGCGCGCCAGACTCTCGCCCATCGGCACCACCCGCGGCAAGCCCGCACCGGTGGCAATACAGACGTGATCGAAACCCAGTTCCCAGGCGTTTTCGAGGGTGATGGTACCGCCCAGCCGCACGCCGCCAAAAATCTGGAAATTCGGTCGCCGCGCCAGCGTCAGATAAATCAGTTTGAGAAAATTCTTGTCCCAACGCACGGTGATGCCATATTCGGCCACACCGCCGAAACCGAGCAGAATGCGTTCGTCGAGGTCCTCCTGGAGACTGCTCCAGTCCCGAATGGGCTCCTCCAGCCACTGCTGGGGCAGCGGTTCGATTTTCAGGCCATCAATACCCACGACCGCACAGCCTTCCTGCAAAAGATAATGGGCCATGGTGAAGCCCGCCGGGCCCATACCCGCCACCAGCACCTTCCTCCCGTTGTAGGGCTGCGCCAGATATTGCGCGGCGCGCAGCGGATTCCACCGGGTCAGCAAATCGTAGAGTTCGACACCCCAGGAAAGATTCAACACATCGGTCAGTATCCGCGTTTCAATTTGCGGAATGTTCACCGGGTCCTGCTTCTGGTAGACACAGGCCTTCATGCAGTCATTGCAGATACGATGTCCAGTGGCGGGGACCATGGGGTTATCCACCATCGCCATGGCCAGGGCGGCGATATTGAATCCGTCCCGTTTCAGAACCTGCATTTCCGAGATTTTTTCTTCCAAGGGACAGCCGGTGAGGGTGACACCGAGGGGGTCTACCTTGAGACCCAGTTCCGGCACACCCTTTTTCTCGGGAAAGCCCTTGGAACAAAAATCCCCGTCGTGATCATGGCAATAGAGACAGTAATGCACTTCACTCTGGACACTGCGCAAGTCCATACGCAGATCGGTCAGATGAAAACTGTCCCGGCGCCGCAAAGTTCCGTCTGGCGCCACGAAGGGCGCACCGTGGAGGTCATCCCGCCGTTTTAAGGGGACCAGTGCCTCATGATCCACCCGCTGGGGCAGGCGGAAACTGGACCAGCCTTGCACCGCCAAGGCGGCCTGCGGGTCTTTCAGGATGAGGGCACACCACTGGGTCAGACGATCAATGGCTTCGGCATGGGTCGCTTCATCCTTGAGCCATTCTTCACCCAGTCGAGCAATGGCCCATTCGCGATCCTCCCGCGGCCAGCACCGCTGCTGGATTTCAATGTCCAGCCACTGATCCATATCCGCAAAAGTGTGCGGAAACTCGCCACGGTAACGGCGTGCGCGGCGCAGCACAAAATGCTTTTTGAAATCCATGACCACATCATGGCTGCGGGTCTGAGCCTGCAACGCAGCCACTTCCGGTTCCAGGCAAAAGAGCCGTGCGACAAATTGTTCAAGATGGGGCGCAAGCTGTAGCAGAAACTCACTCTGGGCTTTATCGGCGGGCTGGACGCCTGCGGCACGATAGACTCGCAGGCGTTCCGCAAGAATTTGGTCTTTCTCCGCCAGGCTACGAATAAATTCTCCATCCAGCCGGGCGATGCCTTTATCAGAGAAAAGTTCTTTGTATTCAAAGTTAAACAGGTTAAGCACAATGATCTCCAAAATCATATCGGCGACTACACTACAGCCAACTTTCATCAAACTGTCATATTTTGCTGGCAATATAGGGTTCTGTCACCTTTTCAGGATGACCCTATGGTCCATTATCGCAGCATATTTCTATCTGACGTCCATCTCGGCACCCGCGGCTGTCAGGCGGAGAGTCTTTTGGACTTTCTGCGTCACAATTCCTGCCAGCAGCTCTATCTGGTGGGCGATGTCATCGACCTCTGGCGCCTCAAGGTCCGCTGGTACTGGCCGCGCAGCCATAATACGGTGGTTCAGAAAATTCTCCGATTGGCCCGCTCCGGGGTCACGGTGCGTTATATCCGCGGTAATCATGATCCCGTCTACGAGCTACTCTCTGATTATGTACAGTCCCAAGGCGACGCCATCTCCCTGGGCGACATTGCCATCCTCCAGGAAGCCGTGCATGAAACTGTCGATGGCAAAAAGCTCTGGGTCATCCATGGTGACCAATTCGATGCCGCCATGCGCTATGCGACCTGGCTCATTCATATGGGTGATCATGGCTATACCCTGTTGCTCTGGTTCAATCGGCTGCTGCAAAGTGCGTTCCGGCGCCTGGGCCTGCGCCGTCACTGGTCCCTGAGTGCTTATATCAAATACCGGGTTAAGAAAGCCGTGCAGTTTATCAACGATTACGAACATCTGCTGGCCGAAGAAACCTCACGCCGCGGTTATGCCGGGGTGATCTGCGGCCATATCCACCATGCCGAGCAAAAAATTATCGACGGTATCCTCTATTACAACGACGGCGACTGGGTCGAGAGCTGTACCGCACTGGTCGAACATATCGATGGGCGCATGGAAATCATCCACTGGCCCATACCTTTGCGTTTTGATCAGAATGTCGCCGCGTGATCAGATATCGAGTCGTGATACGAAACGTGCATTCTCTTCGATAAAACGGCGACGCGGCTCCACCGCATCGCCCATGAGCATGGAGAAGACCTCATCGGCGGCGATGGCATCCTCCACATCCACCCGCACCAGACGCCGGTTTTCCGCGTTCATGGTGGTTTCCCAGAGCTGTTCTGGATTCATTTCACCCAGACCCTTGTAGCGCTGAATCTCGACACCACGACGGGCGTCAGCCAGAAGCCAGTCCATCGCAGCGCGGAAACGGCTGACGGTAAGCCCTCGCTCGCCACGTTCCATACGCGCACCCAGGTGAATATTACCTTCGATCACCCGCGCATAGTCGGCCAGATGCCGGTATTCGCCGCCAGCAAAAAAATCCTGATCAAAAAAACGTAGTTCCTGACTGCCGTGATGTTCGCGGCGAACCAGTAGGCGCAAAGCCTCCGCTTCACCCACCCGCTCCACCGAGTAATGTTCGGCGGGCAGGGCGTTGAGCTCCAGTGCCGCGCGGAGTTGTCGCGCGAAATCGTCCCAGGTGGCGCTATCCGCCGACTCCGCAACGATGGGCGGCAACGTGGCCAAGGCCCAGAGCAAAGTACTGGGATAGCGCCGTTCCAGGCGCTGCACCAAAGCCTCGATATTTTGGTACTGACGCATCATGCCGGCCAGTTGCTCGTCCGTTACCGGCTCAGCATCCGCAGCCGGACGAAATTGCGCGCCTTGCATGGCAATTTCCCGCAGGTAAGCGGCCAGTTCGATGTCGTCCTTGATGTAGCGCTCATCCTTGCCTTTCTTGACCTTATAGAGGGGCGGCTGGGCGATATAAATATGACCGCGCGCCACCAGATCGGGCATCTGCCGGTAAAAGAAGGTCAGCAGCAGGGTGCGGATATGGCTGCCGTCGACGTCCGCATCGGTCATGATGATGACCCGGTGATAACGCAACTTGGCCACATCAAAATCCTCGGCGCCAATACCAGTACCCAACGCGGTAATCAGTGTCCCGATTTCATCGGACGAGAGCATCTTGTCGAAACGCGCCCGTTCCACATTGAGGATTTTGCCCTTCAGGGGCAGGATGGCCTGATGTCGGCGATCACGGCCCTGTTTGGCAGAGCCGCCGGCGGAATCGCCCTCCACCAGATAGATTTCACACTTGGCGGGGTCTTTCTCCTGACAGTCGGCCAGCTTGCCAGGGAGATTGGCAATGTCCAGTGCGCCCTTGCGGCGGGTCAGTTCCCGTGCCCGCCGGGCGGCTTCCCGCGCCCGTGCCGCTTCGACGACTTTAGCGGCAATGGCCTGCGCCTCTTTGGGATGCTCATCCAAAAACATCGTCAGTGCCTCGGACATAGAGGACTCGACTATCGGTTTAACCTCGCTGGAGACCAGCTTTTCCTTGGTCTGCGAAGAAAATTTGGGGTCCGGTACCTTGACGGAAAGCACCGCTGTCAACCCTTCACGCGTATCTTCGCCACTCACCGCGACCTTGGCCTTGGCGATGATGCCTTCCCGCTCCATATACTGGTTGAGGGTACGGGTCAGGGCGCCGCGAAAGCCCGCTAAATGGGTGCCGCCGTCGGCTTGGGGAATATTGTTAGTGAAGCAGAGCACGACCTCGTTATAGCCTTCATTCCATTGCAGGGCCGCTTCGACGACAATGCCGTCGCGTTCTCCGGTGAGACTGATCACAGTGGGATGAACGGCGGTTTTGCTGCGGTTGAGGTGCTCCACAAAAGCGCGGATACCACCTTCATAATGGAAAATTTCTTCCCGCCCGGCGCGCTCGTCCAGCAAGGTGATATGCACGCCGGAATTGAGAAAGGCCAGTTCACGCAAGCGCTTCGCGATAATCTCGAAGTGGAAATGGGTATCAGCAAAAACCTGAGGCGATGGTTTGAAGCGGATGGTACTGCCATGTTTGCGCGACACCTCGCCGCGTGCAACCGGCGCCTGGGGTTCGCCATCCTGATATTCTTGAGTCCAAACATAGCCATCGCGGAAGATACGCAACTGGAGTGTTTCTGAAAGAGCGTTGACTACCGAGACGCCGACTCCGTGTAAACCGCCGGAAACCTTGTAGGCATTGTCATCAAACTTACCACCGGCATGCAGCACCGTCATAATCACTTCTACGGCGGAACGACCTTCTTCGGCGTGGATATCGACGGGTATGCCGCGACCGTTATCGCTGACGCTGACGGATTCGTCGTCATGGATGGTAACGACGATGGCGTCGCAATAACCGCCGAGAGCCTCGTCGATAGCATTGTCCACCACCTCAAAAACCATGTGATGCAGACCGCTGCCGTCATCGGTATCGCCAATATACATGCCGGGGCGTTTGCGTACCGCTTCCAGCCCTTTCAACACCTGGATACTGGTAGAATCGTATTTTTCCGTCATGATGCGGTTTCCTTCTCAAGCTGGCCTGCTGCCAGACAAAAATGGCGGCCGCCTACCGCGGTCGGAATCTGCCCGGCGGCGGTGACAGCAGCGAAGACCTGCACACCTAGCAGGTCGAGTTCCTTTACCCACCAATCCCGTGCCGAAGCGTCCAGCTCCGCCGCGAAATCGTCAATCAATATAGTTGGCAGCGGCAAACCGGCCTGCTTTAGTATCTTTACCTGCGCCAAACGATAGGCCAAACCCAATACCCGCAACTGGCCGCGCGAAAGGATATCCAGTGCCGCTTTCCCGCGGACCCGAAAGGCCAGATTGGCGCGATGCGGACCGCTGTGGGTATAACCCATTTCGCGATCCTGTTCCTGGTCCCGTAGCAGGCAATCACTCAGCGTTAAACCTTCTTTCCAGCCACTGTGCAGATGCAGACTAAGTCCGGAAAGCGATCCGGACCAGCGTTCCCAGAGGGCGGCGACTTCGGGCTGCACAGCGGCTAGATGCGCTTGTCGCCGCTGCTGAATTTCTTCACCGGAAGTAATGACGCCGTCGTCCCAGGGTTGCTGGCCGTGACCGCTTTTCAGCCAGGCATTGCGTTGTTGCAAAGCCCGCCGGTACTGACGAAACACCGTGCCATAGGAACGGTCTGCGTAATAAATGCCCCAGTCCAGCACGCGTCGGCGGTCTTCCGCCGTCCCCGCAACGAAATGGCTGTTGTCATCGTGCAGGCTTTGCAACGGCAGGATATCCAGTAGCATCCACGCCGAACTGAGCGACTCACCATCATAACGTATTTCTCGCTCCTCGCCACGCCGGCGCAGAGCGAGAAAATGATCGGGCAGGTGCGCGCTGACCAAATATTCGCTGTCGCCATCCCGCTGAACATGGCGAGGACTGTGCCGCCAAGTTTGTCCTGTACCAAGGATGTGGATGGCCTCCAGCACTGAACTCTTCCCCGTACCATTGGCGCCCATGAGCCAATTCCACTGTCGGTCCGCTTTCAGATCCAGCGTTACTATGGAACGCACCGATTGGATGTGGAGGGTCTCCAGGGGCATTTCAAAGACGGACAGGCATGATGATATATAGGGGGTTATTTCCGTCTATTGGAGTAAAAACGGCACTGCTGTCGCTGTCCTTGACCCGCATCCGCAAACTTTCCTGGGCGAATATTTGGGTGGTATCGGTGAGATAATGGCTGTTGAAAGCAATATCCAGAGCGTCGTCCTGATATTCGACCGGGATTTGGATCTCGCCTTCTTCCTGTTCTTCATTGCGGCTACGCAAGGTCATCTGGTTGTTACTGAGGTGCAAATGGGTAGTCGGATTACGGTCGCTGACCAGGACGTCGCTTTGTTGCAAGGCGCTTTTGAAGGTCTGGCGGTCCAGTATGGCGAAGCGGGGATGTCCTTGGGGAATCACTCGCCGGTAATCGGGATATTTGGCGTCGATGAGTTTGCAGGCGAACTGTTGCGTACCGTCGTTGAGCAAAAAGCTGGTGTCTGACATCTCCAACGTGATATCGCCACCGTCGAGAATCCGCAGCAGTTCGAGAACAGCTTTGCGAGGCAGAATGGCCTGGTAGCTTCCACTTTCCAGACTGCTAGCAAAGGGCAGGGTCATCATGGCTAGGCGATGACCGTCTGTGGCTACGAGACGCAGTTCCTGACCTTCCACCTCGATGAGGACGCCGTTGAGGAAGAGCCGGGCGTCGTTCTGTGCCATGGTGTTGGCAGCGACCGCAAGTGCTTCGCGAAAGGCCTTAGCGTTGCAGTTACCCTGACAACGACTGCTGTGGGTAGTGAGGTATGGGAATTGATCAGCTGGCAATATGTGCAGGGTGAAACGGCTTTTAGTGGCTTTCAAGAGCAGTTTTTCGCCGTCCTTATGAAATTCTATGGGGGTGTGTTCTGGTAACGCTCGGCAGATGTCATAGAGTTTGCGGGCAGGGACGGCGCAGGTGCCGGGAACATCTACCGGATGGTCTAAGTCGGCGGCAAGTTGAACTTCCAGATCGGTAGCGACAAAGCGGCAATGTTGCCCCGCGGCTTCGATGAGAACATGAGCAAGAATGGGTTGCACTGGCCGTCGATCAGCAATGTTTGCCATATTGGCCAGGATAGGCAGGAGATCTTCACGATCTATGGTGATTTTCATCAGATTTTGCTCCTTGAGTGCCAGGTCTGAAAAATGGCCGATCGGGCCGCTTTATATATATAATTTATTTTTTTTCTTTTAACTACTATTATTATTAATGGCTGGGTAGGCTGTGGGAATGTGGTGTAATTTACGGTATTGCATAGAATTATTGACCTAGACAGGCTGTCGGCAAGCTGTGGATAAGCGGGTATGCCCGGGGATAAAAAAGAGCGCCATTTTTCGTACAGAGCCTGTACAGGGGTTATACAGCGTCTTATCCACAGCTTTTGCGAGTGCTGGATCATGCGCCAAGAATCCGTAGCAGATTGCAGTAATCTTCATTCATCTGCGTGTCTTCCTGACGCAGTTTATCGATCTGGCGGCAGGCATGGAGGACGGTGGTGTGGTCGCGTCCGCCGAAGGCCTCGCCGATTTCCGGCAGACTGTGGTTGGTAAGTTCCTTGGTCAGGCACATCGCTACCTGACGCGGCCGGGCAATGTTGCGACTGCGTCGTTTGGACTGCATGTCGGAACCACGAATATGAAAATACTCGGCTACGACTTTCTGGATGTTGTCGAGGCTGACCATGCGCTTCTGCACATCAATCAGATCACGCAGAGCTTCGCGGGCGGTATCCAGGTTGTAAGGCTTGTGGGTGAAGTTGACATGGGCGACCACCCGACGCAACGCGCCTTCCAGTTCGCGGACATGGGAGCGAATTTTCTCGGCGATGAAGAAGGCCACTTCTTCGGGCAGATCAACGCCGCTTTCTTCCGCTTTGCAGAGGACAATGGCCATGCGCGTTTCGAGATCATGGGGCTGAATGGCGACCGTTAGTCCCCAGCCGAAGCGCGATTGCAGGCGTTCTTCCAGGCGGTCCACCTCTTTGGGGTAGCGATCACAGGTGATAATAATCTGCCGACCGCCG
The DNA here is from genome assembly GCF_023229925.1 of Acidithiobacillus sp. Classification (NCBI taxonomy): domain Bacteria; kingdom Pseudomonadati; phylum Pseudomonadota; class Acidithiobacillia; order Acidithiobacillales; family Acidithiobacillaceae; genus Acidithiobacillus; species Acidithiobacillus sp. Next base: position 557,104 of record NZ_JALNYM010000002.1, on the reverse strand, counting down.
TCAAAGAGGGCGTTGAAGGTGTGAAAAAACTCTTCCTGGGTGCGGTCCTTGCCCGCAAAAAACTGAATGTCGTCAATGAGCAAGGCATCCAGCTTGCGGTAGCGCTGTTTGAAGTCATTGATGGTGTTGTGTTGCAGTGAGCGTACCATGTCCATGATGAAGCCTTCGGAGCTGACGTAGAGCACCTTGGCATCGGCGTTGCGTTGGAGGATGGCGTTTCCCACCGCTTGCATGAGATGCGTCTTGCCCAGTCCGACGCCGCCATAGATATACAGCGGATTGTAAGATTTTCCCGGATTTTCGGCTACCTGCCGGGCGGCCGCCACCGCAAGCTGATTGGATTTGCCTTCGACGTAGGACCTGAAGGAAAAGCCGGGATTGAGCCGGTTGCCATTGCGAGGATCGGTGATCGGAGCAGTGGCAGAAGTAGTTGATACCGGGGCTGGGATCGTCGCTTCGTCGGGGCCGAGTTCCAGGCGAAGCATCATTCCCGGCGCAATCTCGGCGAGCGCCCCTTCCAGTATATCCATCAGTCTTTCCCGCACCCATTCCTTGACGAAGGTATTGGGTGCGATCAGGCGCAGTTCGTTATCATGCAACTCGCCACGAAGGGGGCGCAGCCAGGTGTTGAACTGCTGGGCTGTGGTCTGTTCTTGCAACTGCACACACAGCGCCGCCCATAAGGCGTCTCCGTTGTGCAGCGCGGATGGCGCTGGGTGACTGCTCATGCGTAACCTGGTCAGAGGGTCTGGAGGTGAAAGCGCGGTGCCTTCCGTCGCTACCATGTCCGTGTCACGCGGTAGCAGAGTGGGCTCACTCCCCGCAACGGGAAGGGCGTTTCACCATAATTCTCCGTCGATGAAGTATACCAAAATGTGGCGGTGCGCGCCATGGACTGGCCTATGACCGAGTCTTTGCCCCGGCGGTAGAAAAAACCTACGAGATGGACACAAACGTGGACGAAGTTTATGAGCGATGGCAGTCAAGAAAGCGCTTGGCCTGATAAAGTTTTCCACAAAAACATTAAACCGCAGTTACGTGGACTTGTTCGTGATCATGTTTCAGTAGTTAATGTAACATTATGTAATAAATACACTTTTATTGTTACACAGTGTTTCCGCTCTGTGTCAAAGCGCCCTTGGCATGACGAAACCGCTGCGGCCAGCAAACTATCCACAAAGTTATCCACAAGCCGCTCAGTATTCTTGTCCTAAAAAATCCCCCGTCGGTTTGGTGGTAGGCTGCATGGCCTTCCGGGGGTTCAGGCAGCGCTCAGGCGCCCGTTGACGAGCCATATGTGGACCAGTGGACCAGATGAGGAACGGGTGAACCCATCTTCGCTGTCCGGGCCATTATGCGCGGTGATCTGCGACGGTTGCGGGATCCTATCCTGATGGCCCGAGAAAGAACAACACCGCCATTACCGTTGACAAATCCACTATATCTGGTAAAAGATATAAAAAGATGTCTACATAATGTTATCTTGCTATACTCAGGTTGTATACCGTTTCTGCGGGGGAAGTTTAATGAAAGAACCTTTGTCCGCCAGCCATTCGAGTAGGGCTATTTGGCCACCTGTCATTAAGCGAAACGGTACGATGGCACCTTTCGATCCAAATCGAATTTGCTCTGCCATCACGCGGGCGGGACACGCGGCTGGTGAATTTGATGCCAGTACCGCTGGACGAATTACGGAAGTGGTTCTGAACACGTTGCAGCCCCTCGTTATCGACCGTGACCCCACGATTGAACTGATTCAAGATCATGTCGAATTAACGTTGATGGATGAAGGCTTCTACCATACGGCCCGCGCCTATATCGCGTACCGTGAGCAGCATCAGCGCTTGCGCAAGGACCGTCAGGCGGTGGTGGATGCCGTTAGCTCGGTCAATGAGTACCTGGATCGGGAGGATTGGCGAATCAACGCGAATGCCAATCAAGGTTATTCGTTGGGCGGCCTGATTCTGAATGTCGCGGGGAAAGTGATCGCCAATTACTGGTTGAGTCATGTCTATCCGGCTGAAATCGGCGTCGCTCACCGTGACGCGGACATTCATATCCATGATCTCGATATGCTGGCAGGTTATTGCGCTGGGTGGTCTCTGCGAACCTTGCTGCAGGAGGGGTTTAACGGCGTACCAGGGAAGGTAGAAGCGGCACCTCCCCGCCACTTGTCCAGTGCTGTGGGGCAAATGGTAAACTTCCTCGGCACCTTGCAGAACGAATGGGCTGGCGCGCAGGCTTTTAGTTCCTTTGACACCTATCTGGCACCGTTTGTCCGCAAGGATGGGCTTTCCTATGACGAAGTACGTCAGAATATTCAGGAATTCATTTACAACCTGAACGTGCCTTCCCGCTGGGGCAGCCAAACCCCTTTTACGAATGTAACGCTCGATTGGGTCTGCCCTGAAGATCTTCGGGAACAGGTTCCGGTCATCGATGGAAAGGAGATGCCATTCCGCTATGGCGATCTGCAGCCGGAAATGGATTTGATCAACCGCGCCTATATCGAGGTGATGAGCGAGGGGGATGCCAAGGGTCGTGTCTTCACCTTCCCCATCCCAACCTACAACATAACCTCTGATTTTCCGTGGGATTCGGAAAATGCCGAAAGACTGTTTGCCATGACGGCCAAGTACGGCCTGCCCTACTTTCAGAATTTCATTAATTCTGAACTCCAGCCCAACATGGTGCGCTCTATGTGTTGTCGGCTCCAACTCGACCTGCGCGAATTGCTCAAGCGCGGTAATGGGCTTTTCGGCTCAGCGGAGCAGACGGGTTCCATTGGTGTGGTGACCATCAACTGCGCCAGGCTGGGTTATCTCCATAAAAACGACCGCAATGCGTTATATCGTCAACTCGATAGTCTGCTGGTAATGGCAAAAAACAGTCTAGAGATCAAACGTAAGATCATTCAGCGCCACATGGACACTGGGTTATTTCCCTACTCCAAACGGTATTTGGGCACGCTTCGCAACCATTTCTCCACCATTGGCATTAATGGGGTCAACGAACTGATCCGCAATTTCACGGACGATAGGGAGGATATCACAACGCCTTCGGGATACACGTTTGCCGTAGAGTTGTTAGATTATATAAGGAGCCGTATGGTCGCCTTTCAGGAGGAAACAGGCCATATGTACAATCTGGAGGCTACGCCCGCAGAGGGTACCACCTACCGTTTCGCCAAAGAAGACCGCAAGCGGTTTTCCGACATTTTGCAAGCGGGGACCCTGGACAAACCCTACTACACGAATTCTTCGCAACTGCCGGTTGGATTTACGGACGATCCATTTGAGGCATTGGAACGGCAGGAAGCTTTGCAAGCCAAATACACGGGGGGCACCGTTCTACATCTATATATGGGCGAACGCCTCTCTAGCTCAGAAACCTGCAAGCGCTTGGTGCGGCGCGCGCTGGAGCGATTTCGGCAGCCTTACATTACCGTTACTCCCACTTTTTCCATCTGTCCGGTGCATGGATATCTGGCTGGTGAGCATCCATTTTGTCCGGTCTGTGACCAGGAACGCATTGCCGAAAAGCGGCGGCGTTCTGCATAATACATAAAGGAGAATATTATGTGCCCTGAGCGAGTCAACGAAAAACCGATAGCAATGGAGTTGAGTGATGACGAAAGACAACCCTGTGAGATTTGGACAAGGGTTATGGGGTATCATCGTCCGACCTCATCGTTTAATATAGGTAAGCAGGGAGAGCATTTGGAACGTAAATATTTCATCGAGACCAAGAGTTTCGATGGGGATCGCTTTCTATCGGATCATTAGATGTGCGCCAACATTCTCTATATGAGGGAGTCGTATCTGAAAACGGACCTGTTTTATTGCCGACTTTTGCCGGCCTATCCCAGTTTAGTGCGGTGGATTACCCAGGGCATTTATGTGCTGTACTATATACCCAAGGTTGTCCGTGTCGCTGTCGTTACTGCCATAATCCAAGCCTACAGCAGGGGCGGGGACCGTCGGTTATGTCGTGGCCTAGTATCATGGAGTGGCTGGCTACCCGTAAGGGGTTGCTGGATGCAGTAGCATTTTGTGGCGGGGAGCCAACGGTCCATAAATCGTTGCTGTTGGCGATGAGGCAAGTAAGAACATTGGGATTCAAAGTCGCCCTGCACACGTCCGGACTATATCCATATAACTTTGCAAATATGCTCCCCTTCCTAGATTGGGTAGGGTTTGATGTCAAAGCACCTTTTGCGCGTTATCTCGATGTCACCCGCGTACCAGGAAGCGGCTGTAAGGTAAAAGAATCTCTCGAGCGGATGTTATTCAGTAAGGTTGCCTATGAAATCCGAACAACAGTACATAACGCCATTTTAAATAGTGCAGATCTTGTTACAATGGCCCGCGATTTGCAAAATATTGGCGTATCCAGATGGGTATTGCAACGCTTTAACAAGGCCGGATGTGCAGATTTGGAGTTGGTGGCTAGCTACGCTCCAATAGATGATGATCTGGTTGATCGGTTGCGCGTCTATGTACCAAATATCTTGGTTAGATAGAGATTCCAGTTTTGTCACCTGTACGCTTATAGCACGGGTTTTCGTCGCGCAAGTCTGATAACCTTTTCTGCTACACCAAGGTCTATGGATGACTCGGCGCTAAATTCTCCTGAATATGCCGACTGTTCTTGCAAGAGATCGTAACAGTTGGCGCCAGCGATATCCAGTAACAAGGCAGGCATATTGGCAGCGCGAAATGCATATTCTCGCTTGATGTAAAAGTTATTACAGCACATTCCTAAGTAAGATTTGGTACCACGTTTCTTGAGTGTTTTCAGTACAATCTCTAAATGTTCAAAATTCTTCACTGTGGTAACATTTAATCCTTGCTGCCTGGCTACCTTGTATGCCTCGCCAACATCGCATTTCCCACACTGGGAGCAGCCATCTTTATGGCGCCACTTGCACCATGCGGGTTTGGCGCAGTATGGAACGAGTAAGGCGTCAGCTTTTGCTGCAATATCCAAGGCATCCATTGTTCCTTCAGGATCATGGATCATGACGGAACTTGCTGACGATGGTGCTATGGAAAGTTTGACCGCTATTTCATGTTGTTCGAAAAGGCGCCGAATCAACACTTTAATATGGTGTGGAGTGAATCTAAACAACTCCCATTGGTTCTCATAAAACAGGTTGTCCATTCGATGCGTGATTTCAGATTCTGATGCACCACGCAATACCGACTCAATTTTACGAAACAGGTTGTGCGGCCGAATATACACATTACCATTCAGGCGTAAAGACGATATCCGGAGATCCGTGTCAAATGCTATGCGGCCGTGAAGCACCCCGCCCGATGTTGAAATAAAACCACTATACGTGCTCTCATGAGCATATTCTGGCAGGTTATAGTGACCACAAACGTATGTTTGATGGGTATTGTCGATCCACTGAATCTGCGTAATAGTAGGCAAGTTACAGGCTAGAGCTATGGCTTGTGCTAAAGATTTCTTGAGTTGAAATAGGCCTGCATCGCTCAGATGAGGTAAAGTGGTGAAGCGATGCGTGGCAGTATGTATGCCTGCGGGAGTTAACTTTTCTTTTGGGATGCGCAGCGCGTGCAACATCGTATTTATGTCCAACGATCTGAACAGGGTGCCATTTGCGACTAGGACATTATCTAATACGCCGACATATACGCTACCCAGCTTTTTCCCATTCGCGTAGATGTCATTTGGGGCATTGAAATAAACGTTTTCTTGGCCACTAACAGATAGACCATTGCAAACGGCCATGCAAATGATATCGAGCCATCGTTCTATATTTAAATGTTGCACCGGGAGCGTTAAGGTCCAACTGATTTGCTTGGGATATAAATATGACGTGCCGCCACCAGTTAAGCGGCGTATGATTGGTAGGGAATTAGTCTGACAGTATGCTGACCGTACTGCAAAATCCTTGTCTTCATAGGCACCCAATGCTACGGTTCGTGTGCTTTCGTAAAATCGGAGCAATGGCAGCTGATCCGTATGTGTAACGATAATTTGCTGGGAATCCAGAACGAGGTTATCTGCGCCATTCCGAAGTCCGCTGTCGCCCCAAGTTAGTTTGTTCATAAATGTTCTCCCATCAGTCATTATGGGCATGCATGAACGTCATGCCTGGTAAGCCATGCCAATAGCCGTTACAAGCAGGTGAGTGCAGTGTCCCCTCGGGAACAGGGCTCCCATCTAAAGCGGCACGGAATGTTTTAACAACCGTATCGGTATCTTTTAACTGGGGAGATATACGCACAATGTCTATGCGCATATTCGACATAGCACCCATCTCATATAACAGATTGCACGGAATGCCTGATTGAAGCTGGATGCCATTCATGGTGAATAGGCGTTCGTGCTCTTGGGTAAAGAGTGGCCGCCCTTCTGGATCTCGTATGCAGCGTTGTTCACACTCGTCCTTGCCGACGTTATCCGCACGGGCAGTGAAGCAGCGCGCCGAAAACGATAGTGGTAAGTATCCATAGGCGAACACTTCGGTTTCCATGGCCTCCGGCCGCGTGTTTTGTAACGTGCTGATGGCCGTGGAGGATAGCTCTACCGGAGGGACCCATCGAGCTGCGCCAAGCTCGGCCAATAGCGATAATGTTTCGCTATTATAACAATTTATATGGGGCCCCGCGATGAACGGAGAGCGTCCCGCCAGGAAATGAACCGCAGACATGTCATTGGCTTCGAGCAGATAATTGGCATTCGCACACATCTTCTCTAATTGCAGAATATCCGAGTTGGCTTCCAGGAGTGCTAACGTGGAAAGCACGACTTCCTTGCCGGCGTCGGTTAGTCGCGCCGCAATGTCGAGCCAGTCGGCCCTATGTAGGGCGCGTCGTTTTGCGCATACGGTCTCTCCTAAATAAACAATGTCTACGGGCCATTGTTCTGCAGACCGATAAAATTGCGCTATATGATCCTTTGACCAGTAATAGTGAATTGGGCCTAATGAGATTTTCATCTATTTGCTCGGGAAGCCCTGGCATTTGTACCTGGGAGGGATAGCGTGGCCGGTGTTGCAAGCCCCATTCCCGTATCTCCTTTTGACAATGCTATCTTGTTGAATGAACGTCTATAGCCATCGGATCGCTGAATCTGCATGCAAAGCCATAGGCTATCGCTAAATCACCGCATGGGCGACCGGTATCATATCGGGGGTTAATGCCAAGGTCTGTGATAGGCCCCGAGAGTATGGGACTGTCCCTCAGAAAGGCGATCCAGTGCGGAGGTCCATTGGGTTTTTACGGAATATCGCTCAGGATTTGAAGCGCAAATATCTATGGCCTCGCGCAACGTGCGCGCGACAGAGGCGACATAGGCCGGACTTCGCTGGCGCCCCTCCACCTTAATGGCGGCTACACCATGCCGCAATAAATCTGGCAGGATGGCCAATACATTGAGGCTTGTAGGCTCCTCAATGGCGTAGTACGGTTGCGCGTTGGTATAGTAGCGGCCCTTGCACAAGGTAGGGTACCCGGCCGCTTCATTAAGGCCATGGCGATCAATTAATACGCCATTGAGGCGAGACTGGCGGCCCAGAGGTGTCTCTTCCCATCGTACTGACTCGGCTGGTGAGCAAACCCCGCTGGCATTGGGAGAACGTCCCGTAATGTAGGATGACAAGGCGCAGCGACCTTCTACCATGACGCATAGGCTTCCATAACCGAATACTTCGATTTCTACCGGGCTGTTGGCTATGGTATGCCAAAGCTGTGGTAAGGAGAGAACTCTTGGGAGAACGGCTCTTTGAATGCCGAATCGCTGGTGGTAGAACGCCAGGGCCTGATGGGTGGTGGCAGACGCCTGCACGGAAAGATGCAAACGCAGATTGGGGTGATGACTTGCCGCATAGCGCAGCAATCCAGGGTCCGCCATGATCACGGCATCTATCCCAAGCATCGCCGCTCGATCCACTGCGGTGGTCCAGACAGACCAGTTGTGTGCCTGTGGATAGGTGTTGATGGCCAGAAGGACTTTTTTCCCAGCGCGATGCGCATATTCGACACCGCGTGCGGTATCATCTGGACTAAAGTTAAGTCCAGGAAAATTGCGGGCGTTCGTGTCGTCGCGGAAGCCCATATAAACAGCATCTGCGCCATTATCAACGGCGGCTTTCAGGGCAGGTAATCCGCCTGCAGGACAAACCAGCTCCGGTTTACGGTCATTCATTATGATGTCCTTTCTATTAAAGATTTCTATTTTCAGAGCACCAGTTCGGCGTGAGCAAAAGTGTGCCGGAGCGGTGCGGTTAGTCTGTGGAATATAATGTCGCAGGGCGTTAGCCCCAAAACATGATAGGCCGTTTCTATGTGCTCATTTATATTCAATGGTAAGATCGTCAAATCCATTTAAGGTATATACAAGCGCTCAGGGCTGAAGAGCGCGATCAAGTACGTCATGCAAGTGCCTGTCGGCGTGCGTTTTGCGGATGGCGCGATCTATGGTTTGCCTTATTCGGCGACCCAATGGGGCCGGTAGACCGTTGATCGGGGAGAGCCAATCCAAGTCTATCGAATCCAAAATATTCTTAAGGTGCAGTCCGATAGATGTTTCTCCCTCCAACGCCAGGCGACGTGCGAAAAAAAGGGTGTCTGGATCTTCGAGGCGCAGTGCGAGTCGGCAGAAATCCTTGGCGGTTCCGGCAATGCGCAAATCGACCGGTCCAGCGAAAGCCGGAGCAATCCTTCCGCGCCTTATTGTAAAGTGGAAAGATTTTCGGAGGTCGGACACCTCGACCACAATGTGCCGCCCCTCTATCTGGTAGAGATCTGGTTGATGTTTCGCCATAACCCAATTGGCTGTGCCCATGAAGAGGGCGGTGAGCACCGGATCCATCAAAATGGTTGTTGTGGCAATAAATGGACGTGCTAGTGCGCGCCCTTGATGCATGAATTTTGTCGTCATTGGTTTTTGCGGGGGTCCCCGGCATTTCTGTCGGGAAGAAATAGCGTGGCAAGCGTAAGGTTGCCTTTTCCCCATCTCTCCTTATTCGTCAGTTGTCGCGTGTAATCGAAAACCCAAACGCCTTGTTGACATTCCATTGGAAAAGCATTATTCATATACCATAACAGACAATAAACGGATATGAAAGTATTCTTAACGTGCGTCCGGCGCGACGCAAACGAGGTGGTTGACATGGATTTCCCATACTTAAGGATCAAAGGACGGTCCCTGCTCCCCGTGATACAGGGGGGTATGGGTATTGGTGTTTCAGCACACCGTTTAGCCGGGGCAGTGGCGGCGGAAGGGGCCATTGGAACGATTGCGAGCGTGGAATTACGCCGTTTGCACGAGGACTTGATGCGGCACTTGCGGCGCCTGAGAGATCCTGAAGCGTCGGCCAGAGCGAACCTGGTCGCCTTAGACCGCGAGATTCAGGAGGCACGCCGGATCGCGGGAAGGGAGGGGTTTATCGCAGTCAATGTCATGCATGCCATTTCCGGCTATCGAGAGCATGTGCTGCAAGCTATCAAGAGTGGGGTAAACGCGGTGATCGTGGGCGCGGGGCTGCCCATGGACTTGCCCATGCTGGCTGCGGAGTTTCCCAAGGTCGCATTGATCCCGATCCTTTCTGAAGCGCGTGGCGTTCAGGTGGTGCTGCGCCGCTGGATGCGACAGCAACGTCTTCCAGACGCTATTGTTATCGAGAATCCCCAATTCGCCGGCGGACACTTGGGAGCGACCAGATTGGAGGATGTTTCAGATCCCAAGTATGGTTTTGCAAATGTCCTGCCCGCGATCCGCAGATTAATTGAAGAATTAGGTCTGAAACCTGACCAGATTCCACTTGTTGCCGCGGGAGGGATATCTTCCTTTCAGAAAATACGGGAGATATTTGCCCTTGGCGGGAGCGGGGTTCAGTTGGGTACACCGTTCGCGGTAACCACCGAGGGTGATGCGCATGTTAATTTTAAGCGTGTTCTTGCCGATGCGACGCCTAAAGACCTGGTGACATTTATGAGTTCGGCAGGTCTGCCCGCGCGCGCAGTGCTTACTCCCTGGTTGCGCCGCTACTTGGGGCGTGAGGAAAAACTGCGCGCCTGTGCGAGTCAGGATCGTTCTCAATGCCCAAGTCAAACAGAGTGCTTGGTGCATTGTGGGTTCAAGGATGGCAATTCATCTTCAGGACAATTCTGCATAGAGGCTCAATTGGCGGCTGCGCAACGCGGTGATGTGCAGCATGGGCTATTCTTTCGAGGCGCCGGACAGCTGCCCTTCGGTCAACAAATCAGAAGTGTTCGCGATCTTTTTTCGACGCTGCTACATGATGCCGCATGGACAACGAGAGAGGAGTGTATGCCAGAGATGGCAGTATGAATTAATTGTCACGCCAAAAACGGCATTACCTGATGAATACAGCGGTATTTTTTTGTGAAAATGCATCAGTTAATCATGATGTTGATGAACTCTAAAATACTGGTGGCTTGGCATAGAGTTTGCTGTATTCTGGGTATAGACGAACGGACCTCTGATGAAGTGGGTAGCCTGCAGTGTGATTGACGAAGTGGCAACAAGAGCGGGTATGGGTTTTCTCGCCAGAAACGGAAAAGATAAAAAAGGAGATCAAACATGAAAATAAAGTTGCACTGGAAAAACAAGGTCCGTTGGGCTACATGCGCTACGCTCATGGTTGGGGCGGCGGCGTTCTCCGGCAATGCGCTGGCCTTGCCGACGTTCGCTCGCCAGACCGGGTGGTCTTGCGCAACCTGTCATACATCCTATCCCCAGCTTACCCCGATGGGCCGTATGTTCAAGTTGCTGGGCTACACCACCAACAATGTGCAGCGGCAGCAGAAACTGGAGGCGAAATTTGGGAAGAGCACCGCGCTGCTGCTGATGCGTTTGTCGCAGTTTTCGGTATTCGCGCAAGCAAGCTATGCGAATGTGGCCGGTGGTCAGGAGGCATTTAATGGGGCGGGCGTCTCTAACCCGCCTGGTAACCAGAATGACATTCAATTTCCGCAGCAGGTGAGCTTGTTCTACGCGGGTGAAATTACCCCGCATATCGGTGCATTCATGCATCTGACCTATAGTGGTCGGGGCGGCTTTGCCATGGACGACAGCGACTTCCGCTGGGCGCATCCCTGGAGCTTTGGTCCCGACCAGTTACTGATTACCGGCGTCGAAGTGAATAATACACCGACCGAGCCCGACATCTACAACACCGTACCAGATTGGTATGCGCCGTTTTCGAGCTCCAAATATAGTGCTATTCGGCAGATCCCCACCACCTTTATCGAAGGGGCGCATGGCGCTGGTTATCCGCTTGTGGGTGTCGGCACTTATGAGGCCTACATCTTCGGACCGAATAAGACCAATTGGATTTATTTTGAAGCCGATGGCTACACCAACGCTGATGGCATAGGTACCCCAGCGGACTCGGGGGGGGCATTTGGATATGCCAATGATGGGAGAATGCAAGGCGTCGCTCCTTATGTTCGCCTAGCCTATCAGCGCGACTGGGGTAGCTGGAACTGGGAAGTGGGTACCTACGGGATGTGGAGTCATCTGTATGATAGTCCCAACACCAAAGGCGGCCCTGTAGACCGTTTCGATGACTATGACCTGGATAGCCAGCTGCAATGGTTGGATACGGCGGAGAACAGCAACGTCACGTTGCACGCGGATTGGATACACGAGGACCAGAACTTCGGTCCGGGCAACGCCATTTCAAGTACGACAACGGGAAAGCTGAACTCGCTCAATATAAATGGCGCTTATTGGTTCCATGATCATTACGGCGTATCCGGTGGATATCTGGACACCTGGGGTTCAGCCAATTCTGATCTCTGGGGAACGCGCTATTCCGCGAACGGATCTCCTGATACCAACGGAGAATGGATTGAGGCGTCTTATTTGCCGTGGTGGAACACGCGATTCTCCTTGCGCTATACGCTTTACAACAAATTCCGCGGTTTGACCAATGGCGTGGTAGGTCCTGAAAAAGCGTCGGCTTACAATACGCTTGAGCTGCTGACCTGGATATCATTTTAAGGAGGGGTGGGCTATGTGTCCTACATTATCATTGAACGATCTTACTCTTTCCACAAAGAAAGGCGTTATCCGCAGTACCGTTGTAGCGTTGGCGTTATTGGGCTCGGGTCCGGCTTTGGCGCAGGCACCCCAATCGGTTCAACAATCGTGCATGGTCTGCCACGGGCAGACCGGGGAGAACACCATCTATCCGATAGTTCCCCGACTGAACGGTCAGCAGGTGCAATATCTCGCCTGGCAATTGAAGCAGTTCAAAAAGCACACGCGTTCGGATCAAAATGCGCAGATTTACATGTGGCCTGTCGCGCAAGCCTTGGATCATCAGGATATACAGGCGCTTGCGAAATATTATGCGGCACAGTCCCCGATGCACAGCGCTTCTTCGCCGCGCCCGGGCGTCTCTGCGGGCAAACAGATATTCCTGCAGGGCATTGCTTCACAGGGTATCCCGGCGTGCATGGCTTGCCATGCAATGGACGCGACGGGTCGAGGGACTTTTCCACGATTGGCGGGCCAGCGCTATGGATATGTGGTTCAGCAACTGAAATATTTGCATGCGGGAAGTAGAGCGAATCCCATTATGCAGCCTATAGCAGAGAAGCTGACGATCCAGCAAATGCAGGATGTCGCGGCCTATCTGTCCGGTCTGCATTGACGGAAGTGGGACTTTATCGCGGTTGCAAATTCGTCCTATTTAGTGGATGCTACAATAAATCTCGGTTTTTAAAGTGGTTGTGGCGTTGAATTCTTGCGTTAAAATAGGACATATATATGGACGCGCAAGAAACGTGAATGCTGTATCAGCAGGTAATATATATAATATGATTACACCTGCGCATAATTAATATGGGGTTGTTTGCTTATAACTGGCCTAAAGCTATCGAGAGTCTGTAATAGAAGCTTGGTGGTTGCTAGTCCTATCAATCAAGGTGCTATATATGCTACAAAAAAAACCGTTTTTATCCGCTATTCCCGTGTTAACGATGGCCATAGCCATGACCTCAGTAGCCTATGGCTCCACGCTCGCTAAGACGGTCTCCGCGGCTGCTCCTACACCGGTTACCGCTAGTGCTATGAGCGTTACCGCTGCAACGGCGTCGGTCACCCCAAGCGGGGTGCCCACGGTGGTGCAGTCCACGTGCATGGCCTGCCATGGCCTGCAGGGTGTGGCGACAGACGGCGGTATGTTCCCCAACTTGGCTGCGCAATGGAAGCCTTACATTCTGCGGGAACTCGATCATTTCAAAGCGCATACACGAGCAGATCCACAATCATCCATTATGTGGGGTATGGTGGCGCCATTGACTGCGGCGCAGATGCAGCAAGTCGCCAAATACTTTTCTGCTCAGACACCTGCGGTGGGACATGTTTACGATCCCAAACTTGTTGCCGAGGGGAAAAAGCTGTATTTCGGCGGGTTGCCGAAGGAACATATGCCAGCGTGCATGGCCTGCCATGGCACCACGCTGGCCGGTCTGCCCCCTTACTTTCCCATGTTAGCAGGGCAAAAACGCACTTATGTGATCAACCAACTGACCTATTTCAAGTCAGGGCAGCGGGTAGCCACGCATAAAGACATTATGCAGTACATAGCCACCAGGTTGAATCAAAAGCAAATAACCGCGCTGGCCGCTTATATAAGGTCCCGGTGAGCGCCATGGTTGAAAATGATTACACCAAACCGAGGGGTGAGGGCATTCTGGAGGGGAAAACGATACTGGTCACCGGTGCTGGAAATGGCATCGGCAAGGCCGTATCCATTGAGTATGCCCGCCAGGGCGCTACGGTCATTTTGCTGGGAAAGACGAAGCGTAATCTGGAAGGCGTCTACGACGAAATCACCGATTATGGATACCCGGAGCCAGCTATTCTTGTGGTGGATCTCGCCGAACCGACAGGCGATGCGTTTAAAACCATAGGTGCGGCGATATCCGGCGAGTTCAACCAGTTAGACGGCATCGTGCATAACGCGGCGGAACTGGGAATGTTGACTCCACTGGAGATCTATGTTGGAGATCAATGGGATCATGTATTTCAGGTCAACGTAAAGTCTCCGCTTTTGGTGACGCAGCAGTGCCTTCCGTTATTAAAAGAGGCCACATACGCCTCTATTATTTTCACAACGGATGAGTCTGGTATAAAGCCCAAAGGTTATTGGGGTGCCTACGGCGTGAGCAAGGCCGCGATATTGCACATGGCTCGTATGTGGGCCATAGAGTATGCCAACACAAGTATCCGGGTGAATATCGTAGATCCCGGGCCATGTAGAACAGGGCTTCGCTTGTTGACGCATCCCGGTATGCCGATGAAGCGATATACGCCTCCTGAAGCAATCACCAGTATCTATACGAAATTAATGGATTGTGACGTATTGGGTCATAACGGAGAGTTGTTTTATGCCCATGATTTTATCAATCCAGATTTGGATGATAGAACTGAAAGGGATCTAGCAACCTCTACGAAGTAATCCATCAAACAGCATATAGGAATAAATATCATGTCAGACGAAACGCAGGACAACAAGCATGCTCCAAATGTAACGCGTCGCCGCTTTCTCACTGCTCTGGTGACGGTGTCCGGCGCAGCGGTAGCGGGTACTATTGCGGTACCGATGGTAAGGTCGTTAGATCCAACGGCTGCCGCCGCGGCATTGGCCACCACCACCATTGATCTGTCGCCCATCGAACCAGGTATGCAGATGGTGGCTCTTTGGCAGGAAAAGCCGGTTATTGTGGTAAACAGAACCCCGGAAATGTTGATCACGCTGGACGAGGCTGAACAGAAAGGCCTATTGAAAGATCCCAACTGCAATATTCCGCAGCAGCCCCCGTACTGCAAAAACAAGTATAGGTCACGGGTGCCGGAATGGTATGTCGGCATAAAAATATGCAACCACCTATGTTGCATACCGCATTATCGGCCCAAGAAAGCCAGCGTCGCGCCGTGGTGGCTCGGCGGGTTTCATTGCCCTTGCCACGGCTCCATGTACGATCTTTCTGCACGCGTGATCAAAGGGTCACCCGCACCCCACAATATGGCAGTTCCTGAATATGACATCGATGTGGAAAAGAAAAGCGTCGTTGTAACCAAAATGTATCCGCTCGCACATTTGTGCTGAGTGTGGTAGCCGAGAAAGGAGGCTGATATGAGTTTCAAAGAGTGGTTTGTCAAACGTTCGCCGTTGCCGGAGATGTGGCGGGAGCATATGGCTGAATACTATGCGCCAAAGAACTTCAACATTTTTTATTATGCGGGATCTCTACTTTTACTGATGGTCGTGCTGCAGTTTCTGTCGGGATTTCTGGTTCTGGCGCACTACATACCATCGGCCAGGGGTGCATACGACTCCGTATATGGAATCATGTATGACGTGCATTATGGTTGGCTTATGCAGTATATGCATGTTGATGGCGTATCCCTGATATTTGTACTGCTATATATTCACATGGCGAGAGGCATGCTTTACGGCTCCTACCGAGCACCGCGTGAGATCGTCTGGATCATTGGCTATACGACCTATCTAGCCTTTATGGCGGAAGCATTTTTCGGCTATGTGTTGCCTTATTCAAACCTATCCTATTGGGCTGGGACGGTAATCACCTCCTTATTTAAGTCCATTCCATTTATCGGCGGGTGGGTCACCACGCTGGTGCGCGGTGGCGCCGGTATGAGTGGAGATACGCTAAATCGGTTTATGGCTTTGCATGTAACCGTTGTGTTCCTGGTCATTGTCGGACTGATCGTTTTTCATATTCTTTACCTACACAAAGTCGGCTCGAACAATCCCGATGGTATTGAAATCAAGGATAATAAAGGATCGGATGGACATGCTGTGGATGGCATTCCTTTTCACCCCTACTATTCCGTAAAAGATTTGTTTGGATTCGGTGTATGGTTGATCATCTTTGCCGCGATAATTTTCTATGCACCGACGCTTCATCATATTTTCCTGGAGCGTACCATGTCGACGCCCGCGAATCCGTTGAAAAGCCTGCCGGACGTTACTCCGCCGTGGTATTTATCACCCTTTTACGCCATGTTGCGATCCATCCCCAACAAGGATGCGGGCATTATATTAATGGTAGTGGCGGTGCTGTTTCCGTTCGTGCTTCCGTGGCTTGACAGAAATCCAGTGAAATCGACACGTTATCGCCCAGTGACTCGTGTTATGCTTATCATCTTCTTCATCAACTTCTTCGTGCTTGCCTATCTTGGAGAGCAACCCCCTCTGCCCAAATATTTTTTTCCGGAACGATTGGGGGCGGTTATCTATGTGGCATTCTTCATTTTGCTGCCATTTGTGAGCAAGTTTGAGCCGACTCGGACACCGCCGGCACGCGTTCATTTCCGTGCCCACTGATATTGGGCAGAGAGGGGGAGTTATGAAAAAGTATGTTGTGTGGGCGGGTCTGGCCTTGGGGCTGCTTGCCAGTGCACCTGGAGCATTTGCGGATAACGGACCCAAGCTGATGGTTCCGCATTACACCTATAACGCCAAGACCATTATTGCTGGCGCCAAGCTGTTCGCAACGGATTGTATGGCATGCCATTCCATAAAATTCATGCGTTATGAGTTTTTGACAAAAGATCTGGGAATGTCTAAGGCCGATGTGCATAAGTATATCATGTTGCCGAATGGATCCGGATTTAAGGGCAATATGGTGTCTGCGATGCCAACCAACATGGCGCATCAATGGTTTGGCCTTCCTCCGCCGGATTTGAGCCAGATCGTTCGTTACAAAAGCCAGGATTGGGTATATACCTATCTGCTGTCATTTTATCAGGATCCCAAACGTCCATCCGGTTGGAATAACCATGTATTTCCAAATGTGGCAATGCCAGATGTGCTTGCGCCGTCTGGTGGGATCGTGAATGAGCAAGGAAAGGTGCTTCGTGCGGGCGACGAATCTCCCCAGAAATTCAAGGAGCAAGTCACCGAAATCGTCGCCTTTTTACGGTTTGTATCTGACCCGTCCGTCGTGCAGCGGTACGACGAAGGGCCATGGGTGCTCGGTTTGTTAGCGTTGTTTACACTCGTTGCTTATTTTCTCAAAAAGGAGTATTGGAAAGACGTGAAGTGAATTGCTATGATTTTGGTCTGTGACGTGGTAAACCGCGGCGCATAGTGAAGCAAAATGGTAAAACTATTTAATTTAAGGAGTAATATCATGAGTGACGAACAGAAAAGAATCGAAAAGTCCAAGCCTGAGAACGTGAGTCGCCGTCAAGTCTTAAAAGGCATCGCCATAACGGCTGGTGTAGTAGCGGCCGGAGCTGTGGTCGGTGTAAATCCTATCGGCGCGGCCCATGCGTCTGGGGCGTGTCCGGGCACCACACCTAAGGCTGCGTTACAATATCAGCCACATCCCAAGGGTAAAGACCAATGCTCGGTGTGCGCGAACTTCATTGCGCCGAGCTGCTGCAAGGTTGTAGCTGGGCCAGTGGCACCTGATGGTTACTGTATGGCGTTTGCACCAAAGGCCGCTTAACAAGCCTATTGATAATGGCGTTATTTTCTTTAGCCCCTCTCCGTTGAGAGGGGTTTTTGCACCGTGTCAATCGTCAGCGTATTGCTGTATGAACAGATGTTTTTGTGATACTTTAGAAAGCAGTTGGGGGATTCGGTGCCAATATCCGAAAGGCACGGAAGTCTATTGTGACCGCAAGGTGGCCGCACAAAAAGGAGATGCGGGGGAGGGCGGGTGTTTTCAATACCTGCGAGCTACCCAGCCCTGGCGCCTGCGCTAGGGGACTCCGCGTAACATTATGACGTTACAGAAAATTTCGTATATGGTGGTGAGTGTGGCTTCTGCATTGGCCTTTACAGCCCCGGCTTTGGCAGCGACGGAGACGCCGATGCAGGCAGCTATTCATGAGGGGGGGCAGTTGTTCGCCGCAGCTTCCTTGGGAGTTGGCGGTAATAGCTGTATGACATGCCACCGTGGTGGCGGACGCGTAGACGGCATGCTGCCAAACGGCAAACAGATCCCAAGCCTTATTGGTGCCGCAGCGAGCTTCCCTCGCTATAATGAACGAGCGGGGAAAGTAATAACGCTGGGGATGCAAGTCAACTCCTGTATAACCAATGGCCTTCATGGGATGCCGCTATCCTACGATGGCTCAAAAATGGTGGCGCTCGTCAGTTATCTGACCGCGCTGTCCCAGGAAAAGCCTATTGATCTCCAAGGCGTGAAGTGATGAACAAAATAGCCCCGCCTTCCCCTCGATGGGGCAATGGGTGGTTCGATTGACTCAGAAAGCCGGAGATATGGCGCCATTTACCATGCAACTACTATTCATGGTAGTAATAGTAGCGCTACTAACGGCATGTACGAAAAAGGCTACGACATCGGCAATTCCCAGTACGGTAAGCGTACCTTCTGGAGTAACCGAAGCCAGGGCGCCGACAAAGCCATCCGAGGTCTCTGCGGCGCATTTTTGGAGCATGATGGCGAGCCACTTAACGTACATTCAGAGCGGTCATGGCGGCCCCATAATATATGACTTTACTGACACTAATTGCTCATATTGCCACATTCTGTATAACGCGGAAGAGCACCTTGTCCGTGAGGGGCGTCTAACGGTTCGCTATGTCCCCGTAGCTATGATAGATCCTAGTAGCATGTCAGAGGCTGTATACATACTACAAGCCAAATCTCCGGCTGCTGTGTTGTCGAACGTAGAGCGGATTATTGGCGATAATATGGAGAATAAAAACCATATAACGCTTCCACAAGTCGCCCATATTATCGATAATCCGTTTCCGAGAGAGTTGGCAACAATAAAAGAGATAGAACTCAATAATGGATTTTTGCACGAGATCAAGGTTGATCAGCTCCCGGACATTATTTATCAACGGAGCGACGGCCATCTCGGTTTGATTACCGGACTAATAGGCAAAGAAGAGCTGACATCGATCCTAGCGGAGAGCGCGAGAGTGCAGGTGCCCGGTTCTGGAAATGCAGATGGTACAATAGCCCCTATATTGATGGGTAAGAACGACGAATAATTATAAATTAAATATTCATATATTGGACACATGGTGGCATAATTATTCCAGGTAATACCTGATAAATTAAGAGGGCATGCTTGTTCGTCTGGACACTGTGGCGACTTAAAGCGGAGGGGTAATGTACAAGCGGGCAGCGGCGATAAAAGCAAAGCACTTGGTTTTGAAATGGGTTCGTACGGCATGGTTGGTGTCGCCATGACCGAATGCTTTGTGAAAGATTGTGCGACGGTCGTGCAGGCTCTTACCAGCGGTCCTATGACGAATGGCGAGATTTCAGTCAGCACAGGATTAAGCCCGCAACGAATTGGCACACTAACGGTTAGTCTGGCGGATCGTGGTCAGATACGATCCCTTCGCTGCGTGCTCAATAAAAAAAAGATATTGGTCAACCTCTGGAGCCTGCCTGAAGCAAAAGGTGAGGATGCGCACCGCGATAGCGACACTGACCTTCGGGCCATTCGGCGAGAATACTCCAACGCTGCGCTACGGGGTGTTAATTTATCTGAAAACCCGGTCAGACAGTTCGAATGCTGGTTTAACGACGCCATCCGAACAGAATGTAGAGACGTGACGGCCGCTGCGTTAGCCACCGCGAGCGCTGAGGGACAGCCATCGCTTCGATATGTCCTGATCAAACATTTTAGCGATCGTGGCTATTGCTGGTATACGGACAGTAATAGCCAGAAAGGGGTCGAGTTGGCGATTAATCCGCAAGCCGCACTGTGCTTCTACTGGCCTGAAACAGAGCGCCAGGTGCGGATTTCTGGGCAGGTAGAACGAGTCGAGGAAGACCTATCAGAAAGGTATTTTAAAGAGCGACCTACAGCCTGTCGGATCGGCGCCTTGGCGTCAGAGCAGAGCCAGCCTATAGCCTGCCGCGCAGAGTTGGAAAGTCGTGTTCTGGCTGTCAGCGCACGCTTCCAGGACGGTAACGTGCCACGCAAGGAAAGTTGGGGAGGGTACCGCGTTGTGCCAACTTATTTTGAATTTTGGCAAGGGCGACAGGACCGTTTGCATGATCGTTTTACATATCGAAAAAATGGCGAAGCCTGGATCAGGCAGCGTCTGATGCCTTAATTGACTTAACGGTACTTCGAGTGTCTGATGCTGTTATTATGATGCGTTAAGTAGTGATGCTAAGTATTTTTGATAAGCGACCGGCCTAGCGGCAATAGAGAGTTCCACATGCAGAAGAGAATAGCGGAATTTGTTGTAATTTTTACCTCGATGCGTTTCGCGGTATCCCTGCTCGTCCTGTTGGCAATTGCTTCTATCATCGGTACCGTGTTGCCACAAGCACAGCCCTACACGGACTATGCACACCAGTTTGGTCCGTTCTGGTTTGCTGTATTTAAGTCGCTTGGATTTTACGACGTTTACGGAACGCCATGGTTCTTAGTCATCTTGGGCGTCTTGGTACTTTCCACCGCATCGTGCCTAATCAGAAACACTCCGACCAGAATAATGGGCATGGTGAATGTATGGAAAGACCGCGGGCGTGATGGCAGCAAGCCGGATGTGTATCACACTTCCCTACGTCTAGCGGATGCGACCCCCGTTCTGGCGTCATGGATGACTGGGGCGGGATATGAACCGCGTGTTAGAGCTACGAAGACATCTGCGTCGCTGGTATCGGTCCGTGGGCGTTTCTATAGCGCAGGTTATATACTGACACATGCGGCAATTGTGATATTTTGCGTAGGCGCAATGTACAATGCCAGCCTGCCGCTGAAATGGAAACTATGGAATGGATCGATAGTTCCGGAGACTAATTTTTCTGAGCCGGTCTCGGATGTGCCACAAGTGTCCACGCTGCCTCTTGATAACCCTGCGTACAGAGGCAATGTCACTCTACCGGCCGGAGATTCAACAGACAACGCGTTTGTTCCATCCGGTAATGGCTATTTGGTGCAGCCATTGCCATTTGTGATATATTTGCATAAGTTTGATATAACCTATTACTCAAACGGAATGCCAAAGGATTTTCGATCAGATATATATATAGAGAACCATCGTGGAGAAGTACTAAAACGTGCCGTTGTTAGAGTCAATCATCCACTTTCATATCGTGGGGTAGACATCTATCAGGCGAGCTTTAGCGATGGTGGAACGTTGCTGCGCCTAGACAACCATTCGCTGTCGAATCCAGGGGTGTCACCGAAACATGTTACGGCACGAATAGGTGATACTTTGACTGTGCATGGTGGGTATCAGGTTAAACTAAAATCCTTTTCACTCTATAATGTTATACCTGCAAAGGCTGCAGGTGTAGCGACAAGCCACGCCAGTCCGTTTGTGAATCTCGGACCCAGCATGACCTACGTTGCCTCCACCTCATCCGGACAGACCGCGGAATTTAAGACGTTTGTATCTCCAATTACCCGCTCTGGACAGAACTATTTTTTGCAGGGAGTGCGAACAAAACAATCGCCATTTCAATATCTGCTAATACCCATTGGTCCCAATGGTGGAATAAGCTTCTTTATGACCTACCTGACTCAATTAAGAGATGAAGCAGCAAATGGGACAGGTCTTACCATGGCGGTTGTGACAACGCTTTTCAAAAACTTAGTAGTTACTAGCTACCCATCTATCATGACCAATTATCAGCAGCAAGCGCGGCTTTTTCAGGCTGTCATGAATGCGATGACTCAACTGCAGGCGTATCCGGTTCCGTTTATTATAACTGTGCATGCATATAAGCATAAATGGGCTGCCGGACTCGAGGTGACAAAATGGCCTGGCACCATTCTTCTGTATATCGGAAGTGTATTATTGGTTTTTGGTATCATGATATCATTTTATATGCCGCAACGACGGATTATGGCGAAGTTGACAGCGGCGAGCGATGGTACCGATGTGGTAATAACCGGTCATAGTAGCCGTAGTGTGAGCAATATACCCGATGTTATACAGTCTCTTTACGAGCGCCTAAAAGCTGAGGACGAAGGAGAACGTAATGAATAGTGTGCATGTTCGTTTCGATGAGTTAAATAATGATGATGGCGCGCCGCCCAGCTGGTATGGTAGAGGTATGGGTGGCCTGTGGGCCCTGTTACTAACCGGCGGCGCTGTAGCTTTGCTGCTGTTGTTTTCCAAGTCATTTGGCTATTGGCAGTACGTGATACTCGGAAGTTGGTATGTGGCACTAATAGTTGCGGGTCTTTATTGGCGCCCATTACAAATCCTGACCTATGTCGTGATTGCCTTATCTATGTTTGCCGTGTGGTTGTACAGTGTCGGCCAGACCCCGGACAACAATTGGCTAATGAGATATGTTCTCCAGGGTGATGCTGCGGCCATGTGGATGAGCGGTTTCTTATTATTCGCCACTATCGGTTATGAGGTATATTTATTCACGCACAAATCCTCTGTAGCAGCCGCGAGTACGGCCATGACATGGCTCGGTATTATAATGGGATTTACGGCCTTAGGTGTGCGATGGAGAGAAACCTATATTGGCCATCCGTCATGGGGACATATCCCTGTTGGCAATTTGTGGGAAGTAATGTTGTTATTCTGCGCTGCAACATCACTATTCTACCTGTTCTACGAATCGCGATATAAGGCGAAAGCATTAGGAGCATTTGTGATGCCCCTTGTCGGCGCTGCAGTGCTCTTTTTCTTGTGGATCACATTCGCGCAGCACATGGACAAAATTGAGCCACTGATTCCCGCGCTCCAAAGCTTCTGGATAAAGCTGCATGTCCCCATGATGTTTATAGCCTATGCGAACTTCACGATAGCATCGCTCGTTGGTTTCGCATATATCCTGGATGGGCGCTCCCAGAAACGAGGCGGTCGGCTGGCCTTCATTCTTCCTGGCCAGCCGATAATGGACGACATCATGTATGCGGCCATTACCTTTGGCTTCCTGTTGTTCACTATTTCCACCATTCTTGGCGCGGTGTGGGCCGCTCAGGCGTGGGGCGGTTTCTGGTCGTGGGATCCCAAAGAAACGTGGTCGCTTATTGTATGGCTTAACTATGCGGGGTATCTGCATGCCCGCACGGTGAAGGGATGGCGTGGAACGAATATGGCGTGGTGGTCGTTTCTTAGCCTGTGGGTTGTGTCATTCTGTTTTCTGGGCGTTAATTTATTCTTGTCGGGGCTCCATTCGTATGGAAAATTATAATCATCCAAGGAATACCAATTTTCTTTTTCCTCTGCTGTTCTCGTCTACCATGCTCTTGTTTCTGGGCGGCTGTGCCACCACTGCCAGTACGCAGAACATGCAACCACTTGCGTACAGAGGTTTAGCGAACAGTGCGGAGATCGGTAAAATAACACCTTCTTTGCAGCAGACTTCGGTGAAAATTGTGCATGCACCACTGCATGTACATTCGCCGATGCCGGTAACCTCACCCGGCGGCAGCATGCCCGCCAAAGCAGGGCCGATACAATTAGGCAGCCAGACACCTTGCGGTATGATAGTAAATATTCGAGGTCCGTTGGCAAAGGTACAGCAGGGGTACGCCGCACACTGGGTCCTGATCAGCAAACTGGATAATGCCAGCGATTGTAAATGATTTAGGCATCAATGACGTGACTGGCGCATAGGGCATTACGAACAACTCGTCGTTGATAAAATGGCGCGATTACTTTCAGGAGTATGTGGCCCTGTCGGTGAACGATAGAGTTTGTTTCCGGTGCTCTTTTCTACTTCGAAAACAATGAAATTTGGTGAGGGGATGACGCATGTCTGCACAGCGGAATGAAGTAAAACATACTACAGCCGTGGTATTGAACGACGTGAACGTAGCACCATCTGCCTTTTTTGGTTCACTGTTGATATTCCTTGTGAGTGTTCCATTTGTGGTTTTTGGTAGTGGGTTCTTGGTAATGATCGGGGCGGTAATAATTGTCTTGTCAGTAATTGATGCGGCAAATCTGGCGACGTTAATGTTCACTACCAGATGTCTCGTTGATAATGGCAGCCTGGTGGTGAAATACGGAATGGCACGACGACAAAATGTTTCCATCCCGGCGACGTCCGTTCGCGGCATAAAAATTAAACAAACTTGGATTGGCTCGAAATTTAATTACGGTTCCGTAATGATTGCTGGTGATGATCTAGGAGTTATGGTGCAGTATATAAAAAACCCGTTGGCGGCAATGGAAACAATAAAAAAATCCATCGGTATGTGACTTGTGAAAAGCCCGCATCGTATAACATGGACTATATGCATATAAATACATCGCGTGTAGCTCACGATGTTGTTACCGTCGCTAATCGACGAAGAGGTGGTTAGAATGTCAAATAGAGATGTCGGCACCACAGCCGAGGATCGTGTAACCGAATTTGATCATACGACGAAGATAATACATTTTGTTATGGCTATCGTGTTGACTGGTCAGATGTTTCTTGGGTTGGTTGTCCATGACCCGCGTACGAAATCCTATCTATATATGCACGAATATGTTGGCGTCGCGTCAACGATTATTATTTTGTTGGAATGGCTATGGATATATACCGCATCGCAGTTCTCTATTCTGTTCCCATGGGATCGCGAGGGCATGCAGCACATTGTTAACGATATAAAGAATTTAGGAGAACCTATTCTTCCAGAGGGTGGCAATACCGTTGGGCTATCAGGGTTCTGGCATGGAATCGGAATAATATCTTTTACATTGATGGCATTAACCGGAATGCTGTTGCTTTTGGTTTTACCGCGTGGGAACTCGATACTCGGCCTGCAGTCAAACGATTTTGTGTTATATACTGAGATTGCTGTGGTCCATAGGGTAATATCCTATACCGCGTGGGTATATCTTGGTGGGCATGTAGTTTTTGCCATCCTGCATGAGCTCAGCGGGAAGGGTGTTATCGGAAAAATGTTTTTTTATAAATAAGCTCTATTGGGCACCGAAGCGAGAGCAGGTCAATCGGGGCGAAATAATGTACGATTCATCCTGGATGGAATTCCGTAACCCGGAAGTGTCGGGTCCTCCGCCGGTCGTCCTCACTATGGCCGGTTCTGATCCGAGTGCGGGTGCGGGCTTGCAGGCCGACCTGCTGACCCTGGCCAGCCTGGGCGTGCATGGCTGCACGGCGGTGACGGCGCTGACCGTTCAGGATTCGGTGAATGTACGGGCCTATTCGCTAGTGAATCCAGAGGATACCGTGGCTCAGGCGCGGGCGATCCTGGAGGATATGTCCGTTCAAGTCATCAAAATCGGGATGCTGGGAAGCGCCGCCATGGTGGCGGCGGTGAGCGCGCTGCTGGCGGATTATCCGCGGATTCCCGTGGTGCTGGATCCGGTACTGGCAGCCGGAGGGGGCACGGCCCTGGCGGGCGCGGGATTCCGCGAGTTCTTGGTATCCCAATTACTTCCGCAAGTCACGGTGATGACGCCCAATGGCCCTGAAGCACTGGCCTTGTCCGGTGCCGACGATTTGCCCACGGCAGGTGCCCGGCTCAATCGCCAGGGGGCGGAGTGGGTGTTGATCAGCGGAGGGCATGGCGTGGGGGTGGAGCTGGAGAATATGTTGTTTCGTGGCGAGACCTTGCAGCGTACCTTCCGGCAGCCGCGTCTGGCCGGTCGCTACCACGGTTCGGGATGTACCCTGGCCGCCGCACTGGCGGCGGGTCTGGCGCAGAATCTAGCCATGGAAGAGGCCGTGAAGCGGGCATTGGATTTTACTCATGCTTGCCTGGCGCACGCTTACCCGCTGGGAAAGGGACAGTATTTTCCGGACCGGTTCTTTTGGGCGCGCGGGTATCGGGAGGAATAGGATGGCTGGGCAGAACCCCGTTATTTCCGGGCTATATGTGATCACCGAAGCGCGCCTGATGCCGGAGCCCGTTTTCCTGGCGCGGGCCGAGGCGGCGCTGCGCGGCGGTGCGCGTATTCTCCAATATCGGGACAAGGGCGAGGTGGTGGCCGATGCACCGCGACGGCGGCGGCAGGCGGGGGCCTTGCGGGAGCTTTGCGCACAGTACGACGCGCTTTTCGTCGTCAACGATGATCCCCTGCTGGCGCAGGCTGTCGGGGCGCCCGCCCTCCATGTGGGGGCGGAGGATGTGCCCCTGGCCGCGTTGCGTGCGCAATTCGGTCGCGCCATACTCGTCGGGGTTTCCTGCTATGGATCGGTGCGGCAGGCGCAGGAGGCGGCGGCGCTGGGGGCGGACTATGTGGCCTTCGGGTCTTTTTTCGCTTCTTCCAGCAAACCGCAGGCGCCGGTGGTCAGTGTGGATGTCCTGACGGCGGCGCGTGCGGTTATTGATCTGCCCATTGTGGCCATCGGCGGCATCACGGAGGCCCATGGGGGTGCGTTGATCGCGGCGGGTGCGGATGCCTTGGCGGTGATTTCCGGCGTTTTTGGTGCAGAGGATGTGGAAGGGGCGGCACGACGCTTTACCGCTCTGTTCAGTAACCGTAAGGAGTAATGATGACGCAGACTTCACACGCGCTGTTCAACGCGGCGCAACGATGCATTCCGGGCGGGGTTAACTCGCCGGTCCGGGCCTTTCGCGGTGTGGGTGGCGATCCGATTTTCATCGACCATGCCGAAGGACCCTTCTTCTGGGATGTGGAAGGCAAGCGCTATATTGATTATGTGGGTTCCTGGGGACCGATGATTCACGGCCACGGCCATCCGGAAGTGCTGGCGGCGGTGCATACGCAGGTGAACAAGGGGCTTGGCTTTGGTGCCCCCACTGCCATCGAGGTAGAAATGGCGGAGTTGGTCTGCGCGCTGGTACCGGGCATCGAGTCGGTGCGCATGACTTCCAGCGGTACCGAGGCGGTGATGACCGCCATTCGTCTGGCGCGCGGTTACACCGGGCGCGACAAGATTCTCAAGTTTGAGGGTAATTATCACGGCCACAGCGACAGTCTGCTGGTCAAAGCCGGTTCTGGGGCGCTGACCCTTGGCCAGCCTTCCAGCGCGGGGGTTCCGCGCGAGGTGAGTCAGGATACCCTGGTGCTGCCGTACAACGACCTCCCCGCAGTGGAGGAAATGATGGTGCGCTTCGGCTTTGATGTCGCGGCTATCATTGTCGAGCCAGTGGCTGGCAATATGGGTTGCGTGCCGCCGGAGCCCGGCTTTCTGGAAGGGCTGCGCGCCATTTGTGATCAATACGGGTGCGTGCTGATTTTTGACGAAGTGATGACCGGGTTTCGGGTGGCGGTGGGTGGTGCGCAGGCGCTCTACGGGGTGCGGCCTGATCTGACCACGCTGGGCAAAATCATCGGCGGTGGCCTGCCGGTGGGCGCCGTCGGTGGTCCGCGGGAAATGATGGAATATCTAGCACCTACCGGGCCGGTGTATCAGGCAGGGACGCTGTCCGGTAATCCGGTGGCTATGGCCGCCGGCCTGACGACCCTGCGGCTGCTGACGGTGCCGGGTTTCCATGAGCGGCTGGCGACGCAGACGACAGTGCTCTGCAAGGGCTTGGCCGAGCGGGCGGAAGCCGCGGGTGTGCCCATGCAGATCAATCAGGTGCCAGCCATGTTCGGCTGGTTCTTCGCGGAACAACCGGTCCGCGGTTTTGAGGCGGTGATGGCCGCCGACAGTAAACGCTACGCCCGCTTTTTCCATGGCCTGTTGGCGCGCGGGGTGTATCTCGCCCCCAGTGCCTACGAGGCGGGTTTCCTCTCGGCGGCCCACGGCGACGCCGAGATAGCCGCCACCCTGGATGCCGCCGAAGCCGTTTTGGCCACCCTCAAGGAGGACGCATGAGCACCCTGTTTACCCGCATTATCCACGGCGAAATCCCCGCGCAGAAAGTGCTGGAGGACGATCGTTATCTGGCCTTTCTCGACATTCGCCCGGTCCGGCCGGGGCACACCCTGGTTATTCCCAAAATCGAGCATGACTATATTTTCACGCTGGATGACGACACCCTGGCCGGACTCCTGCCCTTTGCCAAGCGCGTAGTGCCTGCGCTGGAGCAGGTCACCCGTTGCAAGCGGGTCGGGGTCATGGTGGCGGGGCTGGAAGTACCGCATGCCCATGTGCACCTGATTCCCATGAATGCCATCCCCGACCTGAATTTCGCGAATGCCAAAGATACACCGGCGGCGGAGTTGGCAACGATAGGGGATAAGATACGCGCGGCGTTGCGGGGCTAAGCGTCTGTTAAAAGCGTCCTGGAAAGGTCTGTGGCTAGCTTTATCGGCCTTATGCACGATATGCGCGAGCGGTGGGGCGCTGGCCGCCGCTAAAGATTGTCCGGCTCCCGTCGACATCAATCATGCCGACGTGGCTCAGTTGCGCTGCCTGCACGGCATCGGCGAAAAACGCGCTGCCGCGATGGTCGCTTTCCGGGAGGCACACGGCCCCTTTCCCGGCCCCGCCTCCCTCGCGGCGGTTGTTGGTCCCAAGATGGCGCAGGCGTTGCGCGAGAAGGTGGTGGTGACCCCCGCTTCGCACTGAGCTTTGCCGAATCACCCTTGACAGAAAAAACCGCGCTGTTAAGGTGAATAGCCTAATTCTTCTCCCGATCACCTTTAGAGCCGCCGACCAGATATGCCGCACCCTCTTCGCATTGGTACCCGCGCCAGCCCGCTGGCCGTCTGGCAGGCAGAGCATGTCCGCGCCGATCTGTTGCGGCACCACCCGGCAATGACGGTCGAGATCATCACTATGACTACCAGCGGCGACGTTCTTCTGGATGCGCCCCTGCATGCGTTGGGTGGTAAAGGCCTCTTCGTCAAGGAAATCGAGGATGCTCTGCAGCAGCAGAGGGTGGACATTGCCGTGCACTCCATGAAGGATGTGCCCGCGCAGCAGCCTGAAGGCCTGGAGATAATCGCCATCATGGCCCGGGAGGATGTCCGGGATGCCTTCGTCAGCAATGCCTTTCTACACCCCGATGCTCTGCCGGAGGGCGCTCGGGTAGGCAGTTCCAGCCTGCGGCGGCGGGCGCAATTACTGGAGCGCTACCCCCATCTGCAGGTCGATGATTTGCGCGGCAATGTCGCTACGCGCCTGCGCAAGCTGGATGAGGGGCATTATGAGGCGATCATCCTCGCCGCCGCGGGCCTTAAGCGCCTGGGTTTGGCGGATCGTATCACTCACTTGTTGGACATCGACTGCTCTCTGCCGGCAGTGGGGCAAGGGGCCATAGGCATTGAGGCGCGCAGCGACGACCGGCGGACCCGGGAACTGCTGGCTCCTCTAGCCAATGCCGATACCCACGCCTGCGTGCTGGCAGAGCGCAGCATGAATCGGGTGCTGGGCGGGGATTGCCGGTTGCCGGTGGCGGCGCTGGCCCAATGGCAGGGGCCGCAGATGCTCCTACGCGGGCTGGTCGCCACCCCGGACGGCCGCCGGGTGCTCCATGCCGAGGCGAAGGGCAGCGACCCCGTTGCTCTCGGCATGGCCGTCGCTATGGCGCTGGTCGCGCAAGGAGCAGCAGAAATTATCGAGGATGTCCGAAGCCCATGAACAGCATCGCACTGCAAGGTAAAGGCATCGTGGTCACCCGGCCGCGCGCACAGGCCGAGGAATTGCTGACCCTGTTGCAGGCGCAGGGCGCACACCCCATTTTGTTCCCCGCCATACAGATCGAGGCGCCGGAGAACTGGCAGTCTCTGGATGACGCTTTGCATCAGCTGGTAGTGTATGACTGGGTGATTTTTTCCAGCCGCAACGCCGTCGCTTTTGCCCTCAGCCGCTTGCAGAGCCGCAACCTGTCCTGGCCGGCGGGGCCACGCATTGCGGCGGTTGGGAGGGAGACCGCCAAGGCGCTGCGTGAATTTGGTCTGCAGGTCGAGCTGGTCCCCCAGAGGTTCAGTTCCGAGGGTTTGCTGGAGAGTCCGGAGCTGGTGGCCGTGCAGGGGCAGCGCATAGCGCTGTTTGCCGGTGACCAGGGCCGGGAGTTGCTGGAAAAAACGCTGGGCGAGCGCGGGGCGGTCATCGACAAGGTGTTTTGCTACCAACGTCGCTTGCCCGGCTCCAACCCAACGCCGTTGTTGCATGCCTGGGCGCGCGGCGAGTTGGATGCCGTCACCGTGACCAGCCCGGAGATCTTCAATAATTTCTACCAGATGGTGGGGGGGCTAGGTCAACGCTGGCTAAAGAATACGCCCATTATCGCCATCAGCCCCCTCACCGCCGAGGCTGTCACCACGGTCGGCCTGCCCGCCCCCTGGGTTGCTCCGGAAGCCAGCGCGGCGGGTATGTTGACGGCGCTGACCGTATGGGCGCAAGGTCTGGAGCCCGTTGCATGAACCGACCCAATCTGTCGTCCCGCCACGAACCTCGCCGTCTGCGTCGCCATCCGGCCATGCGCCGGATGTTGCGTGAGCATCATCTCAGTACGGCGGATTTCATCCTGCCGATCTTTCTGGTGGAAGGCGATGGCGTCCGCACGGAAATCTCCTCCATGCCCGGCGTTTTCCGCCACAGCATCGACTCGGCTCTGCAACTCTGCGCGGAGGCTGCGGCGCGGGGTGTCTCCGGGGTGCTGCTGTTCGGCGTCGTTGAAGACCATTGCAAGGATGCCACCGGCGCTGCCTCCTGGGAGGCGGAGGGGCTGGTACAACGCGCCATTCGCGCCATTCGCGCCGAATATCCGCAACTCCTGATCATTGCCGATGCCTGCTTTTGCGAATACACCGCCCATGGCCATTGCGGTGTGCTGAATGCGGGCGGTGACCGAGATGATTACGCCACCCTGGAAAACCTGCAGCGGCAGGCCATCTCTTATGCAGAAGCGGGGGTGGATGTCATCGCCCCTTCGGGCATGGTGGACGGCATGGTGATGGCTATCCGCGAGGCGCTGGATGCATCGCAGCATCCGCAGGTCAGCATCCTGTCCTATGCGGTCAAATACGCCAGCGCTTTTTATGGCCCTTTCCGCGATGCGGCCGACAGCGCGCCCCAGTTCGGGGACCGCAAAGGCTATCAGATGGATCCGGCCAATCGGCGCGAGGCCTTTCGCGAGATGACACTGGATATTCAGGAGGGTTGCGATATGGTGATGGTGAAGCCCGCCATGGCGTATCTGGATATCATCCGTGACCTCCGTGAGCGTTGCGACCTGCCGGTGCTGGCGTATCAGGTGTCTGGCGAATATAGCATGCTGCAAGCCGCTGCCCGGGCTGGTTGGCTGGATCTGCAGAGCAGCGTCCTGGAATCATTGTTGGGTATCAAAAGGGCCGGCAGCGATGCCATCATCACCTATTATGCCCTCGCTGCAGCCGACTGGCTGGAATGAAGCCATAGGATTTTTTGCGCCACTATCGGACGTTCTGTTCCGGATACGTTGGTTTGGGGCAGCCGCACTGGTCGGTATGATGCGCGCCCTGCGTCTGCGACCGGAAGACCTCGATACCCTGTTCCCCTGGGTCTTGCTCTCCATGGTCGTCAACGTGCTGGTCTGGCTTGCGTTGCTGGTGGGGCTGGCGGGAACCCTGCCCAAAAAAACCCCGGTCAGCTCGCTGGTAGAAATTTCGTTGACGCCAAACCCACTCCGTCCCCAGATGACCTCGCCTGCGGTACCCACGCTGCGCCGCCCGGACGGCATGCTTCCGGTCCGTCGGGAGAGCGTGCCATCAACGGCCTCGCCGGCAGCGCGGGCGGTCGCATTGAATGCCTATCTGAAGGACTGGGAAAGTCGAATCATGGCACAGGCCCAGAAACGGCTCTTTGCGGGCGGTCATCCCGTCCTCCCGCAGGGACGCGTCGTTGTCGCCGTCACTATCGCCCCCGACGGACAACTGATGCAGATCGAGATGCGGCAAGGATCGAAGAACATTGCGCTGGTAAACGCTGTCGACACGATCATTCGGGAAGCGGCACCCTTTCCGGCCTTACCCGCCATCTGGCAGTCCCCGCCTACCCCGTTGCGCATCGTGCGGACCTGGGGATTTGAGTAAAAATCACACCAATCAGGGTGCTGCCACCCATTCATCCACGCGTTCCAGGTCTTCCAGGCTTTTCTGTCGCGATTCCACTCCATAGATCAGGGTGGCGAGCATCCCCAGCAGGGCCACGATGGCCATCACCACCAGTACCCAAGGAATCCCCCAGCGTTTTTCAAGAACCGGAAATAACACCGCCGAAATGACGGCACCCAGGCGGGAAAGCCCCGTCGCCAACCCCCCCGCGCTGGCACGCAATTCCGTCGGAAAAATTTCTACGGCGAGCGCAAAAACCGTTACCGCCGGACCGATGCCCACACCCAGGGAATAGACCGCAGCACCCGCGTAAATCCCGGCAATCCAGCCATTCCAGGAGCACAGCGCGAACAGTCCCAGCCCGAGAGACATCAGACCAAAGCCAGCGCTTTGCAGGGGAATCCGGCCCCAGCGGTCGAGGCGGGAGAGAATATAGAGAATGCCCAGGGCGGAGATCACCAGAAAGCCGGCATTGATGGCAGCGGCGGCCCCGTCACTGCTGGCTAATCCGTTGCTGCGCAACACCAGAGGAAAATACAGACCGATGCCCAGGCCCACCACATCCAGACAGAACCAGGGGAAGATGCTGAGCATGAGTCGGCGCAGCCAGACTTTACGCAACAGCACCCGCCACGACTGGCGATGCCCCTGAAAAGCCGTCAACTGTGTGCTGAGTTCGTCGGGCGTACACTCCGGATACAGCCGGGCCAGCGCCTCTCGGGCGGCGCTGGCATGCCCGTTGC
The DNA here is from genome assembly GCF_023229925.1 of Acidithiobacillus sp. Taxonomy (NCBI): domain Bacteria; kingdom Pseudomonadati; phylum Pseudomonadota; class Acidithiobacillia; order Acidithiobacillales; family Acidithiobacillaceae; genus Acidithiobacillus; species Acidithiobacillus sp. The sequence goes on along the minus strand of NZ_JALNYM010000002.1, from coordinate 524,494 downwards.
GCGCCAGCCAACGCGGCGACTCCGGGAGGCCGCGCCGCAACCAGAGCAGGGCAAGCGCGGGGACGACCGCGCTACCCAGCATCCAGCGCCAGGACGCGTCGCCGGTAAACAACAGGGCCCAGCCGACACCGGTGGACAGCAGAGCGCCGACATACCAGGCCAGGTTTACCCGGGCGAAACGATTTCCCCGGTTTGCGGACGGACTGTATTCCGCAACGATGGTGGCTACCAGCGGATAGTCGAGGCCGATCGCCAGGCCGGTCAGAAAGCGACCCAGGAAAAGGATGGAGACGTCCGGGCTGAAAGCGCTGACCAGGGCACCGATGACATAGAGGAATATGTTGGGAAAGAGCAGCTTGCGGCGCCCGAACCGGTCAGTGAAGACGCCGCCCACCAGGCCGCCCAGCAAAGACCCGAGTAACGCCATGGCCATGAGTAGACCGGTTTCGGTCGCGTGCAAATGCCAGGTGCTGTGCAAAGAGAGCAGGACCACGGCCATGATGCTGAGGTCGTAACCGTCCAGCAGCATCCCCAGCATGGCGGCGCCCAGCGCGTGGCCGCGCTGCTTGTCCGCCTCAGGTCTGTTGCGGACGTTTGCAGTGGACGGGCCACCCGGTCTGTTCATGAGGATTCCTTGGTATGTTGATCGGACAGAGGGGCTAGCTTATGCCGTTGAGGCGCTATCGCTCAAGCCACCGGCGCACAGCACCTCTGGATATGTTGCCCCCGCGCCCCCGGCCCACATACAATACTCGCGACATCAACCAATGAAGGCCGCACAATGCATCGTAAAGGGATCATCCTCGCTGGCGGATCCGGCACCCGGCTCTATCCGCTGACCCAGACCGTCAGCAAGCAACTGATGCCAGTCTATGACAAACCCCTCATCTACTATCCCCTGGCGACCCTTATGCTGGCGGGTATCCGGGAGATGCTGGTCATCTCCACGCCCGACGACTTGCCACGTTTCCGGCAGTTGCTGGGAGACGGGAGCCAATGGGGCCTGTCTTTCCAGTATGCCGAGCAAGCACGCCCCGAAGGGCTGGCGCAGGCCCTGCTTATCGCCGAGGAATTCCTGGCGGGGAACCCCTCCGCGCTGGTGCTCGGTGACAACGTTTTCTACGGCCACGAAATCAGCGCAACGCTGCAAGCCGCCCACACCCGCGATACCGGCGCCACCATCTTTGCCTATCATGTCGCCAACCCGCGCGCCTATGGCGTCGTCGAGTTCAATGCCGACGGCCAGGCTATCGGCCTCGAAGAAAAACCGGAAACTCCGCGCTCATCCTATGCGGTGACCGGCTTGTACTTCTATGATGGCAACGGCAGCAGGATGGCTCGGGAAATCCGCCCATCGGCACGGGGCGAGTTGGAGATTACCGACCTCAACCGCCTCTACCTGCAAGAAAAGCGCCTGCAGGTGGAGGTGCTTGGTCGCGGCACGGCCTGGCTCGACACCGGCACCCACGCTGATCTTCTCAATGCTGGCCAGTTCATCCGCACCCTGGAAGAACGCCAGGGGCTCAAAGTCGCCTGCCCCGAAGAAATCGCCTACCGCATGGGCTACATCGATGGTGAAGCCCTCAGCCGTCTCGCCGCCCCCTTGCGAAAGAGCGGCTACGGCGATTATCTTTTGCGCATTCTCCGCGAAGGACGCCAGGCATGAAGGTGGAAGCCCTCGCCATTCCGGAGGTTCTCCTCATCACCCCCAGGGTGTTCGGCGACGCCAGGGGGTTTTTCATGGAAAGCTGGAACCGGCGCGCCTTCGCTGCGGCCGGACTGGATCTTGACTTCGTGCAGGACAATCACAGTCGCTCCCAGCAGGGCGTGCTGCGTGGGCTGCATTACCAGATTCGTCAGCCACAGGGCAAACTGGTGCGTGTCGTCGCTGGTGCGGTCTTCGATGTGGCCGTGGATATGCGCCGCTCCTCGCCCTATTTTGGGCAATGGGCGGGTGCCACCCTTTCCGCGGAAAATCAGCAGATGCTCTGGGTGCCCCCCGGTTTTGCCCACGGCTTTTATGTGCTTAGCGAGTCGGCCGACTTTCTTTACAAAACCACGGAGTTTTATGCTCCGGAAGCAGAACGTTGCGTGATCTGGAATGATCCGGATATCGCCATTGACTGGCCGTTGCTGGACAACAAGCCACCCTTGCTGGCCAGCAAGGATGCTGCCGGGCTTTCTTTGCTGAAGAATGAGGCCTTTCCATGACGCCCGTGGCCGGAGAATCCGCCAGGTATCGCGTACTGTTGCTGGGCGCGCAAGGCCAGGTGGGTTGGGAGTTGCAACGCAGCCAGCCGCCCTCAGTCAAGCTGTATGCCCTGGGACGCCAGGATTTGGACATTCGTGATGCCGACAAGGTCTGTGATGCGGCGGCAAGTTTCCAGCCCGACTGCCTCATCAATGCCGCCGCTTACACCGCCGTGGATCGTGCCGAATCCGAAGCCGGGATGGCCTATGCCATCAACCGGGACGGCGCCGCCCACTGTGCCCTGGCCGCCCAGTCCTGCGGCGCCCGCCTGATCCATATTTCCACCGACTTCGTCTTCGATGGTGCCCTATCCACCCCCTATCCACCCGGCGCGCCCGTAGCCCCTCTCGGTGTTTATGGCGGCAGTAAGGCCGCTGGTGAACAGCAGGTACGGGAAATCCTTGGTGATGCCGCCCTCATCCTGCGCACCGCCTGGGTTTATAGCGCCCACGGTAACAACTTTGTGAAAACGATGCTGCGTCTTATGGCCGAGCGCGACGTGCTACGGGTCGTGGGTGATCAGGCCGGCACCCCGACCTGGGCCGCGGGGCTCGCCCGCGCGATCTGGAGCGCCATAGACCACCCGGATTTTACGGGCATTCAGCACTGGACCGACGCGGGAGTGGCCTCCTGGTACGATTTCGCCGTAGCGATTCAGGAAGAGGCGCTGGCTGCGGGACGCCTGCGGCGCAGTATCCCCATAGAGATGATCCCAACGAGCGGGTATCCCACCCCCGCCCCCCGCGCGGCCTACACGGTGCTCGACAAGTCCAGCAGCTACGCCACGCTGGGTCCCGCGCCGCACTGGCGGGCCGCACTGCGGCAGATGTTCGCTGAACCCGAAGAAGAAGCCTGATTCAAAAAGGAGCACCCGATGTCTGTCGCCGTTGATCCCATGATTGACAAACGCCTGCTGGTCACCGGTGCTGCCGGTTTTATCGGTGCCAACTTCTGCCACCACTGGCTGGGCAAGCATCCGCGCACTACGCTGGTGGCGTTGGATGCCCTCACCTATGCGGGCAACCGCCATAACCTGGAAGGGCTGGAGCAGCACGCCGGGTTTCGCTTTGTGCAGGGCAACATCAACGATGCCCCGCTTGTCGAACGGCTGATGACCGACCATCAGCTCAACGTCGTCGTCCACTTCGCTGCCGAAAGCCATGTGGATCGCTCCATCCACGACCCCGACGCCTTCATCCAGACCAACATTCTCGGCACCCATAACCTGCTGCGGGTGGCCAAAAACCTCTGGCTGGATGGTCCGCAAGGTCGTATTCCCCACCGTTTTCATCACATCTCCACGGATGAAGTCTACGGCACCCTCGGCCCTCAGGACCCACCCTTCCGCGAAGAGACCCCTTACGCACCCAACTCCCCCTACGCCGCCAGTAAGGCGGGATCAGACCATCTGGTGCGTGCCTATCAACATACCTACGGACTCAGTACCACCACCAGCAACTGCTCCAATAACTACGGGCCATATCACTTTCCCGAAAAACTGATTCCCCTCATCATCGTGAATATCCTGCATAATCAGCCCTTGCCACTCTACGGCGACGGTCGTCAGATTCGCGACTGGCTTTATGTGGAAGACCATTGCCGGGGCATCGCCGCGATTCTGGACCAGGGTCGGGAGGGGGAGAGCTACAACATCGGCGGCTGCAACGAATGGGCCAATATCGACATTGTCCTGCTGATCGGCCAGATCATGGATGAACTTTTCGCGAGTGATCCCCGGTGGTTGCAGGCTTACCCGCAGTCAGCAGCGGCGCAGGGCCGCAAAAGCGCCGACCTGATCCAGCATGTGCGCGACCGGCCCGGTCATGACCGCCGCTACGCCATCGACGCCACTAAAATCACCCGCGAACTGGGTTTTCAACCCGCCGTGGACTTCCCCGCCGGTATCCGCCAGACCATCCGCTGGTACCTGGAGCACCCGGAATGGTGGCGCGCGGTCATGGACGGAAGTTACTGCCAATGGTTAGAACGGCAGTACGAAACTGAATGGAAATTGTAGCGCATTACCTGATTGGTCAATCGGCGTGCCTCAGCGCGGCAGCGGCAGCGGTTCGTCGGTGCTGAGGCTATCGGCCCAGGCTTGCACGGGCTGGTGGTCGATGACCTGGCCAGCGTCCACGTCGGCCAGGGCCTCGCGGGTCAGGCGGCTGCGCTCTTCCTCCTGATCGATCCAGGCCGCCAGCGCCTGTTTCATGATCCAGCCACGCGAATGCTCCAGGCGTGCGGCCATCTGATCAACCTTTTTGGCGAGCGGGAGGGGGATGTGTGCGGTCAGCACTTTGGTTTCAGGTGGCATTTGTCGGTTCATCGGATACGTCCCTCCTGATAAGCGGTGATTTACTTTAATTGACGGGGAAGTGTTGTAATCCGGCCGTTATATGCGCGCGAAATTCGTCGGAAATCCGGTGCGCATCCACCACGTCCACCCCGCGCGCAAACCGAATTCACCCCGCTTGCTCGTCGTACCCGGAATGGTGGCGCGCGGTCATGGCGCTATCTGCTTTCCCGCTGACCAATGTTCAGGATGCTGGCAAGTAACGGGGCATAGGGCGTAACAAACGGATTGACGACGGTCACACCATGCCAGGTAAAGCCATGGTGTAAATCTTCGCTGAGCAGGAGACGACAGCGGCTTTCCGCCGCCACCGACAGAATCAGCGCGTCCCATATCTGCAGGCCATGATCGACGGAAAGATCCAGCGCAGATTGAAAAGCTACCCATGACGAATCGACGACCTCGAAACTATCCGCCCAGGCCAGAATAGCCTCCCGAGCGGTAGTGGCATCGCGTTTGGCTTTGCCGGTAATCACTCGATACAACTCGCCGAGGGTTTGCGCCGGTAGCAATACCCCTTCAGCGGGCAACTGTTCGACCAATGCGATGGCGGCATTACAGCGCGCATCGTCTCCAACGCCCTCCGCATAAGCCAGGATATTCGTGTCAAGGGCGACCCGCATGGCTATCACTCGTACAAATCATCCCGCGACCAATTGCGTGCACCCGTCCGCCCTTGTGTGCATAACCGGGCTAGCAAACTAGTCTTTGCCGCGCTGCGCTGGGCGTTGTGGGCGCTGGTGGGCGAGATGGTCGCCACAGGTCTGCCTCTGGATACCACGGTGAAGGTTTCCCCTTGGCTTACTTCGCGCAACACACTAGAAAACTGGCGGTTGGCATCTGCGGCAGTCACTGTTCTCATACCAACTCCTTGTATAATAGGTCCAAGCACTACTTTACTTTAAGAACACAGAGGGTCTCCGTCAAGCTCGTCTGATCACCCAGAAACTTGCTGCTATCTATCTGGACATGTTGTGAATGTACAGATAATTTTGTACATATTAATACGTGTGAAGGAGTTGATCATGAAGCAGGTGGCATTCACGGAACTGCGTAACCACGCGAAGCAGTATTTTGATCCGGTGGAATCAGGTGAGCCGTTCGGGTCTTGCGCAACGGCAAGCCAGTAGCGGATATTGTGCCACTGATGGCTGATATTCCTTCTTGGAAGCGGCGTGCTGCTCGCCCACTCACCCTGGATGGGATCTCTGCCAGTCGCGTGATCTTGGAAGAGCGTGATGCGGAACGGCAGAACTGACCTTACCGATGCACGTCTTTTTTGATCAGGGCCTGAATCTGCTTAGGCGTTTTTTGCGTCTTTTTGACGAAAGCATGCAAAATCACAACGCGTTTCCCGGATGCGGCGACGCATATGGCTCTGGGGGAAGGAAAGGCCATTGCCGGGCAGCTTTGTCAATACTACTCCCCTTTACGCCGCCCGCCCTTTGGCTGTCAACTCGATTCCCAGAGCTTTCATGACCGCGAGCGTGGTCTTGAGCGTCGGGTTGCCGCGCTCGCTGAACGAACGGTAGAGCTGTTCGCGGGAAAGTCCGGTTTGCCCGGCGATCTGGGCCATGCCCTTGGCGCGAGCGACAACACCCAGGGCATGAGCGATATAGCCAGCGTCGCCAGACTCGAACGCGTCGGCCATGAAGACCGCAATGGCTTCGTCAGAAGTTAGCCCTTCGGCGGGGTCGAAAGTGGTCAGTTGTTGTTCAGTCATGTCAGTTACTCCATTCGTCGGCCTTACCAGCAATCCGCTTTGCGGCCTTGATATCCCTTTCCTGTGTACTTTTGTCGCCGCCGCAGAGCAGGACGATAATCGTATCCCCTCGTTTCTCAAAATAGACGCGATAGCCCGGGCCATAGTGGATACGCAATTCGCTGATCCCCTCTCCAACCGGTTCCACGTCGCCAGCGTGACCGTAGGCGAGGCGATTCAGCCTTGCAGAGATCAAGCCTCTGGCGCGTTCATCCTTGAGCTTCGTCCACCACTTAATGTCTCGGTTTGCTTGAGTTCAATCGTCACATGATCCATGTGGCAACAGTGGTTTATAGACTACCGCGAGTCAAGTCAGGACTTGATGAGAGATTGACAAACCGGTTCGAGTTCCGCCAGCGTGCCAAAGGAAAGGGGTGCGTCGGCGCGGATCAATACGCCGTTCATGTGGACCAGCGCGGGCACTTGGTACGGCCGGCTGGCATTCGTCACCAATTGGGCGTTGAACCGGGAAGTACGTGGATCATGGCGATGCACGAAGACGGGATGCTGCGATTGACCGGCACTGGAGAAGCGGCCCGCAAGGGGCGTGGCCTATTATGCGAATTGGCCCCCAATGCCACGATGGATCGACAATTGGCGAACAAAAATCTTTCATATAGACGTCATGAAACTTTCATATAGTCGGCATTCGCCGATTTCAAAGGGTTGCACAAACTGAAAAGCGCCACGAGGACCTGTTTTGTGGGAGGGGTGGTGCTCTACGATGGCGATGCGGTCGCCTCTTTTGGCGATGGTCTATACGCCGTGCCACTATCTTGTCTGTGGCGATGACTGGTCTCAACGGGATCCGGGAAATCCATGGGGCAGTGCTTGCCCCGCAAAATTAGGTCGCGTGACTTCAACCGCACGTCGATTTCATCCCAAGGTCAGTCCGGCAGCTTTTTCTGCCCCTTCCATTGCCGGAAACGATCTATTTCCTTGCTGACCCCAGGGGCTACCGGAGCGCCATGGGAGCTCGCCAGCGCCCGGTACATTTCCAGGGTGGCTTCCGCCAGACGATCCTGGGCGCGCAGGATGAATACGGGTTCATCCGCACCGATGCCAGGGATGTGTACATTGCCATATTTGCCTGAACTTGCCATGACGGTGTCCTCCGCAAAAGCAGCCTGTTTTTAGCCACCCATTTGAAACTATAGGCCAGGATTTTTGAAAATCAATGGCAAAAACCAAGGGCATGTCCATTTTATGGCACATCATGAAACATTATTCTGGCCATGGCGATACAGGGTATATTTTCGTTCATAAATATTTCCCGATGCGTGCCACAGTTCCGGCGCGATCCATAGCGCCCAGACTATGCTGACTAACACGATGACCATAGCCAAAAGGCTGTGCACAAAGATGACGGCTTGCGGTGTGACTTACGGCCGTCAGGCCGATTATCGCCGTAGAAAAGCAATAGAGCATCGGCGGCACCTCTTAAGCTCCGTGCCAGCGTTGCCCCCTTACTTCGTCATACTCCATTTCACTGAGGCGTCAACTGACACCGGAATCGTAGTCGATCACATAACTTCCCTATGGACTTAACGATCTATTACTTGATGAGGAATCATAACATGGCAATTTAGAAAAATAGAATAGACCCACATGAGACTTAAAAGCGGGACAAAACCGCTTATGTTAGTCCGCAGATGGATTTGCGTGCCAACCCGTCCTTGCGCCAACGCGGGGTTCCGGTATAAAATTTTTTCATGGTTCTCCCGGAATGAGGCAAGTTGCCTGAATGAAAGCTGTCATATTGGCCGGTGGGTTCGGAACCCGGCTGGCGGAAGAAACGGGGGTACGTCCCAAGCCCATGGTCGAGATTGGGGGGATGCCCATTTTATGGCACATCATGAAACACTACTCGGCCCATGGCGTTCAGGAATTCATCATCTGCCTCGGCTACAAGGGCTTCATGGTCAAGGAGTTTTTCACGAGTTATCTGTTGCGCCGATCGGATGTGACCATTGATCTGGCCACCAACGATCTGCATTACCGGCGCCACGACGCCGAACCCTGGCGTATCCACTTGGTAGAGACCGGCGCGCAATCCATGACCGGTGGGCGCCTGCGCCGGGTGAGCGAGTACCTGGACGCGGATGAGCCTTTTTGCATGACCTATGGCGATGGGGTCAGCGATGTGAACATCAGCGCCGAGATCGCCTTTCACCGGCAGCACGGGCGTAAGGCCACCCTGCTGGCCGCGCAGCCGCCAGGCCGTTTCGGCGCCTTCGGACTCCACCCCCACGACGATCATGTCCCCTATTTCCGTGAAAAACCGGAGGGCGACGGGGCTTGGGTGAGCGGCGGGTTCTTTGTCCTGAATCCGGAGGTTCTAGACTACATCGAAGGTGACGATACCGTATGGGAGAGAGGACCCATGGAACGGCTGGCCCACGAGAACGAACTGATGGCCTATCGCCACAGTGGCTTCTGGCACCCGATGGACACATTAAGAGACAAGCAATACCTCGAATCCCTCTGGGCCGAGGGGCAGGCACCCTGGTGTGCCTGGACTGACGAACAGTAATCATCAGAGAACCGCAAACATTCATTAACAAATACAGGAGTGACCATGAAAATTCTCATTACCGGCAATCTCGGCTACATCGGCCCGGTGCTTATTCGCCACCTGCGTAGAACCCGCCACGGGGCACGGATCGAAGGCCTCGACCCAGGGTTTTTCGCTGGTGCGCTGACTACAGGTGGTCCGTGGCCGGAAAGCGCCCTCGATGTCCAGCATTACGCTGATGTGCGCGACTGCGATCCTGGCCTGCTTTCGGGAGTGGATGCGGTGGTGCATCTCGCGGGGCTGTCCAACGATCCCCTCGGCAAGGCCTTCGAGACACTCACTGAAGACATCAACCAAACCGCCACCTTGCGCGTGGCGAGGCTCGCACGCGCTGCCGGAGTCAAGAGTTTCGTCTTCGCATCCAGTTGCAGCGTCTATGGTGCAGGATCGGACACCCCGCGCCGCGAGCACGATGCGCTCGCCCCGCTGACCGCCTACGCCCGCTCCAAGGTGGGTAGTGAGAAAGAACTCGAAACCTTGGCTGGCCCGGACTTTCGCGTTACCGCATTGCGTTTTGGCACGGCCTGCGGCATGAGTGAGCGTTTGCGCCTGGATCTGGTAATCAACGACTTCGTCGCCACGGCGCTCGCTAAGGGAAGCATTGAAGTGCTCTCCGATGGCAGCCCTTGGCGCCCCCTGATTCACATTGAGGACATGTGCCGCGCCATGGACTGGGCGCTCGACCGCAAGGCAGGTGAAGACTTCGAGGTGATGAATACCGGCTCCGACTCCTGGAATTATCAGATTCGTGACCTTGCCAAAGCGACCGCGGCGGCAGTTGGAGGTGTAGGAGTGTCCATCAACTCGGAGGCCGCCTCAGACAAGCGCTCCTATCGCGTGGATTTCAGCCACTTTCGCGAACTCGCGCCCGACCATCAGCCACAATGGACACTGGAACGTACGTTAGCCGATCTTAAAGTCGGACTCGAAGCCATTGGTTTCCGCGACGCGGCTTTCCGCGAAGGTTTCCTCATGCGTCTCAAGACCCTCACGCACCTGCGCGAGGGTGGCTGGCTCGATGCTGATCTGCGTTGGGTTCGTGCGCGTCAGGCAAGTGCCCCCTGGCGATAGGCCCAGGCGTGATTTTCCATCTGGAGCAAGGTGACATCATCAGCCGAGCGCAGCTTGCGGCACCTTTTGCCGATGTACGGGCGACTGGCGTGGCTTGGAGCGCGGCGTGAATATTCATGCCACCGCCCTGCGGGGAGTCGCTGTTGTGGCGACGCAGCCCTTCGCAGACCAGCGCGGCGCCTTCTCACGCTTCTTCTGCAAAGAGGAATTGGCGGCAATACTCGGCGACCGTGACATCGTCCAGATCAATCACTCCCGCACCAGCATGGTGGGTGCGATCCGGGGTTTGCACTACCAGCGCCCGCCCCATGCCGAAATGAAGCTGGTGCGTTGCATCCGGGGGCGTGTCTGGGATGTGGCGGTGGATTTGCGCGCCGGTTCACCGACGTTTTTGCAGTGGCATGCAGAGGAGCTGACGCCGGACAATGCCCGCATGCTGGTGATCCCGGAGGGTTGTGCCCACGGCTTCCAGGTGCTGGAAGCCGAAAGCGAATTGCTCTATTTGCATACCGCATACTATACCCCAGCCGCCGAAGGTGGCCTGTGCCATGACGAGCCCCGGCTCGGGATTACCTGGCCGCTACCCGTTGCCGATCTCTCCGCGCGTGACCGCCATCATCCACTACTGCACACCGATTATTTAGGAATGACCATATGAAATGTCGTCACTGCCAGAAGCCGCTCCAACATGTGTTCCTTGACCTCGGCTTCGCCCCGCCATCCAATGCCTACCTCTCCACGGCCGACCTCCTGGCGCCCGAACTGTACTTCCCGCTCAAGCTCTTTGTCTGCCACCATTGCTGGTTGGTGCAGACAGAAGACTACACCCAGGCGGACGAACTCTTTAGCGCGGACTATGCGTATTTCTCGTCCGTTTCCCAAAGCTGGCTGGAGCATGCGGCCCGCTATGCCAGCATGATCAGCACCCGGCTTGCGCTTGGGAAAGACAGTCTGGTCATGGAGGTGGCCGCCAATGACGGCTATCTGCTCAAGAATTTCCTGGCGGCCGGCATCCCCTGTCTGGGCATCGAGCCCACCGCGGGCACGGCTGATGCCGCAGAACGTCTGGGCATCCCGATTCTGCGTGAATTTTTCGGCCAGTCGCTGGCGGAAAGCCTCGCTGCCCAGGGCAAACGCGCAGACCTCATCATCGGCAACAATGTCTACGCCCATGTACCGGACATCAACGACTTCACGGCTGGCCTCAAGGCCGCCCTCAAAGACTCGGGCACCATCACCCTGGAATTTCCTCATCTGATGCGCCTTCTGGAAAACACCCAGTTCGACACCGTGTATCATGAGCATTTCTCTTATCTTTCCCTGTATACCGTGAGCCGGATCTTCGCAGAAGCGGGCCTGCGCGTATGGGATGTGGAAGAACTGCCCACCCACGGCGGTAGTCTGCGCATCTACGGTTGCCACGCGGAGGATGAACGGAATACGACCCCGGCGGTGGCGAAACTGCTGGAAGAAGAGGGCCAAGCGGGTCTACGCGACCTGGAAACCTACCGCGCCTTTCAACCTCGCGCCGACCGCGTAAAAGATGACCTCGTCACTTTTCTGATTGCGCAAAAGCGGGCGGGCAAGTCCGTTGCTGCCTATGGTGCGGCCGCCAAAGGCAACACCTTGCTCAACTACGCGGGCATCAAGCCGGATTTGCTGCCATACGTCTGCGATGCCGCGCCGTCCAAACAGGGGAAATTCCTCCCCGGTTCCCACATTCCTATTTTGCTTCCTGCCGTGCTCAAGGAGCGCCGCCCGGATATCGTTCTGATCCTGCCCTGGAACATCGCAGACGAAGTCCGGTTGCATTATGGTTATATCCATGATTGGGGTGGACAATTTGCAGTTGCCGTACCAGAGCTTGTGGTCAGCTAAGCTGCGCATTTCCCCCAAGGACGCTGCGGCGCCCCTTTTAAGGAGTACACCCCATGATGGTCATCGACAAATTCCTCGCTGAGCGCGAGGTCCAGGGGCAGCCCATCCGTGTCGGCATGATCGGTGCCGGCAGCCAGGCGCGTGGCATTGCCTTGCAACTCGTTGCACGCCATGCACCCGGATTGCGGCTCGTGGCCATAGCCAACCGCCACCTTGAAGGCGCCCGCCACGCGTACGCGCAGGCTGGAGCCGAGGACACCGTTGCGGTAGAGAGCCCGGTCGCCCTCTTGCAGGCCATTGCCGAAGAGCGCTACGCAGTTACCGAGGATGCCACGCTACTTACCGACTGTCCGCAGATAGACGTGATCCTGGAGATTACTGGCACCGTGGACTATGCCGCAGGCATGGTTCTACGCGCCATTGAACATGGCAAGCATGTGGTCATGGTAAACGCGGAGCTCGACGGCACCGTCGGACCGATCCTCAAGGTCTATGCTGACCGCGCCGGTGTGTGTCTGACGCAATCCGACGGCGACCAGCCCGGCGCCATCGCCAATCTCTATCGTTTTGTGCGCTCCATCGGCGCCGAGCCGGTGCTCGCGGGCAATATCAAGGGCCTGCACGACCCTTATCGCACCCCTGACACTCAGGCCGAATTCGCGCGGCGCTTCCATCTGGGCGCACCTTTGGCGACATCCGCTGCGGATGGAACGAAGATTTCCTTTGAGATGGCGATAGTGGCCAATGCCTTCGGCTTGAGCGCTGCCCGCCGCGGTATGTACGGACCCACCGTGCCGATGGGGACCCAGGTGCGAGAAGCTCCAGGCTGGTATCCCCCTGAGGCACTCGAAATCCCCGGCGGCACTGTGGATTATGTGGTTCAGGCCGAGCCGGCGCCGGGCGTATTCGTCATCGCCCGCCACGACCATCCCGTGCAGCGCGAATATCTGAAATACTACAAACTCGGTGACGGACCTTACTACGTCTTCTATCGACCATATCACCTCTGCCATTTCGAGGCGCATCATAGTATCGCCCGCGCCGCACTCTTCGACGACGCCACGATGGCACCGATTGGCGGGCCACGGCTTGAGGTGATAACCACCGCCAAGCGCGATCTCGTTCCGGGCGAAGTGCTGGACGGATTTGGCGGTTTTCTGAGCTACGGTCTGGCCGAGAACGCCGATGTCGTCGCTCGCGATCGCCTATTGCCCATAGGGGTGGGCGAAGACTGCCGAATCAAGCGCGCAGTACCCAAGGATCAGGTGCTTACTTATGATGACGTCGAGCTGCCATCCGGACGACTGATAGAGCGTCTGCGCCGCGAACAGGCAGAGTATTTTCACATGCCGTATGGCGGGATCTGAACCGCTCGCCTGCGAAAAGTAGGCGACAGGTTTTATACCCTTTCCCAGTGTCCGCTTTGTGCGTTGTAGCGTTTGATTACGCGGGCCGGTGAGCCGACGATGACGCAGTAGTCGGGAAACTCCCCTCTAACCACGGAATTGGAGCCTACTATGCACTGCTTTCCCAGCACAGTGCCGGCCAGGAGTTTTGCGCCAGAACCAATAAAACAGTTTTCTCCGATAATAGTCTTCTTGACGATAAGCGGTTGTAACATTACAGGAACATCGATTTTTTCGTAGGCATGATCATTATCGGTTATGAACACGTCAAACGAAATAACGGTGTTCCGGCCGAGTACCACCCTATTGGCACAACTGATAGTCGCGTTTTGTTCGATGCTTACATTGTCTTCGATCACCAGGTCTGGTGTGAATATCTGCCCGAACCAACCGGTTTGCGCCTCCATTCTCAGGCCGACACCCATCCAAACGTTATCCCCAATACTGATGGATTTGGGGTTGGTTATAATTAATGGTGAACGTATAAAAGACCCCGCACCTAACCGGTTAAACATTTTTTTGTAGTAAACCTTAGTAACCAGCTTTGAATATAAGGTCTTTAACTTGATATATTTCATCCATATCGGTGCCCTCAAAAATTCAAAACTTTTTTTATATATCATAACACATTATCCTGCATATATTAGGTAGGTTTTCACCAATGCGATTGACATCTGTCGAAATATCATATATAAATCGCTGCCTGGATATGTGTCACTTGCGTCCCCATTTATATAAAATATTTTTAAGTCCGCCATCGTTTTTTAAGGAAATAATGATTGTTCGCATCTTATCTTTTCCAAGGGGCGTGACTAATGCCGTGCCAAGTGTTGACAGGATAAGCAACGTAAACATGAATAAAGAGGTCGCCACACTGTTTATTGGGATGAATTTGTGCACATAAATTTGGCGACCAAGGTATACCACAAGGAATGCGATGGTCAGGGGTAAACATGTATCAACAAGCGCCCATTGTTTCAGTTCGTTTTGGAATATCCTACTATGCATAATCGGCACCTCAATTAGCAGCATGGAGAGATTGACACATAACCATGTCCATGCCGCAGCTTGAATACCATACTTGGGGATAAAAACAAAGAGGGCAGGCACAGCAACTGCGGTTGCGATTAGCAAAAACGCCAATTTTAGTCGGTACCATCCAAATGCCAGTTGCGCCATGTAGGGAACATGGGTGAGACCATTAAATAAATTGCCGATAGCCAGAATTTCCAAAATCGGGCCAACTATTGATGCCAGTTGCGTACTTCCTGTCCATAACATCAGGATCGTTCGGGAGAACAGCACCAATATCAACGACGCGGGCATCAATGCGATGCTTAGCAACTGTACAAAATGATGGTATTCTTGTGCCAAGGTCTTTTCATCCCCCATGGTGACCAGCGCGGTAAAGCGCGGATAGGCTACGTTGCTTATGGGGCCGACCAGAATGTATAACGCGCCTGCAACCGAACTCGCTAAAGCATAGTAACCAAAGTCGGCTAATGTTACCATGCGTGATAGCAATAACTTATCGAGTTGTGTAAGAATGGTTGACATTATTCCTATGACACCGATCCCCGCAATGAACCCTTTAGCGGAGCGCAATAGTCCTAATCGTATCTCCGCCTTATTTGTTAAGGGGGGCAAGTAACTATGTATCCTAAAGTACAGAACAAACATTTCTATGGTGTAACTTATTGCCTGAAAAGCAAAAAACAATTCCAGGGACCTGAAAAAAAATGCTAGCAGTAGCGCCGATCCTACACTTCTTATGGTTGCCATAATACTTGTAAAGATGTTTAACCACACCTGATTCTGAAGACCTTGTATCGCGCTTTTATATATCGTGGACATCCAACGAATAGCTATAATATAGCCAACGATCATCAGCGAATGTGTTACGGTGTCAGTAGAGAGCGGCCCTAGCTTTAGCCAAGTGGTTGCCAACCAGCGCGAGCCCGCTATGACAGACACGCCGATCATTATTGACATGATCACATAAATAACTTCAATGGTCTTTAATGTATCATGTATATCTTTTTTACTTACCGCACCCGCCGCGAAGCGTGACATCTCCCGATTTATCGTCGGAGATAGCCCCATATCCAGCAATGTGAACCAGATCTGCAGGGACCCATATATTCCGATTACCCCGTACGAATATATCCCCAAATATTTTATATAAACAGGGATAAACACCAGTCCCATCAACGCTGTCCAGCCGCCGCCAATGAAATTGGCAATGATGTTAAATTTTTTTCGCTTCGATTCCATCTGTGTTAGGCCACCATGGCACTTGCGCGTGGGTATCGCCTGTAGATTGTCGGTCGGTAGGCTGTTGCTGCTCCCACTCCCACGCATGCTCGAAGATGATCAACGGGGTCCTCGACGCGCGACCGCATTTCCAGTTCTTGCCGTATCTTTTTGCTATCTGTTACGAGTACAGTGTCGCTGCCGTCGGGGCAAGATTCCTCGGTTTGCGCCAGAACTCGTCGGAAACGGCGCGCAGCGGCGGTTCCGGACGTGGATGTAGTCGTGCATGGAGTAATAATCGTAGCCTTAGATGGCAATGTGGCAGCGCCGCGGTCTACGCTTTCTTGGGTAGTCTGGCGGATGATGACGACTTCGTCAGGGGTTAGGCGCATGGGAATCAGTCCATCCGCAGGCAGGATACGTTGGGGCTGAAGAGGTCCGCAGCGTCCTGATATCTGCCCAGGTTCTGGACGGAAGCCAGCAGTGGGCAACACCGGCGACGGGCATGCCATATTATTCCCTGCGCAGGGCGTCAATCGCTGTTTTAAGCGCATCATGGCAGCAGCCAACCCGCCGTGTTGCCGGCTCTTGGGGTGCTCTGTAGTGAGGAGGCTCAACAAATGGGCGCAAGATGGTATTGTTGAGCATGGGATTGGCACATTCAGGCGGTGAACTCGCTTGGATCGTAGGGGGTTATAGCATGGGGTGTCAAGGAGTGGCTATCCCGGTAGTTCCCCGCATTTCTGGGCGATCATGGCGCCAATCGGAATCGCGGATGTCGCGGCGGGGGAGGGGGCGTTGCAAACATGGAGCATACGCTTCGTCTCCTTGATCAGGAAATCGTGAATAGCGGCCCCCTCCCTGGAAACGGCCTGTGCCCTGACGCCGGTGCGATAAGGCTGTAGATCATCGAGTTCAAGCGAGGCACAGTATTTGCGGCACTCCGCCAGGTAGGCTCGCCTACTCAATGAACCTCGCAATTCATGCAACGCATGGTGGCGATATTGCAGAATGAGCTTCCAAAAACCCGGATAAGCGGCGAAATCCAAAGAGTCGCGAAGATTGAAGGATGACTTTTGGTAACCCTCGCGGGCGAAACCAATGACCGCATTCGGCCCAACGGTGACACTGCCGTCTATCATGCGGGTAAGATGTATGCCGAGAAATGGCAGCGAAGGATCCGGTGCGGGATAAATAAGATGTTTCACGATATGATTCTTTTCCGGTGGCAGTTGGAAGTATTCCCCGCGGAAGGGCACGATGCGGAAGTCCACATCCAGCCCGGCAAGCGCTGCCAACCGATCTGATTGAGCCCCCGCGCAGGCAACGAACTTTTTGGCCCGCCAGGAATTCCCCTCCGCGCCGATCTCCACATGCGCGTCTTTTTCCGCGATGCTATCGACCGTAATGCCATAATGAACTTCGCCGCCCTGTTCAGCGACGAGTTCAGCCATCTTACGGCACATGGCAGCGAAGTCGGTGATGGCTGTCTCCGGGCTATAAAGCGCCGCCACCCCGCTGATATTTGGTTCCCGGCGACGGAGTTCCTCTCCGTCGATCCGTTCGAGACTTAGGCCGTTGGCGTGCGCACGTGCATACAGCGCATCAATGCGCTCACGCTCGATATCATTCGTCGCCACAATGAGTTTGCCGCATTCCTCAAAAGGCAGGCCGTGGTCACGACAGAATGCTTTGCTTGCATTGAGTCCGTCACGACATAACTGCGCCTTCAGGCTTCCCGGCGCGTAGTAGATACCCGCATGAATGACCCCGCTGTTATGCCCGGTTTGATGGAGGCCCGGGCTATTTTCCTTTTCAAGGAGGAGCAGACTTGCACCAGGGTGCAACTGCAAAAGCTGCATCGCCGTTGCGAATCCTACAATGCCACCGCCAACCACACAAAAGTCGTAGATCATGGGTTCCTCGTCACCTGTGAACGGACAGCCTGAAATCAATGCTCATTCAATCGCCAAGTAAGGTGGATTGCCCGGAGGCTAGCGGTCATTCATAGCGCGCCCTTTATGGATTCGTAAGCCAGAAACGTTTGTGCATCGTGCACCGATCAATCACCCGTTTCGGCAGACGGCGATATCCGAGTCCCAGCTTATAACCGAAATATTTCAGCACAGTGCGCAGTGCGGCCGATGGCAAGTATTGCGGCGCGTTGGCCAAAAGATATCTTATTTCCGATGTTACGAAACGATAACCTTCGCCTTCTGGTTTGCCAAGCTCCCGCAACATCCAGCCTTGGTTGTCATGGAAAACGCCAATATCAAAATATCTTTTAAACTCCTGAAGTAGCGTGTATCCGTGCGAGTGGAAAACTTCCGCTTCCGCCACATACGCAACGGACCAGCCCGCTTGCAGCATTTTGGCGGCTACCACCATGTCTTCACCAAAAATTAATTTCTCGGGAAATCCCCCCACGGCGAATAGTGCGCTTGTTCTGTAGGCCGCGAACGAGTCAGAACTAAAAGCCACCTTGATACCCATGCTTTTCTTGTCCGCCAAGGTTCTCTTGTTGGACTGTGCTGGATAATTAAACAGTCGAGCATGGGCCTCGATGGGAGACGCACCCTTCCGCGGCAGTTGCCGACCGTAAGCCACGCCGATGCTGGGGTCGTTGAATACCTCCACCAAAGACTCCAGCGCAGCAGGGGAAGCCAGTATGGCATCTTGCGTCATATAAATAAGAATGTCGCAATCTCTTAGCCGCTCCGCCGCCATCTGTCGGGTGCCACCATGATCGAAGTCATTCTTGTCTATACGGATCAGGTCGAAGCCGGCGTCCAGGGCGAACTTGTCGCTGTTGTCAGAGGAAGCAGAATCAATCGCAAGAATTACTGTAGGACGGCAGTGGCTAGCTTGTAGAATGGAGGCACAGTGCCGCCAAACAGTGCCGCCATTAAATATCGGCACTATAACAGCGACATTTTGGTTTTTTGTCATAGTTGCCCTGTAGTCACATAAATAAATACAATCCGATTGTACGCAACAACTTATGCTTCCGCAAACCTAGTCGGAATGATGTTATCCTACGAACAAGGAAGTTGTTCTCGTTCAATAACGCGAATTGCTTTAAAATAGCCATCTGCGGTTTTGACAAGACATGACAATATCGGTTCAAAAACGCCAGCGCTTGTATTTCCGTATCTAATATGTTTTGGTGTAGCTTGTTTCCCGGGAAAACATATTTTACTGCATTATAAAGGTTCCATCGCTTCGCGCCGGTATCATTTCCGCCGTGCTGCCTATATAGAATCGTGGCTTGCGGAATATGGTGGACTCTGCCAAAAGCCGCCGCAACTATCGCAATCCACCAGTCGTGCATTTTGGCGTCCTCTGGTATAGGCGTGGCCAATTCAGCTAAACTCCGGTTAATCAGTGTGGTACATCCTGTAACAACATTTTGTACCATCGCGTCCTTTAGGGTCGCTCCACGATTCGGATTGAGCCCCTGGTATTCCCAGAACGATTCGGCAATCGTATTAAGATTTTTGTCAACAACACGTAGATCGGTATGAACTAAAAGCGGAATGTCTGTGTCTCCGCCTAACATTTTAGCTTTGAAAAGGGTCATCTCGATTTTTCTCGGGAGCCATATATCGTCCTGGTCAGCGAACATTATATACTCTGCTGAGCTTTCGCTGAGTAAGGCCGTAAAGTTGCCGATAATCCCCAAGCGCAAATTATTGTTATCGATTATCGTGACTTTACCATTATGACGGGCTGCAAAGGACCTGACCTTGTATATAGTATCATCCGTCGAACAGTCGTCCCTAACTAATAATCGCCAATTGGCATAACTCTGTGAAGAAATAGAATCTAGCAACTGATCAATATAGCGCACACCATTAAATGTGGCAAGAAGAATGTCTACCTGTTCCATTTGTGGTCGACCTTATGCGGATAGAAGTTAAGAAAGCAATGACCGTCCGTCATTCTATGGTTAACCACGAATAGACTCATACTTTTGTTTGAACCACTGGTACTAGCTATTAATATGCCTTTACAACGCATTGCGCAGCCTCACGTTTGGTGAGTTGCTATGTTTGTGTCGCAACGAATAGCCTGCCGCAACAAAAAAGCTGAAGATTGCCCCGGCGGCAGATGAGGTAAGGTATGGATTGAAAAAACCAGAGACAATCCAAAGGGTGAACATGATAAGAAGAGTGACGTTCATTTTATTGAGCGGGAGAAATAAAAATGGTCTGGCTACCAGCGTAAGCAGAGCCATAATTCCCGCCACGCCGACAACGCCAATCTGCATAAGCAGTGCCACCCATTGAAGCTCATAGGAAAACTTGTCATGCTGATCACGAATGAAATGTGGGGCATGGAAACCGAGTCCATGCCCAATAATTGGGCTTGTTTCAAATTGTTTCAGCAGAATAGGAAGTTCCTTAAGTCGAATGTTATCCGATATAACTGTAGCGCTCGATGAAAATCTGCTGATGAACGCTTGAATCCATGCGTGATCTAACGCAATAATCAAGCCTGCAAAAAGGCCGAACGCAAGGAGGTATTGTCTGGCTATTCGAGAGTATGGCGTAGCAATAATTATGGCCGCGACAAGGTCTGCCCAAATATATCGACTGTAGGACGTGAAAGCAGTAAATATTATTACCATAATCAGTATGTGTGCAGATCTTTTGCCAAAAGTTCTATCTAAACCAAATGATTTCCCTAGAAGTAAGGAGTATATTGCGATAGGGCCGGCAAGGTCAGATGGCATCTCGAATCGGTACAAAAACCCGCCGATTGGCATGGTCATGATCTGAGTATCAAAATAGCGCCCAATACTTTGGGTAAGGCCGATAAAATCAATATGCATTGTTGCAGCATATAGGAGCAACAATAACTTCGTCGCTCCGATGAATGTGACTGCATAAATAATTATGCTATAGATGTTTTTGGGCGCCAATATTTCGTTTTTTAGCACTATATATGTAAACATTGGTATCAATATAGTAATGTCTATTGCCCTTAGCTGTGCGACGGGCATCGCAACACTTCCCAGATTATTTATTCCCATGGCCAGCCATATTATAGAGGCGATAAATGCGCAAAGAACCGCAACCAAATAATTTAATGACACGTTCACGTTGGACAGCAGAATCAGCGCCAACACAACAATAAAAGATATTAATTTTACATTTATTGATCCGATATGACCCGACGGCATCACTAGAGAAAGGAATAGAAATATTTGGAACGCAAAACCCGAAAGCGTTTTCGCAAGCGCTGACAACCTGGAATTTCCTTGACGGTAGGCAGCATCAAGATTTGCTCGATAATGGTTGACGTTGGTTAATCTATTAGACCTTGTAGTTAATGTCATAGATGTAGAGTCCCCGTCACTACGAGTGGGTAGCATAGGCAGATAACGTGAAGTGCATGGGTATCGAGGAGGAGGTAAGCTATGCTGAAATTCGCCCCATTCCTAGCCCATGGCCCCAATACCATTGGGCTCCAGGCGACGGAGTTGTGGTATACGAGCGTGGAGATGAGCCCCGTACTGAAAGAGGTCCAGGTGCCGCCGCCTATAGATATGCCCGTACCCGATATCATCGGTCGTATTGTAGCTATTCACGAGGGGTGTCGCTACCCCATCGCGGGCGCGGAAGCCAACGGGGACCTTTTGCTTGACCTTGTTGGGCATTCGTCTTGTATTTCCTGGGTGGATGGATCACCCCGCCTGGGGTCAGTAAAGTGTTGCAGCCAGCGTGAATCGCGGCGATTCGGTCTTTGCTGAGCGGACTGTCGCCTACTTCCCGGTTGGCTCAAACCGGACCAGTGCGCCAACTCTTTCCAGCGCAGAGTCCTGGTGGGCCTTCTGTCCGCCTCTGGGAGGTCGCCTCGCCTGGCACGCAAAGATTTGTGGGTGCGGGCTTACGCGGGCCATCCCAGGAAGGCGGTTTGCTGGAGTTGTGGCTGTCTTTGGCCACGCGCACGCCTAGCTCTTGTACGTGCGCCCAAAACATTTAGATTCAGATCCCCAAAATCCGATCGTTCCAACTCGCTCGGCTCAGATAGTTACATACGTCTCCTTGGGCATCTCTATGCCTACAGCAACTCTACCGTCGAAGGGGTGTCTGAATAGCTACAAAGATCACCTGATATCGCGGTAGGGATACCAACCTCCGATATTAGTCAGTCGCGGAATTCGGGATGGTTGTATGATGGTGGCATGCCCGCCTAAATTGCGCTATGATTTTGCAGTTACCCCATGTCAATAGGAGGCTTCGCATCGTGCAGGCCAATGTGGTATTTTTTGAACTGTCCGAGAAAAACTAGAATGCGAACTTTTTGGAGGTATATGAATGCCGTTCTATCCTATTTTTTTGTCTGTTGTGTATGTCATACGCAACCAACAACATAAATTAGAAAGTATATTGTCAGACACCGGTAGACACATTTCATCACTTGTCAGCGATTACGAAATAATTGTTGTCGATAATGCCTCTAACGATGAGAGTATATCCGTACTCAAGAACTTGACCGGAGAGAAAGGCCTTCCAAATTTGCAGGTTTACGCACTCACACAAGAAATCGATATAGACACAGCGACGTGGGTTGGCCTGGAGAACGCTTTAGGCGATTTTTTTGCCGTCATTGATCCTTTGGCGGAGGATATTGCCTTCTTGCCAGAGATGCTGGAAAAGTCGGTCTTAGGGGCCGAAGTGGTGTTTGCCAATAATACACAGAAGCCGAAAAAAAGTGTTGCGTATCGCATCGCTAATGCAGCATTCAATGCTATTTACAAATTTTCTAATGGCATTGACATGGCTAAGGATGCCCCTCAGTATCGCATCCTTAGCAAGAGAGTTGTAAATTTAATTCTTCAATATCCACAACCTGGGATTACCTATCGCCATCTACCGGTGACAGGTGGGTTTGCGCGAATCAACTTACAATACAGTTCAGCGCCGAAGATGTCGCACCCCAAGCGGCTTGGGGAGAGCGTCGACAGAGGAATAAATCTATTAGTATCGACAACCAAAATGCCGATGCGACTTGTTACGATGCT
The DNA here is from genome assembly GCF_023229925.1 of Acidithiobacillus sp. NCBI lineage: Bacteria > Pseudomonadati > Pseudomonadota > Acidithiobacillia > Acidithiobacillales > Acidithiobacillaceae > Acidithiobacillus > Acidithiobacillus sp. The sequence goes on along the minus strand of NZ_JALNYM010000002.1, from coordinate 501,915 downwards.
ATCGCTTTTTGGAGCCGTTGCAAACCTGATCTACTCGATATATGTGGTTGCCATTGGCATATTCAAAGCGGACGTTTCACCAGGCTGGATCAGCCTGTCGCTACAGCAATCAGGCATGTTCTTATTGATTTCGCTCGTGCTATTGGTGCTTGGTGAATACATTATTCAGATGGCCAAGTTGTCCAACGAGGGGCCGCCGTATCACATCGGCCAGATGTTTACTAGCGCCATAATGACTCGCCGAGAAAAATTGAACATTGAGGAGGTGGCACCAATAACTACCAGCACTGGTACTTCCAATCCTGTTCCCGCACGAGTTACGTGATTATGGCTATAGATAGCCCGCTAGATGCCGTCATTATCGGAGGTGGCTTTTATGGCACGGCAATTGCCATATATCTCGCTAAACAACGCGGCCTAAAACGCATTCTATTGGTTGAGCGAGAGCCTGCGCTGCTGAGCCGTGCGTCATATAATAACCAGGCGCGCGTCCACAACGGTTATCACTATCCACGCAGTTTCACGACCGCGTACCGGAGCCGCGTTAATCTGCCAAAATTTATCCGCGACTGGCCACAAGCCGTTAAGCAGGACTTCGTCAAAGTATACGCAATTGCCTGTCGTAACTCCAAAGTCACTGCTAGGCAATTTGAACGGTTTTGCCGAGAAATAGGCGTCAGGATTAAGCCGGCAGATTCGGCACTGAAAGCATTGTTTGAGTCACACTTGATCGAGGACGTGTTTGAGGTGGAGGAGTACGCGTTCGATGCCACCAAACTAGCCCAATGGGCCGTGTGCGAGTTGGATGAAAGCGGCGTAAAGATTCGTCTTGAGACCCGTGTAACATCCATCTTCAAAGGGCCTAACAAGGCATTGCATATTGTGCTTCAATCCAAACATGATGGCGATGAATCAATCACCTGCCGTTACGTATTCAACTGCACCTATAGCGGCCTCAACCAGTTTGCTGGTGATTTCCCAGGTACCCGCATAGGCCTGAAACACGAAGTCGCAGAATTGGCACTGGTGCAGATGCCTCCGGCACTTCAGGACGTTGGCATCACAGTCATGGACGGCCCTTTTTTTTCTATGATGCCTTTTCCTGCTCTGGGACTACACACGCTCTCGCACGTCCGCTATACACCGCATATACACTGGAATGATGAACCTGTTGTCGATCCTTACCGGAAGTTAGCTCATTACGACCGCGCGACACGCATCGAACGTATGGTTCGGGACGCAGGGAGGTATCTGCCGACCATTTTTGAGTCTAAATATGTTGATTCTTTATTTGAAGTGAAGACAGTTCTGGTTAAGAATGAGGAAGACGATGGCAGACCAATTTTGTTTGAAAAACATCCAGAGTTGCCGGGCTGCTATTCCATATTAGGTGGAAAAATAGATAATATTTTCGATATTATTGAAAAGCTTGATGCAGAATATCTAATCTCTGAAAGTTTCATAGATAGGGAGGTGCGGTGAATGACGAATGCTCTTATAGGGTTTTCTGGATTTGTTGGTAGCGCACTTATTAAACAGGCTCAGTTCGGGGCACTGTACCGATCAACAAACATTGACGAGATAGAAGGTAAACTTTTCGATACAGCGTGCTGTGCTGGGGCACCGGCTCAAAAATGGATTGCGAATCGCGACCCCGAGGCGGATAGGCAGAAAATAGATGGACTGATAGCGCACCTAAAAACCATTCAATGTAAAACATTTATATTGATCAGCACTGTTGATGTATTCAAGATGCCGTTTGGCGTGAATGAGACTTCCTTAGTCGAGGAAACGGGGCTCCATGCCTACGGCTTACACCGACGACTCATCGAAAAATTTGTGGAAAACCACTTTCCTAACCACTTGATCGTTCGTCTCCCTGGATTGGTGGGACCTGGTCTGCGTAAAAATGTTGTTTTTGACTTTTTGAATCGCAATAATATAAATGCAATTGATAGCCGGTGGGAATTTCAGTTCTACCCGATCGTCAATCTCTGGTATGACATCCAGACTGCCGTGGATGCCGGTTTGAATTTGATTCATCTAACGGCTGCTCCGATCAGTGTTGCCGATGTATCTCTAAGAGGTTTCGGCAAGCCATTCGATCGAAAATTGATCAGTACACCCGCAAAGTATGATGTACGTACCCGCCATGCTGCATTGTTCGGTGCTAATGGTCACTATCAATATAGCGTCCACGACACGATTCAGGCGATCCGAGCCTACGCACAATCTGAGCCTGTGACCGTGAATCCAGCACCGGGGACGACAGCATGAGGTTGGCCATGTCAAATATCGCATGGGATATCACGGAAGACGAGGAGGTTTCCCAGTTACTCTGCCGATATAGCATTGATGCGGTTGACGTGGCGCCAGGCAAATACTTTCCTGATCCAGAAGGTGCGAGTGATCGGGATATAGCACATGTGAGTGCCTGGTGGACAAAACGTGGTATAGAAATTACTGGCATGCAGGCATTGTTGTTTGGTACTAATGGTTTGAATCTTTTTGGTCCTGCAGAGGTTCAGAATGCGATGCTGAGGCATCTGACAGCCGTATGCCGTATCGGTGGGCGTCTCGGGGCCACTCGACTGGTGTTTGGCTCGCCAAAAAATCGAGATCGTTCTGGACTGACCGATCAGAAGGCAATAGACGTTGCGGTGCCTTTTTTTAGACGTCTCGGCGATATCGCGGAATCTCACGGAGTCGTGGTTTGCCTTGAGCCTACCCCCCGCTGTTATGGCGCAAATTTTATGACCACAACCGCCGAAACTGTTCGCTTGGTGCAATATGTTGGCCACACGTCTATCAAGGTGCAATTAGATACAGGCGCTCTAACTATTAATGGCGATGATGCGGCGGCCGTACTTGATAGCTGCGCACAATCAGTTGGTCATGTTCATGCGAGCGAACCGGGGCTGCTCCCCATCGGGGACGGCAGTACCGACCATGGTAATGTCTCTGCGGCGCTAGAGAAAAATTTGCCGGGCCATGTTGTCTCGATTGAGATGTTGGCGACCGCAAACGAACCACATGTTGTGTCGATCGAAAGAGCGCTGAAATCTGCCATCAACAGCTACCGTATACCCAAAGGAGTGGGGCTATGAAATGGCTTATTCTCGTGCTAGGCATTGTCGCAAACGCCTCGGCCAGCGTCCTGGTGAAAATGGCCATGATGCCGCCACGAAAGTTCCCCACCCTCAGCGACCCTATGTCAGCAATGTCTAATTGGCCGTTTTGGCTTGGGCTTGGTCTCTACGGTGTCGCCTTCCTGCTCTACGCGGCTGCTCTTGCGCGATTGCCTCTTAATGTCGCTCAGCCGGTGCTTACATCAGGTGCAATCGCTACTGTAGCCTTGCTTTCCGTACTGCTTTTCAGGGAACCCTTTCACTGGACAACCGGTGGTGGCATCGTGCTGGTCATGGCCGGAGTAGCCCTGATCACAGCCAACATGGCATGAGAACAGAAAAGATATGACAATGAACCCCAGCATTTCCGCTGAAGTTAGGACTAACTGGCAAATACCAGCGTTCGAAACGCCTTTCTGGATGGGCCGGCAGCATCCATGGTGCGTGGTAATACCGGTAATCAATGAAGGCGACCGAATAAATAACTTACTAGTCAAAATGAAGGTGCTCAAGATTGATGCCAGCGCCGACATTATCATTGTCGATGGTGGAAGCAAGGATGGCTCGCTTGAACTGAACTCTCTGCAGCGCGTAGGCGTGCGAGGGCTGTTGGTTAAGACTGGTCCGGGCAAGTTAAGCGCACAACTTCGCTGTGCCTACGCCTTCGCGCTAGACCAAGGTTACGATGGGATCATCACTATCGATGGTAACGATAAAGATGACCCAGTGGCGATCTTTTCTTTTATCGCGGCTCTAAAGGACGGAGTAGATTTTGTACAGGCATCTCGATTCATCGCAGGTGGTGTAGCAGAAAATACCCCAATATCGCGAGACTTCGCCATTCGGTTTATCCATGCACCAATGCTGAGCCTGGCTTCTGGTTTCAAATGGACAGATACGACCCAAGGCTTTCGCGCTTATAGTAGAAAAATGCTTCTTGATCAGAATATAGCACCATTCCGTGAGGTGTTTATGACCTACGAGTTGCTGTCTTATCTTTCGTATAGAGCGCCGATGATTGGCTACAGATGCAAAGAACTTCCCACCGTTCGGAGGTACCCGAGAGAAGGTGTTCCGACAAAAATAAGCAGTATTAGCGGAAACTTATCCGTACTTATTATTCTGCTAAAAACGTGTTTTGGAAGCTACAATTTAAAGGGTTAAATAACAGTCACTATTCAGCGTTCCGTGGTTTACGTCTCGTTTTAAGGATCTGCACCCGTCCGAGCGTGATGGCTTAAGCTGCCACGGATGACCTGATTCAATTGGTAAGCTTGGGAGCTAACCGGGATAAGCACGGCAAGATTGTTGAGAATAATGACCTCGTATCCGTTCCGAACGAGCATCAAGAAAAAATTTCATCAAAGTTTCTCGATTTTCTCATTTGATGCCAGTTGATGTTGATGGCTAAACAAAGAACCTATGGAAAGTACGATAGCCAAACAAAGTAATGGGAACCCGGCTGACATATAGTTTGAATCTATCGCAGAAAACGCAGAAATATCAACAAAAAGTAGAATCACCGACTGGGTGGCCACTAAAATCAAGATGGTTCCAATTATAATAACATAATTATCTATATTTTTCCCAAACGATACGATGCGCCAAAGATAAATTAGGAGCATTACCAAAATTAACGGAGGAAGCACCATCCTATATACCTTGTTTATATAACGTAGAACACGATATGCTGGCGTAATACGTTCATTGTTATCAGTGTATTTAACATTATCAAAGAATAACGTGCCGCCACCAAGCTTTAGGACGCCCGGCTGCAGGTTGTTTACCTTCAGCGTATGTTCATTGTTTAATGCTCCAGTCAGTTGGATCTCACAATAAAGACTAGACGGGATTTCTATAGTAAATCTTTGGTAGTTTGCGGAAGGGTTTTTAACATACGCCGCAATATCCGGACTCGAACGTCTATCAACTGGAATTATCTTATTTTCACCGCCGCCAGAACATTTGACTTGAATCCACTTATCGTTATCCGGATAAAACCAACCACGTACATATAAACTATGTGGGTTGACGGCCGACGGCGTTCTTAATGGCCTGTTGAGAAAGTTCTCTATCGTTTCTATCCGATCATGATACCCAACGCTGTTCGGCGCAACACGCTCTGGTTCCTGCCACGACAATAATTTAACCAACTTTAGCAACTTAGCCGGCACAAGTCGCCATTGACTCGCAGTTACTGCCGGCATAAATGGGCTAATAATATTTTTTTTGCAGGTTAGTTTTCCTGTTGCGCAGGCATCATTAATTTGCTTTGTAATTAAATCATAAAAAGCGGATGCCTGCTGGGGTGAGTGATAGAAACCACGCGAGGCAACAGCGTCGCGTAGTGCCCATACGAAAGCAGTTCCAGGAATTTCTCCGCCGGGTGCTTCCCATCCTTTCCCTGGACCATCAAAATATGGTTTTAGGCTTGAAAAGGCGGGACTAACCGCATAGATAGCTTTTAGAACCTTATTTGGGGCGGGCACATATGGCTCCGGATTGCCAACACGCACACCTTGTATTGCCTGGACAGCATCCTCAAAAGATGTGCTTTTAAAGTCAACGACCTCAAAGGTGCCATACTTGATGAGATTAATGATTGCTACAGATGACCAAGTAAAGCATGCACTCGATATAAACAAGACCATAAGCATTATTAAATATGATGTTTTCCTGCGCAACAGTTTTAACTGTATAAGACGTATTGTGAAAAGCAAAAACAATCCTGGGATAATCCATATCCCATCTTCGCGCGTTATCCATAGCCACCCCACAACAAAGCCACCAAACAACGCCCAATTTCGTCCCTGTTTGAAAGTGGATGACAAAAAAGAAAACTGTAACACGCATGCCAGAATCAATAAGGCTTGAGCTGGGGTAATATCAGCACGCAATGTTCGAACTGGAATAATGGCCGGATGCCACAACATTGCCAGAAACGCGAATAGAGAAATCCATACAGAGGTACTTAACCGATAAATGACATTTGCCAATAAAAAACAAGCAAAAATATAAAGCATGGCTTGAGATAGTGTGACTGGAAGTCCAGATGCTGCATTCAACGCCAAAAATAGTGGATACCCAGGGCCTTTAGCTAACGTCATTTGATTATAGGCACCAAGCCAATTACCATGGAAAATACTTTCTGCATGTTGAACATAAAACGCGTCATCAAATTTTTCATTGGAAAGAAGACCAATAGGTATATTAATGCACATAAATATGTATAGTAATCCGGATAATGCCATGGAATATAGTAGACTGCGCGGAATGTCGCACTTTTTAACAATGTTATTCTGTGTTTGATAAGCAGCATTGGGCGTGTGTGTTAGCGGCTGCCTTATCGGCCTGAACGGATTATGGTTCCACAATTTCATGATCTGAAATCCATCAACGGCCATTCGACCGAGAAATTGTTAATGGTATAGTATAAAAACGGTGATATAATATTTTATGGTTTCTAATAATGCTTGGCATCGTCTGGCCTTTTTGAAAAATTCATACTGAATAGTAACTATTCACGAGGGGTATCGCTACCCCATCGCGGGCTGAGGGGGTTCTCCCTGAGAAGGTGGGACCAAAGCCTACAACAAATCGAGGCCCTGCTTGCCGTGGGTGTCCAGCTAAGATTAAATCGTGTGCAGAAGTCCGCCGCCGTCCGGCGACAGTGAAATACCACAGGAGGTAACGTCGGCAGTATGCGATATTTGCCGTCATGACTTTGCTTGTACAGCCAGTAATAATTTTTTTATTTTTGTAGTTACAACTTTTGGCATGTAAATTATAGTGATTCCTTTAAATATCAAAAAAAATCCGCACGGACTAAAAAAATATTTAGAGTAAAAAATGTATTGTTTTACGCCATTGGTTTTATTTTTCGTCCCATCAAATGATCGTAAAATCAAGCTGGAAATCGCATTGGCATTGAATGAGTGGATCAGTCGCTTTATGGCTTTTGCGCTACGATAATCTCCTTCATTTAAAAACTCACCTATGCACATCGCGGCGAGGTTGTTGTTATTGGATATCCACTCGCCAATCCTTGCTGTGAATGACACATTGGAAGTGTGTATTCGGTAATTGGTAAGCTCTTTGTCTATATAGGCGGCGATACCGCGCTTCATGACAATAGGCATCCATGCTTTGGCGTCGGCGATCAAAGAGAAGTTTTTTGATGAATCGTATCCCCCCAGCGATTGCAGGTCTAATGTCCTTATCATTACACTGCCAGGAAAAATAGATCGTTTACGTCTGAAAAAGTGCGTAATTATCGAGGCGGCAGATTCTAACTCCGGACCGTGCCTACCGTAGCCGATTATGGCTCCCACGGTATCCACTATCCGTGATTTGCAATAAACCATCCCAATCTTACTTCGATCAACACCCGCTTTTCCGTATTGAAAAACCTCGACCATTTCCTGTATCGCCGTTGGCTCTAGGAAGTCGTCATCCGAGAGTAGAATGAAAAACTCGCCACTTGCTTTCATTACGCAGGCATTTAAATTTCCTATCATGCCTAAATTGGTTTCCTGTCGAATGACGATTAAGCGATCATCATGATAGTCTTTTAGACGTTGCAATGTGTCGTCCGTTGACGCGTTATCTGACACTATTACTTCAAGGTTGGTATAAGTTTGTCCAAGGGCGCTGTTCAGCGCTTCAGTTAAAAACACGGCCCGGTTGTATGTCGGTATGGCAATAGTGACCTTGGGCTGTTCGGTAAGGCCGCGATTTTTTACCTCGGCGTTCATGCAGTTGTCCTCCTGTTGCAAGTCATTCGATGCACTACGCCCATTCTGGGCAAGCATCATGGCCATGTGCGAGCCAATGTAACCGGCGCCACCGACGACGAGGGCTTGGGGTGCTGCTTCATGATGTTACCCTGATGCTGCGGGTGGAGCCGAAGCCTTCCGGGACGCCACTGCGTAGGCGAGCAACGCATAAAAAACGCTCAACATCAGACCCATCAAGGCGCCTAACACGATAAAAACGGCTTTCCCTGGTCCCACGGGATCGATGGACGGCGATGACGAACGCACGATATGCGTGATTTGCAGCGCTTTCAATGATGCCTGTGCTAAGCCCATTTGTGCGGAATTAGCGGCGACTTTGGCATTGAGATCGTTTACTTCACGCTTCAATGTTTTCATCGTATTCAAGAGGGCAATCTGCTCTTTAGGTAAAGCCACGGAGCGCTCCATCTCCACTTTGAATAGCTGTTGCCGCTCCTGCGCCACTTGGTTGTTTTGAATCATCATGGTGAGGGCTGTAGAATCATTGTGGATATTGTGGATACCCTTTTTGACGAGTGGCCGCATCCTGTCAATTTCTTGTGCCATTCGAGCACCCTGACTTTGGAGTACTGTGTCCTTGGTTTTCAACAGGGCCAATTCACTGTTCACAGCGCGCTCTTGATCCAGCACATTGGCGATTTTGGTGGAGAGGGTTTGCGCAGTGGCTTGTAACTGACTAAGGTGGGCCTCTGCGGAGGCATTGGGCACGGCCGCGATCCTCGCGTTGTTGCTCACTACGCGCTGAAGCGAGGCGTTCTGAATCTGGCTGACACTATCGCCAAGACGCTTTGGTGCATCCGTCTTGATGCATACCAGTGAAGAATCTTTGGGGTTGGACGTCTTAAACTGTTTTGTATCAAAATGATTTTTCTTCTGACCATTGAGGACGCTGTCGACGACAGACGGAATATAGGCATTATCCAATTGCGCCATTGCGCTCTGTGGAGAGTCGATGAATATCGGTTGGCCATTGCCATCACGTCCAAGGGTACCCATACTAACACAGGCCTGATAGGTATAGTTGGTTGGGCGAATGAAGCTATATACACCCGCGAGCAAAGCGAACGCCGTGGTGATGGCGATGATCAGCGCTCTTTTTTGACGAAGTATTGCATATATTTCGTATAGGCTGATTCCGTCACCGTTTTCTGGCGGTCTTTCCTGGTCTAGGTTGTTCATGTGTAAATCATCCAGTTACGCGGGAAACCTCGGCCTTCAGGCCGGGGAGGGATAGCGCGGCGGTCACGGACCGCCCCGTTAGCAGCATGATCCAGTACACTCAGGTCAGGTAGTTCCATGCGTCTCCTCGGATATCTCTATGCGGCAACTTTACCAGCCGAAGGGGGTCTTGAATAGTCCGCTCACTACTGCGGACTCGGTCGATGTCTTTTTTATTTGCGAAAATGTAGTATCGCTTTCAGCGTGGGACGGGTCAGTCCAGACGGCAGACACGCGAACAGATAAGCCATGATGCAACGGAAACTTCCGGTCAGGCGAAACGCTTTTATCAGGCCTACCCGAGCCTCAGCATTCTCGCCAACTAGCAAACGGAATTTTGCTCCGTTGAAACTGGCCAATACCAGTTTTTTCTTGATAAGTCTGGTTTTTTCCGGGAAGGATTGATGCGTCAGAAAGTAGCTGAGCACAAACGCCAGACTTTCACCATTTTTAAAGGCTCCGAGCGACGTGGCGGAGCCCGCATGTACCCGGTATGACATCAACCTAGTCGGAATATAATAGCGCTCAAATGCCGACTTACAATGCAGAAAAGACATCCACAGGTCGTATGCGTGGCCTACGCGCTCATATATTTCGTCAAGGTCTATGGATCCCGCTCTGAATACGCGTCCGGAGGGTGTTGGTATTGCCTGATCGAAAAGAGCATCTACCCGATGCGTGAGCACCCCCTCAGCTAAACCCGTCCTACCATATCTCTTTGAATTTTGGTCGGATATGGACACATCTTCCAAGCGCACGATGTCGTCCTCGCCCAGGTACTTGCCGCTCTGCACCTCGATCATGACCAAGGCAGTGCCGCCTGCGCATACCGACCGACAAAGCCGTTGGCACCGGTGAGCAAGAGTCTCATGCCGTTATCATGTCCGCAGAAAATCCTCTAATAAAATAATGCACCCTTCTTTTTGCGCCTTATCAAAATACCGCCGGTCGGCGGTTACCAGCACAGCTTCGGGAAGAAGCAGAGCCAGCGCGTGATACAGGGTATCAAAAAGATGAGGCCCGTATCGCCGGGAAAGGTCGATGGCCAGCGTATACAGTTCCGGCCCTTCAGCCGCCCGGAAATCCAGCCGCAACAGATCTTCCATATCCTCCTCGGCAGTATCGGGTTTTTCACGCGCCAGCACTGCGGCCATTTCCGCATAAAAATGCGGCGGTTGGACGCTCTCCGCAACACCTGACAGCGTTTGCTCCAATAAGGCTATGGCCTGAGGGACGTGGTCTTCGTCAGCCCGAAAACGCAAAAACCACTTCAGTGCGACACTGGCATCAATGACCCAGTTCACGGGCGGCCACTTTCTCTCGCTTCCCGGCACTCGGCCGTACTCACTATCGGCGCCGACTCGCGACGCTCCAAAATGCGGGTAGCGGCTTGCCGTGCGCGAGCCTTACGCTGCGCACGATCCACTGCCTCCCGCATTAAAGCAGCGATGATGGCACTTTTGTTTTCCTTGCAAAAGGTCGCATTAAAGGCCACTTTTACCTCATCGGGAACGCTGAAATTGACTGTAGCCATCTTGAAACACCGTTGTTGAAGGATTCAACAACCACTATAGGTCGTCTTCTGCCCGACCGCAACGTATTTGACGGCGAAACGCCGCCCACTCCCGATCCACGAAGGCTGTGAATTCCGAGCCCAGCAACTGCACGTTGGGCCCCGCCTTGCTCCCTTCATGTTACGAAGCAACCCGCCCGTAGCGGTCATCGAAGCGCACGATGTCGTCCTCGCCCAGGTACTCGCCACTTTGCACCTCGATCATGACCAGGTCGATCACGCCGGGGTTGAGGAGGCGGTGGGGGATGCCGGCGGGGATATAGGTGGACTCGTTGGTGTGGACCAGACGATCCTCGTCGCCGTTGACGATCTTGGCGGTGCCCGACACCACGATCCAGTGCTCGCTGCGGTGGTGGTGCATCTGCAAGGAGAGTGCCGCCCCCCGCTTGACCAGAATGCGCTTGATCTTGAAGCGGGCGCCTTCCTCCAGCACCGTGTAAGTGCCCCAAGGCCGGTGGACGGTGCGGTGCAGCTTGTAAGCCTGGTGGCCGCGCCGCTTGAGTTCGGCCACGATCTGCTTCACGTCCTGATCGCGGTCCTTGCGGGCGATGAGGAGCGCATCGGGAGTATCCACCACGATCAGTTCCTCCACGCCCAGCAGGGCGGTCAGACGGTCCGTGCTATGGACGATACAGTTCTGCGCATCTTCCAGTACGCTCTCCCCCAGCACCTGGTTGCCGCTACCATCCTCGGCGAGCAAAGCGCCGAAAGAGGTCCACGAGCCGATGTCGCTCCAGCCGAAATCGCCCGGCACCAGCGCCACCCGGTCGGCGTGTTCCATGACGGCATAATCCACGGAGATGTCCGTCACCTGCGCGAAGGCCGGTGCTAGTTCCCGGAAATCTGTCTCGCAGCGCCCTTCGGCCCAGGCGGCGCGGATGTCCTGATCGAGTTGCGGCTGAACGCTCGCCAGGGCGGACAAGAACGCCTCCGCGCGCAAACAAAACATACCACTGTTCCAGGTGTAACCGCCCTGGGCCAGAAACGCGGCGGCGGTGGCGGCATCGGGCTTTTCGACAAAGCGGCGCACGGCGAACCCCAGCGTTTCGCCATCCTTGGTCAGGGCTTCCCCACCTTCGATGTAGCCATAACCGGGTTCCGGCCAGGCGGGCGTGATGCCGAAGGTCACCAGATACCCTGCTTCGGCCAGACGCTGCGCCCGGACGACGGCGGCGGCAAAGGCGGCCTGATCCTGCACCAGATGATCGGCGGGGAGCACCAGCAGGGTGGCTTCCGGCCCGACCATCGCTTCCGCCTGCAGGGCGGCGGCGGCGATGGCCGGTGCCGTGTTGCGGCCCACCGGTTCCAGGATATAAAAAGCCTCCCGTTCTCCTACCTCGGCTACCTGTGCATAGACATCACGGGTCTGGAAGTAATACTCCCGGTTGGTGACGGTGATGAAACGGGTCACCTCCGGCAGGGCCAGCGCCCTTTGCAGGGTCTTTTGCAACAGCGTTTCGCCGTCGGGCAGTTGCAGAAAGGGTTTGGGATGACTCTGGCGCGACAAGGGCCAGAGCCGCGTGCCGGCGCCGCCGGAGAGGATGACGGGGATCAGTGGGTTCATTCGGTAGCCTCCATGGTGGGAATTTATCGCGCTAACTGATCCACATACCAACGGTAGGTAGCCGCCACGCCATCGCGCAGCGGAATCCTTGCCTGCCACCCGAGATCATGCAACCGTGTCACGTCCAGCAGCTTGCGGGGTGTGCCGTCCGGCTTACTGCGATCATACATGATGCGGCCCCGGTACCCGACGACATCGGCTATCAGGGTTGCCAGTTCGGTAATGCATACATCCTCACCAACGCCCACATTGATGATATGCTCGTCGCTGTAATGCTGCATCAGGAACGTCGCCGCGCCTGCCAGATCGTCCACATGCAGGAACTCGCGCCGGGGCGTACCGGTGCCCCAGACCGCCACTTCGGGTGCTTGCACCGTTTGGGCCTCATGGAACTTACGGATCAGCGCCGGCAACACATGTGAAGTCTGCGAGTCAAAGTTATCACCCGGCCCATAGAGATTGGTCGGCATCAGATTGATCGCATCAAAGCCGTACTGTCGCCGATACGCTTGGCACAGCTTGATTCCCGCGATCTTGGCCACGGCATACCACTCGTTGGTCGGCTCCAGCGGCCCGGTCAGCAGGTCATCCTCACGGATCGGCTGCGGTGCCATCTGTGGGTAGATACACGAAGAACCCAGAAACAATAATTTGCGCACGCCGTTACGAAATGCCGCATCGATCACGTTACTCTGGATCAGCAAATTGTCGCGGATGAAATCGGCCGGGTAAGTGGCGTTGGCAACAATTCCTCCAACTTTGGCCGCAGCGAGAAACACGAACGCGGGCCGTTCATGCTCGAACCACACATTCACTGCCGCCTGATCGGTCAAATCCAGTTCGGCGCGCGAAGTCAGCAGCAAATTATCAAAGCCGTCGGCTTGCAAACGGCGCATAATCGCCCCGCCGACCAATCCGTGATGGCCCGCCACAAAAATCCGGGCATCGCGTACCATAGCCCTCTCACTCATGATGGTCATAAACGTGATGACCCGCGTCTTTCACCAGCCGATAGCGCCGCACCTCCTCCAGATCGGCATGTACCATTTCACGAACCAGGTTGGCAAACGAAGTTTGCGGCGTCCAGCCTAGCCGGTCCCGCGCTTTGGCAGGGTCGCCCAGCAGGGTTTCCACCTCCGTCGGGCGGAAATAGCGCTGGTCCACGCGCACAATCACCGCGCCCGGCTTTACCGCACACCTATTCGACGCCTTCGCCACCACCGCCGTTTCGTTCATGCCCACGCCACGCCAATCCAGCCGCATGCCCAGCTCCGCCGCCGCACAATCCACAAACTCACGCACCGAATGCTGCTCGCCGGTAGCAATCACGAAGTCCTCCGGTGCATCCTGTTGCAGCATCAGCCATTGCATCTCCACATAATCGCGCGCATGCCCCCAATCGCGTAGCGCACTCAGATTGCCGAGATACAGGCACGATTCCAGTCCCTCGTAAATGCGGGCCAACGCACGGGTGATCTTGCGCGTCACAAAGGTCTCGCCGCGGAGGGGCGACTCGTGATTAAACAAAATACCGTTGCAGGCGTACAGCCCGTAGGCCTCACGGTAATTCACCGTAATCCAATAGGCGTACAGCTTAGCCACCGCGTAAGGTGAACGCGGATAAAAAGGCGTGGCTTCCGTCTGCGGTACTTGCTGCACCTTGCCGTACAACTCCGAAGTCGAAGCCTGATAGAACCGGGTCTTGTCCTGCAGCCCGAGGATGCGGATCGCCTCCAGCACCCGCAGCGTACCCATGGCGTCGCTGTTGGCGGCGTACTCCGGGCTCTCGAACGACACCGCCACATGACTCTGTGCGCCGAGATTGTAGATCTCATCCGGCTGTACCTGCTGGATGATGCGGATCAGGTTGGTGGAATCGGTCAGGTCGCCGTAATACAGAAAAAGTCGCTGGTTTTCAATATGTGGGTCCTGATAGAGGTGATCCAGGCGACTCGTATTGAACGAAGACGCCCGCCGCTTGATGCCATGCACCTCGTAGCCTTTGTTCAGCAGAAGCTCCGCCAGATAGGTACCGTCCTGGCCGGTGATGCCGGTAATCAAGGCGCATTTGTTCATTTTAGTCATTCTCATCCCTTTTCTGAACATGTCATACCCTGCCGATGCGCAATCAGCGCCAAGATTTGTTGCTCGAATCGGGACAAGATAGCGTCACGGTCGAGATGGGTTTCCGCGTAGTGTCTGGCATGGTTGCTGCATTGAGCGCGCAACGTCTGATCCGCCGCCAGCGTCAAAATGGCTGCTGTCAGCGCTTCTGAATCACCGGGCGGCGTAACCAGGCCCGTCGTGTGCCCCGCCACGATCTCTGCCAATGCGGTGCCTGCGTCCGCAGTGGCTACACAGGGCCGACCGGCGGCCAGAATGTTGGTGAGTTTGGACGGCATGACCAGATCCGCCGCGTCCCGTCGTTGCACCACCAAATGGATGTCACCGGCAGCGAGCATCTCCGCTAGCCGTTCCACCGGCTGCACCGGCGCAAAGCGCAGATTCCGCAGACCCATCGCCGCCGCCTGCCGTTCCAGACGGGTTCGCGCTCCGCCGGCGCCCACCATCAGGAATTGCAGGCGCGGCTCGTCGGCACACCGCCGCGCCGCCTCCAGTACCACCTCCAGCCCCTGCTTCTCCCCCATACCTCCGGCATAAAGGATCAGCACGGTCTCCGGGTCCACGCCGAACTCTTTACGAAAATCGTTCGCGCGCGGGCCCGGTCGCACTGCCTCGATGTCCGCCCAGTTCGGGAACAGCCAGGCGCGTTCCGGCGGTACACCCTTCTCGATCACGCGTTGGCGCATCGCCTCGGAAATGGTAGACACCCGCGTGGCATGGTGCAGCAGAAAGGCTTCTATACGATACAGTGCCTGCCCCAGCATGCCGCCCGGTAACATGCCCAGGCGCAGCGCGGCATCAAGTTGCAAGTCCTGGACATGCAGCACCCATGGCACGCCTCTGATCCAGCTATACAGAAGCGGCCATATTCCGATTTGCATCGGCGGCATTACGGCGATCACCACCCCCGGCTTTTGGCGCAAAAAAAAACGCGGTAGCCAGAACCTCGCCGCGCCCCAGGTAAAGCTCGTCTCCAGAAGAATGCGCGTTCGTGTTCTCAGACGGTCCGCTGCCGGTACATAATGCCGGGCGCGATGCACCTGCACGCCCGCCAGCGTCTCGCTATGGAAGCGGAATCCGTCATAACCCGCCGCCACCTGCCACTGCGGATAATGGGGTAAGCCGCAGACCACCTCTACCGCATGTCCCTGCGCGGCCAGCCATTCCGTCATTTCGCCGGTGTATTTGCCTGTGCCGGTGGGCTCAGGGGCGTAGTTGAGGCCGTAGATCAAAAACTTCATGCTGTTATTGGCCTGTCGGACGCACGCTCGAACAAAAAATCCGCCTGAATCGCTTTGCCCCATTTGTCGTAGGCCATGTTGAACACGCCGCAAAGGGAGAGCCCGCGTTCGCGCAGCCAGGCAATCACCTCATCCGCCAGAGCCTGCCCCTCATACAGCTCGACGAACGAACACTCCGCATAAACCCAGGAAAACGCGTGCAGCAACGACCCGCAGCCCTGCAGGGCCGTGAGTTCAAAACCCTGCACATCCAGCTTCAGCAACGCAGGGCCACGCAACTCGACTGAGCCAAGGCAGTCTTCCAGGCGCATGACGCGAACGGTTTGGGTACCCGCTTCAGCCGTGCCGGGAAATAGCGCATTCTGCGTGGCCGTAATGGGCAATAACGATGAGGAGTCATCGCGTGCCGAAACGTGAATGGTGGCTTCGCCCGGCTCCAATCCCACCGCCACTGAGAACAGACGCACGTTGTCGTTGTCGGCAAACAGCTTCCGAAAAATTTTTGCCGGTTGGGGCAACGGTTCGAACGCCAGCACCCGTGCAGCAGGGCAAGCATGCCGCGTGGCCAGCGTAAATTGTCCCCGGTTGGCACCAATATCCACCACCATCGCCGGTTGCAGGCGCTGCAGCATGGCCACGTGTTCCAAGCCAGGGGCCACGCCTTGCCGTAATGCACGAGCCCAATGCGCATCTCTTGCGCTCAGTGTGCGCGCTGCTTTACTTATTTTTCCAAAAAGCCCCATGCTTCACCTCGAAGTAACCCGCTTGCGCTACATGTGCAAGTTGTAAACTCCAGGCACGTTATGTACCCGTAACTTATTCCGAAATAATTAAAGAAACATCAGGCTATTCGGTTCCGTTACTATTATAGATCAGAATAGCGAGTCTTGTTTTGTCGAATCACTGACTCATATTCTCGTGAAAGCGCGTCCACAATATTAGGCCAAGTATAGCGTGTCTGAGCCGCCTCTCGCCCGGCCCGCCCGATGACGCCCCTCCGCTCCGGGTCCACCAATAGCGCGATCACCGCCTCCGCAACCTCATCGGCTTCGCAGCGCGTCACCAGACCCGCCCCCGACTGGGCTACCTCTGCATAAATATTTACCTGATCCGAGATCACCACCGGCAAAGCGCAGGCCATGGCCTCTACCACGGTCATGCCAAAGTTCTCCGTATAAGACGGCAATACGAAAACATCGGCGTCCACATAGGCCTGAATCACATCCGCCCCATCCAGATGCCCGACGAAATGCACTGCTTCCGTCAGGCCGCGATCGGCCACCCAGGCGCGCACCTGTTGCCCGAAGCGGTCATTTTCCGGGCCGACGATGGCAAGCTGCGCACCGACGATCCGCCGCCGGATCGTTTCAAAGGCCGGGACCAGCAGATCAAGCCCCTTCTTGGGGTGCAACCGACCCAGAAACAACACCAGCGGGGCGTCACCCAGCCCCAGCGCCGAGCGGAAAGCCCCCCTGGTGGGTAATTGCGCATACCGGCCCCAATTGATGCCGTTCGGCACCACGAATGACGGCGCGCGCAACCCCAGAAATGCCGCCCGCTGCCGTTCATCCTCCGCTGTATAGTGAATAGCTCCGGCCCCATGCAGGTTGGGGAGATCGAACCAGCGTTCATACAGACGCTTCAGCCATACGCTGCGTGAACTTTTCGTATAGAGATAAGGATCCAACGCCCCGTGTGGGCGTATTATATACGGTACATTCTGCTTGCGCGCCTGATAAGCGGCATAGGTCGGTGGGAAGCGATATAAGCCGTGGATATGGACAACGTCGAACTCTCTAAGACGGATTTTGATAAATTTTCTGAAGTTCCACGACACTGTAAGGGGCCTGAATTGAACAGGGAAGCAAAAGAGTTGCACTCGATCATTGCAGATGGTGCCTTGACCAGCCGCGCGTAATATCCCGGATGGATAGTCCACATTGGTGGTGCATACCGTCACTTCATGACCTGCATCGGCCTCCGCGCAAGCCAATGCGCTCGCCACCGATACGGGGCCGCCATATCGGGGCGAGAAAGACTCTAGCACGTGGAGAATCTTCATCCGCGTTTACCAGATGCAGTGGACCGTAGCACCCCTCTCATACGGAATCCGTCATAATATAGCCCGTACCAATGACCGTGATCTTCATGTGGTTTTACCCTCGATTTTCCAGTTTGGGCATGTACCACCAAATGAATCCAGTATGTTTACCGCCCAGGCTCGATGGCCCCGTAGCATTGGAGCGTGCCCATGGCGCCCCTGAACGTCATTGCATAACCAATCTCGCACAGGAACAGCAAAACCTGTCTTGGGCCGTATGAGCAGGTCGTTCGGTAGAGGCCTGCGCGGTGCCTGACCAAAGTCCTTTTTGGTCCAAGGCTTGCCCTCGTGGGCGGATCGAAGAACAATGAGTTGTTTAAAGAGTTGAGCATCGACTAGCGGAGTACGTATTTCCAGGCTGTGTGCCATCCCGGCCCAGTCTGCATCCCGCAACAGACAGTTTTTTAAATAAACGGCCAACTCCAGCGCCATGACCTGATCATGGGGCGATGCGATTCCGTGGATAACCCGGTTCAGGTTTCCCATTACATCCAATGATCCCAGCCCTTCACTTGCGATCTCGTCACCCAGAAGCGCTGGGATCTCCCAAGGCATAAACAAGGCCCGCCGCAATAGATAAGCACCGCTGATCGTACCTCCGTATTCCAGCACCCCCGCATATTTGGGTGAAGTCCTGCGCGATAGGGTAGGCGAAAGTACATGACGCACCCATTTCCCCCAACCCGATGGAAAACCGTGAAGTCGATGGACTAGGCGCGGTACATCGCGAAAGGAAGGGTAACCACCAAACACTTCGTCTCCACCCACGCCGGAAAGCGCCACTTTTAGCCCGCCCGCCACGGTCGCTTTGCTTACAAAATAGGTGTTCACGCCGTCGATAGTCGGTTGATCCATGGCTGCAAACAGTCGTGTACGTTCTTCAATAAAGTCCTGACGACCATATTGCACCACACGATGATTCACTCCGACACGCTGCGCTGTTGCACGTGCCTGTGGTACCTCATCCTGCTCTTGCCCTGTATATTCCTGAAATCCCAGTGTTACAGTCTGCAGGGATGCAGGATCGGCGCACTCAGTTGCCAACGAAAGCAATGCACTGGAGTCGATCCCCCCCGAGAGAAATAAACCCACCGGAACATCCGCGATCAAATGATGACGCATACTGTCCGCAAGTGCTGCATGTAGATCGGCTACTTGCAGATCCTGGCGCGCACCGGTACGCAAAACCTCCAGCGGATCACAATACGAACGGATAATCGCCGCTTGACCTCGCCTCCAGAACATCTGGTGTCCAGCGGGTAGGGCATGGATATCACGATAAATGGTATGCGGATCGGTGACATACCCCCAAAGACAAAATGAGACCAGACCCGCAGAGGAGAGTATATTGGTGACGCCTCCGGCCATCAGTGCTTTCACTTGAGAAGCAAAAAGCAATTGCTGCCCATCATCGACGTAATACAACGGCTTTATCCCAAAGGGATCGCGCGCCAGTAACAACTGCTGCGTTTTGCCATCCCAGAGCGCAAAAGCAAACATCCCCCGCAAGCGGTTAACAAAGTCCGCCCCGAGCAGGTCATACAGATGCAACAAGGTTTCCGTATCACTGTCGCTCACATAGCGCGCGCCTCGCGCCTCACACCATGCGCGCAGTTCCTTATGGTTGTAGATTTCACCATTAAAAACCACATGCAGCCGCTGGTCAGGTGATGCCATTGGCTGTGCGCCCCGTTCGCTCAGGTCGACGATGGACAATCGGCGATGGGCTAAGCCTACGCCCGCAGCATCATCCACCCATAAGCCAGCATCGTCGGGGCCGCGCACGCGCATGGCTTCGCGGATTCGCAGCAGCATCTGTACATCAACCGCCTTGTGCTCATGAAGAGCGATGCCTGCTAATCCGCACATAACGTATCGAATCCCAAAATTCCGGCAACGGCGTCCATAACATCTCTCACCCTGATTGATTTAATACATGCTTTATCGTATTTTTCACAGACTTCCAGGTTACATCCCTGGCACGGCATTGGTTGATACAACACGCGGTGTTGCTTACCAAAGGGAAACCATATGCCCGGTAGATTTCTAGAGCTGAAGATGGCGACGCAGGGTGTACCCACAGCGGCAGCAAGGTGCATGGGTCCGCTATCGTGTCCGATGAAAAAACGAGATTTCTGGAGCACTGTTGCAGATTCTCTAACGCTTAATTGGCCGCACAGATTAATTGACGGACCACGCCAATAAGTCATTAGTTCCGCACTGCGGATGCGCTCATCGTTCGCACCCAACGTGAGAAGAGTCCAATTCGGTAGACGCCTACTAAGAAACGCTAACAATGCCTTCCAATTTTCGTCACCCCAGTCATTCACGTTGAACTTGGTCCCAATACTTACGGCCAATGCATGCGTACCTATATTCTGTGAAGAAAAGACCATTAAAGATTTTTCGTGCTCAGAATTAGATAATTCGAGCTGAAAAGTATCTTCATTCACTCGGAAATTACCCAGTGTGTGCAAGCACCGCAACAATCGTGCGCCTTCATACTCGTAATGTTGTCCATCGACTCGAAGCGGGCGCTGGAATCTTTGGGTGTATGGAACACCGATCAACCGTTGAATGCCACAAGTTCGAAAAAATGCAGCGTCACGCAGTGCTTTTATAAGACCTCGCGGTTCAGCTAAATAGACTAAAGCGATAGGCCGTAGTTTGCGAATGCTTTGGCGTAGATGCAATATGCCGCGCAGGTTACGCAAGCCAACGGGATACTCAAGGTAATTATGCACCAACCCAGTACCATCAAGTATCTGCGCCATGGGGGCTGCCTTTGCGTTCACGCTAAAGTTAGTTAGCATCCAACGTTGAGCATGCGGGAAGGCGCGCTCAATCAAGCGCAAGGCCGGCAGGGCGACGATAGTATCGCCAAGTGATCCGAGACGATAGATTAGGATATTAGGCGCCTCAACGTTCATAAATCTCTCTTACATGCCAATGAAATGTGTCATGCTGGACCTGCGCATCAAATATCCCTGCCAATTCGGGGCGAATTTATATCAGGCATCGCTGCCCACATGCCTATCAAACGTACATCCACGCGGTCGCGCACCGATTAACCAGTATTGGTACGGTGGACTCACCTTTCCATAGAGTGTCCCCCGGGCATGTCAGGAATTCCACCCCAGCGAACATGTGACAGCCGCCTGAGTAACCAGAACAATGCGAAAAATAACGGTGCACTACGTAAAACAAATCCTGCGTACTGGTTGAGAGTACCTTGTCCAGCATACACAATAAGGAATTGCATATAGAAAAATATAGCATAGACGTTGCGATGTAAATTCCAGCCCAATTTTTTCAAGGTGGCTAGAAACACAAAAAAGGTAAAAAATGGAATCAACAGCACACCCATGACACCGTAGCCAGCATAGGCCTGCCCGGCGAGAGGCACGGTGGGAAATTTCCCACCCGCCGGATTGATCAAGCCCAAGTCGGCTACGATGTGATAAGCCTCGGTGTACTTCGGCTTGTCCGAGTAGACGATTTTCGGCAGCAACCGGGTCAAGGCGGGCCAAATGACCGAGCCACCTATCGGCCCTTGTCTATTGACCTCCGCGATCACCGGGTCGATTTGTTGTACTGAGGCATAGCGGCCAAGTACCTGCTGCCCACGTCCGTTGCCGCCGAAATAGTTGTAATAACTGCCACCGCGAAATTCGATTTCGCCAAGTTCGTCGTAATGATCAAGCTGACCACCTTGAATCACGGCAGCCGCTCCTTCGGCTATCAGAGTAATGCGCTGCCGTACGTCCATTTGTTGCTGTCCCATATAGCGCCAAGCCTGGATCATGGGTACGAATACCATGAGGAATATCCCCGCGCCAATTGCAAACGCGACGATTTGCCGCACAGGTAGTCCGCGCCTGTAGAACAGCATGGTGGCAAAGTAGCTGATCACCGGATAAGCCGCTTGCGCCTTGGTGTTGCTCAATACCCCCAGAAATACGCCGACCGCAATGATCAGGCCCAGCGGCACGTCGAACGCACGGCGGTCGCCGCTGCAATTCAGCAGCAGTGCCGTGCGTGCGATCACGGCCATCAACAGCAAGTCGCGAAATATTGCGAAGCCACCGAAACCGCTACCACCCGGCTGCTGAAAGTGCTGATTGACAAACCAGAACACCACGCCCAGCACGAAGCCACCCCAGGATAGCCAGCGCAACTCGTGCGGCGCCTCCGCTGGCCGGAGTAAAGGCACACCGAGATCAAGCTTGCGCACGATTAGTAATGCTACAAATAACGCCGTACTGCTAACAGCGAGCACCAAAAAAGAATCTACCGGGGCGTAAAGGTGACTACCCAGCGTCTGACCCATCAGGGTTTTCGCATCTGTTGCCACCAACACATTGCCCAACATGTAAAACAGTGCCAGCCATGCGCCAGCGTTATAGGCACCGAGGCTCATAAATGCCAGCAGCCCGGTCGCCACACTAATCAAAGCCAACAGGACGAGCACGATAGATGACCCCATCGCCAGTTGCAGTGCTAAAGCCACGAGTGCAGACACGCCAAGATACAGCCCCATCTTGCGCGCGTTCAATTGCATTATCCAGCGGCTGGATATAGCGCGATTCACCGCTCCTCCTGAAAAACTTGTTGCGTTTTATTAAGTAGTTGCGCCATCACCATTTCATTGAGCATGCGGTACACCCCTCGCCTGCGCCTCCACGAAATTCGGCTGGCGCACCAGTGCGAGCAAGGTATAGTAAGAGACGGTCCTGAGATAGTTGCGAAACCGAATGCCAGCGCCCCATCCATTTCGAGTTGCCAAGCCAAAGCCAGGGATCGATGATGCGTACTTCATGGCCGAGCTGTTCCAGCGCACGATGCAGCGATGTCCCCCCCCCGTTCCTGGCCGATGTAGGCAATACGCATCACATCTCCCGTCGAGCCACGGCGAGCAGGTTTTGCGAGAACACCGCACTGTGATCGAAAGCGCCGGTTTCGACCGCAATGTAGAACAGCAGCCCAGCGCGGATCACGGTCCACCACCCAGCGCGGACCAGGCTTTTCAAGCCATGCAGCACCGGGCGATCCTCGAAGCAACGCACTCCCGAAAATCCGCTGCTCAAAAGCACCTGCGCCAAGGACTGTCGCGTGAAGGCCAGTTCGTGCGTGTAATCCCCATAACGCATACGGCTACCAAATGGCCCTTCCGCATTAGGTACATGGATGATCCAGCGCCCGTCCGGCTTGAGCACGCGGTGCACCGCGTCGATCAGCCCGACGAGTTCGACTTTGGTAAAATGCTCAATCAGATCAAAGGCCACCACCACATCCTGCGAGGCGGCGGAGGTTTCCCGCAGCACATCCATCACATTGCCCTCGCTGACGCCCTGGAT
This sequence comes from Acidithiobacillus sp., assembly GCF_023229925.1. Lineage (NCBI taxonomy): Bacteria > Pseudomonadati > Pseudomonadota > Acidithiobacillia > Acidithiobacillales > Acidithiobacillaceae > Acidithiobacillus > Acidithiobacillus sp. The sequence continues at coordinate 478,813 of NZ_JALNYM010000002.1, read as the reverse complement.
ACCCAGGCGCCGGGCAGCGCCTACCTGTTCCGGGGATCCATCCACGCCGCGAGCATTGCGGTAGCCAGCTTGTTGGAGGGCATAAAGCAAAGTGCCGTGACCGCAGCCGAGTTCAAGAATGGCGGCATGAGTGTTCTCTGGGAAATGCCGCCGGATCATCTGTCTGAAGTACGGCAGCCGCGGCGCCAACCCATCAAGGTTGGTGGGCGCAAGCGGGCGGTCGCGGGCGCTGACATATCCAGCATAGATGCGTTCGCGGTAGATCGCGCGTGGGTCGTCAGAGGGCATGTGTACTCCGTGTCATGAGTCGTTTCAGATAAGGGCGGATATCCAGCATGGCCCCCAACATAGCCGCTACAGGCAATCGCACCAGCGCGCTTGCCTGACGCAGCAGATAGACCGTCATGAGGGCATCCATCAGCAATAGCGCAAGTCCCGCATCGGACAGGATGCCGGTCGTGCGCAACAACAGCATGGCCACCATGACGGCCAGCAGTGACGAGATGACGTACCAGACTGCGGGGCGCAGATGACGATTGGCGGCTTTGAGCAGATTCAGGCCGTTGTACCAAAACACACTCGCTACGGCGGACAACAACAGCCAATCGAACAACTGCGTATCTATCCGTACCTTGCCATGCGTCCACAGCAGCACAATCCATCCACCCATAAAATGCAATGCCATGGCCACAATCAGCGCCAGCCAGAAACCGGCGCGCAGGCTGTGCGCATATAGCCCGCGCAGCAGGGACATATCCTGCGCGCCCCACGCACGCGCTAATTCCGGCTCAACCGCATGGCTGACAGACAAAACCATCTGTAGAGCGAGACGCGTGAGTGTACGCAGCACGGAGAATGTCACCACTGCCGCGGGTCCCAGTGCAGTTCCCACTACCAGCACCATACCCTGGATATTGAGTGCCTGCGCCAGCGGCATGGCGACGTTTGCCAGCGCAGGTTGTGCCAAGGCCCGCAATTCTGTCAGGCGGGCGTGCGCAAAACCGGGCTTGAGGGAACGATGTCGATGAAATAGCAACACGGCGACGGATGGTGTCACCAACACGCGAACCGCGAAGAACCAGGCTGCGGCTACCAGCAGGCCGTGGCCAAAAGCGGCTGCCAGCCATACGCCAGATTGTTGCACCAGCAATGCCGTGTAGTAGATGCCGACATGTAATGGGTATTCCCCATTCGCGCGAAATCCGGCATGGTTGACGCCATCCGCCAGTTTGATGAGCACTTCCGCAGCCAGTAGCCACAGAACCCAGCGAACGTCCGATATTGGGAGCTCGGTAAAATGCAGCCAGTCCTGGATTGGTAGCGTTGCGATGAGCAGTGCGGAAATGGCTAGCCCTGCCAGGGCCACGCTATAAACCAGTGCTGACAGACTTTGAAACACCACCAATGTACCTGCGGTGTCGCCGCGGGCCATGCGCGCCGTCATGTCATTGGCCGCGGATAGTGAGAACCCGAGATCGGTCATAGACAGATAAGCAGGAACAGCGAACAGAATCATCCATTCGCCATAGAGCGTCACTCCCCAGTAATGCAGCAGGATTGGCACACTAGCTAGTTGAATGATAACGATCACCACTTGACCGTAGGCATTAGCGCCCAAACCGTGCAGGATGCGTTTGATAATCGCTGAATCCATCAGCTAAAACCGCTTGAACAGCATGGTGCCGTTGCGGTGAAAGCCGCTGTCATGCAGCCAATTCCTCTAGAACGGTATTAATCCCTTGTCCGCTCTTCACCAACAAGGCCAATCCTGGTGCTATATAGCGCTCCAATTGTGCGGTACGATGTAGGTCTGTTCCCCAAAGTGTTGGAAGTTCATGATCCAAAAGCCAACGTGCGAAGGCTTGTGGATGCGGACCGTACTGTCCAACCAGGCTCCCAATATCGCACTGCAACCAGGCGCCAGACTGCTCTATTTTTGGCAGCCATTCCGATCTCCCGAACTGAATGTAGCGATATCGCTCCACATGTGCCAGTACGGGTTGATACCCGGCGTTGCTCAGCGTTACGAGCACATCCATGCCACGCGGAGCTAGCATAAGGGCAGGGAATTCCACCAATACAAGTTTTCTTTTCCCTACGGCCAGATACAACAAATTGTCGCGGGCAATGGCATCAAAAATGGTTTCATCTACAAAGTATTCGGCGGCCAAATGTAGGCTGAATCCGCTGCCGACACTCTGCTGCAGGGTATGGAAGGCTTCGCGAAGCTGTTCGGGGGTATTGTCATAGACACCTGGATAGATATGCGGGGTAAGCACGGCCCCCCGGTAACCGAGGGCGCGCATGCTCTCGATGGCGGCTTGCGTTTCCTCCAGGCTGCGCAGTCCGTCATCCACTGCCGGAAGCAAGTGGCAATGAAAATCCCAGGTCGCTGCTGCGGGTTCCCGTAGCGAAGCTGCCGGGGATGCGGTTGGCCAGAAGCGGCGCAGCGCCCGCATCACCGTTTCTTACCCAGACGCTTCAGTAGCGAACGCCATCCACTAACAGTGGGCTGTAATGATTCGCTGTTGACATCAACGCCATAGCCATAGCCATAGCCATAGCTCCCTTGGACACGGATGCCATTGATGATCAGGCCCAGAGGTCGGTCCAGGCTGAGAATTCCTTGCAAATGCTCCTGGTATGCACGGCGCGGAGTGTGTTCGACCTTGGCAATCGTTAGCAGACGATCGGCAAGCGGGCCGATTATCAATAGGTCACCGACCATGGGGAACGGCGGCGTGTCCATCAGGACATAGTCGTAATGGGGACGCAGATCGGCCAGTAATTGGCCCATCTTACCAGAACCCAGGTGTTCACTGGGATTGGGAGGGATATTGCCGGCGGTGATCAGGTCGATACCTATGCCTTGCAGGTGATGCAGCACCTCCTGCCAAGTGGAGCGACCGGCGAGGACGCCCGCTAAGCCGGGTTCCTGGGTCACATTGAAGGCCAGATGGGCATGGGGATTGCGTAGGTCGGCATCCATCAGGAGGACCTTTTTGCCATCCTGGGCCAGGGCCACGGCGAGTTGAAAGGCTAGTGTGCTTTTGCCATCACTGGGGATGGCCGAGGTTAATGCGACAACCTGCCCGCCACCGTCCCCGGCGGCCAGATAAAAGTTGCCGCGGAGCAGGCGCAGTGCTTCGCCATAACCGGAGCGCGGCTCCGGCATCTGGAACATCGATGCTTTGCTACGGAAAACCTGGTGTGCCAAGGGGAGCAGCCCATATACGGGGAGGAAGGGGTAGCGGCGGCGTAACTCTTCATCGCTGCGAAAGCCGGGGTGCAGGAGGTAGCGACCGACGACGATGCCCATGCCCAGAAACACGCCCAGCAAGCCAAACAATACGACATCCTTTTTGGCGTTGGGCGCAACTGGACGGTCACGCACCAGGGCGGTGTCCAATATCCGGTTTTTAGTGAGAGTGCTGGCCTTGTTGATGGCCGCCTCTTCCTGCTTTTGCAGGAGGAACATATAGAGCTTACCCAGCACTTCGCTGGAGCGTGTCAAAGAGATGACTTCCAATTCGGAGTGAGGAAAAGTGGCCATCTTGGTCTGATGCTGTGCAATGATGCTGTTGATGGACTGTAGTTGTTGCGTCGCCATCTGCTCCTGGTTTTGGACGAGTTCGCTGATGGCGGAGCGGATGGTGGTAAGTTTGGCCTGGGCCTGTATCATCTGCGGAGCGGCGCTGGTATACAGCTTTTGCAAAGAACTGACTTCACTCTGAGCCGCGACCAAGTGGCCGCTGAGTTTGTCTAAGACAGGGTCCTGGATGCTGCTAAGCAAGTAAGGGTTCAAAGCCCCGCTGGGCTGGGTCAGAGCCTTGCGGATTTGCGTCAGGCTATAGAGGGTGATCTTGGCTTGGGAACGCTGAGTTTCGTAGTTAGCCAATTGGCCGATCATGGCTTTGGCGCCAGCGGAAACGGCAATCACGCCGCTCTTGCTCTGGTAGCTGGCAAGACGGGCATCGGCAGTGGTAAGGGCCGTGCGAATTTTTTCCAATTGCCGACTCAGGTAATTATAGCTGGCCCCTGCTTGGTCGGTGCTCCAGGACTGGGTTTCGCTCAGATACGTGTGCATAAGTTCACTTACGAAGCGCTCGGCAGCGAAGGGATCACTACTTTTGTAGTGTATATCCACCAGATAGCTAGTCTTTTTACCACCCCCGCCTATACGCCCATCCTGAGTAACCGAAATTGCTCCGGTTTTGATCATGGTGTCATAAGCCTCCATAGCGTTCTCTATACGGATACGGTATTCCGCATGGACTGGGGGTACATAGTGGGCGTGTACGGCACGCAAGATCAGACGTAATCCTGGACCAACGGCCGGCTGGTCGAGTTGGCCAGTAAGTAATGCCAGCCCATGATGAAGAATCTGATATTGCCCACCGTGGCCAAAGCGTATGGTAAGCTTTTTTTTCTTTAAGTTAGGATCGGTTATATTCCCATAGAGCGCACGCAACGCATCCGGGGCTGGGTCGTACAGAGAAAGGGTCTCACCGCCGAGTTTCCAACCAGCAAAAGTCAAGGCGGGGCGCTGTCCGGCTCTCCAAACCTCGGAATTGATCCCTGCGGATAGGATGGCCCGCTTTACCATATCCCTGCTGCTGATGATTTCGACTTGGGTTTCCATATTGGAACCGTGCGCGAGGCCAGTAAGCAGAGAAATACTGCTGGCGGCTTCAGAGGAAAGGGACTGGTTTTTTTCTACGCTGGCCAGATAGAGTGATCCACCAGCCATGAATTCTGGCCGACTCATAAGAACCACAATCACCGTTAGAATAGCTAATCCACCCCCCATAATGACCGGCCATTTCCAGCCGATTTTAATGGCGTGTAATACCGGCTCGAGCTCGATTTCGTCGCGCTCAGCATCGCGACCCGCATTCAAGGGCCTCTGGGAAACATCCATGGTGACGTGTTGTGTTTTCTCTGGCGCGTGTTTATCCGGCACGTAACCCTTCCTATTTAGTTAAATATTTGATAGAAACAAACGGATTCAGGACCGCACTGATGGCTTGCAGCGAGGGCAGTAAAAGTTGCAGCGCCTGGTTCCAACTGCTGATGTCCGTTTGCGGCACAAAAACGATATCCCCAGACTTGAGGTAGAATGGTGCCGCTTTGCCTTCCAGGATGCGCCGGGCATTCACTACATAGAATTGTCCGGTAGCACCTTCTGAGCGGATGATGCGGATTTCGCTCAGACGCGCGATAGTGAGGTTATTCACGTTCATTCCCGCATCAGACAACGCCTGCAACAAACTCAGGCGGCCATTGACAAAGGGGACCGCCCCCGGCGTTACCACGGCGCCAAACACATAAGCGCGCATGGTGGACACGCTGGGGACCACCACCGTGTCTCCGGTTTGCAATGGGATATTTTGTTGCAAATCACCCGCCACGATCAGTCGATGAAAATTCACTGGCAGTTTTCGGCCATCTTGTACTACATAGGCGCTACGCAGATTGGCCTGGGCCAGATTGACGGAGCCGCCCAGCGCCATGGCCTCCAGCACATTCAGGGGGCGGTCGGAATATACGAGCCCTGGCTTGGTGAACTGGCCAAGCAGGTAGTAGCGAATGCTGTGGGTGACTTGGAGCTGGACGGACACCTTGGGATCAATGATATACCGCGCATAGAGTGTGGTCAGATGGGCCTGTAACTGCTTTGTGGTCATGCCCGCCACATGGACCACGCCAAGCAGCGGAAGCTGAATGTTCCCGTCATTGCTGACGAGGGTCCCAATCAGCCCCGTAGAAGCCATCCCCGGCTGGGGCACGGAGAGATCCGGATGCAGGTAGACAGAGATGGATACCACGTCCCCAGCCCCCAGATGATAGGTGATACTCCGGTGCAGAAGGCGATCCACGGTCGCCGGGGAGAGATGATCTTCATGCTGGGAAAGTACTGCGGAGGGCAATGCCTGCTTTTGCTGTGGATAGGTCGGTGCCGGCGACCCGGTCATGATCGCACAGCCGGTAAGGACGCTGCTCATCAGCCCCAGCCATAAGCAACTGCGCCAGAAATGCTTGTCTCGGAGGGTTCTCGATAAGGACGTTTTGTTTTGGGTATTAAAATTTGCCATAGAAGCCAACGCCATCTCCAAATATCATGAAACCATAGTCACTTTTGGCAAAATAGCGGTTAGTGAGATCAGCGGTGAGCCAACCGATAAAGCCACCCGCGACGACATCCGATGCCCAATGACCGTCCTGCGCGAGAATACGGGTGATCCCTACCGCAAAGGGGATCGTATACAGCCAGGGCTGGTGATAAATCTGCGCATAGGGGGTGATCACCGCGAAGGCAATGGCGGTATGGCCAGAAGGAAAGGAAGCGGTTGGACCGCCGTTATTGTTAAAAAGGAAGCTGGTGGTTATCACCCGATACCGCGAACTGAAGGGATAATATTGCGTGGAACTGCTGTTGGGTCCGCTGGGTCTTGCCCGCCCGACGGCATATTTCAGCAAAAAAACTTCCGCTGTTGTGATTGCCGCTGCGGTGAGCGCGACGCTGGAAGCATGTGCCAGTTTGGCGCTGGCCCAAGGGCTCTGAAACCAGGTCGTTCCGGCAAATATCAGGGAGCTGTCCGTGAGTGCGTCGGCGATATTCAACGGCACATGGCTACGGAAGCTATAGCTCAAGTGGGTCTCGACGTAATGGTTGATGCCATGATCAAGAAACATCGTGGCACCTGTTGCAGCCACTCCGATTCCGGCCACCCCCCAGAGGGTGTCGTACCAGGGTGTGCTGCCGGGGGGGAGGGGCGGAACCAGACCCTGAACCGGCGGCTGTTGCAGATTGGAAGGTTCGGTCCACCATGCGGGCATGGTAGGCTGGACATTTTCTGGTGCTATGGGATGGGTGTGAATGATGGCCGACTGTGGGCCAAGTGGGCGCTCCGAGGTCATTGCCGAATCGTTGGTCGGGCCACTCCCGGTTGCCGCCGTGTTTTCCAGATAACCAGGTGCCAACCCGGCGGCAATCAGTTTTTGGGATGGCGCTTGCCCATAGGGATAGGTAGCCAGCCATGAACATCCTTCAGCGGATGCCAGTGGCGTCCCGATAATCGCAGCAATAACACCGCCCACGGCCCAGACAAGTCGCGCCATATCTTCTCCCCGAGCAATTCGTTTACTGCTATCCTTGGAAGAATCCTAACATGACGAATTGGTGAGCGGCAATGGAATATAACGGCATGCGTCCTTTTCCAATTTCAGCGCTATAATTAGCGAGCGACAGGATAAGGATGCATGGACGGTTCCTGGTCGATAATGATATAAGACATTAATTATTTAGATGGTGAGGTATGGCGGTGAGCATCATAAAATCCGAGGTAACAATCTGTGCGCGTGTGCGCTGGTTGCAATGGGTGCCTTATATACTCGTCTTAGGCGACATGGCGGCACTTTGGGCGGCTTTTTATCTGGGTCGCCTTTCTCACGCTTTTTATTACCATGTAGATCCCGGTTGGGTGCTGCTCCACTGGTGGGGTAGCCATGCGCAAATCAACCAGCTGCTTTTTCTCGTGCTATCGACGTTGGGCATTATGGCCTTTGCCGTTAAGGGGCATTATTCCCGGCGCAAGGCCTTTTGGGACGAGACGGGTGAAATGCTGGGGGTGTTCATTCTCTTGTTGGCGTTGAACGCGGCCATTGCCTTTTCCGGCAAATGGCAACTATCGCGGTTATGGCTCTTTTCCACCTGGGTGCTGGTTTTGGGACTTTTGCCCATGACGCGTTGGCTGTTGCGCGTGACCTTGCTGCGCCTGGGGGCCTGGGTGCGGCCGGTGGTAGTCATCGGTTGTGGGCAAAACGCCGCCGAGGCCATCCGCGCCCTGAACAGCGAGCCCATGCTGGGTTATTCTGTACAACGGGTGTTGGTGCCGGGGGGGTGTAGTCCGGCCGCCGGGAGCTTTCCCACCCATGCGCCTATAGAGGCCCTGGGAGAGGATCCTTTGGCTACCCTGGCCCGTTTGGGCAAACCCCATGTGGTGCTGGCGCTGGATATGGATCAGTGGGAGGCCCAGGAACGACTGGTGCGCTCCCTGGGCATTGGTTATCCCAACCTCACCATCGCGCCGCCCTTGCGCGGCCTGCCGCTTTTTGGCATGGAGGTCATGCACTTCTTTAGCCATGAGGTGTTGATGCTGAGGGTGCGGGACAACTTGGCCCGGCTTGGCCCGCGCGTCACCAAGCGCCTTTTTGATTTGGTGGCGGCGTTATTGCTCGTGGTGATCTTGTCGCCGCTGCTTTTTTATATCGCCTGGCGCATCCGCATGGGGGATGGTGGGCATGCACTTTATGCTCAGGAGCGTATCGGCCGTAACGGCAAGCCATTTGGCTGCCTCAAGTTCAGAAGCATGGTGACTGATGCTGATGCACGGTTGGTTGAGTACTTTTGCGTTCATCCTGAGTTAAAAGGAGAATATGAACGCACTTTTAAATTAAAAAATGATCCCCGCATTACTTCCATAGGAGAATTCCTGAGAAAAACGAGCCTGGACGAATTGCCACAACTGTTTAATGTTCTGCGCGGTGAGATGAGCCTTGTTGGCCCAAGACCGGTTACTGCTAAAGAACTGCAAAAATATTACGGAGACGTTGGAGAATTATATAAATTAGTGCATCCAGGCATCAGTGGCCTCTGGCAAGTCAGCGGGCGCTCCAACACCACATATACGGAAAGAGTTTATCTGGATTCCTGGTATATCAAGAACTGGACGCTCTGGTACGACATCGTCATCTTGTTGCGCACAGTCAAAGTGGTCTTGCGGCGGGACGGGGCTTATTGAAGGCGCCGCCACTTATGTGTGCCGTTTGCGAGCGGCCCCATCACCACGTCTTCCCTTTCTGCTGCTCCCAGCTCCAGGCATGCTCCACCATCGCGGCCAAATCCGCAAAGCGTGGTTCCCAATTCAGGGTATCGCGCGCCTTTTGGCTGTCGGCCACCAACACGGCGGGATCACCGGGGCGGCGGGGCTGAATGTCAGCGGGAATGCTTTGGCCGGTAACGCGCCGGGCGGTATCAATGACTTCCTGCACCGAAAAGCCCTGACCGTTGCCCAAATTAAAGGTATTGCTTTCCCCGTCGGCCAGCAAATGCTCCAAAGCCAGCAGGTGCGCGCTGCACAGGTCCCAGACATGAATATAGTCGCGGATGCAGGTGCCGTCCGGTGTGGGGTAATCGTCGCCGTAAATGGCTATCTGTGCCCGCCGACCGCTGGCCGCCTGCAACACGAGGGGGGCTAAATGGCTCTCAGGATCGTGGCGCTCACCCAGTTCGCCCTGCGGGTCGGCTCCGGCGGCGTTGAAGTAACGCAGGCTGACGAAGCGCAGGCCGTAAGCGCGTTCGTAATCCGCCAGCATCTCCTCCACCATGCGCTTGCTGCGCCCATAGGGGTTGATGGGGCGCTGGGGGTGCTGCTCGTCGATGGGGGTATATTCCGGCTCCCCGAACAATGCCGCCGTGGATGAAAATATGAAGCGGCGCACGTTATAGCGGCGCATGGTTTCCAGTAGATTCTGGGTATTGGCGACATTATTGCGATAGTAGCGGGCGGGTTCGCGCATGGACTCGCCTACCTGACTGAGCGCCGCAAAATGCATCACGGCGGCAATGGGCGTCTCCCCGAAAACCCGTTCCAGCAGCGCGGTATCCGCCAGATCGCCTTCAAGCAAACGGCCATAGCGGGCGGCTTCCCGAAAGCCCGTAGAAAGATTATCCAGGACGAGCACTTCATGCCCACTCTGGACGAGCATCTTGGCCATGTGCGAGCCGATGTAACCGGCACCGCCGACGACGAGGATAGGGTGCTTCATGCGGGGTTGTCCGATGCTCATGCGGCGTGGCGGAGGATTTTCACTTCGGCATGGCGTTGCACGGTCTGTTCCACCATTCCCATAGTGAAATTTGACCCAAGCCTATGGGGTGTGGCCTAGGGTGTCAAGTCGTTGTGCGTGCCGCATTGCTATTGTCTCTGGCTACAGGCTACAATTCCCGAAATTTTTGCGGGGGTTGAAAACATGCGTTCTGATCTTCTGAAGGTGGTTGTTGCGGTGGCCGGAGCACTGACGCTGGCGGGTTGTGCGCACAACGTGGGGAGCGGGGCACCCACTACGGCCGGTGCAGTGGCCCCCGCCAATTCTGCGGCCACGGCCGGTTATGCCGGCGAAGGCATCAACGGCCAGAACCTCAATGCCAATGGCCCCATCGGCGGCGGCAGCAGTGGCTTGACTGCCGCCGAACTGGCCGCGTTGCCGCAGCATTTGCGGGTGCATTTCGGCTTTAATAGTGGATCCATGGATGCACAAGCCCAGCAGATTGCCACTCAGAATGCACAGTTCATGGTTGCCCACCCCCACGTTCAGGTCCGCCTGGAGGGGAACACCGATGATCGCGGTACCCAGGAGTACAACCTGGCCCTCGGAGAGCAGCGCGCCGAGACGGTGAAACAGTACCTGGAATCCCAGGGCGTCAGTGCGGCGCGGGTCAGCACCGTCAGTTTTGGCAAGGATAATCCCTTGTGTACCACGAACGACTCTGCCTGCTGGGCCAAAAACCGCCGTGTGGACTTCGTTTACAGCGGTGGCTATAACGGCTGAACGCCAAGGAGCGTGTGCTGATGAAACGCTGGCATCTTTTCCCCGTCCTTTCCTTGCTCTGCCTGAGCCCTTTCGCTCAGGCAGAGTCAACCGGCGAGAAAGTGCTGCAGTTGCAACAGCAAATGGCGGTCATGCAGGGCGAGCTGAGCAGTCTGGTGGCGGTTCAGCAGGCCAACAAGGGGAGTCAGAGCGCACTGGCTGATCTGCTCGGGCGCACCCAGCGTCTGGAACAGGAAGTCCGCGATCTGCGCGGCGAACTCGACACCAAAACCCACGCCCTGCAAACTCAGCAGCAAGCTACTGCGGCCCAAGTACAAGCCATGGCTGCGCAGCTTGCTGTGGCCGCGCCGGGTACGGCGCCAACCGCCAGCACCAGCAGCACGGTCGGTAGCAGTGCCGCCATCATCAGCCCGGCCGCCGCAGTCGCTACGGCAGCGAGTAATACGTCCGCGCCCTCGGTCCAGGGTTTGGGGCAGGCCGATTATCAGCGGGCTTTCGATCTGCTGCGGCAAGGCAAGTACGGGTCTGCCGTCACCGGATTGCAGGGCTTCATTCAGAAATATCCGCAGAGCAGCCTGGTGCCTGACGCGTACTACTGGCTTGGACAGGCACAGTATGTGTTAGGCCAGAATAACGCCGCCCTGAAGAGTCTCCACGCCGTGCAGGCGCGCTTCTCCCAAAGCAGCAAGGCGCCGGAAGCCATGTTGCGCATGTCCGAAATCTATCAAGCCATCGGCCAGCCCGGCAAAGCCCGTGCTGTACTCGACAAGATCATCAAGCAATATCCGAGCACGCCATCGGCCCAGAAGGCGGATGTGCAATTACAGGCGTTGCCCGCCGGAAAGTGATGGAGGGGCGACTCCGCATCACGGAAATTTTTCACAGTCTGCAAGGGGAAACCCGCAGCGTCGGGCGTCCCGCGACGTTTGTGCGTCTCACGGGCTGCCCCTTGCGTTGCCATTACTGCGATACGGCCTATGCGTTTCATGGTGGCGAATGGCGGCAGATCCCCGAAATTCTGGAACAGGTGCATGCGGGGGGAAACCGGCTGGTGGTGGTGACGGGGGGCGAACCGCTGGCGCAAGCCGATGTGTTGCCGCTGATGACACAGCTTTGCGATGCGGGCTATGAAGTTTTTCTGGAAACCAGCGGTGCCCTTTCGCTGGCGGAAGTGGATGCCCGGGTGGTGAAGGTGCTCGATCTCAAAAGTCCTGATTCCGGAGAGTGCGAGCGCAACCTATGGGAAAACCTGCCCTTACTCAACCCGCAGGACCAGATTAAATTCGTGCTGTGCAGTCGTGCCGATTACGACTGGGCCAAAGACGTGCTGGTGCGGGAAGCATTGGCGGAACGCTGTGAAATACTCTTTTCTCCCAGCCATGGTGCGCTCGCCCTGCGCGAGCTCGCCGAATGGATACTCGCCGACCATCTGCCGGTACGCTTGCAGATTCAGTTGCATAAACTGATCTGGGGCGACCTGCCCGGACATTGATCATGCCGACGCCTGCCACACCTGCCATCGTGCTGCTCTCCGGCGGACTGGATTCCGCCACCGTGCTGGCGCTCATGCGCCGGGATGGCTTTGCGGTCCACGCCCTCTCTTTTGACTACGGGCAGCGGCATAAAGAAGAACTGCATTATGCGGCACTGCTGGCGCAGTCCATGGGTGTCGCCAGCCATCGGGTGGTGCCTATCGATCTGGCGGCTTTTGGCGGCTCGGCACTGACCGACCCGCAACTCAGCGTTCCCGAGACCGGCTTGGCGCCGGGTATCCCCATCACCTATGTGCCCGCGCGCAACACCGTCTTTTTGTCGCTGGCGCTGGCGCTGGCGGAAGTGCTGAACGCCAGGGATATTTTTCTGGGGGTGAACAGTCAGGACTACAGCGGTTATCCCGACTGCCGGCCAGAATTTGTACAGGCTTTTGAGGCGTTGGCGCAGGTGGCTACCCGCCTCGGCGATGCGGCCCGCGGGCCGCGTATCCATGCGCCGCTGCAGTTTCTCAACAAGAGCGAGATCATTCATCTCGGCAGCCGCTTGGGGGTGGATTACGGAATGACCCGCTCCTGCTACCAGCTCGATGCCGAGGGTCGGTCCTGTGGCCGCTGTGACAGTTGCCGCCTGCGCCGGGAAGGATTCCAAAAGGCGGGGATCGCTGATCCCACGCCTTATCAGGGTTCCTGAGCAAAACACCCGCCGCGCCGCCAGTACCGCATTTACCAAGTTTTTGCCACGGCACACTGCAGACCTCTCGACCTTGTGCATATAGGCGCCACTGAACATGTCCGATCATGTCCGGATCGGCACCTGGTCTTGAAGCTTTTATCGGTAGCAAAAGCACAAACTTTCTTTCATGACAGTAGGTTGGAAACATTTCTAAGACACAGGACTAGGAGTGATCAATGTCCGGATCATGTCCGGTCAGTTCGACGGTAAACGGTGCTCGCTCCTTTACCAATACGCAAGAGCAAGCCCGCTTCCTCCAGCTCGACCAAGTCACGGCGCGCCTGCCGATCAGAGACATCCACTGCATACCGCTGGTGGTACTCGCCAGGACGAATTTGATCCCCGCGCTCTAATTGTGCCAGCAAGGCTTGTTGTCGGGGGTTGGGTGACAAGAGCTCTTTCTCGTGCCCAGTACGCCCAAAAATCGTTAGCGTTACGCCGGTTGGCCGATCAACCCACTTGGGCGTTGGCAGGCTGTGATCTTGGCAGGCGTTGATGATCAGCTGGCCGCCACGCCCGATTCGCTCCATCAAGCCACGCAAGTAGAACACGTGGGCAATGTCCGGGTTGGTCGGCAATGAGGGATGATTTTTCTTCAGGTCTGCAGGTTGCAGCCCCTCCGGGAAGTGTCCGGAGTTCCATATCTCGATCCGATGGGGATAAATACCCACCGTGATGCCACCCGAAAACCCTGAATAGTCTCGGTGTGCAAACGCATTAACCAAGCCTTCACGCAATGCCTCAAAGGGATAGTCCGGTCGATCGGTGCGACGCACGTCGCCGGACTGGAAGCGGGTTTCCCAGCGAACGTGCTGCAACAGAATTGCAAAGGTTTGCTGAAACACCTTGACCAACGGCCCTTGCAACAGCCGATCATCCAGATAGGTATCGCCACTTTTGTCTGAAGCAAAGCGTGTTACCCGAACCCGAGTCTGGGGGTGACGGAGCGCGGGGTTTTTCGCAAACAGCACATCCGCCGCCTGGGTAAACCCTTTTGCTGAATAAACGGCCAGCGCCTGCAAAATCGCAATATCGTCAGCATCATTAGCAAACGCGAAACGGCCAGACTCCTTGGCCTGTTGCACCGTACGGCGAACCTCGTCCCGATCCAGATCACTTTCTTCCATTGCCATCGATGGCCGACGCTCCCAACGCTCTGCCGCTACGGATTTCGACTGAACCATGTCGCGCAGTTTTTCTGCATCTGCCATTCGGGTACTACCGCCTTCACGCACGTAGACGCTGCCGGCGAACACGTAGGGGCGATCTTTGCCCTCTGGTACGTCGATGGAAATAATGTCCATTCCATCTTCGTTGTCGATATTGACCGTGAACAAGGCTTTGGGAGTGATACTCTCTAGCAGATAGGCATGAATTTTTTGGACGTGGTCTTTTGCGTCCTCTACGCCAACGAGATTGCCCTTATCGTCAACGCCACAAAACACCGTGCCGCCCAGCGTGTTCAAAAACGCGCAAACCGTTCTGGCAATGGTTTCCAAGTTATGGATATCGGTCTTGAACTCGGTATCATTGCCTTCCCCCTGACGGATTTGTTTTCTGATGAAATCCGAAATCATGGCTTTTTCTCCTGCGCAGCGCGCTGCGCCACCGCAGCCTGATTCTTGAAATGCTCTTCAAGGAAACACTCGACCTCCTGATAGCGGTAGAACTGCGCGCTGGCATACAACTGTGCGTCATCGGCTGTCCCGAATTTTTGCACCCAATTGCCTTTGCGGTCCGCGAATTGTACCTCGTGGCGGATGGCCGCCTCGTACATATCGATTACACGCAGATCATCGATGACAGGGTTGCGCTTCACTTTCAGCTCTGCGCGCTTCTTGGCATTGTCGTAACCCACATTGCTGAGCAGCGTGCGTGCAAACACCACCTGGTCGTGCGCCAGAATCCAGCGGGGCTTGTTCAACTCAATGGCGTACAAAAGTTCTTCATGGGTAATCGATCTTGACTCAGCATCCTCTTTTCCTGATCCGTAATGCGTGGTGATCAAGCTCAGAAACAGATCGCACTGTTCAACGGCGTGCAGGCAGTTCTCGAACGCGCTCTTGGTCGAAATCACCGGCACGGTGCCCTTGTGCGACATCCACACCTCATAGCCGAAACGGGTCAGGATGGCATAGATACGCTCCAGCAGTTCTTCGATGCCGTATACCGTGGAGGAAACCATGACGATGAGTTTTTTCCTTTTGGCCATATCAGGATGTCATCTCATTCAAAAATCAGCGGTTGTTCGGCGCACGTGCCTCACCCCACCAGTTGGCGCGAAAGCGCGGTGCGCTCGAACAGCAGGGTGTCCTTGCGTTCGCGCAAGCGCCGGACACTCCAGCGCTCCTGACTGCACATTTGGGTGTAAAAGTCGCGCTGGAGCGGGTCTTTCAGGTAAATGAGCTCCAGAAAGTGGCTCCATGCCAATTGTCTAGACAGTGTCGAGACAATCTGCTCGCCATATTCTGCGCGCTGGCCCTGTAGCATCTCGTTGCGGATGCGTTGGCCAATTTGCCAATACAACAGAGTGAGGGCGTTGTTGACGGCGCTGGCCAGTTGGGCGCGGCTACTCTCGATGAGCTGGCGAACATCGCTGACCAAGACTTGCGGCGCCGCTGGCGTGGTGGGGATGTTGACTGGCGTCATTCGGCCACCTCAGGCGGGAAATGATGGTTTAATGTGACCAGGCCGGTTGGCTGTCCTCTCCTGCGTTGCTGTGCAGTACGGCCATGGTCTTGCCGTCCAGGCTGACCTCGGCCAGCACTTTGTGCCCGCCGCGGTGGGTGCCGTAGACGATCATCTGACCATTGCCGGCGAAGCTCGGGTGATCGCAATTGCCCTGGGCATCCAGCACGCGCACGCCGCTGCCGTCCGGGTTCATCACGGCGAGGGCATAGACGCCATCGGTGCGGTGAATAAAGGCGATCGCATTGCCCGCAGGCGAGTAGACCGGACCGGCATTGTAGTCGCCGTCGTAGCTCAGACGATGCACACCGCCGCCACGCGCATTCATCCCGTAGATCTGCGGACCACCGGCGCGATCGGAGACGAATATGATCTGACTGCCGTCCGGCGACCAGGTGGGGGAGGTATTGATGGCGTCATCATGGGTCAATTGCTGGCGTTGTCCGGTCCGCAAATGGGCCACATAGAGTTCCGTATGGCCACCGGAGGAACGGGCGTAGGCCAGATCTTCACCATTGGGTGAGAAGGCTGGCGCGCTGACAATCTCGCCACCGGGGGCGATGGACTGGCGTTGTCCGGTAGCCAGGTCCTGCACATAGATCACGGCCCGGGCGTTGGCGTAGGTGACGTAGGCCAGGCGCCGGTTGTCCGGCGACCAGACGGGGGAGAATACCGGCATGCGACCGCGCACGATGGGGTGCGGATTCCAGCCGTCGGATTCCGCCACCAGCAGCTCGTAGTTTTCACCTGTCTGGCGGACATAGGCGATCCGGCTGGCAAAGGGGCCAGGTTTGCCGGTAAACGCCTTATAGATGACGTCTGCGACGTGATGCGCGGTCATGTGCAACTCGGCGGCGGAGCAAGTGAAACGGTGGGCGGTGAGTTCCTGCCCGGTGCTGACGTTGTAGACATAGACGTTGACCACATAGCCGCCGTTTAACGGTTCCACGGAACCCACGGCCAGGCCGGTAGCCCCCACCGTTGTCCAGGCCGCGGCCTTCACGTCGCCGGGAGCGCGGGGGTCACCGGGATAGCCCGCCGGGTCGATGACCCGGAACAAGCCGCTGTGGCGCAGGTCATTACGGACCACATCGGCAACGGATGGCTGTCCGGCTATACCCGGACCAAAAGAGGGAATGGCGATAGGCAGTGCCGAGGCCACATTCTTGGTGATTTCCACCGTGAGCGCCGCTTGGGCGGGCAGAACGAAGGCCCATGTTAAAAGCGATAGCAGCCAAATAAATATTAACTTTTTAGCCATTACTGAGCTCCTTAGCGCTGAAGACGATATTCACAACTTTAAATTCTGAGTATGACAGCCCGATGGGCGGCGGGAACGGCGCTGCCGCTTCAATCGCCGCAATCACCGCTGAATCAAATTGTGCATTTCCACTGGACTGGGTAATCGCAGGTGCACCTTCTAGCTGGCCTTGCGGTGAGAGTTCGATGCTTACGCGACAATGAAGATTGGGTGCAAAAACGGGCTGCCAATGTCTCTTTACACGTTCTGCAATTTCGCTACCGAAAATAGTGGACAATCGCTGATTTTCCGCTGCCTGCTTAGCCAGTGCCGCTGCCATGTTGGCCTCGGCCTGCCGCTTGGCTCCGGCCTCCATCTGCTGCTGCAGCGCCTTGGCCCGCGCCGCCTCCGCGGCCTTGGCCTGCTGTTCGGCGAGTTGCTGCTTCAGCGCCGCCGCGCGCTGAACGGCGGCCGCTTTTTGGGCAGCCTGCTTTTCGGCGGCGGCTTTTGCTGCTGCCGCTTTCTGCGCAGCGGCTTTTTGTGCGGCCGCCTTTTCGGCGGCGGCTTTGTCGGCCGCCCGTTGCGCGGCTTTCTCCTGCGCTGCGCGCGCCGCCAGTTCCTCAGCCCGCTTTTCGGCGGCCTGTTTTTCCGCGGCGGCCTTTTCTTGTGCCGATTTTTCCGCGGCCATCTGCGCGGCGCTGGGCGGCGGCGGAGTGGAGGGCTTGGGTTTCGGTAACGGCACCGGTTTTGGTGCGGGCTGTGGCACGGGTACTGGTTGTGGCACGGCCACCGGCTGCGGCGCCGCAGCCGGTGGCATGCCGCTGCTCAGCTGTGCCTGCATCGGGGTATCCCCGGTGCTGCTCGGCACGTTCATGTGGAAGCTCCAGAACAAGGCCACCAGTATCGCGCCGTTGAGCGCAATAGCCAGCACCAGCGGCCAGATCCGTTTGTGCTCTTTCAATGCCCCTCCGGACGGGTCAGCAGGCCGACATGGGAAATGCCCGCCTCCTGCAAACGCGCCATGACCGCCATGACCTTGCCGTAATCCACATGCGCATCGCCGCCCACCAGCACCTGTACCTGATTGTGGCTGGCAGCGGCAATATGCCGCACTGTCGTCGCGAGGTTATCCAGGGCGACGGCGCTGTGGTGTCCCTTGTATTGCACTGAGATACTGCCCTGCCGCGTCACCGAAATCAGTACCGGTGGTGTCTTATCCGATACCGGTTTGGTCACGCCCTTGGGCAAATTGACGTTGACGCCTTGGGTCAGTAATGGCGCTGAGAGCATGAAAATCACCAGCAGCACGAGGGTCACGTCGATGTAAGGGACGACGTTCATCTCCGCCATGAGGCGCCGTCGTTTCATGGTTTTGTCTCAGGCACCTGCCGGTGCAGGATGTTGGTGAATTCATCCATGAACACTTCGTACTGCGCATCCAGCTTGTCCAGTTGATGGACATAGCGGTTATAAGCCGCGGTCGCCGGGATGGCGGCGAACAGACCTGCCGCGGTGGCGATGAGGGCTTCGGCGACGGGGGGCGCCACTGTCGCGAGGGTGGCTTGTCCCGCTATGCCGATATGCATGAAGGCGGTCATGATGCCCCAGACGGTGCCGAAAAGGCCGATAAAAGGGCTTACGGAGGATACGGAGGCAAGAAAGGCGAGGTTGTTTTCCAGGCGCCCGACCTCGCGCATCTGGGCCACCCGCATGGCGCGTCGCGCTGCATCGAGGGCGTCGCTGGGGCGAATCTTGTTGCGCTGGCGCTGGAATTCTTCGTAACCGGCACAGAAGATGCTGCCGGCCCCTGTTTCCAGATCGCTGTTACCGGAAACGTGCTGATAGATCTGGCTCATCTCACCGCCGCTCCAGAAGCGCTTCTCAAAGCGCTCCAGAGCGCGGTGGGCGCTGGCAAAGACGGCCCATTTCTGGAAGATGATGGTCCAGGAGGCGACGGAGGCGATGAGCAGGATGACGAGTATGCCCTGCACGATCCAACTGGCGTTCATGACCAGATGGCCCAGGGAGAGGGACTGCGCACTATTGGCGATGCTATGCGGATCCATAAAATCTCACGGCTGAACAGAAAGCGGGACGGCCTGCAACAAATCTGCAGGGATGACGTGGGGAAGAAAACGGGCGGCATCGAGGCAAACCACTTCCACCTCTCCGCTACAGAGCATCCTGTCCCCGACAGAGATGATTTGCTGAAATCCCATACGCACGGGGCTCTTGCTCACGACCCGGGTTTCCACACGGAGCAGGTCATTGAAGCGGGCCGGGGCGCGGAAGTCCAGACGAGCGCGGCGCACCGCAAAAATGATCCCCGCATCCTGCTCCAGTACATCCAGTTCATAACCCCGTTCGCGCAGCATTTCGGTGCGGGCACGTTCCATGAAGCGTAAGTAGTTGGCATGGTACACTACCCCGCCATGATCCGTATCTTCATAATAAACGCGAACGTGGAAGATGCTGATGGGATCATTGGCCAGCATCGAAAAGTCCCCCGGGTTCCTTGGGGGCCGTCAGACCCAGGGCGAGATAGCTGAGTTCCGTTGCGCAGCGCCCGCGTGGGGTGCGAATCAGATAACCGCGCTGAATCAGAAAGGGTTCCAGCACATCTTCGATGGTGCCGCGCTCCTCGCCAATGGCGGCCGCCAGACTCTCCACCCCTACCGGCCCGCCCGCAAAGCGTGCGATAACGGCCTGGAGCAACTTGCGATCCTGGCCATCGAAACCATGTTGGTCCACCTCCATGAGGGTCAGAGCAGCCTGCGCCGTCGCCATGTCAATTTCGCCATTACCGCGTACCTGGGCATAGTCCCGCACCCGGCGCAGCAGGCGGTTGGCGATGCGCGGCGTGCCCCGCGCGCGCCGGGCGATCTCCTGCGCACCTTCCAGGGCTTGGGGGGTACCCAGAATTTGGGCGGAGCGGGTGACGATCTGGGTCAGTTCGGCATCGCTGTAAAATTCCAGATGAAAACTGATGCCGAAGCGGTCCCTCAAAGGCGAGGTCAGCAGCCCGGCACGGGTGGTGGCGCCAATCAGGGTGAAGGGCGGCAGGCTGATTTTGATGGAACGCGCGGCAGGTCCTTCGCCGATGAGGATGTCCAGTTCGTAGTCTTCCAGCGCCGGGTAGAGGATTTCTTCCACCACCGGGCTGAGGCGGTGAATTTCATCGACAAAAAGCACGTCATGGGGTTGCAGGTTGGTGAGGATGGCGGCCAGATCGCCCGGCTTGTCGAGCACGGGGCCAGAGGTGACCTTGAGACCCGCGCCCATCTCCTGGGCGATGATATGGGCCAGGGTGGTCTTGCCGAGTCCGGGTGGGCCGAAGAGCAGCACATGATCCAGCGCCTCGCTACGCCCCTTGGCTGCATCGATATACAGGCCCAGGGATTCTCGTAGTTTGGCCTGCCCGAGATATTCCGCCAGTCGACGCGGACGCAGGGCATGGTCTACCGCATCGTTGTGGGCTTCCTGGGGGTTGAGAGGGCCTCTATCCATCATCCTGATCTGACCATCGGCGCGCTGGCGGGTTCCAAAAAATCAATGACGTGACAAATGTTGCAGCGACTGGCGGATGAGGTCTTCCAGACCCAGACCTTCCGCCAGGCCGGCCATGGCCTGAGTCGCCTGCGCAGGCTTATAACCTAAAGTCAGCAGTGCTGCAATGGCTTCCTGACGGGGGTCGCCGACCGTGCTGCACCCCACCGGTCCCGGTGCGATGCCACCCATCTTGTCGCGCAGTTCTACCACCAACCGTTCAGCGGTTTTCGGGCCGATGCCGGGGATGGCGGTGAGTTGCGCCGTGTTGCCCTCGGCCACGGCTTGACTGAGCCGCTCCGCAGACAGACCAGAAAGACAGGCCAGTGCCACCTTGCCGCCGATACCGTTGACCCGGATCAGCAGACGAAAGGTATCGCGCTCCGCTGTGGTCATGAATCCATAGAGCAAATGGGCATCTTCGCGGATGGTGAGGTGGGTGTAGACGGTTAGGGCTGCACCCTCGGCGGGCATCTGATAAAAGCCGGACAGAGGCATCTCCAGTTCATAGCCGACCCCTTGCACGTTGAGCCAGAGCCAGGGCGGGCGTCGCTGCAAGATGGTACCGGTGAGCGAGGTGATCATGACGGGTCGGTCCTCTGGTCGAAACGGGTTCAGTGGCTGTCAGCGAGCTGCCAGCGTTGCCGGGTGCTGGCATGATGGGCATGACAAATGGCGCAGGCCAGCGCATCCGCAGCATCCGCCTGCGGGTTTTCGCTGAGTTTGAGGAGCCAGCGGACCATGCTCTGCACCTGCTCTTTGGCCGCATGGCCACCACCGACGGCGGCTTTTTTGATCTGCAACGCGGTGTATTCATGTACGGGCAACCCGGCTTCCAGCAAGGCGACTAGCGCCGCCCCTCGTGCCTGCCCCAACTTGAGGGCAGAGTCGGCGTTGCGCGCCATGAACACCTGCTCGATGGCCGCGACATTCGGCTGCGTGTCGCCGATGACCTGTTGCAGTTCGCGGTAGATGGCGCCGATGCGCTCCAGAAAGGGCTGACCAGTCACATTTAGGCAACCGTGGGCCACATGCCGGAGCTGACCAGACGCGTCGGACTCAATAATGCCGTAGCCGGTGCGCAAAGAACCGGGATCAATACCAATGACCCGCACCACCGCCTTGGGCAGGGATGCAGGCGATGCGCCCGCATTCAGCGCCATGGCTGCGGTATCCGCCAGAAGCGCCGCCGCGGCTTCAGGAGGCCGCTTCCAGACGGGCCATTTCCTCGTCACTGATTTCATAGTTGGCGTAGACGTTTTGTACGTCATCATTTTCTTCGAGGAAATCGATGAGCCGCAGCAGTTTCTCCGCCTCCTCACCGCTGACCTCGATCGTATTCTCCGGAATCATCGTCATTTCACTTTCTTCCGGTTTGAGCCCCGCCGCTTCCAGGGCCAGAACCACGCTGTGAAGATCCGATGGGGCCGTATAAACGGCGATCCGCTCGCCTTCATTGACCACATCTTCCGCACCTGCTTCCAGGGCCGCTTCCAGAATCCGGTCCTCATCCGCAGCCGCCGGGAAAACAATCAGGCCAAGCTTTTTAAACTGATAAGCCACCGAGCCTGCCGTACCCATATTGCCGCCGCGCTTGGAAAATATGTGGCGCACTTCAGCGACGGTCCGCACCTTATTGTCGGTCATCGTCTCGATCAGGATAGCGACACCGCCGGGGCCGTAGCCCTCGTAGGTCACTTCCTCGTAATCCACACCTTCCAGCTCACCGGTGCCACGCTTGACCGCCCGCTCGATGGTGTCTTTGGCCATATTGGCCCCGTAGGCCTTGTCCAGGGCAAGACGCAAGCGGGAGTTACTGGCCGGATCACCGCCGCCTGCCCGCGCCGCCACCGTGATTTCGCGGATGAGGCGGGTGAAAATCTTGCCGCGCTTGGCGTCCTTCAGCGCCTTCTTGAATTTGATGGTGGACCACTTACTATGCCCGGACATGACGCACTCCCTGTTCTATCACTGGATTATTCTGCCAAAAATATCGCCCATGGTACCGCAAAGGCGGGGATGCCGTCATGCGAGGGTGGCGATGGCGCTCATGGTGGCGCCGAGCACCTCGGCGGCGCTGACATCGCGATGAAAATGCAGGGGCACGCCATAACGCAATAGGGGCCGCTGCCGGTGCAGCCAGGTGGCGAGGTCGGACCGGCCCTGCCGCGCGCCACTGATATGGGCCGGCACCACCGGCGCGGCACTTTCCCGCACTAGCCAGGCAACACCTTTCTGGGTCTGATCGCGGTTGATCCCGCCTTCGGGAAATATGCCCAGCACCCGTCCGTCTTCCAATAACCGTCGCGCCTGCAGGAGGGCACTGACGTCACGGCGGTCGCGGCGTACGGGGATGCTGTAGGTCTGCTCCAGCAGGCGGCGCATCCAGGCGTTGTCGTAATATTCCTGGGCGACCAGAAAGGAAATCATCCGGCGGTTGCTGGCTACCAGAAACAAGGGATCGAGCACGGAGACGTGGTTGCAGGCAAGGATGGCCGGCCCGGTTTCGGGAACACTGCTGGGCTCCCAGCGCCCCCCTTGATAAAAGCGGGTATAGCCGTAAAGCAGGGCATGCAGGCCGCGCTGGGTAAAGGACCATTCCGTTGCCTGGTCGGCCACCGCAGATGGTTGCCCCATGGTATCCGTCAGGACACCGCCAGCATGCGTCCGAGCGCCAGGCGGGCCTGGGCGGCGGTCTCCGGGTCTACCTGAATCCGGTTGACCACCTGGCCCGCAAGAAGGTTTTCCAGCGAGCGCGCCAGTTGCTCCGGATCAATGCGGAACATGGTGGAGCACATGCAGACCATGGGCGACATGAACTCCACGGTCTTGCCCTCCGCGCGCACCTCGTCGGCCAGGCGGGTGACCAGATTGATCTCTGTGCCTACCAGCCACGCACTGCCGGGCGGCGAAGCCTTGACCGTGCGCAGAATGAAATCCGTGGAGCCGACGGCATCGGACCGCTCGCAGACTTCAAAAGACGCTTCCGGATGGGCGATCACCTGCCCCTGCGGATGCTCGCGGCGCCAGCGTTCGATATGGGCTGGCTGAAACATCTGGTGGACGGAACAATGTCCCTTCCAGAGCAGGATTCTGGCCCGGCGGATGGCCTCCGGCGTGAGGCCGCCGAGCGGCAAGCTGGGGTCCCAGACCGGCATATCGCGCAGGGGAATACCCAGTTGATGTCCGGTCCAGCGCCCCAGATGCTGATCGGGGAAGAACAGGGCCTTGGGACGTTGCTGGAAAGACCAGTCGAGCACTTTACGGGCATTGGAGGAGGTGCAGACCGTGCCACCGTGGACGCCGCAAAAGGCCTTGAGCGCGGCCGAAGAGTTCACGTAGGTGACGGGGGTGACCTCCCGCTCCACATCAATCACCGTTGCCAGCTCCTCCCAGGCACGCTGCACCTGTGGCATATCGGCCATGTCGGCCATGGAGCAGCCCGCATTGAGGTCCGGCAGGATGCTGGCCTGTTCCGGGCGGCTGAGAATGTCGGCTACTTCCGCCATGAAGTGAACGCCGCAGAAGACGATGAACTCGGCCTCCTGCTCAGCGGCAGCGCGGGAGAGTTGCAGGGAGTCGCCATGAAAGTCGGCGTGGCGATAGACTTCTTCGCGCTGATAGTGGTGGCCGAGAATGACCGCACGTTTGCCCAGCGCGGCCTTGGCCCGCCGAATCCGTGCGTCGAGCTCCAACCCATCACTGCGCCGGAGTCCCTGAACCATCACCGTTTCCACACCCATAACTGACCCTCTCAGGCGCTATTGCGCGTGCATAACTGCTCGATTACGTTACGAAGTCGCCATCCGTTCGTCAAGCTATACCCGTCTCAGGGGTTCTGTACCCCGGCTCCGACTCCGGGACGCAGGCGGATGCCCAGTTCCTGAAGCTGCTTGTCGGCTACCGTACCGGGGGCTTCGGTGAGCAGGCAACCGGCCTTTTGCGTCTTGGGGAAGGCGATCACGTCACGGATGGTCTCGGCGCCGCACAGGAGCATCACCAGTCGATCCAACCCGAAAGCCAGGCCGCCGTGGGGTGGGGCCCCATAATGGAGGGCGTCGAGCAGGAAGCCGAACTTATCCCGCGCCTCTTCCGCACCAATACCAAGGGCGGCGAAGACCTTTTCCTGTACCGCCTCCTGGTGGATGCGGATACTGCCGCCGCCGATTTCGTTGCCGTTGAGCACCAGGTCGTAGGCCCGCGCCAAGGCGTTGCCGGGATCCTGGCTGAGGGTTTCCAGGTGTTCCGTCTGCGGCGCGGTAAAGGGGTGATGGGTGGAGGTCCAGCGGTCTTCCTTGTCGTCATAGTCGAACATGGGGAAGTCGGTGATCCAGACGGGGCACCATTCGCCTTCCAGCAACCCCAGATCGGCGGCCACACGATTGCGCAGATTGCCGAGGGCTTCATTGACGATTTTGGCCGTATCGGCACCGAAAAAGAGGATGTCGCCCGCCGCCGCGCCGCAACGCCGGAGAATTTCCTGCAAGACGTTCTCCGGCAGGAACTTGACGATGGGGGATTGCAGGCCTTCGTTGCCCTGATCCAGGGCATTCACCTTGATCCAGGCCAGACCCTTGGCCCCGTAGATGGCGGTGAACTGGGTGTAGGCATCGATCTGCGCCCGGCTGAGCTGGGCGCCACCGGGTACCCGCAGGCAAGCCACCCGTCCATGCGGACGTTCGGCGGCTTCGCGGAACACTTTGAAGTCCACCGTACCCATGAGGTCGGTGAGTTCGGTCAGCTCCAGCGGATTGCGCAGATCAGGGCGATCGACGCCAAAACGATGTATGGCGTCCCGGTACGTCATCCTCGGAAAGGGATCGGAAAACTGCACGCCCAATACCTCAGCAAACAGTCCGCGAATCATCGGCTCGGCAATCCCCATGACGGCCTCTTCATCGACAAACGAGGCCTCGATATCGATCTGGGTGAACTCCGGCTGGCGATCGGCGCGTAAGTCTTCGTCGCGGAAGCATTTGGTGATCTGATAATAGCGGTCCAGTCCCGCCACCATCAGCAGCTGTTTGAAGAGCTGCGGACTCTGGGGCAGCGCGAAAAAGTGTCCCGGCTGGGTGCGCGACGGCACCAGATAGTCACGAGCGCCTTCGGGGGTGGAGCGGGTGAGGACGGGGGTTTCCACGTCGATAAAGCCGGCACCGTCCAGATAGCTGCGCACGAAGCGGGTGACCTGATGGCGCAGGCGCAGACGATGGAGCATTTCCGGGCGGCGCAGGTCGAGATAGCGGTATTTGAGCCGCAGATTCTCCGCGATGTCTTCTTCATCCAGGGGGAAGGGGACCGGCTCGGATCGGTTGAGAATGCTGATGTGCGCTGCTGCCAGTTCGACCTTGCCACTGGGCATCTGGGGATTCTCGGTACCCGTGGGACGGGCACGCAGGACGCCCTCCACCTGCAACACGAACTCACTGCGGCACTCATTGGCGGCCGCGAAGGCGGCGATCTGATCCGGATCGGCGACAACCTGTACCAGGCCTTCGCGGTCCCGCAGATCAATAAAAATGACGCCGCCGTGATCGCGTCGCCGTTGCGCCCAGCCGCAGAGGGTGACCGTTTGGCCAATCAAGCCTTCGTGAATGCTGTTACAATAGTGTGTCCGCATGCTGCGTCCCGTATGAGTCAATAAGAAAAGGGCCGCCCGACCGGGAGGCCCGCGCACAATCTAGCCTTGCCGCGCGCGTTACGTCAATGACAGGCGCAGCCCCCAGCGGGGCAGGATGGCGCAGCGGCAACTTCCGGCGTGCTCTCGCCAGCTTTGCTGCCGCCACCCTTGAAGTCGGTCTGGTACCAGCCGGAGCCCTTCAGGGCGAAGCCCCCGGCGCTGAGCTGTCGCTCCAGCCCCGGCTTGCCGCAGTGGGGGCAGTCGGTCAGACGGGGATCACTCATGCGCTGCTCTGCGCTCAGATGGTGTCCACAGTCCTTGCATACATACTCGTAAGTTGGCATCGTATCGACTCCGTATTGGGTTGTAACTTCAAAGATGCCTATTAAATACGTCTTCACGCCGCAATTTTCAAGGGCCTTGCATCGGAACAGACCTGGTAAGGGAGGCGCGGATGCTCGTCGGCACTGAACTGCACAGCGCCTTGCGGACCCTCATCGCACTGCTCGCCATTCTCAACCCTATTGGCGCCATCCCGATTTTTATTGCCCTGACCAATAACGAAGATGCGCAACAGCAGATCGCTACGGCCAAGCTGGCATCCCGTGCCGTAGCCATTGTTCTGCTCAGCGCGGCGTTTCTAGGAGAATATATTCTGCAATTCTTTGGGATCAGCATCGCCGCCTTTCAGGTGGCGGGCGGTATAGTGCTGATGATGCTGGCTTTTAACATGCTGCAGGCCAAGTCCAGCGGCTATGTCCACACCCCGGAGGAGGCTGCCGAGGGTATGCAGAAAGAGGCGGTTGCCGTGGTGCCTCTCGCCATTCCGCTGCTGGCAGGGCCGGGCACCATGGTCACTGTGATCATAGCCCATCACAAAAATGCGTCGTGGCTGGCCAGTGGCCTGCTAATCGTCGATATATTGCTGATTGCCGGAGTGGCCTATGGGGCACTGCGCCTGGCGCAGCCCTTGTCACGTCGGCTGGGGGTAGCAGGCATCAACATCTCTACCCGTATCTTCGGACTGGTGCTCGCTGCTATTGCCGTGACCTTTATCGCCAATGGCCTGGCGGCGCTCTTCCCTGGGCTGGTACACATCCGCGTTCCTTGAGTGGTGGTCGGGGCATCTCCAGGCAATCCCTAGGAATACAGGTCAGTTACCGGTGACCCTGAGCCGCCGCTTTGAAATTGCGGAACAGTTAAAATTGATTTGCCTATAGATTAATTATATTTGCTAGGGCCGAACAATAGGTTACCTTTATTGATATAAAGAAAAGTGGCAAGGTGGGTTTTCCCCTATGCCTGACACAAGATGGAGGAGCGTATGGAGACCATCGTTTGGGGTTTCGTGTTCGGGGCGATTTTACAATATGCGCGTCTGAACCGGTTTAACACCATAGCGGGCATGGCGGTGTTGCAGAATCTCGCCGTCGCCAAAACCATGGCCTTCACTATCGGCCTGGGCGTGCTGTTGTTGCAGTCCGAGATCCTCCTGGGTTGGGCGGACTACCACGTCAAGCCCCTGGTCCTCGTCGGCGTGGTCGTGGGCGGACTGCTCTTCGGCGTGGGCATGGCCGTGCTCGGCTATTGTCCCGGCACCGTCGCCATATCCCTGGGCCAGGGCAATCTCGATGCCCTGGTCGGCATCATCGGCGGTTTGTGCGGCGCCCTGGTTTTTGCGGTGGTCTACCCTTCCATAAATCCCTTTTTCGGTCCGAACTTGGGCGCCCTGTCTGTCCGCAACCTGTTGCCCGATGACACCCTGTTCTGGAGTATCACCAGTGCCGTGGCGATCCTGTTCATGGGGGTCGCCTTGTATTTACAGAAATTGCAGCATCATGACTGGCGTTGGCTGCACGCCGCGGTGGGACTGGCGCTGCTCAACTGCGTACTCGCCCTGCCCTTTGTTGCCGGTCACCCCATGGGCGCATCCACGGCCTTTCCTTATGTGGCCATGTCCCTTACCGGCCTGGGCGCGGAATCCTACTGGGCCACCATAGCGACGCCTGGCGCATGGGAATTATGGTTTCTCGCCGGGGCGTTTTTGGCCGGACTGCTCTTCGCCCTGCTGCACCGCAACTTCCGCATCTCCAGCGTGCCCGAATTGTGGGTGCGGTACCACGGTCCCAAACCGGCCAAGCGTTTTTTTTGGGCGTTTGTCGGCGGCTTCCTGCTCCTTTTCGGTGCGCGCATGGCTGGCGGATGCACCTCCGGCCATGTGATTTCCGGGGGAATGCAACTGGCGGTCAGCAGCCTGGTGTTCGCCGTCGTCGTATTCGCGGCATTCCTGACAACCGGTCATTATTTTTATCGGATACGCCAGGCAGCGCCGATCCCGCCCTCACCCCGGACTATTGGAGTCCATGAGATGGAAGCCCGTTGAGTAATGAAGGGTAACCAGCAGCTTGCCACCCGGATTCCTCCGGAAGTCCAGGCCGAGCGGCCGTTGGTCGTCTGCCAGTCCAGTGCCATTGTCGGCTATCTGCGCACCGAGCCCGCCGCCACCAGTCTTAATTCTGCGCAAAAGCAGTAGACGTTGTAGTTTGGCACGCCAAAAGGAGAGGACCATGAGTAACGAGCAAAATCTGCTGAGTCGTCGCGACGCCATGAAGCATGCATTGTGGGGCGCCGGAGCCTTGGCCGTGGGCGCTGTGGGTGCCCAAACGAACGCCGTAGCGGCCGGCCTGAGCGGGAGCCCAGGCAACTTGTTGCCCGCTGGTGCCAGGAGCCTGAAGGAACTCAGTGAACGCTTGGCCAAAACGCCGCGGCGGCGCGACTTCAAAACGGTTCCCATGATTCTCACCAACCCCGACCAATGGGATGACGCTGCTTTGCGGGAGATCATCCACTATGCCGGCGGCCCCAAACAGGCCTGGGATAATACGGACGTCTCCAGTCCTTGGCTGAACTTGATGCGCAATAGCATGAATGTACAGGTCTGGTCGTTCAATCATCCGGATTTCCTCTGCGTATCGGCTACCCATGGCACCGCCCACTGGGCCCTGTACGATGATTTCATTTGGAATAAATATCTGGTGCAGATGACCGGCGGAAAATGGAAAGGCAATGAGTGGATCAAAGAACCGCCGGCGGCGGCCGCCGACCCGGCCCACTTTGAGAACCCAGAAGGGCCTTTCTCGCCGAGGGATAACAGCGTGACGGTATTGCAGCGACGCGGCGCTGTTTTCCTGGGTTGTCATAACGGGATATGGGAAATTACCGAGGGATTGATCAAGAAAGGCATCAATCCCGATGGCCTCACCCATGAGCAGATGGCGGCCGAATTCACCAACCACCTCATTCCCGGTGTCATCCTGACGCCGGGGGTGGTAGGTACCTTGCCGGAACTCCAGTTGGCTGGCTTTCAGTACGCAAAATAATAGATCAAGAGGAGCGATATGATGACGAGAAGTAGCACACTACGGCTGGCCCCCCTGCTGGCAGCCGCCTCCCTGATGGTTTTTGGTACCTGCGCCATGGCGGCGGACAACGGCTGGGGTGCCCCAGGCGAGTTCAAAGGCTCGAAGAGCCAGGTATTTCCCCCCTGGCAAAATGGCACCAACAACCCGGCCACTCAAAAAGGGTTGGATTTCACTATCCCGGAAGTCGATAACCTGCCGGATTTTCACGGTAGCATTGATAACCCGCAACTGAGCATCTTCGTGGGGGGGAACTACTTTTTTGCGATGGCACCGCTGGTGGCGGCCTTTGAGAAGGAGCACCCGGAAATCAAAGGCAAAATATATTACGAGACCATTCCGCCGGGCTTGCTGATCCGACAGATGGAGCATGGCAATACCATTACGGTGGGGAACATGACCTGGACGGTCAAGCCCGACGTATACGCCGCCGGGTTGCAGAAAGTGGATTATTACGTTCAGCACGGCCTGTTGAAGGGGCCGGCGGTGCCCTATGTCACCAACGATCTCGCCATTATGGTTCCCAAAGGCAATCCGGCCCACATCACCGGACTCCAGGATCTGGGCAAACCCGGAGTGCGATTGGTCATGCCTAATCCCGCATGGGAAGGCATTGCCCGGCAAATCAAGATGAGCCTCACCAAGGTGGGCGGACCGGCGCTGGCCACCGCAGTGTATGACACCAAGGTAAAGAACGGCGAAACCATCCTGACGGAAATTCACCACCGCCAGAGTCCCATGTTCCTGATGCAAGGGCGGGCCGTTGCCGGCGTAACCTGGAAATCCGAAGCCATCTTCCAGGAAAAGATCGGCAATCCCATCAGCCACGTGGCGATTCCGGCCCGGTTCAATACTAAGGCCATCTATGCGGCCGCAGCGGTCAAGGATGCGCCTCACCCCAAATGGGCAGAGGCGTGGGTAAACTTTCTCAAGTCGCCAACGGCCCTGCACATCTTCGAAGAGTATGGCTTTCAGCCTTATACTCAGGGAAAGTGATCCACGCACTTATTAGGGGGGCATGGCCCCCCAGGTCATCAGGAGAAAGATCATGGGCAGTGCAACGAGCGTGAACGGTAGGGCGTATCAAGTGGATAGGGGATGGCGCCTGGCGGCGATAGGGCTGCTCGCCGTGCGCTTCGTGCAGGGTTGGATTTACTGGGGCGGCGGCTCCCGACGGTTTATTTATGGGCCGCAAAAACTGGATGCTTGGGGTGGCGGGCACTGGATGGCCTATAAATTTCAGACGGCCATGCCGGGTGCCCTGCTGGGCACGGAACATCTCGTTTCCTTCCTGCTGCAGCATTTCGTTCTTCTCTACGTCGGCGTAATTATCTTCAGTCTGGTAGAACTGCTTGCGGGGTTCATGCTCATCACGGGCCTGCTGACGCGCATCGCCGCCCTGACCACCATCGGCTTGTCCTTCGTGCTCATGTTTCTTTTCGGTTGGCAGGGAGCTACCTGCATAGACGAATGGACCATGGCTGCGTCGAACTTTGCGATGGGCGTGACCCTCCTGTTGGTGGGCGGGGGCGCTTATTCCCTGGACAACTGGCTCTTGGCGAAAAGGCCCGGCCTGGCACAAAAAGGATGGTTTCGCTGGATGGGCGGCAGCTTGCCTTTGCCTCTGAGCGACCAGGGGTACAAGAAATTCGCGATGGTGCTCTTTTGGATCGCCGTCGCTTTCATTGTCGGCACCTATAGCTACTATCGCGGCTCGGTGATCACCCCATTTCACGGCGGCCCGGTGAGCCCCTCCAAACATCATTGGTCCCTCGATAGCGGCCACCTGCAGGGGGACGGAACCGTGACCTTCCATGCCTATGTGGACGCGGGCACCCCCGAAGCGCCATCCAACGTGCTTCATGTGGAACTCGTCAACACCCGGGATGGCAGCGTGGTTGAGGATTGGGATAGCGCCAAGCTTGCCGCGTTACCCAAAACGGCCTTGAAAAACGACTACGATTATCAAAAAATTCATATCGGTAAATACGGTATAACCGGGCCGGTAGGTTCAAAGGCTACCATTACCCTGCCCCCGGCGACGAGCAATCTGAAGCTGCCGGCAGGTTCTTATACGCTCAAACTGGATTCGGTGAATGGCAGTGTCTGGACTATACCCTTGCAGCGCTGATTTGGAAAAACAGCGCGAATTCTTTGAATAGTAAAAAAAACGGGGGCTGTTTTTTGGGGACATCCATCATGCCGAAAACTATCTGGCCAATGACCAAAGTGGCCATAGTCGCCCTCATCGGAGCATTCTTGCTTTGGATGAGCCTTATTGGGCCGATTCTCCACAAGTCCGACGTGGTCACGACGCCCATTCCACTTGTGAACGGCCAAACCTTGGATTTACAGGCGCTGCGCGGCAAGGTCGTGGTATTGAATTTTTGGTCTCCTGACTGCCCGCCTTGTATCCACGAACTGCCCGAGCTTGAACGGCTTTATCAGTCCTATCGGTCACAGGGGCTGGTGGTGGTGGGTATCGCCACACCAGGATCATCCAGATCCAAAAGCCTCGCCGCCGCGGCCATGGCCCAGGTGACCTACCCCTTGTCCGTGGATCAAAATGGTTCCATCGCCCGTGCCGTGGGCGGCATAATGGTCACGCCTACGCAGGTAATCATCGATAAAGAAGGGCATGTGATCGACAAATACCAAGGCGTCGTTTCCGGGCAGGAGCCGATGGACGAGATACTGCGGGCGTTACACCAGAGATGAGTATGTACGGAGCCTAAAACGGTAGCAGCGGTCGCACCAAGGCATCGACCGCGTGGCTTATCCCAGCAAGGCGGCGGGTGTGGTCGGCAGTCCGGCACAGACCCACTCATCCATGCCGCCGACAACATTATATACCTCGCAGCGGCCATCCCTCAGTATGTCCAAAGCGCATTCCGCAGCTTCGCAGGAGCGGTTCCCGCTACCGCAAATAAAGTACAGATGGAAATAACCCGTGTCCTTGCGGTAGCTCACGACTTTTTCCAGATCGCAACCGAAATGAGCGTTATCTACCAGCATGTCGTCGCGAATCATCTTCCAGGGGATCAGGTGGGCGCCTGGTATCGGCCCGTACAGCGCATATTCCTCCGGACAGCGCACATCGATTACCGCCGAGTTGCAATCGTCCAGCGCAGCAAAGGCCTGTTGACATGTGGTTTCTTTGATCATGTAGGACATGGGGCCTGACTCACACAAGTATGCGCGGGAGCGGCGCCAGCATAGCACTCATTTTTGCAAACCGGGGTTACCCGGAACATCAGTCTGCCGCCCCTGCGCTTTTCAATGTTTCGCATCATATCAACCAGCATAATTAAGCACCGAAAATATTGCCAACTACAAAGACATTCGACATCCAACAAGGTTCCCCGAAGAATCGGGAGAAATGGGGTAGAGAACGCCGAAGTGCTGAGTCTAGCACGGCAGTGACGGACGACTAAACCCGCTCTGAAGTACTTCGAATAACAAAGAATTTGCAGTTTCCTGTCGTTGGACTTTCTGCCACCCGGTCCTTTGGGCTTTGCCTCATGGGGCGCCTGCCGATCCCGCCGACTGGCTTTCGCTGCCTCGTGCCTTCCTTGTGATGCGCAAAAGCCATCAGTTTCGGCCAGAAAATGCATTTTCCCGGCGTGCGGCAATCCTCTAGTATGCTTGGTGTCCCCACTGCTCCAGGTATCCACTTGGCTGTTCGCCCCGTTTCTCCCGTTGTCCCCGCCTTTTCCGGGATGGATGGCGTGCTGTTACTGCTCGGCCTGAGCAGCGGCCTGCTGCTGGCATCGTGGAGCCTCGCCTGGTCCATCCCGACGCTGCCGTACATCGCCGGAGCCTACAGCACCAGTCTCGATCACGCGATCTGGTCACTGACTTTTTACCTGCTGGCCTGGGCGCTCGCCGTCGTGCCCGCCACCTGGCTCTACCAGCGTTTCGGCGAACTGCGAATGTTTCAGATCTCCCTCATCCTGCTGATGGTGGCCACCCTGCCCGATGTATTCAGTGATCATTTCGGCTTATTTCTGGGTGGTCGGTTTCTGCAAGGCATGGCGGCGGGTTTTCTGACACCGCTGACCCGGCGATTGCTGATCCGCTATGCGCCGCCGCGCTGGCAAAAGACGGCGGCCGATCTCAGCATCGTCAATCTGGTGCTGCCCTTGCTCGCCGGACCCTCGTTGGCGGGCTGGATCGCCTACACCTGGGACTGGCGGGCGGCGGCGGTGCTGACTTTCCCCGTGGGTTTGCTGGCGTTGGGCATGGTTTCCGCCCTGTTGCGCGACGATCCCAATGAGCGCGTGCGCCAGCCCTTTGACTGGATCGGGCTGGCGCTGCTCGCTGCCTGGAGCGCGACCTTTCAGCTCGTGCTGAATCGTGGCGAGGACTGGAACTGGTGGGATGCGCCCGCCATCCGCTGGCTGACCGGCTTGGGAGCCGTGCTCCTTGTCGCCTTTTTCCTTTGGGAGAAGCATCAGCCGCAGCCCTGCCTGGATCTCAGTTTGTTGCGGCGACGGAATTACGTGCTGGCGCTGCCGGCACTCGTCTTCGGCTGGGGACTGCTGTTGGGCGGGAACAGCCTTTTTGTCTCGGCGCTCATCAGTCATGCCAACTACTCGGCTTTTTGGGCAGGCGTGGTGTTGCTGCCCATGGCCCTCGGTGGCGTACCGCTGATTGCGGTGATGGGGCCCATCTCGCATCGGGTGAACCCGCGCTGGCTGGCGACCATCTGTTTTGGATTCGTCGCCCTTTATGGATTCACTACGGAGCTCAACCTGCACAGCAATCTGAGCAGTCTGCTCCTCAGCCATTTGATCGAAGGCATCGCCATCGGGTTTTATCTGGTGCCCCTGAGCCTGATCATGTTTTCACGCCTGCCCCAGCGCCGCCTGCCTGCTGCGGCCACCTTGCAGAACTTTGTGCGGATTCTGGGTGGGGCCTATCTGTCGAGCGCTTTCTCGGCACTGTGGATGCGACATGGCGATACCTTCAGGGCGCACCTGGCCTGGCAATCCCCCTCCCTACCCTTGCTAAGCCTGCTGGAGCGCTGGCCGGTCAGCGGTCCCGCCGTGCAGGCCCTGTCCATTCAGCGCCTGACTACCCAGAGTGCCGTGCTGTCCATGCAATCCATGCTTTGGCTCTGGGGCTGGATGGCGCTGGTCGTGCTTGCCCTTGTATGGCTCACCAAAGGGCCGTACCGCCGCCGCGCCGGGCAGGTCCGGCGGGTCACCATCGAGCAGCAGATCATGGAAAGCGCCGGTTTTGACGCGGAACCGAGCCGGGAGGAGGATGCGAAACATGCACCGTAAGCGTTGGATTGCCGGGTATGCGGCACTGGGCATCGTAGCCCTCGGCGGCTGCGCGCCGACCATCCGCGCCCCTGGTCCCGCGGATGTCAAAGCCCCGGCCTGGGCAAAAAGCGTGCAGCAACTGGATGGCGTGCAATCGTTGCCCACCGGCGCGTGGCCGCAACAGGACTGGTGGACGGGGCTGGCCAGCGCCGGGCTCGATCAACTCATGGTCCGGGCACTGAGTCCAGCCAATCCGCGTCTGGCAGAGGCCATCGATGTGGTCCACTGGGCCGCATCGGTCAGCGCCTGGCGGGCGGCAGCCCTCGGCCCGCAGCTTTTTGGGCAGGCGGTCGTCACGCCTTTGCAGTTCAGCGGCAACAGCCCGCTGGGTGCGCTGGGTCTGGGCAACACACTCTATGACAGCGGTGATGTCGGACTCGGCTTTACGCAGGTGCTCGATTTCTGGGGCAAATATGCGGACCGTCTCAAGGCGGCTCTGGGTGAACAACGCGCCGCCGAAGCGCGACTGGCGGATACCCGCCGCCTGCTCGCCGCTGCCGTCGTCAATGCCTATCTACGCTGGGCGGAAGCCGAACGGCAGCTCGCCAGCCTCCGGCGTTTGCAGCACCTCTACCAGCAGCAGCAGGCGTTGTTGCGAATCCAACGACGTCTCGGCCTCGGGACTGATCTGCCCATTGCCGAGCTGTCTTTGCAGCTCCAGCAGAATACTGTCCGCCAGGCGCGTTGGCAGCAACGAGCGGCTGCCGCACGCTTCGCCGTGGCAGAGCTTGCGGCGATTGCGCCGGATGCCCTCCCGCTACGGCCGGTGGTGCCCGCGTCCGCAGGGATACCCACTCTGCCGCAGCATTTGAGTCTGGGCCTCCTTGCCCACCGTCCCGACGTGCAGGCGGCACGCGCATTGGCGCTCGCCAGTGTCGAGCAGACCAAAACCGCCCGTGCCGCCTTTTATCCGGATATTTCTTTCTCGGCCCTGCTGGATATGAACAGCGCCCACCTTGCTACGCTCCTGAACCCGGCGAGCTTCGCTTACCGCTTTGGACCGGCCTTGCAGCTGCCGATATTTACCAGCGGCGCGCTGACCAGCCGCTTCCGCGGCGCCGAGGCGCAGCAAGCGCAGGCGGTGGCAATTTACCAGAAAAGCATCCTGCAATCGGTCCAGCAGGTGCTGACGGCGCTGTCTGGGTACCAGCTGAGCCGGCAGGCCTGGCAGGCCGAGGCGGCCGGTACCGGCGCCACCCGCCAGCAGGAAAAACTGACCACCGCCGCGCAAGCGTTTGGCCTCAGCGACCGCACGGCGATGCTGCGGCAGCAGATCGCCCTCGTTCATCAGCAAATGGCCCAGCGCCGTGCCCGTTATGCGGCACTACAGGCCTGGGTCCAATTGGAAACCGCATTGGGAGGCGGCTATGACCAGTCCAGACAGCACCCCTGACAATGCGAGTAAGGCCGGGGCGGACCAGAGGCGGCGCAATCTCTGGATACTGGCCGCCGTGGTCCTGCTCGGTCTGCTGGTCTACGGCCTCTGGTGGTTGCTGATCGGACAGGAGCGGCTGGAGGTAGACGATGCCTATGTCGAGGGCAACCTTTACGCGGTGGATGCGCGCACGACCGGAACCGTCGCCGCGATCCCCGCCTACGACACCATGCGGGTGGAGGCTGGCTCCCCCCTGGTGATGCTTCGCGGGGAACGTGCTGGTCGCAAGCTGCAACAGGCGAAAGCACAACTGGCGCAGGCCCGGCAAGAGGCGCTGGCGCTGGTCCACGAGATTCAGGCCAGTCGCAGCAAGGAAGCGGCCCTGCGGGCCAGCCTGAACAGTGCGCAGCAGAAGGCCTGGCGTCTGCGGGCGTCGGCCAGCGCCGGTGCGAGCGAGGATATGGCCGCCATCACCGCTGCCGACGCGGTGCGGCGCCTGCAAGCCGAGATCGGCGCCGAATCGGCGCATAGCGCAGCCCTCACCGCGCAGCTCGGGGCCGCCGGGCCGGCGGGCAACCCCGCCGTACGTGTGGCGACGCAAGCCCTGGCCCTCGCCCGCCTGAACTGGACACGCCGTATCATCCGCGCCCCGGTCACCGGCATCGTCGCGCAGCAGGCGGTGCAGCCCGGACAGTGGGTGCGCGCCGGTCAATGCCTGTTCACCGTGGTGCCATTGCAGCAGATATGGGTCACCGCCAACGTCAAGGAAACCCGCCTGGCGGGGGTGCGCCCCGGCGCTGCGGTGACGCTGCAAGCCGATCTCTATGGTAACGCCGTCACCTATCACGGCTGGGTGGTGGGACTGGGAGGGGGCTCCGGCGCCGTCTTCGCGGTGCTGCCGCCGGAGAATGCCAGCGGCAACTGGATCAAGTTCACCCAGCGGGTGCCGGTGCGCATCGCCGTCGATCCCGGGGATTTGACCCGGCACCCGCTGCGTCCCGGTCTGACCATGACGGTACGGATCGCACTGCATGGCCCGTGGATACGGCGGCCGGTACCGGACTGGTTCCTGCGTTCCGCAGCCGCTTCACGCCCGTCCCGCTGACTGGCCGCCCCCGCTGGCCCTGGGCTACACTCGTAGTCCCGAATCCAGGAGTAATACCGAAGTGGACCTGCGTCATCTGCGCCATTTTGTAGTGCTCGCCGAAACCCTGAACTTTCATCGGGCGGCGATTCGCCTGCATCTCGCCCAGCCCTCCCTGAGCCGCAGCATCCGCGCTCTGGAAGACGAGATCGGGCTGCCGCTTTTTCTGCGCAACCAGCGGGAAGTCTCGCTCACGGCCGCCGGCCGGGTGCTCTTGCCCGAAGCCAGACAATTGCTGGCGCAGGCGCGGCGCACGGAGGCCCTGCTCGGCGATCTGCAACACGGTCAGGCCGGCACCTTGCGGATCGGCTTTCTTGCCTCCACCGCCATTGCCCTCCTGCCGGGGCTGCTGCGCAGTTTTCGTCAGCACTTTCCGCGGGTGCATCTGGAGTTGCGGGAGATGAGCAGCGATGCGCAGTTGCAGGCCCTGCGCGATGATCAGATTGATATCGGCTTCATCCGTGATGTGGACACCCTGCCAGATATTCATCAGCATCTGCTGCAACGGGAGGCGCTGATGCTGGTGCTCCCGGATGATCATCCCTTTGCCGCAGAGCGCGCCATAGCCCTCCACCGTCTGCACCATGAGTCATTGATTCTTCTGCGCCGCGAAGTGGCACCGGCGTCCTACGATCGCATTCTCGCCCAATGCCACATCCATGCCCTGAAGCCGCACATCCTGATGGAACTTGCCGATTCCAATGCCGTGTTCAGCGCGGTCATGGCGGGCCTCGGGTTGAGTTTCCTGTTCTCGGCCTTTGCAGAAATTCAACGTCCGGGAATCGTCTTCCGACCGCTGGAGGATACCTTGGGGGACAGTGAGGTCAGTCTCGCCTGGTGCCGGCGGCGGGAGGAGGACGGGAATCCGGCAGCGCTGACTTTTGTGACCATGGCGCAGCAGCAGTACGCGCTGCAGACCCAGCCTTGAGACCGGCGGCACAGTCCACATCAAATCCTGATTTGCGCTACACTGGGGCAACCCGCCCTCTGGCGGTCTGAACCCACTCTCTGGACGGAAAACTGGCATGGCGCAATACGTTTTTACGATGAATCACCTCAGCAAGATCGTGCCGCCCAAGCGCGCACTGCTCAAGGACATCTCCCTGTCCTTCTTTCCCGGCGCCAAAATCGGCGTGCTCGGCATGAATGGTGCTGGCAAGTCCACCCTGATCAAGATCATGGCGGGTGTCGACAAGGACTTTGAAGGTGAGGCGCTGCCCATGCCCGGTCTCAAAATTGGTTATCTGTCGCAGGAGCCGCAGGTCGATCCGAACAAGACGGTGCGCCAGGTGGTAGAGGAGGGCCTCGGTGACATCCTCGGCGCGCAGCAGGAACTGGAAGCCGTCTATGCCGCCTACGCCGAGCCCGATGCGGACTTTGACGCCCTCGCGGCCGAGCAGGCGCGCCTGGAGGCCGTTGTCGCCGCCGGTGATGGCCATCAGGCCGCGCAACAGATGGAAGTCGCTGCTGACGCCCTGCGCCTCGCCCCCTGGGACGCCTTGGTTGGCCCGCTATCCGGTGGTGAAAAGCGCCGCGTCGCCCTCTGCCGTCTGCTCATCAGTCGCCCTGACATGCTCCTCCTCGACGAACCCACCAACCATCTGGACGCCGAATCGGTGGACTGGCTGGAGCAATATCTGCAGCGCTTCTCCGGCACGGTGGTCGCCGTCACCCATGATCGTTACTTTCTCGACAACGCCGCCGAGTGGATTCTGGAGCTGGACCGCGGTCACGGCTTCCCCTACAAGGGCAACTACTCCGCGTGGCTGGGGCAGAAAGAAAAACGCCTGGAACAGGAGGCCAAAACCGAGGTGTCGCGCCTCAAAGCGATGCAGCACGAGCTGGAATGGGTGCGACAAAACGCCAAAGGCCGCCAGAGCAAAAGTAAGGCGCGCATGGCCCGCTTTGAAGAGCTGAGTTCCTACGAATACCAGACCCGCAATGAAACCCAGGAGATTTTCATCCCGGTGGCGGAACGTCTCGGCAACGAGGTGATCGAGTTCCGTGATGTGACCAAGGGCTTTGGCGACAAACTGCTTTTTGAACATCTCAGCTTTAAAGTGCCGCCGGGCGCCATCGTCGGTGTCATCGGCCCCAATGGGGCCGGTAAGTCGACATTTTTCCGCATGATCGTGGGTCAGGAAAGTCCGGATAGCGGCGAAGTCGTTCTCGGCTCCACCGTCAAGCTGGCCTATGTGGATCAGTCCCGCGATGCGCTCGCCGCCAAAAACAATGTCTGGGAAGAAATCTCCGGTGGACTGGACATCCTCACCGTCGGCAAGTTTGAAATCCAATCCCGCGCTTATTGCGGCCGCTTCAACTTCAAGGGTGCCGACCAACAAAAGCTGGTGGGACAATTGTCGGGCGGTGAGCGCGGCCGCCTGCATCTGGCCAAGACCCTGATCGCCGGCGGCAACGTCCTCCTTCTCGATGAACCTTCCAACGACCTGGATGTGGAAACCCTGCGCGCGCTGGAAGATGCCCTGCTGGAGTTCGCCGGCAGCGTTATGGTCATCTCCCATGACCGTTGGTTCCTCGATCGTATCGCCACCCACATCATCGCTTTTGAAGGCGACGCCCATGTGGAGTTCTTTGCGGGCAACTACCATGAGTATGAGGCCGACAAAAAACGTCGCCTGGGTGAGGAGGGCGCCCGGCCCCACCGCCTGCGTTACAAACCCATCGTGCGCTAAGGCCTTTTCTCAGGTAACGCCGAATGGCCCGCATCTCTGAAGGATGCGGGCCATTGAGCCTTGGAATGCGGCTTGGCGCCTTGACTTTTGTGCAGCATCTCCTTATCTTCTCAGCCCTTAAGAATTATCCGCAGGAATTGTCTCATGAAGCGTACTTTTCAGCCTAGCGTCGTTCACCGTAAACGGACCCACGGTTTCCGTGCCCGCATGGCCACCAAATCCGGCCGCCTCGTACTCAAGCGCCGTCGTGCCAAGGGCCGTCAGCGCCTCTGCCCGTAAGCCGATGAATCCGGCGCTGGCGCATCCTCATCGTTTTACCCGCGAGGATCGCCTCCGCCAGAAGGCGGCCATCCAGCGCACTCTCAAACAGGGGCGCAAGAAGGTCTTCCCAGAAGTGGTGATCTACACCTTGCCTAACGCATTGCCGCACCCCCGTCTGGGTTTGGCGGTGAGCCGCAAGGTGGGTAATGCCATAGTCCGCAACCGCGTCAAGCGGCGCTTGCGCGAAGCTTTCCGGCAGCAGTCGGTGCGCACACAAGGGCGTGATGTGTTGGTCGTGGCGCGAGCGAGTGCCCGGCAACTCAGCATGCGGGCCATGAGCGTCTATTTCCAGCAATTGCTGGGGAAGGCATG
This sequence comes from Acidithiobacillus sp., assembly GCF_023229925.1. NCBI lineage: Bacteria > Pseudomonadati > Pseudomonadota > Acidithiobacillia > Acidithiobacillales > Acidithiobacillaceae > Acidithiobacillus > Acidithiobacillus sp. The sequence goes on along the minus strand of NZ_JALNYM010000002.1, from coordinate 438,285 downwards.
AGCGCACGGGGCGTGGCTGTCATGGTGGTGCGCGGCTATCAGTATGTCATCAGCCCCATGTTGGGACATCACTGCCGCTTTTACCCGACCTGTTCCGAATATACCTGTCAGGCCATCGAACGCTACGGCATTGCCAAGGGTTCCTGGCTGGGCATCAAACGCATCAGCCGCTGCCATCCCTGGCAGCCCGGCGGTATCGATCTCGTTCCTTAAAACGCCTTGGGGCCCCATGGATACTCAGAAGACTATTCTTGCCTTTGCACTTGCTGTGGTCATTTTCCTGCTGTTTCAGGCCTGGCAGGAGCAGAATGCGCCGAAGCCGACTGCCGTCCACCAAAGCATCACGACCCCCAGCACGCCAACACCCGCTGGGACTTCCGCGCCAGCGGCAGGGACCACGCCGATAGTCGCGCCGGTCAGTACCAGTTTCCTGCCAGCGACCGGACCCACGGTATCTTTCCAGACGCCGGTGTTCGCTGGCCAGATCAGCCTGAACGGCGGTGACATTCAAAATCTAGGCCTGCGTCATTATCCGCAGGCGGTGGATAATCCTGCACCTTACCCGATTCTCGACACGGCAGCCGCTAGGCTCACCATACAGCAGAGCGGCTTCGTCAGCAGCGACGGACAGACCTTGGTTGCCCAGTTTGCCGTTCCTGCCGTTCAGAGCGCCGATGGCCAGCCGGTCATCCTCACCGGCAAGGCCGGTCCCCTGACCGTCAAAAAAACATGGACATTCCAGCCCGACAGCTATGTGGTGGAGGAACACATCACCATCACCAATAACGGCTCTGCGCCGTGGGATGGCAGCTACTTCGACCAGTTCCTGCGCAACGACCGTGCCGAAAGTCACCTGTTTATGTCGATTTTCACCGGTGCAGTGCTCATGCATCAGGGCAATTTCAGCGAGCAGAGTTTTAGCGATATCCGTGACCATCCGGTGTTAAAGGCGGGTCCCGGCTGGGCAGGAATGATGGATCATTATTTCCTTGCCGCGATCCTGCCGCCGGAACAGGCCCAGACCCAAGTCTATGCGCGCCCCTCGGGTGCGAATTATGTCGCTGGCATCCGTACTCCGCTGCCGATGCTAGCGCCCGGCCAGAGCACCACCATCACCCAGCAACTTTTCCTTGGACCGAAGCAGCAGCAAGCCTTGGCTGCCATGGGCCGCGGCCTGGAGCAGACCGTGGACTACGGCTGGTTCGCCATCATTGCCGAGCCCATGCATGTGGTGCTGAGCTGGTTCCATGGACTGGTCGGCAACTGGGGGCTGGCGATTGTCCTGTTGGTCATAGTGGTCAAGTCCATCTTCTTCTACCCCTCGGCTATCAGTTACCGCTCTATGGCCAACATGCGCAAGTTGCAGCCGAAGCTGGAGAAGCTGAAGAAGGAGGTTGGTGACGATCGCCAGAAACTCGGCGCGGCCATGATGGAGTTGTACCGCAGCGAAAAGGTGAACCCCATGGCGGGCTGCCTCCCCATCGTGCTGCAGATGCCTTTTTTCATGGCCCTGTACTGGGTACTGGTGGAGAGTGTGTCCCTGCGGCAGGCGCCCTTTATCCTCTGGATTCATGATCTGGCCATACCGGATCCTTACTATATCCTGCCCCTGCTCATGGGCGTGTCCATGTTCTTCCAGCAGCGCCTCAATCCGGCACCGGTGGATCCGATGCAAAAGCGCATCATGTCCGCCCTTCCGGTGATTTTCGCGGTATTCTTCTCCTTCTTTCCGGCGGGCTTGGTACTGTACTGGCTGACCAACAATTTGGTCTCCATCGGCCAGCAGTACCTGATCACCCGCCATATCATGGCAGCCAAGGACTAGGATGGACCAGTCCGTGTGGAGTTAAAGGCATGGACTACCAACAGGGAGATACTATTGTCGCGATTGCCACGCCGCCAGGAGAAGGCGGCGTGGGCATTTTGCGTCTCTCTGGACCAGAGGCCTTGTCCATCGCGACGGCGCTCTGCGGCGGATCGAAAGTAAAACCCCTGATGCCCCGCCATGCCCATTTCCGCCGTTTTCACGCCCGCGACAGCAGCATGATCGATCATGGCGTCGCCCTCTACTTTCCCGCCCCCCACAGCTACACTGGCGAAACCGTTGTGGAATTGCAGGGCCATGGTAGCCCGCTGGCTCTCGCCAGTCTGCTCACCGAGGCCATCGCTCTGGGCGCACGGGCGGCGCGTGCCGGCGAGTTCAGTGAAAGGGCCTTTCTCAACGGTCGTCTTGATCTTGCCCAGGCCGAAGCAGTTGCCGACCTCATCCACGCGCGCAGCGGCGCCCAGGCACGCGCTGCAGCGGCGAGCCTGGAGGGTGCCTTCTCGCAGGCGGTCGATGGCATCCATGGCCAGCTCCGGCAACTCCTCGCCCTCGCCGAGGCCGGACTGGATTTCAGTGAAGAAGACCTCGGCGATGCCCATGAACAGGCCATCGCCGATGGCCTGATGCGGCTGGAAAGCCAGATCGCCCGTCTGCTCAAGCAAGCGCAACAAGGCGCCCGACTCGCCCGCGGTGGTCGCGTGGTGCTTGTCGGACGACCCAACGTCGGTAAATCCAGCCTGATGAACGCGCTCGCCCAGCGCGAGTCGGCCATCGTCACTGCCATCCCCGGTACCACCCGCGACCTGCTCCGCGAAGAGATCGTCCTCGATGGCCTGCCGGTGGAGCTTATCGATACCGCCGGGTTGCGCGCGGCCACGGATGCCGTGGAGGCGGAAGGCATCGCCCGCGCCCGCAACATACTGCACAGTGCGCAACTGATCCTGCTGGTGGCCGATGCGAGCGCGGGATGGCAGGCGGAGGACGAAGCCATCCTGCGCGACCTGCCGGAAGGATCGCGCCGTATCATCTGGAACAAGCTGGATCTGGTTTCTGCACCGCCCGACACCCCGGCGGGTGAGGTGGCCATCGCCCTCTCCGCGCAAACCGGCGCAGGCCTTGAGGTATTACACGGCAGCTTGATTGAAGCACTCGGCGTGCAGGGCGACAGTTGCCCCTTCAGCGCCCGCCGTCGCCATGTCGAGGCATTGGAAAGCTGCTTGCATCAACTCGTCGCCGCCCGCGACATGCACCGCCTGGGGGATGCCCCCGAACTGGTCACCCAGTCCCTGCGTGAAGCCGCAATGGCGCTGTCCAGCATCACCGGGCGTATGGATGTAGAAGATATTCTCGGCGAGATTTTTTCGCGCTTTTGTATCGGAAAATAAAGCGGGCCGCATCCAAAAAACTTAACATATTTGAAGAAGGACGCTATCCTTAAAAATATGGGCCCCGTATTCTCGACAGAAAAGAAAATATTCGCAGGCTTTAGCTTGGCCGTATTGGCGCTTATCCTGGTGGGGGCCCTGGCCTTTCGCACTGCAGCTGGCTATGTCCGAGCATCTTATTGGGTGGAACATACTCAGACGGTACTACGGAGCCTTGACCGCTGCTGGGCACTGATCAATGAAGCGGAAACCGCGCAGCGCGGCTATCTCCTTACCGGCAATTCTTTCTATCTCCAGGAACGTCAGGATGTAACCCAGCGTTTTCAAACCGTGCTGGATGATTTGCCGAGCAAGGTGACGGACAACCCGCTCGAAGAGCGTCGGGCGGTGGCGCTACGGCAGCAGGCGCTGAAACGTTTAGAGATTCTTGATCGTGTTCTTGACGCGTACGAAAAGCAGGGCCTTCCGGCAGCCCAGGCGATGCTGGGTGCGGACGAAGGAATCGCCGAAATGACGGCGGTGCACGATCTGGTCGAGAAAATGCGTACGACCGAGAGCGGTCTGCTCAAGAAACGCACCGAGGCGGCCCAAGAGGCGGGTACGGCAACATTATGGGCTATTGGAATCACGGTTGTTTTGCTGATGGCCCTGCTTATGGGGCTTTTTTGGCAAATCAGCAAAGAGGGGCGTGTGCGTCGCGAAGCGGAAAGGGGGCTGGAGGAGTCCCTGCGTATTGAAAGTAGTCAAGGACAGATTCTTGCCCTTTTTAGTGGTTCCAGTTTGGGGTTAACCGAAATTCTTCAACAAGTGCTGAGCATCTTGGCGGAGAATCATCCCTTCCCGGTTTCTGCATTTTATCGCTACGACGAATGGCAGGGCCTCTATGTTCTGGCTGCGCACCGGGGCACTGATAGACAACTGGCAAACAGTTTTCAGCGTGGAGAGGGGGTTCTGGGCGAAGCGGCCGTGTCGGACCATCTGCAACGCTTGAGGCGACCCGACGATGATCGCTCTGGGTTTTTGGTGGACGCAGGGGTCTGTCAGGTTCGACCTGCAGAGATCGCCATGGTGCCGATCCGTTATCAGGAGCAGCGATTCGGGGTGCTGGTGGTGGCCTCGTTACAAGCACTCAGCGAGAGGAAGACCACCTTCCTGGAGAAGCTTTCCCTGGAAATGGGCGCTGCCCTGAACCACATCGCTCAGAAAGAAAACCAGCAAATCATGGCCGTTGAGTTGCGCAAACAAAGCGAAGAACTGCTGGAGAGAAATCAGTTGCTACGCATGGCGGATCAGGCCAAGTCCGACTTTCTGGCCAACATGTCCCATGAGTTGCGTACCCCCCTGAATGCCATTATTGGTTTTTCCGAGTTGTTGAAGGATGGCGTCATGGGCGATCTTAGCCCTGAACAAAAAGATGCCACCGCGGATATTTTTGAAAGCGGCCAGCATCTCCTCTCTCTCATCAACGATATTCTGGACCTCTCTAAAGTGGAGGCGGGGATGATGAAGCTGGAGTTGGAAGCGACGAACCTCCACGATTTGCTCCAGGGCTCTTTGGGAATTGTCAGGGAAAAGGCGGTGGCCCATCAGATATGCCTGAACCTCGAAGTGGAACCAGATTTTCCTCCCGTTTACCTGGATGCGCGCAAGACCAAGCAGATTCTGTACAACCTGCTGTCCAACGCGGTGAAATTTACTCCCGATGGGGGTCAGATAACGCTTTGCGGGCGCAAAAGAGGCGATTTATCGGGCCCGGAATTTGCCGCCTACCCCAGTTGGCTGGAAATCAGTGTAACCGATACGGGTATCGGTATCGCCAAAAAAGACCAGGGTCGGCTTTTCAAACCCTTTGTCCAGGCTGACAGCGGTTTGGATCGTCGCTATGAAGGTACCGGCCTCGGTCTTTCCCTCGTCAAACGTCTTGCAGAACTGCACGATGGGCAAGTAACCATGGAAAGTACGCTTGGGGAAGGATCGACCTTTCATGTCTGGATTCCCTGGCGAGAGGAGGCCGTTCTTGCAGAGGCGGATCCCGTGAAGGCGGTTTTTGCCTCCCAAATCGATCGCTCCGCCTTGGTGGTAGAGAATGATGCTGCTACCGCGACCCTCCTGCAAGGTTACTTGAGAAGTGACGGATTTCGCGTGCGCTGGGCTCGCGACTCTGTTGGCGGTTTAAATATGGCGCGTGAAGAGCGTCCGGATCTCATCATTTTGGAGATGAATCTGTCAGGCAAGGACGGCTGGGATTTTCTCGCGGCCCAGCGCCAGGATGATCGTCTGGCCACCATTCCGTTGGTAATTACCAGTATGGATTCAGAACAGGGTTCGGGCTTCTCCCTCGGGAGTGTTCAAGTGCTGCAGAAACCCGTCGAAATGGAACGTCTGGAAGAAATTCTGCGAAAACTCGGGTTTGTGGTGACCAAACAGAATCGCCCCGTGATCCTGGTCGTCGATGACGATGCGCGGGCGGTGGAAATCATTAACCGCCAGCTGAGCAACAGTGGTTACGAAGTCATCAGTGCTTACGGTGGGCGAGATGCCGTGACCATGGCAGAACATCTTCATCCCGATCTGATCCTGCTGGACCTGATGATGCCGGAATTCAACGGCTTCGACGTCGTGGACGCGCTGCAGAAAAATCCAAGCATGGCGGCCATCCCGGTTTTGGTTTTGACGGCTAAAATCATTACGCCAGAGGATCGCCGTCGTCTGAATGGACATATACTGAAGATCATGGAAAAGGCCGGTTTCCGGCGCGACCAATTCCTCGGGGAGGTGCGCCGCGCCTTGAGCACCGCCCATTCCCGCCAAGGGGAAGGCCGTGCCTAAGCGAATTCTGATCATTGAAGATAATATGGTCAACTATAAGCTTGTGGGTATTATCTTGCGTAAAGCCGGCTATGAAATTCTACATGCGGGCGATGCAGAACAGGGAGTTGCCACCGTCCGTGCTGAACATCCAGACCTCGTTCTTATGGACATTCATCTGCCTGGCATGGATGGGCTGACAGCGATTCGCATCCTAAAGGGAGATTCCGCGACGCAGCGAATTCCCATTCTGGCTCTCACGGCACTGGCTATGAAAGGGGATGAGGAAAGCATTTTTGCCGCTGGTTGTGATGCTTATCTCAGTAAGCCGATAGGTCATCAGGCGCTTATAGATATTGTAGGCCGTTTTGTTTTGCCGCAAGAGGAAGCCGATGCCTGAACAGCGTGCCATGATCCTGGTAGTGGATGATGAAGGGAGTAGCCGTCGTCTGCTCACGGCTTTGTTGCAGAACGATGGTTATGAGGTGCTGGCGACGTCCAGCGCTCAGGAGGCATTGGAGCGGCTTCCGGACCGCCGACCGGACTTGATACTCACGGATGGTATGATGCCTCAGATCAGTGGGTTCGAACTGGCGGCGCGTCTCAAGGCAGACTCCCGCTATGCTCACTTACCCATCATCGTCGTCACGGCCCTTGATGACCGCGAAACACGTTTGCGCGCCTTGGAGGCGGGCGTAGATGACTTCCTCGGCAAACCGATAGACCGAGCGGAATTGCGCGTGCGAGTACGCAATATCCTGCGGCTCAAGGATTATGGCGACCGAATTCAACGGAACAATGAAATTCTGGAAACCACCGTACGGCAGCGCACGGCCCAGTTGCACGATAGCTATTTGCATACTATCGACGTTCTTTTGCGCGCCGCTGAGAAAAAGGACGAAGAAACGGGGGCTCATATTCAGCGCATCGCCTATTACTGTAAGGAGATGGCACAGCAACTGGGCATGGGGAAAGATTTTGTCGACCTCATTTTTGTGGCGAGCCCTATGCACGATGTGGGAAAGATTGGGATTCCCGATCAGATCCTGCTGAAACCTGGTCCTCTGGATGTTGCGGAATGGGCCGTTATGCGTACGCACACCACGATTGGCGCCAATATTATTGGCCAACACAACATTTCTCCCGAGTTACAGATGGGATGGGAAATCGCTCTGGGTCACCATGAACGATGGGATGGAAGTGGTTATCCTTTCGGTAAAAAGGGCAATGAGATCCCTCTGCCTGCGAGGATGATGGCACTGGCCGACGTCTATGACGCCTTACGAAGCAAGCGCCCTTATAAAGAACCATTTAATCATGAAAGAGCAATGGATATTATTGTAAAGGGAGATGGGCGGGTTAAACCAGAGCATTTCGATCCTGATATTTTAGCCGTATTTCCTCGCGCCGCCTCCAGCTTTGCGGAGTGCTACGCCGCATTAACCGATTGCAACGTCCCGATGGATGGGTAGTCGCTACTTGGAGTTGTTGCCAGGCGGTTGACCAATGTGTGTGGCACAGAAACCAGAAAATACCCACCGGCAAAGCCGATGGGTATTTGCGATTGCTAAGCCCGCAAATGTCAGAACGCAACAAACGCGGTAATTGCAATCTCATTGTCGGCGGCATTGGCGACACTTTCAGGCAATGCTCTTTGTGCAGGTGGGATGCTCGACAGATTAGGTATTTTCACGCTTCTGGCAAAATAGTCAACCATGACCCGGGTAAACTTTGTAATATGATATTGGCCACCAATCGCCCAGGTTTTGAATACTCTCTCCTGTGGAGCGATATTGGGTAGCCGGTCATAGAAGTCATAGCGCAGATCAAGTTCTAACCGGTTGGTCACAAAAAAACCGCCGGAAACGTAATATCCACTAGCCTTATTCTGGCTTCCAGGATAAACCTGGGATTCCGTAAGCGCAGGTGGTGCCGCTAGATAGGTGTTAAATACCGCAGGAGCATCAATCATCCCGGAACCGCGCATATATTCAAACTTTGCCCATCTTCCCCAACGGTGCATGTATCCCTGCGTATACGTTAAGCCAAGGCCTTCTCTGGTCATGGAGTAAGATTGTCCGTTAAAAATAGGGTTCGCATGCTGATACCAGAGGAATCCCGTCACATCACTGCGGAATGGCCCACGATCAGGTCCAAATCCCTTTAAAAGGTAGGATGCCTGCACACGCCCGGCAACCAGTGGTCCGTTTGAGCTGTTAGTCGCTGTCAGTCGCCCAAAGTTGCCGACCATAATCCCATATGCGTACTCCATATTCCCTGCACGAAACCAGTCCATTACTTCTGCGCCAGGATACCGGAAGGCATTATTCCCCAATACGTTGGTCCCAGGGACAGAATAGCTGCCGTATGGACCTGACGTATACGTGGTGTTTGCAGAATAAAACGGCTGCAATATTAGCTGTTGGGTGACCGTAGTATAATTAAATCCAAATGCAAAGTTTGGGTATCCCTGCATGGCTTCTTCTGCCCCGGGCGCGCGTATGATACCCGCTTCAATGCGGGCGCCAGGTATATAACTAAATGTAGCGTGGGCATCCATAAGCTGCGGCGTATAGTTGCCGCCGATGTGCGTAAACTGGTTGTTTCCAAACTCGCCGGCCATCATGTATGAAATATGCTTATTGATGTTCCCTCGCAGCATAATGTGCGCGAAGAGAATATTAAATGATTTGCTGGAGGTGTCTTGTGGAGCCACCAAGTTGATTTTCGGGATCTGGCCGTTTGCTGCTGCGGTTCCATTCATATACTTGTATAGCGGAATAATAAACCCGCTGAGGTGCACGAGCGGTGCTTTTGGTGGAGAAATGCCCTCCAGCTTGAACCAATTTGCAGCGCTGGCCGATTCTATTGACCCTGTAGCCAGGGCCGCGCAGGCAAGCGCACAACGGATAAATTTTACTGTTCTTTTGTCCTTCCTCATCTCTATCTCCTTTAGGCATCGCGCTAAGCGTGCTCATTTAGTTGTCTGCATCAGATGTTCTAAAACGGCCCCTTGGTCCTTCATTACATGGCGGCCGTCATAGCCAGAGCGGAGTTTCTCAACTGCTTGTATAAAATGGAGAATATCCATGTTATCTGACAAACCGACAACATGGATATAAATGTTAACTGTTAGGGTTTACCGTTTTTAACGGCATCGCCATGATCCAGTCCCAGGAGCTGGTAAGGTAGACGGTGCCGCCAACGATTACCGGACTTTCGATACCGAACTGGCCACCTATGTGATGTTGATGAAGTTCCTTGCCGGTCGCAGGATTGACAACAAAGATATATTGTCCGGTAGTTATGTACAGTAATCCGTGGTAATAGGTCGGAGCGGCACGCCCCGCGCCTGCGGCGACTTTTGTTGGGACATGCCATGTCCACAATAGTTTGCCGGTTTTTAATTCATAGGCCTGATAGGTCGATGCCACTGGATTGCCAACATATACGATGTTGTCATGGATCATTGGCACGCCCCCTTTAAATGCGGGGATCTTTGCTCCGCTGCCCATGCTTCTGGTCCAAAGCACCGCACCTGTCTTGGCATCAAATGCGCGAATAACGTTGCCGAATCTCGCCTTTTTATTTGCTTGTGGCGTCGTTGTAGCGTCAAGCACCACGACACCGTCAGCCGCCGCCGGGGAAACGTCACCAATGCCCGTATTGCTCGCACCCGGTATCGTGCCCTTCCATACGACATGCCCGTTTGACTCGTTCAGGCAATAAAGGTATGGCTTGATGGCCATGGCAAAATAAATGTTGTGATCATAGGCCGTCACGCTGGACATGTTGTCCATACCGCCAACATGGGTTTTCCACAGCTGCTTTCCGGTGGTGGCATTGATACCAAACGCATTTCCGGCGCCATCCGCTATAAACAATAGGTGGTTATCATAGGCTGGGGTCGCCATGGTTTCGCCCGGTGTGGGAAAGTACCAAAGGAGTTTTCCATTCTCTCGATTAAGAGCATATATTCCGTTAAAACTTACATTCAGTCCGCGCGCCGAGGCCGATGGACTATGGGCGTATCGGATGACGTTCGCGAAGTTAAATCCAACGCTGCCCGCTGATAAATATACCGTATTTCCAACTACCAGCGGATTTCCCATCAAATTATTTCCGACCGGGCTCGCCCGCCATATCAGTTTCCCGGTTTTCGCATTAACCGCATATGCAAACATGTCATCGCTTTCTGCATAAACAACGCCTTTGACAACAGAAGGTCCCAGCGCATTGCCATAAAATTGGGTTTGCGTTACGGCAGCTTCTGCCATCCCATAGGTTTTATGCCCGAACGGCGGGCTGGTCAGCGGCCATGCGCGGGCTTCCGGAAACGACCATGATACGCCGTCCTTAATCCATTTCGGCGCATTGTTAGACACCGGGAACGCGGCATTGTGAGCAGGGTTAGCGTATGCGTGTGTCCATTCGGATGGGCCAACCGTTGCATCTACTCCAGAGGGTGCGTTTTCCGGGTGAGATACCGTCCGATATGGGCCTGTTGAATCCATAGGAACAGCGACCGATGCTGACGCCAAAGGCACGCAGCCAAAAATGGCTAACAACATTGAAGACAAAAGAATTGTGTTATATGGAATGTGTTTCTGTACAATACGCGGCATGTGAGACCTCCGGAAATGAAAACAGGAATCCTGTCGCAGCATAGATGATGTGTGTACTAGGAGACCTATAAAGCGCATTTCCCCCTATAGATTCTCAATTCTCACTCTACATAAAAGGCTACGGCCACAATCTATAGCATGTATCGTGCCAGCCATATGAAGGCTGGCAGACTGCTGTTTTGTTGCAAGATTATTATGATGAATATGGTCGAAGGGCGCGCGAATGAACCAAACGGCGCATCTGAACGAAGTGGTTGTGCCAAAAGGGCCAGCGAGTGTCTATCCAGTCACGTTTGTGCACGCCAAAGTAGTGGGGCATGCCGGCAGCCCGACACCCCCGGGGCGGGGGGGTGATCGGTGCTGCCGTAAAGCAGGTCAGCAGGCTGGGTTCGGGTCGTTGACATGAAGTCGTCCCAAGACGACCATCTAACCGCGGTGCTTATTCCTTCTCGCCGCCCAGCAAATCCTCGTGGTCGCCGATGAGCCCGAGATTTTTCATGCGGGTGCGCAGTTGCTTGCGGCTGATGCCGAGCAGAATGGCGGCCTGGCTCTGGTTGAAGTGGGTCTTGTTCAAGGCGGAAACGACCGCCTCGCGTTCTACCGCGTGCAGGCCATAAGCCCCACCGGCAGGGGGGGGGCTCTCCGTCTCCGCGATACGCATCTCATTGGGGAGATCGGTCGCCAGTATGGTGCCGCTCCGATTGAGCACCACCAGCCGCTCGACGATGTTCTCGAGTTGGCGGATGTTGCCGGGCCATGAATATGCCCTGATGGTGGCCAGCGCCTGGGCATCGATATCCATTTCAGGCCTTCCGACGGCGGCGCAGACCCGGCGTAGAAAATGGCGCGCGAGAGGGGCGATGTCCTCACGCCGTTCGCGCAGCGGCGGGATATGCAGCGGGATAACATTCAGACGGTAATACAGGTCTTCCCGGAAGCGGCCTTCTTCCACTGCTTTGGCGAGGTCCATGTGGGTCGCGGCAATGATGCGGGCCGAGAGGCGCAAGGGCTGGTGCCCGCCAAGGCGCGTGTATTCCCGCTCCTGCAGGGCCCGCAGCAGCTTGACCTGCATGGGTAGCGGCATATCGCCGACCTCGTCCAGAAAAAGCGTGCCTTCGCCCACCATTTCCAACTTCCCCGCCTGAGTGCGCAATGCGCCGGTAAAGGCGCCCTTCTCGTACCCGAAGATTTCGCTTTCTACCAGATTCAGGGGGATGGCCCCGCAGTTGAAAGCAATAAAAGGCGCATGGGCCCGCGGCGAGGCGATGTGTAGCGCCCTGGCAACCAATTCCTTGCCGGTCCCCGACTCCCCGGTGATCAGTACGCTGGAAACGGCTGGCGCGATGAGGTCAATCATCTCCAGCATCTCGAAGGTGCCTAGGCTTTCCCCGATGATGCCGTGGCGCGGCAGGTCCGGGCGGTGAGGCGGTATGGCGTGGCCGCGGCGGCTCAGGGCTTGGCGAATGACCGCGACAAGTTCCCCTTCATCCACCGGTTTGGTCAGGTAATGCTCCGCGCCCGCCTTGATGGCCTGTACCGCTTGTTCGATTTCGCCATAGGCAGTGGCGATCAATACCGGAATTTCGGGCCAGCGTTCCTTGATGTGCCTGAGCAGATCGGTGCCGCTCATGCCCGGCAAACGCTGATCCGTAAGGACCAGCGCAGGAATATCCCGAGCCATGACCGCCAGCGCCTCTTCCGCCCTTTCGGTTTGTATGGTCGAGAATCCCTCGGCCTCCAGGATGGCGGCGAGTACACTGCGCAGATTTTTTTCGTCCTCGACGATGAGAATTTTCTGGGATGGCATGCCGATGGCTTTTTTATACCTCTAAAATGACGATACCGGTGCGTGGGGCATCAATCGGAACGTTGCGGGGGCAGGCAGAGCGCGAATTCCGCTCCCACATCCCGTGGACGCAGTTCCACTTGGCCGTCGTGAACCATCATGATCTTGGTGACCACCGCCAGCCCAAGGCCGCTACCCTTCGCCTTCCCTGCGGTCACATAAGGCTTGAAAATGTCACTGACCCGTTCCGGTGGTACCCCTGGGCCATTGTCCACAACCCCGGTCACGAATTGCCCGTTGCTTTCGCGCCGACCGTATAAGGTAATGCAGCCACCATGGTTCGGCAAGGCTTCGACAGCATTGAGCAGCAGGTTGCTGATGGCCTGCTCCAGCAACTGAGGATCGACGATGACCTGCAGGGATGGAAGGCAGTCTATCGTAAGGGTAATATTTTTGGCCTCCAAATCCGTCGCGTGCCGCTTGCTGCTGCGTAAGAGCAACTCCAGCGCCGATACTTCTGTGAGCTGTATATGGTAAGGGCGCCCGAAATCCAGAAACCCCTGGGTCATGTCATACAGTCGCTGGACCTCTTCTTCGATGATATTGATGAAATCCTGCCGGTTCACCGGCTGCTCGTAGCGGACCAGGTATCGCGCTGCACCGCGCAAGGACGAAAGGGCGTTGCGGATCTCGTGAGCCACCTGGGCCGACATCTCTCCAATCGTGGCCATGCATTGCATCGCCTGTTGCCTTCGATGCAGCTGGTTGAGTTCCATAAGATATTGCTGTAGCCGCTGTTCCAGCCGCTTGAAGCCTTCCTCCAGGTGCGTCATCTCGTCGCCATCCGCCGGAACGGAAGGATACGGCGAGAAACTGTCGACATGGAGCCGCGACTCCATGTCTGCCATCTTCTGCGAGAGGCGCAAGATGGGGCGGGTGAAGGCCTTGCCAATCAGCGATGCACCGATGAGGCCAAGGAAAGCCGTAATAAGGCCAAGAAAGGAAAGACGCCTAATCGCAAGGTCCATGCGGGTACTCACCATGTTTTGGATAGCGTCATTATTGGGATGCAGGCGGACATAGCCTAGCATATGCGACCCAACCCGGATGGGGGCCGTAAATTCCTCGCGCCCCGAGCTTGGCGGCACTGGCCGATGTCGGCCGATCGCGGTTAACTGTGTACTCGCGATTATTACGCCTTGCTGATTTATGATGATTGCATCACGGATCAGCGGATTGCTTTCAACCTGCTTAATGAGCTTGAACAGCGCGCTCCCATCGTTGAGTAATAGAGGGCCTGCGGCATCGTGGGCAAGTCCGCGGCTGAGGTGGATAACCTTGCTATGAATCCGCCCCTCCATAGTTTGTTCGACGGCGGTGTACAGAAACAGGACGATTGTTCCATAGATGCCAGCTATGAGCATGAGCACGAAGATCATGCTTTTGGAACGCAGGCTCAAATGGCGCCAGAAATTAAGGGCCATGGCGCGACTGAGGTGTGCAGTCAATAGTAGACACTCCTGTTTCAATCAGCCCGCTCAGTTTCGCTGATCTGCCTGATGATTACGGCAGAGACCAGACAGCCAAGGCGTGCGTGACGCCGTTGGTTGTTATGGAAAACCTCGGTTGACAGAAATCCTCTCGATCGTTTTGGTGCGGCACTGAATTTTTGTCTGAGTACCTAAGGATTGCCAAGAAGAGATTGACTACTAGCTGATTTATTTGGTGGCGCTTCAGGGACTCGAACCCCGGACACGCGGATTATGATTCCGCTGCTCTAACCAGCTGAGCTAAAGCGCCGTGAGCCGCAAATTAAAGCCCTAACCGGTGCGTCTGTCAAGGGCGTGCAGAGGACATCTACCCGTTGTCATCAGCGCAGCAACCGGCGACTGAATAGACGCCACGCAAGCCCATAGGCCGTCAGAGTGTACAGCAGCAGCACGCCCGTGTGGTAAAGCACTTCATGAGGCAGGTGTCCGGTGAGCAGCGGCCGCAGCAGGGCCACCGCATGAGTCAGGGGCAGCACCTGTGCCACTTGTTGGGCGAAGGGTGGCAGCGAATGGAGCGGATAAAAAACGCCACAAAAGAGAAACATCGGCGTCACTGCCAACGTGAAATAATACATGAAGAAATCATAACTGCGCGCCAGCGCCGTCATGACCAGCGCCAATGCACCAAAACTCAGCCCCGCCAGCAAAATGACCGGCAGCGCCAGGAACACCCAGGGGCCTTGTATGGCGCCAAAAAAGCTGGCCACGATGATAATAGCCACGGCGCTGATCAAGCCCTTCACGGCGCACCAAAGCACCTCGCCGGTGAGAATATCGCTGACCCGCAGAGGGGTGGCCAGCATCGCTGCGTAGGTGTGCTGGGCGCTCATCCGGGTAAAGGCTGAGTACAGACCCTCGAAGCTGGCCGTATTCATCACACTGCTGGCGACAATACCAGAGGCGATGAAGGTAATATAGGGCATTCCGTCCATCCGCCCGACGAAGTGCCCCAAACCATAACCCAGCGCCAGCAGATAAAGGAGCGGGTCGCCAAAGTTGCCGAGCAGGCTCGGCACCAGCAACTTGCGCCAGACGCCCAAGTTGCGCTGCAAAACGGCCAGCGCACCGGTCCCCGGTAATATCTCGCCAATCGGCATTATTCGCTCTCTTCCCGCAGGTCGCGTCCCGTCAGGCGCAGGAACACATCCTCCAGGCTGGCGGGACGCTGTATCCAGCGATAGGCGGGATCCTCCGCAAAGTGCATCAGCAGCGGACTCAAATCCGTCCCATAGCAGATCAGGGTGTCGCCCACGCGCTCACTGACGCTCACCCACTGGTGATGCAGGTCCTGCGGGTCGGGAAGTTCACCGTCCACCCGGCGCAATTCGACGACGCCCCCAGGGATATGGGTGGCGATCAGGCCGCGCGGACTGTCTTCCGCCAGAATCCGGCCATGGTCGATGATCCCGACTCGGTCTGCCAGACGCTCCGCTTCGTCCATATAATGTGTGGTCAGGAGCAGGGTGGTGCCTTGCCGCCGTAGTTCGCGCAGGCGCTGCCAGATGAGATGACGGGCCTGGGGGTCGAGTCCGGTGGTGGGCTCGTCCAGCAGCAGCAGTTTGGGGGCGTTAATCAGGGCACGGGCGATGGTCAGGCGGCGTTGCATACCACCGGATAGCGAGTGGATCGGTTGTGCGGCATAGTCGCTGAGGGCCATAAACTCCAGCAATTCGGCACTGCGCTGGCGGATCAGTGCTTTCGGCAGGCCGAAGTAGCGGCCGTAGGTCCAGAGGTTTTCCTGCACGGTAAAATCGGGGTCCAGGTTGTCCGTTTGGGGCACCACCCCCATGTCTGCCCGCGCCGCTCGCCCCATTGCTGCGAGCACCCGACCACCGATGCGAATCTCGCCGTCATCAGTGGGCGTCAGCCCCTGAATTGCCCGCACCGTGGTACTCTTGCCCGCCCCATTGGGACCGACCAGGGCGAAGCACTCCCCGGCGGCAACGGCAAAGTCTACCCCGCGCAGCACCTCGCGTCCGCCATAACGCTTATGCAGTACCCGTAGTTCAAGAAAAGCTGGATTCATGACAGGGGTCACGGACGCCTATCTCGCTTTCTTCGTCATTGAGGGAATGTAACAGCGCCGCCTGCAGAACATTCAGTTGACCATGAAAAAAGTGATCTGCGGGAAGCATGATCTTCCTGGGTTGAACGGGCAGGGTGTCAACCCAATTTTCCACGCTCGCGGCGGGTACCAGTTCGTCCAGTTCGCCTTGAATCAGGGTCCACGGACAGGAAGGCGCTGGCAGAACAGTGAAATCAAAGAGATTAACGGGCGGGGCGACGGTCAGGAGACGGCTGATGCGGGGATGACGGTGTACGCTGCGATAGGCCACATAGGCTCCGAAGGAAAATCCGGCCAGCCAGATATCGAAGCCGGGGCGGCGCTCCTGCACCCAGTCGAGCACCGCCAGGCAATCCTCGGTTTCACCACGACCATCGTCATAGACGCCGCCACTCTCGCCCACTCCGCGGAAATTGAAACGCAGTGAGGGGATGCCTAACTGGTTGCAGGTTCTGCTGAGATAATGCACGACCTTATTATTCAAGGTGCCACCATAAAGGGGGTGCGGATGGAGAATGACCGCCACCGCGCCGCGCGTCTCCTTATCGGGGCACGCCGTGATGCCCTCCAGCATGCCCGCCGGGCCAGGAATAATAACGCGCTGGCCTACACATTCCAGGCTGGCGAGTTCGCCGCCATCGTAGAGGTGACTCCGGTCGATAGGCAGCATCAGATCCGCAGCCGTTCGACGGGCAGGCCGTCGCGCAGGTGGGAGTCGACGATTTCGCGCACATCATCGGCATCTACATAGGTGTACCAAACGGCATCAGGATAGACTACGGCAACCGGCCCATCGCTACACCGTCCCAGACAGCCGCAGCGGTTTACCCGAACGCGTTTTTCGCCATGGATACCGAGGGTTTTGGCGTGCTTCCTG
The DNA here is from genome assembly GCF_023229925.1 of Acidithiobacillus sp. Taxonomy (NCBI): domain Bacteria; kingdom Pseudomonadati; phylum Pseudomonadota; class Acidithiobacillia; order Acidithiobacillales; family Acidithiobacillaceae; genus Acidithiobacillus; species Acidithiobacillus sp. The sequence continues at coordinate 421,364 of NZ_JALNYM010000002.1, read as the reverse complement.
GCCACGTGAAACATTTCTTCGGCGAGGCCGCTGTTATTGCAGGCCTGCTCGCCGTTGTCACGATGATTCAGGCAAAGAAACATATGCCGTTGATAGAAAGCACCTTCCATTAGCGTTGACCCCCTCTTCATTCAGGGACATCATACCCGAATTAGCCCTTACTGACAGCGTGCGGAGATGCCATGCTCAGCGATCAAGTCATCGCCAACATCGATAATGCCTTGCGTACCCTGACCGGGCGGCAGATTGGCAGCGATCGGCCATATCCGGGCAAGGGCGTTCCCGACGCAGTCCTGCGTCCCTGGGAACGACAGCGGGCCGGACGCATGATGCGGGTCAACCATGCGGGCGAGATCATGGCACAGGCGCTATATACGGGGCAGGCGACCGGCACCGATGACCCTGAGTTGCGCGAGCAACTACAGCGGGCGCGAACCGAAGAAGAAGACCATCTGCGTTGGTGTGAAGCCCGCCTGCGGGAGCTCAACAGTCGCCCGAGTCTGCTCGCCCCACTCTGGTATGGGGCGGGCTGGGGCATGGGTTTTCTGGCCGCCCGTCGCGGTCGCGCCAGCAATCTCGGCTTGGTCGTCGCGGTGGAAAATCAGGTGGAAGAACATCTCAACAGCCATCTGGATGAACTCCCGGCCGATGATGAGCGCAGTCGAGCCATTGTGGCGCAGATGCGGGACGACGAAGTTGGGCACGCCGAAAAAGCGGAAGAACTGGGTGCAGAAAAACTGCCCATGCCAGTACGTCTGGCTATGGGAATCTTTTCAAAAGTTCTGACCCAGGGAGCGCTCTGGATATAATCGCTTAGGAGGGGGCGCTGCTGGATGCCCGGACCGGACGCATGTTCAATTCCGTGCCGCCCGGTAAATGAATGCGATAACGACCAGCACGTACGGCCTCCGCCATGCTGCCAATGGTCTGCTTGTTGAGCAGGTCGATCACCTCGGCCTTGAGCGGTTTCCACTGAGTATGCACGGGGCAAGCGGTTTCATCGGCGCAGGTCTTGAGGCCCAGTACGCAGCCCTGACCAAAGGGTTGGCCTTCCACGATCTCGACGATGTCGAGGATGTTCATCTGCTCCGCGCCAGGACGCAGGACAAAACCGCCGCCGCGACCCTTGAAGGAGTCCAGCACTCCGCGCTTAGCAAGATCCTGCAGGATCTTCGCCAGATACTGTGCAGGTACTCGCAAATAATCGGAGATGTCCCGACTCAGCACCGGTTCTCCGGGCTGCTGCGCGGCCAGATAAATCAGGGCCTGTAAGGCATATTCGCTGGTTTTACTCAGTAGCATAACGGTATCCTCAGCATTCTTCTCGAATTTCATAGTCATGGGTGATCACCGCGGTTTTGCTCAGCATGATGCTCGCCGAGCAATATTTTTCTGCGGACAGATCAATGGCGTGGGCTACTCGCTTGGGGTCGAGCGCCTTGCCGGATACCACAAAATGCAGATGAATCTCGGTGAATACTTTGGGCTCTTGATCCGCACGCCGGGCACTTATTTCTACGATACAGTCGCGGATATCCTGCCGTGACTTCTGGAGGATCATGACCACATCAATGCTGGAGCAGCCGCCCAATCCCATCAACAGGAGTTCCATGGGGCGCGGCCCGAGATTACGCCCGCCAATCTCGACGGAACCGTCCATGACCAGGGCGTGACCGCTATCGGCTTCAGCGACAAAACTCATCTGCTCAGGACCCATCCACTGTACACGTGCCTTCACAAACCACTCCCTATTCCCGGAAAGTACAGAATCCCATTTAATGACAATCAACTAGCCGTGTAAACTACATTTAGTCAAAAAACAGACGTTGCAGGGCATCTCCCGGTTGCGCGGCGCGCATAAATGCCTCGCCGACAAGAAAGGCGGCTACCCCCGCAGCGCGCAGGGTCGCCACCTCTTCACTGCGGCGAATGCCACTTTCGGTGACAACGATCCGTCCCTCGGGAATCTCCGGCAGCAGTTTCAGTGTGGTTTCAATCTCGGTGACAAAGCGCCGCAGGTCCCGGTTATTGATGCCGATTAATGGCGTACGCAATTTTAATGCGCGTCGCAATTCGGCACCATCGTGCACCTCTACCAGTACCGCCATACCCAGGCTCTGTGCGGTGGTTTCCAGGTGCTGTAGTTCGGCATCGCTCAGGGCAGCGACGATGAGCAGGATGGCATCGGCGCCGATGGCGCGTGCCTCCCAGACCTGATACGGGTCGATACAGAAATCCTTGCGCAGTACCGGCAGTGTGCAGGCCTCGCGGGCGGCGGTCAGATAGAGGTCAGCACCCTGAAAGTAGTGTTCATCGGTCAGGACCGACAGGCAGGCCGCCCCATGGGCCGCGTAATCCTGGGCAATGGTCACCGGGTTGAAGTCCTCCCGGATAACCCCCGCCGACGGCGACGCCTTCTTGATCTCGGCAATGACGGCCGCCTGACCGCGGGCGATTTTGGCCTGAATGGCGCCGATGAAGTCGCGGGGCGGCGCCGCCAGGGCCACTGCCGCCTGCAACTCCGGGAGACCCAGGCGAGTCTGGCGCTCTACTAACTCCTCTCGCTTGCGGGCAATAATTTTTTGAAGTATGTCGGTCATGTCCTATCCCTGTGGAGTCCTGCCCAGCAATGTCTGCCATTTGTCCCAGGCGGCGCCGGAATGGAGCACAGCCTGGGCGACTACCACGCCGACAGCCATATCGGGGACCACGTCTGCCGCATAGAGCGCGGCTCCGGCATTGAGCAGGACGACGTCGCGACGCGGGCCGGGGCGATTCTGTAACACCTCTTCTGCCGCTGTCAGTGCCGCCGCCACACTGTCGATTTGCAGGGTCGACAATGGTGCTCGCGACAACCCGAAATCCTCGGGCTGAATTCGGCTGCGGCTGATCACGCCGTCTTTTAATTCAGCCACATCCGATGGCCCGGATAGGCTGATTTCGTCCAGACCGTCATGACCATGGACCACCAGGACGTGATGCGATCCCAGTTCCCGCGCCGCCTCCGCCAGAGGGGTCAGCCAGCGCTCGGCATAAACGCCAAGCACTTGATGCGGAGCCCCTGCCGGATTGCTCAGTGGTCCCATGAGGTTGAAGAGAGAGCGGATGGCGAGTTCCTTGCGCGGACCGGCGGCGTAACGCATGGCACCATGGTGCGCTGGAGCAAAAAGAAAGCCGATGCCGATGCGTTCAATGCTTTTGGCGACGTCTTCAGGGCTCATGTCCATGGGCAAACCCGCGGCTTCCAGCACATCGGCGCTACCGCTACGGCTGACCATGGAACGGTTGCCGTGCTTGGCCACTCGTGCCCCGCCAGCCGCCGCCACCACGGCAGACACCGTCGATATGTTGAAGGTGCTCAGGGCATCGCCGCCAGTGCCACAGGTGTCCAGCAGGTGATCGGTGGAGACCTGTACCCGCGTCATGCAGGCGCGCAAGGCCTGGGTGGCACCCACCAGTTCCTCGACTCGCTGCCCTTTCATGCGCAGGCCCATGAGCAGGGCGCCGATTTGTGCGGGCGTCCAGTCCCCGGCCATGATGCCGGCGAAGACCGTTTGTGCCTCTTTGCGCGACAAGTCCTGCCCCGCCACGATTTGCTCCAGTATGTCCCGGACGATCATCGTGCGTCGCCTTGCAGAAAGTGTTGCAGCAAGGTCTTGCCGTGCTCACTGAGAATGGATTCGGGGTGAAACTGTACGCCCTCCACATCCAGGCTGCGGTGGCGCAAGCCCATGATTTCTCCTTCTGCGGTCCAGGCCGTTACCTCCAGCGCTTCGGGCAGTGAGTCGCGCTCGACGATCAGGGAGTGATAGCGGGTGGCGGCGAAGGGGTCCGGCAAATCCCGGAATATCCCCTGGCCCTGGTGAAAAATGGGCGAGGTTTTGCCGTGCATCACCTGCGCCGCGCGGACGACCTTGCCGCCGAAGGCCTGACCGATGGCCTGATGCCCGAGGCAGACCCCCAGCAAAGGGATCTTCCCGGCGAAATGATGAATAACGTCCAGAGAGATACCCGCCTCGTTAGGGGTACAGGGGCCGGGCGAAATGCAGATGCGGCTGGGCGCCAGTTTCTCAATGGCCGCCACGTCGATGGCATCATTGCGCTCGACCCGCACTTCCGCCCCCAGTTCGCCGAAGTATTGCACCAGGTTGTAGGTGAAGCTGTCGTAGTTATCAATCATGAGTAGCATGATCTGCCCTCCCTTCGGGGTCGAGACCGTTTTCGGCCAGTGCTACGGCGCGGAACATGGCGCGGCGTTTGTTCATGGTTTCTTCCCACTCCGCCGCGGGCTCCGAGTCGGCGACAATGCCGCCGCCCGCCTGGATATGCAGCATGCCATCCTTGATGACGGCGGTGCGAATGGCGATGCAGGTGTCCATGTTGCCATTCCAGCCCCAGTAGCCCACCGCTCCGGCATAGACGCCACGCGCTACCGGCTCCACCTCGCGGATGATTTCCATGGCGCGAATTTTGGGCGCACCGGAAACGGTGCCGGCCGGGAAGGTCGCTCGTAAAGCATCCATGGCGTCCAGCTCCGGCCGCAATCGTCCCGTGACTTGTGAGACAATGTGCATGACATGGGAGTAGCGCTCAATATTGAACGAATCGGTCAACTGCACTGAGCCGGTGTTGGCAATACGCCCCACATCATTGCGCGCCAAGTCGATGAGCATGAGGTGTTCGGCGCGCTCCTTGGGGTCGGCGAGAAGTTCCCGTTCCAGCGCCTCATCTTCGGCGCGGGTTCTGCCGCGCGGTCGGGTGCCGGCGATGGGGCGCACCGTGACCTGATCATCTTCGACGCGCACCAGTATCTCTGGCGACGAGCCCACCAGATGAGTATCACCCAGGTCCACATAAAACATGTAGGGGGAAGGGTTGACGCCACGCAAGGCGCGATAGAGATCCAGCGGGTGCGCAGTCAGCGGTGTGGACAGGCGTTGGGAGGGCACCACCTGCATCACATCCCCGGCGCCGATATAGGCCTTGATGGTGCGCACCGCCGCCATATATCCCTCACGACTGAAGCTGGCGGTGAAATCTGCCTCGCGGACGTGTCGGGTGCGCACCGGCGGTGGGGGTGGCAGTGCCGATTCGCGTAGCCGCTGCTGGAGTTGCTGCAGGCGAGCGGCGCCACGCTCCCAGGCATCGGGTTGGGCGGGGTCAACATGCACCAGCAGGCGGAGGGTCCCGCGCAGGTTGTCGAAGATCAGCAGTTCGTCGGCCACCAGTAACTGAATTTCCGGCAGATCCAGTGGGTCGGGCAAGGGGGCGCTGCGGGCGAGGCGGGGTTCGATGTTGCGGACGATGTCGTAGCCAAAATAGCCCACCAAGCCGCCGCTGAAGCGCTCATCGGCATTTTCCAATGGTGCGACGTGGAAGCGCTTGCGGAAGGCACTGATCCATTCCAGAGGGTCCGCCGGGGTCGCCCGCTCGATCTCGACGCCGTCCACATGAACAGTGACAACCCCTTGGGTGACCCGCAATATCTGCTGCGCCGGAAGGCCAATGATGGAATAACGGCCCCATTTTTCGCCGCCCTGCACAGATTCCAGCAGGTAGGCATAGGGACCATCGACCAGTTTGAGATAGGCCGATAAGGGGGTATCGAGGTCAGCGATGACCTCACGGGAAAGGGGTATGCGGTTGTAGCCCTGGCGCGCCAAAGCCTCAAAGGTTGCTTTTGGAATCACGGATTACCTCGTTAGAGCGATAGAAAAGAAGTCACTGCCTTTCAGCAGCAACGCCATCGTCTCTCCCACCGCAGTGTTTTCCGCATGGTACCTCTGATTCCTCGCAAAGCTACGCCAGAATATCCAATAATTCGCTCATGTTGTCCAGTACCGCGTCGGGATCCAGACAGTGGACAGGCTCGTCGCCGTTATAACCGTAGGTCACGCAGGCAATGGGCATACCCGCCGCCCGCGCCGCCTGCGTGTCGTTACGCGAATCGCCGACCAGCAGGCAGTTTCCCACCGACTGATGAAAGTGTTCAGCCGTATGGGTCAGGGGTAATGGATCGGGCTTCTTGCGTGGCAGGCTGTCGCCAGACAAGACCAGTCCGAAGAAATCGTACAGGTTCAATTGCTGGAGCAGCGGCACGGTGAAGGCCGCCGTCTTGTTGGTGATACATACCAGCTCCCGGCCCTGAGCCTGCAAGGCCTCCAGTGTGCCGCGCACCCCCGGGTAGATCACGCTATGGTCCAGCAGATGCTCCCCGTAGTACTTGCTGAAATCGACCATGGCGGCATCCAGTTCCACTTCGCTGGGATCGCTGTGGATCGCCAGCGCGCGGCGCATCAGTTCACGGACGCCGTTACCGATGAAACCACGAATGACCGGCATCTCGGCAGGCGCACGCCCGAGTTTTTGCAGCACATGATTGGCCGCACCGGCCAGGTCTGGCGCGGTATCTATCAGCGTGCCGTCCAGATCGAGCAGGACGACGCGCGCGGTAAACGGTTTGCCAGCGTTCAGCTTTACCATGACTCAGCCCGCCAGAGCTTTGCGGAAAGCGGAGATGGTCGCGGCGTAATCGGGGGTGTTATAAATGGCGCTGCCCGCCACGAAGACGTCGGCGCCGGCGTCGGCGACCCGCCGCACGTTATCCACCTTGACACCACCGTCCACTTCCAGCTCGATGGCCTTGCCTGTGGCCTCAATGCGTTTGCGGATCGCCTCGATCTTGCGCAGGGTGTACTCAATGAAGCTTTGTCCGCCGAAACCGGGGTTGACACTCATCACCAGCACCAGGTCGAGGTTTTCCAGCACATAGTCCAGCACGTTGAGCGGTGTGGCCGGATTGAGGGAAACACCAGCCTTACAGCCCAGGCTGTGGATCAACTGAATGGTCCGGTCCAGATGCAGTGTCGCCTCGGGATGCACCGTAATGATGTCAGCGCCAGCCTTGGCGAAGTCGGGAATGATGCTGTCCACCGGCGAGATCATGAGATGCACGTCCAGGGGTTTTTTGGTGTGCGGCTTGATGGCGGCCGCCACCAGCGGTCCGATGGTCAGATTGGGGACGAAATGGTTGTCCATGACATCGATATGGATGTAGTCGGCGCCCGCCTCATCGACGGCGCGCACTTCCTCACCCAGACGGGCGAAATCCGCCGAAAGGATAGAGGGGGAAATCTTGAACTGAGTCATATTGCCTCCAAAAACAGGGCGAGAGCGCCATGCGCTCTCGCCAGTCAACAGGTCGGTAGCGTGTTTTAGACGCCGGTGACGCGGGGGTCGAGCTCACCCTTGCTATAGCGCTTGAACATGGTATCCAGCGAGATGACCTTGATCTTGCTGGCTTGTCCGGCACAGCCGAAGGCCTCGAAGCGCTGGCGGCAGATATCGCGCATGGCATCAATGGAGGCCGTCAGGAACTTGCGGGGATCGAAGTTCTTGGGGTTTTTGTACAGGCTCTGGCGCACTGCGCCCGTGGCCGCGAGACGCAGGTCGGTATCAATGTTGACCTTGCGTACGCCGTATTTGATGCCTTCCTGAATTTCTTCCACCGGCACGCCGTAGGTCTCGCCGATGTCGCCACCGAACTCATGAATAATCTTCAGCCAGTCCTGGGGCACCGAGCTCGAGCCGTGCATGACCAGGTGGGTATCCGGGATGCGGGCGTGGATTTCCTTGATGCGGTCAATGCGCAGCACTTTGCCGGTCGGCGGCTGGGTGAATTTGTAGGCGCCGTGGCTGGTGCCAATGGCGATCGCCAGGGCGTCCACTTTGGTGGCCTGCACAAAACGGGCGGCTTCTTCAGGATCGGTCAGCATCTGATCATGGGTCAGGCAGCCTTCGGCGCCGACACCGTCTTCCTCACCGGCCAGACCGGTTTCCAGGGAGCCGAGGCAGCCCAGTTCGCCTTCGACGGTGACGCCGACGGCATGGGACATTTCCACAACTCTGGCGGTGACGGTGGCGTTGTAGTCATAGCTGGCGGGGGTCTTGGCATCTTCCAGCAGGGAGCCATCCATCATTACACTGGAGAAGCCGGAGCGGATGGCCTGGATGCAGACCGCCGGGCTCGCGCCGTGATCCTGATGCAGGACAACCGGGATGTCCGGATATTCTTCGATGGCGGCCAGAATCAAGTGGCGCAGAAAGGGTTCGCCCGCATATTTTCGGGCGCCAGCGGAAGCCTGAAGGATGACCGGCGCGTCGACGGCAGCCGCTGCTTCCATGATCGCGCGCACCTGTTCCAGGTTGTTGACGTTGAAAGCGGGGATTCCGTAACTGTGCTCTGCGGCGTGGTCCAATAACTGGCGCAAGGAAACTAGGGCCATAACACTTCTCCTAAACGTGAATGAAAATTGATTGAGTCTTGAGCAATCGTATAGAGGGGTCCCACAAACTGCAAGCGGACCCCGATAGACATCCCAAAGCGAACCAACTCAGCCTCTGTGCGTGACATCACCTACACGCACCAGCTTGAGGGTGTTGGTACCACCGGGGGCGCCCATAGGTTCGCCAATGGTGATGAGAATCAGATCACCATCGCGGACCGCACCCCGCCGCCGCAGTTCGTCCTCTGCCGCCCGCATCACCTGCACGGGATCATCATGGCGACTCTGCGGGAAGTTGACCGGGTGGACTCCGCGATACAAAGTCACCTTGCGCCGCGTATAAACCTGTGGTGTCAGCGCATAGATGGGCACCCGAGGGTTGGCACGGGACAACCATAAGGCGGTAGAACCGCTCTCGGTAAACGCCGCGATGGCCACAATGGGTGAGCGCATGGTGGCCAGAATGGCCGCTGCCGCGATGGTTTCGTCCATCCGCTCCAGGGGCCGGTCGATGATTTGCAGGGTGTTGTTGACCGGCGCCTGCCGTTCGGCCTCCCGACAGGTGCGGTCCATAGCGGCGACGGCCTCCACCGGAAAGGCTCCACTGGCGGTTTCCGCCGACAGCATCACGGCATCGGTACCGTCGAGGACGGCATTGGCGACGTCGGAAACTTCGGCGCGGGTCGGAATCGGCTGATGGATCATGGACTCCATCATCTGTGTCGCCGTAATCGTCAGGCGGTTGTACTTCTGCGCCAGAGCGATAATCCGTTTCTGCACTGGTGGCACCGCCGCATCGCCGATCTCCACCCCGAGATCGCCGCGTGCCACCATGATAGCCTCGGAGACCGCGAGAATCTCTTCAATGGCTTCTACCGCCTCGGCCCGCTCGATTTTGGCGACCAGGGCACCATGACCACCCGCTTCGCGGAAGAGACGGCGGGCTTCTTCCATGTCGGCGGCGCTGCGCGGAAAGGAGACGGCCAGATAGTCGGCCTCCAGGCGCGCCGCGGTGATGATGTCGGCCCGGTCCTTGTCCGTCAGCGCCGGTGCGGTCAGACCGCCACCGGCGCGGTTGATGCCCTTGCTGTTGGAGAGCTCGCCGCCCTGCACCACCCGGGTGTGGATCTCGTGGCCTTGCACTTTTTCTACCCAGAGCACGATCATGCCGTCATTGAGCAGCAGGGTTGCGCCCCGCTCCACATCGCCGACTAGTTGCGGGTAGGTCACGCCAACCCGCGTCTGATCGCCGAGGGCGCAGGTCGTATCGAGGATAAAAGGTTCGCCTTCCTTGAGGTGGATCTTGCCTTCGGCAAATTTACCGATGCGAATTTTGGGTCCCTGCAAATCGGCCAACACACCGATAGCGCGGCCATGGGCGCGCGCCCTTTCCCGGACCATCTCGGCACGCTTGACGTGATCTTCGGGCGCGCCGTGGGAAAAATTGAGGCGGACGACATCGACACCCGCCTCGATCAGGCGATCGATGACCTGCACATCAGAGCTGGCAGGGCCCAGGGTTGCGACGATTTTCGTCCGGCGTATCAAGTGTGTGTACCTCTCGCACGTGCTTCCAGCATGGCTACGGCGGGCAGGGTCTTGCCTTCGAGGAATTCCAGGAAGGCGCCGCCACCCGTACTGATATAAGAAACCTTATCTTCGATGTGAAACTGGTTAATCGCCGCAATGGTGTCGCCACCCCCGGCAATGGAGAAGGCGCTGCTTTCGGCTACCGCCTGGGCAATGGCTTTCGTGCCACCGGCGAAGGCATCAAACTCAAACACGCCTACCGGGCCATTCCAGACGATGGTGCCTGCCTTACGCAGGATTTCGCCCAAGGCCTTGGCGGTATTGGGGCCGATATCCAGCACCATGTCGTCCGCTGCGATATCGTCCACGCCACAGGTTCTGGCAGGTGCCGTAGCCGAAAACGCCTTGGCGACGACGACATCACTGGGCAGTGGCACATCGCCGCCCTTGGCTTTGGCTGCCGCGATGATGGCTTTGGCATCGGGCACCAGATCGGCCTCACAGAGGGATTTGCCGATGGAATGGCCAGCGGCGAGGATGAAGGTGTTGGCAATGCCGCCGCCCACCACCAGTTGATCCACCTTGTCCGCCAGGGACTTGAGGATGGTCAGTTTGGTGGAAACCTTGGACCCGGCGACGATGGCGACCAAGGGACGCTGAGGATTCTGCAGGGCCTTGCCCAGCGCTTCCAGTTCATTGACGAGCAGAGGACCAGCACAGGCGACAGGCGCGAACTTGCCGACGCCGTGGGTACTGGCCTGGGCACGATGGGCCGTCCCAAAAGCATCCATCACATAGATATCGCAGAGCGCGGCCATTTTTCTGGAAAGCGCTTCGTCATCCTGGCCTTCGCCCGCATTAAAGCGGACGTTTTCCAGCACGACCACATCACCGTCTTGCAACTGGGCAAGGTTATCCTTGCCGTTATCCAGCCAGTCCCGCACCAAAGGTACATTGCGGTCCAGCAAATGGCCGAGATGGGCGGCGATGGGAGCCAGGCTGGCCTTTTCATCAAAAACGCCTTCCTTGGGACGCCCCAGATGGGACATCAGCATTACCCGTGCGCCGCCGTCCAGCGCGGCGCGAATGGTGGGCAGGCTGGCACGGATGCGGGTGTCATCGGTAATGGTCCCCGCATCATTCATGGGGACATTGAGGTCCTCACGAATCAGTACGCGCTTGCCCCTTAAGGGCAAGTCGGTCATGCGCAAAACATTCATGGCGGGTCCTCCTCTCAGCGGGCCTGACCCATCATGGCGAGGGCGGTATCCACCATGCGGTTGGAGAAGCCCCACTCGTTGTCATACCAGGAGCAGACCTTGACCAGTTTGCCCTTGACCTTGGTCAGGGAGGACTCGTAGGTGGAGGAGTGCGGGTTGTGGTTGAAGTCGATGGAGACCAGAGGCTTGTCGTTGTAGCCGTAGACACCCTTGAGCGCGCCTTGGCTGGCCGCCTTCATCGCCGCATGGATTTCGTCGACGGAGACTTCCTTGCTGACGATACAGGTGAGGTCAACGAGAGAGACGTTCTGGGTGGGCACGCGGATGGCGAAGCCGTCCAGCTTGCCGGCCAGCTCCGGCAGTACCAGGCCGATGGCCTTGGCGGCACCGGTGCTGGTGGGGATCATGCTCATGCCAGCAGCGCGGGCGCGGCGCAGGTCTTCGTGATAGACGTCGATAATGCGCTGGTCATTGGTCATGGAGTGGATGGTGTTCATGGTGCCACCCTCGATGCCGGCCAGATCATTCAGGGTCTTGGCCAGAGGCGCCAAGCAGTTGGTGGTGCAGGAGCCGTTGGAGACGATGTGGTGCTTGGCGGGGTCGAGCAACTGGTGGTTGACGCCGTAGACGACGGTGAGGTCGACCGCATCTTTCGCCGGTGCGGAGATCAGCACCTTCTTGGCGCCGCCCATGAGGTGCAGGGCCGCTTTTTCGCGGGAGGTAAAGAAGCCGGTGCACTCCAGGACTACGTCCACACCCAGATCACCCCAGGGCAGCTTGGAGGGGTCGCGCTCGGCGAGCACCTTGACCCGGTCGTCGCCGATCAGCATGTCGCCGTTGTCCACGTTCACCGCAAAAGGAAATTTGCCATGCACGGAATCATACTGTGTCAGGTGGGCGTTGGTTTCGGGGCTGCCCAGGTCGTTGACCGCGACGATCTGGACCTTGTCAGTCCGGTTTGCTTCGTACACGGCTCGCAGGATGTTCCGTCCGATACGCCCATAGCCGTTAATACCAATACGCAATGCCATAATGTGAACTCCTCAATATTTTAAAATGAATGGGTTACAGTGTTTGGAAACGCGCGACCACGTTATCCACCGTGAAGTTGAACTTCTCGAACAGGATCGGGGCCGGGGCCGAAGCGCCGAAGTGGTCGATACCGATGACCGCGCCGTGCAGGCCCACATACTTGTACCAGAGCCCCGTGGTACCCGCTTCGATAGCGATGCGCTTGGTGATGCTAATGGGGAGGACGCTTTCCTGATATGCCGCGTCCTGTGCCGCGAAGATGTCCATGCAAGGCATGGAAACCACGCGCACCGGATGTCCCTGCTCCGCCAGCTTGGCCTGTGCCGCCAGCGCCAACTCCACCTCGGAGCCGGTGGCGATGAGGATACCCTTGGCTTTGCCGCCCTCGGCATCCTTGATCACATAGCCGCCGCGGCGAGCATTGGCCACGGTTTCGTCGGTATGTGGCAGGGCCGGGAGGTTCTGTCGGCTGAGGGCGAGCAGGGACGGTGTCCGCTCCAGCTTAACAGAGGACTCCCAGGCGATAACGGTTTCCACGGCATCTGCCGGACGCCAGACGTTGAGGTTGGGGATCAGGCGCAGGCTGTTGACCTGCTCGATGGGCTGATGGGTGGGACCGTCTTCACCCAGACCGATAGAGTCGTGGGTCATCACGTAGACCACACGAATACCCATCAGCGCCGACATCCGGATGGCGTTGCGACTGTAGTCGGAGAAGATCAGAAAGGTGCCGCCGAAGGGCAGGAAGCCACCGTAGAGAGCAATACCGTTCATGATGGCAGACATGCCGAATTCGCGCACGCCGTAGTGGATGTAGTTACCCATCAGGCGATGTTTGCCGATGTCGATGGCTTCTTTCCAATGGGTATTGTTGGAAGGGGTAAGATCGGCAGAGCCCCCGATAAATTCGGGTAATTCCGCTGCAACACCTTGAATACACTGGCCGGATGCCACGCGGGTGGCGATCTTGGGCGCCGCCTCACGGAAACCGGCAATGAGCGCCGTCACCGCGTCATCGAAACCGCCGCTGGGGGTACCTGCCAGGCGCCGTTCGAGTTCCGCCGCTTCTTCGGGATAGAGTTCGCGATAACTGGCGAAACGGGTCTTCCAGTCACCCTCGGCGGCCTCCCCCTTGGCCCGGGCATCATAGGCCCGGTAAATGGCCTCGGGGATCTGGAACGGCTCCGCGGACCAACCCAGATTTTCCCGGGTCAGGCATATCTCTTCGGCGCCCAAAGGTGCGCCATGACAGTCATGGCTGCCTGCCTTGTTGGGGGAACCATGGCCGATGACCGTCTTGCAGCAGATCAGGGTGGGTTTGTTAGTCTGTTTGCGGGCATCAATGATGGCCGTTCTGATGGCTTCGGGATCGTGGCCGTCGACTTGGCGGATCACATGCCAGCCGTAAGCCTCGAAACGGGCCGGAGTGTTGTCGGCGAACCAGTCATCCACATGGCCGTCAATGGAGATGTTGTTGTCGTCGTAGAAACAGATGAGCTTGCTGAGCCCCCAGACACCCGCTAAAGAGCAGACTTCGTGGGAAACCCCTTCCATGAGGCAGCCATCGCCAAGGAATACATAGGTGTAGTGATTGATGATTTCGTGACCGGGCCGGTTGAAGTGGCCAGCGAGCATGCGCTCCGCCAGCGCCATACCGACACCGTTGGCAAGGCCCTGACCCAAGGGGCCTGTGGTTGTTTCAATACCCGGAGTGTCGCGGTACTCTGGATGGCCAGGGGTCTTGCTGTGCCACTGGCGGAAGCTTTTGAGGTCTTCCATAGAAACATCATAACCGGTGAGATGGAGGAGCGCGTATTGCAGCAGGGAGCCGTGCCCGTTGGACAGGATAAAACGGTCGCGGTTGGCCCAGTGGGTATTGGCGGGGTTGTGGACCAGGAAGTCGTTCCATAGCACTTCGGCAATATCCGCCATGCCCATGGGCATGCCGGGATGGCCGGACTTCGCTTTTTCCACTGCGTCCATGGTGAGAACGCGGATCGCGTTCGCCAGATCAGTACGGGTGACAGTCATAAAAATACTCCTTATAAATAAAAATCAATCGATGCGTTGATGGGTGCGGACCCGGCGCAAAATGCCGTCGTGGCCGGAAATAACCAGGCTCTCGCTCTCTACGAAGTAGTGGGAGCGGGTTACCCCATCGAGGATGTCGCCGGAGGTCAGGCCGGTAGCCACAAAAAGCACATCGTCGCTCGATACCAGGTCGTCACGACCCAGCCACTGGCCAGCCTTGAGGCCAGCGGCGGCGATGGCTTCGGCTTCGCCGGGCTTCTGTGGCGATAGTGCACCAAACATATCTGCACCCATGGCGCGGGCGGCGCAGGCGGAGATGACACCTTCCGGGGTGCCACCGATACCCATCATGGCATCTACCTTGGTGCCGAGGGCGGCCATGATGCCGCCGCTGACGTCGCCGTCTGTCTGCAGGCGTACAGTAGCGCCCGCCGCCTGAATTTCGCGGATCATGGCTTCGTGACGTGGCTTCTTGAGCAGGAAAATGCGCAATTCACGGACTTCTTTGCCGAGGGCGCGCGCTAGGTCATGGAGCTTGTTCTGCATCGGTGCGGCAGGATCTATTTTGCCGCGAGCCGGGGCCGGGACAATCAGCTTGTCCATATAGTAGGCCGGGCCAGGTTGAAACATGCTGCCTTTAGGGGCCGCCGCCAGCACGCAGATGGAACCGGGCATGCCCTGGGCCAGGAAGGTGGTGCCCTCAACGGGGTCGACGGCAATCTCTACTTCCGGGCCGGAACCGGAGCCCACAACTTCACCGTTGTAGAGCATGGGGGCTTCGTCTTTTTCGCCTTCACCGATGATCACCACACCACGCATGGGGACCTGGGCGATGGCTGCACGCATGGCATCCACTGCGGCACCATCACCGAGTTCCTTTTCACCCCGGCCGATCCAACCGCTGGCGGCGCGGGCCGCAGATTCAGTGACGGGAAGCAGGGACAGTGCGAGATTACCTATGGAGGCCATGCGATTCTTTTCCTTGAGTGACGGATTTGGTGGAAGACAGGATTTGTTTTAGCATAAATCAAAGGGCTGCATTTGGGAACTCGGCAGCAGCTTGCCGACCCATTACGGGTCGATTTCTGGCGTCATGGGTGTTGTCTTCGATAGAGGTCCTAGTTCTCAGGCTCAGGGCCTGGGTCCCGACGAGTTTGGGCATCCAGAGCGATCACCTGGGCGGAGTACCGCCTTTTTTCTGCAGACTTTTTGACGGCGTTGTTTAAGGCTTGATGAAATTCCATGGGCATGCGACGCAGAATCTCTTCTCCTTCCGGGCTGAAAAGATCCATCTGGCAAGTCACGCTCTCATGCAGGTCTTCCCGGGATCGGGGGTCGAAGTGGTGCCAGACGCTCACGGCCACCCGTCCGCCGATGTAGTCGCAGAACACCCATTCTCGCTCCAGCAGGATGGCCATGATCGAGACGTAGCGCAGGGGGATGAAAACGGGGCCAGTGGCGGCATGCTGCAGAATGAGGGCCTGATTGTAGATCCAGGCGGGGACCAGGCCGGGTCGCGTCTGCCAGACCGGGGGGCGCCGGCAATCGGAGTCTTTGATCATGCGTCACCCACGCCAGCGTCACGATGATATAATCCCACCCATGTTCTCCCACTCAATGTCGTAATCTATGCCGCGCATCCATTTATACGCCGATTCGAACCTTCCAGAAAGCGGACCTTTTCTGCTCCCGGCAGGCTCCAGTCATCATCTGCTCAAGGTGCTGCGTGCGCGCAACGGGCAGCCGCTGACCCTGTTCAATGGCGATGGCGCTGTCTACCGCGCCATTCTGGTCGGTGTGTCTTCAGGGGCGGCCTTGCTGGAGGTTGCCGAGCGCTGCCCGCAAGTGACGCGCTCCCCCTTGGCCATTCAGGTCTTCTTGCCTCTGACCCGGGGGGAACGCTGGGACTGGAGCTTGCAGAAGGCGGTAGAACTCGGGGTGCAACGGATTCAGCCGGTGGCCTGCCGCCACGGGATGGTGCAACTGAGTGAAGCTCGTGGAGAGAAGCGTCTGGCGCGCTGGCGGGATATAGTTATTGCCGCCTGTGAGCAAAGTGGCGCCACGACCATTCCAGAGTTGGCTCCGCCTCTGGCACTGGAAGCGGCCTGGGGTGCCGTGCGCGGGACGGCCTTGGTCTTGGACCCGGAGGGCAGCGCACGTTTTGTCAGCCTAAAAGACCATCCGGGGCCGGAGATTACCTTGCTCAGTGGCCCCGAGGGTGGGCTGGCAGCGGAGGAGGTAGCAGCCGCGCAAGCCCACGGCTTTCGCTTGTTGCGTATGGGACCGCGCATCCTGCGCGCGGAGACCGCCGCCATCGCCGCTATTGCCGTTGCCCAGGCGCTGTGGGGCGATCTCTGATTCGTCCCGGTCAGAGCCGACCCGTCTTCTTGACAGGGCGAGCGGCAGGATAGACCATCGAACCTGATTAATTTCGGGAATCTCAGCATGGACATTTTGTTAGCGAATCCGCGTGGTTTTTGCGCCGGGGTCAATCGGGCGATTCAGATTGTGGATCGTGCCCTGGAGCTTTTTGGTGCGCCCATCTATGTACGTCATGAGGTCGTTCACAACCGTCACGTCGTTGAAGATCTGCGGGCTCGTGGCGCCATTTTTGTCGAAGAACTGGATGAAGTGCCGGACGCGGCGACGGTCATTTTCAGTGCCCATGGGGTGCCCATTGCCGTTCGTCAGAATGCAGCGGCACGGGGCCTGAGCGTGTTTGATGCCACCTGTCCGCTGGTGACCAAAGTGCATATGGAGGTCAAGAAATACAGCCGGGACGGTATGGAGATGGTGCTCATCGGTCACGCCGGACATCCGGAGGTGGAGGGCACCATGGGTCAGGTTGAGGAAGGTATGATGTATCTGGTGTCTAATGTCGCCGATGTGGCGACCCTGGCGCCCCGCAACCCGGAAAAGCTCGCTTACATCACCCAGACGACCCTGAGCATGGACGATACCGCTGAGGTGATTGTTGCCTTGCGTGCACGTTTCCCGCAGATTGAAGGGCCGAAAAAAGATGACATTTGCTACGCGACCCAGAACCGCCAGGATGCGGTGAAATCACTGGCACCAGACGTGGATATTCTGCTGGTGGTGGGGGCGCCGAACAGTTCCAATTCCAGCCGTTTAGCGGAATTGGGCACCCGGTTGGGGACACCGACGCATCTTATTGAAGATGCTCAACAGTTAAATCGTGAATGGTTTGACGGCGTGGAGAAAATCGGTATCAGCGCCGGAGCTTCAGCGCCGGAAAGCTTGGTACAGGGCATTATCGATAGCCTCCTGAGCTGGGGTGCGCGGATTCCGAAAGAGACGCCTGGGGTAGAGGAGAAGGTCACTTTCAGTCTGCCATTGGCGCTGGTGCAGGCACAGACGCGGCGGAAAAACGCTTGACACTTTATTTGTTTCCCGTTTCTGGGCGGGGTTGCGTAAGCTAGCGCCGATTCTCGAGGTGGTCGGGTAGTGTGTCTGCTGGTCCGGTGAGTTCCTCCGCCTGGAGGAGGCGCGGGGCCAGCTCTACGGGTTCCAGACCGGGCAGTTCTTTTGCTTCTGGTGCGGCCTTGAGTTCGCGGAATTTTCGCGCCGAGATCAGTACGCGACCTTCCAGCGACCCGGTCGCTTTGTTGTAAGCTTCCACCGCTTGGCCCAGCCCCTTGCCTACCCGCGTCCAGTGACCTGCCAGCGTGCTCAGGCGGTCATAGAGCTCTTTCCCGAGGTCGCTGATCGCCTGGGCGTTCTCGGCCAACGACTCCTGCCGCCAGCCATAGGCCACCGCCCGCAGCAGGGCGATGAGCGTGGTGGGGCTGGCGACGATCACCTTCTGCTCCACCCCGTATTCGATGAGTGACGGATCTTCCTGGAGGGCGGCGCTGAAAAACACTTCGCCGGGTACAAAAAGGACGACGAACTCCGGGGTCGGCTGGAACTGTTCCCAGTAGGATTTTTTGCTGAGCTGGGTCATGTGGGTGCGTAATTCGCTGGCATGCTTGTGCAGAAAATGGGCACGCTTTTGTTCATCTTCCGTTTCCATGGCCTCCAGGTAGGCGTTCAGAGGCGCCTTGGCATCGACGACGATGCGCTTGCCGCCGGGTAGTCGTACCACGAGATCGGGGCGCTGCTGGCCATTATCGGTGGTAACGCTCTCCTGCTCGGTGAAGTCGCAATAAGTCAGCATGCCGGCCATTTCGACGACGCGCTTGAGCTGCATTTCACCCCAGCGACCCCGGGCGGCAGGCTGGCGTAGCGCCTTCACCAGCGCTGCGGTTTCCTGATGCAGGCGCGGCAGGTGGTCCTGGACGAGGCCGCGGATCTGCTCGTTGAGGGCGCTGTAGGCATCGACGCGGGTCTTTTCCATGGCGTCGATGCGGGTGCCGACTTTCTCCAGAGACTCACGGATAGGTTCCACCAGTTGCCCCACGGCCTTCTGGCGGCCCTCCCAATCGGTCTTCGCGCTTTCCTGGAAACGCTCCAGATTCTCTCGTGCTAGTTCCAGAAAGGACTGATTGTTACGGCGCAACGCTTCGGCGGAAAGGGACTGGAAGGCATCGCCGAGGCGTTGGCGGGCATCTTCCAGGAGGGCCAGTTTTTCGTTGCCACGCAGGCGTTCCTGCTCCAGCCGTTCACCGAGCTCCGCCAATTGGCCCTGGAGTGCGGCCAACGCTGTTTGCAGGCGAGCGGTATTGTTGCGTTCCGCCACCAAGGCGTTTTCAAGGATGGGGACACGGCGGCTTTCCGCTTCTGCGCTGGCCCTGTTTTCACTCTCATGGCGAAGGATTTCCTGCTGTCCCTGGGCCTGTTGCCGCAGCGCAGTTATTTCACGCTGCAGGTTATCCATCTGATCGGTACTGACTTGCTTTCCTTCCCGGAGGGCTGCGCTGATATCCTGCTGGCGCTGGATCATGCTGCGCGCTACCAGTCCGGCCACAACCAGCCCGAGCATTATGCCGACGGTGAGATACATCAGATTTTCCCAGATCAAAGGGCGGTCCTGAAAGTAGGGAGAACTGCTTGAGAATACGCGAAGCGCGGCATCAAAGCGACGACATGCTCACCGCTGAGAACAAAATGGGAGCGGGATGCCCGGCAGGCGGGCGCCTATGCCGGGTACCCCTGCGCCGCCATTTCAGGATTCCAGTTGTGAGGTGCAGTTGGGACAGCGTGTCGCGGCCAAGGGAATGGCAGAGGCACAGAAGGGGCAAGTTTTGGTGGTCACGGCGGCAGCAGGTTTGGGGTAGAGCTTGTTGATGACCCGCACAATAGAAAAAATAACCAGCGCAATGATGAAAAAGCTGATCAGTGACGTGATAAAGAGACCGTAATTCACGGTCACGGCGCCCGCCTTTCTGGCTGCCTCCAGAGTCAGGTAGGGACCGGGAACGGTACCTTCCTTCAACACGATATAGAGATTGGAAAAGTCGACCTTGTTGAGCAACATACCGATAGGCGGCATGATCAGGTTACTGACCAATGAGGTCACAATGGCAGAAAATGCTGTGCCAATAACAAAGGCTACGGCCAGATCGATGACATTGCCGCGTTGCAAAAATATTTTGAAATCTTTGGCGAACGTTTTGAGCATGATGATCCCCCTTGGTGATAGTCGGCTATTTGTGGGTTGCTTGCGCAAAACCGCATTGCTCGTAGGATAACCCGTTCCCCTAAAGATGAAAAAAGTACCTCTTATGAAACGTCGTTACAAGATTCTTGATTAACGTCTGCAGAATTGATTGACGGCGTTTTTACTATGGTCCATTTGCTGGTGTCCAGACGCAGCGGTGCAGGCCTTTTGGCCATTCTGACAGGTAATGGCCCAACCCCGAGTCAGATCAAAAAAATGCGCAGCCCGGGCTGCTGGGGACGCATAAGCACTGCCCTGGAGAAGAGGAGCCAAGGCATGAAAATAATGGCTTTCTTCCTGCGCCCATTGGGAAACGGCTTGCCAGCAGGTGACTTGTTCGTTTGCGGGCATTCGCGCGCAACCAATCGCATTGCTGCGTGCATGATCCAGCGCCTGCCGCCAGTTGGGGCAGAATTGCTGTCTAGCCTCGGCGCGTTGGGCGGTGACAGCGGCGAGGTGTTGCTGTGCGGATTCGGCATTGCGCTTGGCCATGGCGGCACTCCGCGCGGCGGCTCCCACCGTAGCGGTTGAAGAAGATGGCAGGGAAGCGCAACCCGACAGGGTAAGCGCGAGCCAGAGAAAAAGTATTTTTGCGGGCATGATTTGAGACTCTCAGGTAGTTGGTCTTCGCCCGCTATATATCACAAGGATGCAGGCTCTGAAACTGGCACCTTGCCCCGCCAACGCCCCTTCCACCCTTCAAAGAGTACATAGAATGCCGGTGTCACATAGAGGGTCAGAAACTGCGAGACGATGATGCCGCCAGCCACGGCCACGCCCAGCGGTACCCGCGATGCGGCACCCGCCCCGATACCAATGGCGATAGGCAGAATACCCAGTACCGCGGCAAGATTCGTCATCATGATAGGCCGAAACCGGGTGATGCAGGCGTCGACCATGGCGTCCACTGCCGTGGCGCCCTCGCGGCGGCGATGAACGGCAAAGTCCACCATAATGATGCCATTCTTTTTGACCAGCCCCACCAGCATGATGATGCCGACAAAGCTGAAGAGATCTAGCTCCTGATGAAATATCCACAGCGCCAACAAGGCGCCGAAACCCGCCAGCGGCAGGGCGGTGAGGATGGTCAGAGGGTGGATGAAATCCTCATAGAGGATAGCGAGAATGGCATAGATCAGTGCTACCGTGGCCAGCAGTAGCAACGGCAGGCTGCCCGTGGACTGGGCAAAGGCCGCCGCCGATCCACCGAACTCACCCTGCACATTGGCGGGTAACACCTCCGACGCGGCCTTTTGCACCGCCTGGGTTGCCGCTCCCAAAGATACCCCCGGCGCCAGGTTGAAAGATATGGTCACGCTGGGCAGTCCGTTGTAGTGACTGATACTCAGTGGCCCCACGCCGTAAGCGAAGCGCGCCAATGCGGCCAGGGGCACCAGGCCGGTGCTGCCGGGCACAGTGATCGCCGAAAGCGCCCCGAGATTCTTCTGAAACTGCCGCGCCAGGTCGAGAATGACCTCATATTGATTGGTGGAGGCGTAGATGGTGCCCACCTGGGTGCCGCCGAAAGCGAAGTTCAGTGCTTGCTCGATGGCTTCAGGGGTAACACCCAGGGCCTGGGCGCGCTGGTGCAGGATGTGCACCTCAATTTCCGGGTTGGCTAATTGCAGATCACTGTTGACCGCCTGTAGTCCAGGTACTTTGCGCAGGGCGGCTACCAGTTTGGGCACGGTCACATTCAGGCTATTCTGATCCTCGCTCTGCAGAATGTATTGGTAATGAGATTGCGACGAGACCGGCCCCATCTGAATAGCCGGCGGCAACTGGAAACTCGCTTCCACTCCGGCAAAATGGCTGACGGCACGGCGCAGTTCAGCGATGACCTGCGTACCTGATGCCCGCTCCCCCAGGGGCTTGAGGCGGATGATCAGACGCCCGGTATTGGCAGAGCTAAAGGCACCTGCTCCCTGTCCGGCGCTGGACATGACGGACTGCACTGCTTGATTGTGGCCGACGGCGGCGGCGATAGCCTTCTGGGTGGTTTCGAGTTGGGCAAAGGAAATGCCTTGGGGATACTCCAGATTGCCCATGATCATGCCGCCGTCTTCGGTAGGGATGAAGCCCTTGGGCAGCAGGATAAAGAGTCCGATCATGGCCAGCAGACTCAGCAAGGCCCCGCCATACACCCAGCCGCGATGGCTGAGCGCCACCCGCAGACTACGCCCGTACCAGTCGCGCAGGCGCACAAAACCAGACTCGAAGCGGCTCTGTCCTTGATGTTTCATCCGTAGATAGCGGGCGCAAAGCATGGGAGTTAGCGTAAGGGATACCAGTCCGGACAATAGGATGACCACCGCGATAGTGACGCCGAACTCGCGAAATAAACGACCGATGATGCCGCCCATCACCAGAAACGGCAAAAAGACGACGGCCAGCGACAGGGTCATGGAAATCACGGTAAAGCCGATCTCGCGGCTGCCCACGATCGCCGCCTGATAGGGTTCTTCGCCGTTTTCCTCATGGCGAGCGATGTTTTCCAGCATGACCACGGCATCATCCACCACAAAGCCCACCGCCAGGGTCAGCGCCAGGAGCGTCAGCGTATTGAGCGTGTAACCCAGCGCGTAAGTGACGGCGAAGGTGCCGAGAATGGAAGCGGGAATCGCCAGAGCGCCGATCAGGGTCGGGCTGCCGCGGCGCAAGAAGAGCCAGAGCACCGCAGCCACCAATATAGAGGCGAGCAACAGGGTGACTTCGACTTCTTCCACCGCCGCACGGATGTAGTCGGCCTTATCGTACACCACCGTCAGGTGGGCGCCGCCGGGTAGGCTGGCGCTCAGCAGGGGCAAGCGTTTCTGGATAGCGTCAGAGATGGCCACTGTGTCGGCATTGGGTTGGCGCACCACGGCGAGAATCAGGGCGCGCTGGCCACCGATCCAACTGGCGATCTGGTCATTGTCCACCCCGTTGCGGACCTCGGCGATATCGGCCAGTGGCACCACCGCGCCGTTGGCGTAGGTGATGGGCATGCCAGCGAAAGCCTGGGCATCGTGGAGCTGGCCATGCACATTCACCGCATAATTGCGCACTGCACCCAGCACGGTGCCCTGCGGCAGGTTGACGTTATGACTGGAAATGGCCTGGGTAAGGGCCTGCAGCGATATCCCGTGCGCTTGCATGGAAAAGGGGTTGGCGTGGATGCGGACCGCGTAATTCTGTTCGCCAAATATCTGCACTTGTGCGACGCCGGGGATACCGGAAATGGCGGGCACAACCTTGTCTACCGCGTATTGGTTGAGTTGGTAGATAGGCATATTGGGTGCGGCTAAAGCAATAAACTCGATAGGTGCCGCCGACGGGTTAAGCTGCTTGACGAAGGGTAGGTTGGGCATGCCTGGCGGTAGCAGGTGAGCGGCCTGGGTGACCGCGTTTTCGACATTCTGGGTAGCGACATCTATGTTCTGGCTGAGGTCAAACTGCAGGATGACCCGCGTCGCGCCCTGATTGTTCACCGAGCTCATGGAGGACAAGCCGGGAATGGCGGAAAACTGTTTCTCCAAAGGCGTAGCGACGGCGCTGGCCATGGTCTGTGGGCTCGCTCCCGGCAGAGTCGCCGCGACCATGACCGTCGGAAAGTCCACACTGGGCAGCAAGGCTACCGGCAGTTTCATAAAGGCAAAAATTCCGTACAGCACCAATCCGAGAATAAAGACGACCGTCATCACCGGGCGGCGGATGAAGAGGGCGGAGAAATTCATGCGGGCTTCCTCTGCTGGCCCTCATGTGGACCGGTGGCTGCGTGGGCGCCGGTGAGTTGCACCTTCACCCCCGGGTAGAGGCGGGCAGGAAGCGGAAAGATCACCCGAATACGCTGGTCTACGCCCTGTACCACGGCATCCGTGCCTGATTCCCAGAGCACCTGCACCGGCTTGTCCACCGCTTTGCCGTCTTGCACCACATAGACAAAAGGCCCGCTACTGCCTTGCTGGATTGCTCCCACCGGCAGCACCGTCGCCTGGGCCACCTGCTCTACCGGCATCTGCACTTGCACATATTGTCCCGGCCAGAGGCCGAGGTTGGCGTTAGGTACGGTAGCCTGCAGGCTGATGGTGGCGGTCCCCGCACTGACGCTGTTATCAATGAAAGTGAGCTTGCCCTGAGCGAGTACGGTACCGCCCTTCTCATCGTGAATCGGCAGGGGGGTTGCTTGCTGTTGCGCCCGCCGCGCCGCAGTCAGCAAGCCCTGGGGAATGCTGAAATTCACGGTAATGGGTGCGATCTGATTGATGGTCGCCAGTTGCGTCTGGTTGGCAATGACCAGGTTGCCGGCCTTGACCTGAGTCAGGCCGATGCGACCGCTGATGGGGGCGGTGATGCGGGTGTAAGAGAGATTGAGGCGCGCCTGCCTTAAAGCGGCCTGATCCGCCTGCACCTGCGCTGTTGCCGCCTGTGCCTGGGAGACTGTCTGATCGAAACTCTGCCGGGTGATGAAATCCTTTTCTGCCAGCGGACGGTCCTGCTCCACTATGTTACGGTTGTAGCGCGCTGTGGCCTGATCCGCCACCAGTTTGGCCTGGGCTTGGGCGAGCGCTGCCTGCATCTGTGCCGGGTCGATGGTGAACAGGATTTGTCCCTTCTCGACGATACTCCCCTCGGTAAACTGCACGTTCTGCAGGATGCCGGAAGTCTGCGGCACGAGTGTCGCTGTTTGCAGGGGCGTCACCATGCCCAGAAAACCTTCATAATGGGTCATGGGGCGGGTGCTGGCGCTAACGAGGCTGACCTGCAGGGGCGGCATTTCATGCTTGGTTTTGCTCTGACAACCACTCAACAGCAGGGCGAGAGCTGCCAGCGGCAGCAAGAGGACAATAGGGGGACGGGTCACGGTGCATTCTCTCCCAAAGGCATGCCGACGGCCTGACTGAGCTGCGCCAGGGCGACGTAACTGTTAACCAGATTCTGAATCAGGGTGTAGCGCGCCTGCGCCAGGGTGGATTCGGCAAGGAGGACATCCTGAATGGTAGCCTGGCCGACCCGGTACTGGGCCTGTACCACTTCCAGCGCCTTCCCGGCATTTTCCAGACCGCTCTGTGCGCCGGGGTAGGCCGCAACCGCGCCCTGGAAGTTGTGAAAATCCTGCCAGACCGTGGTTTCGGTGCTGCTGCGGCTGGCCGCGAGGTTGGATTGGGCCTGGTCCCTCAGGGCCTGCGTCTGGCGTATCTGATAATGGGTGTTGAAGCCGGTGAAGAGGGGTACGGTCAGGGTAAAACCCACCGTCCAGGTGTCGCCGGGCCGATAGCCGTTCTGAAAAGCGTAACCGTAGGAACTGCTGACCCCCAGACTGGGCAGCCCGCTGGCCGCGGCGCTGCGGACATTGGCCTGGGCTATGGCGACCTGGGCCCGCGCCTGCTGCAAAGCGGGATTGGCGGTGAGGGCGGCGTGCATCAGCGTCTCAGCGGCGCCGTGGAGTTGGGGCGGTTCCTGATACAGCTTGAGATGCGCAATCTTCAGGTGGGTCTGAGGACTGAGGCCCAGGGTGCTGGCTAGCGACCCCTCGCTGCTATGCACGGTCTGGCGTTGCTCGGCGAGGGTGGACTGCGCCTGCGCCATGGCGGCCCGGGCCTGATAGAGGGCGCCGATGGTGGCTTGCCCGGCACGATGCAGTACCTCGGCGGCTTCCAGGTTTTTCTGGTTTTCCGCAACGGTCTTTTCATCGGCCAGCAATAGGGATTGATTGCCGAGGAGCTGGTAATAGGCCTGTGCGACGCTGAAGGCCACGGTCTGGATGCTCTGGTTCTGGGTGAAGCCCGCCACCCATTTCTGGGCGCGGGCAGCATCCACCTTGGCGGCGCGCAGACCAAAGTCCCACAGGGTGTAATTCAGGGTCAGATTGGGGTTGGCGCTGTTGCGTGCCGGCACCGTAAAGCCGACGGTGGAGACCGCCTGCCGACGACTAAAACCGGTATTGAGGGTCAGGCTGGGCAGCCAGGCGCTTTCCGCCATTCCCAGGCTTGCGGCCTGGGCGCGCAAACCATCCCATGCGGCGGCGGTCTGCGGGTTGTGGGCGAGGGCATACGCAGTGAGTTGCGGGAGCGTCCAGATTTGCGCCTGCTCCGCCTCAGAAAGACCCTGGAGCTTAGGTAAATCGGGCAGGGCGGCTTGGGTGGTCCAAGGCTGGGCCGGACTGGCACTCAAGCCGCTCTCTGTATCCAGCGGGTCGGCCAGCCATGCACCGACGCCCGCTTGCGCCAGTCCGCCTTGAGCCACACAGAAAACGGTACAGACAGCCAGCAATAGCGCTTTGGGGGGCACACTCAGGTTCCTCGGCAGTGGAGCCGTCATTCTCTCGGAAAGCGGAATGATAAGGAAGATGTGGTCCCGGATGAAATTGTTGCGAAATGTTACGGGTTGACCTTGCGATTGCGAGGTCCTGTTCTATATAAGTCTTTGCTGACTCTGCGACGTGTTGTTTTTACAATCAGTTACAGGTTGATTCAGCGTGTGAACACTGTCTTAACGGATAAACAAAAGGACGTCCGCATGATCAACAAGAACGCTATCGCAACCCTGACTGCAGCAAGCCTGACCCTGTTTTCCGTTTCTGCCATGGCCGACAGCGCCTGGAATGCCAGCCAGAATCCTATTGTTGCGGCAAATAATGAGGTCGGCATTGCCGCTACAGGGACCTTGATGAATTACCAAGAGCACTTCGCTACAACGGGCGTTCTCAGTTCTCCAATTGATGATACAGAATCGGGTTGGCTGCCGGGATTTTCGGTGAATCTCTCTGGGATGAATAACAACCTTACAGAAAATCTGTATTTATCGCTGAATTACAATTATTCTTCGGCCGGGATAGCTTATAAAGGATCATACATAGGTTCCTATGTCCCGCTCCATTCGACAGATCAGGCGACCACGCAGAACTTTCTGGGAAAATTGGGTAAAGGTTTTTCTATTAGTAATAACATGATGCTCACACCTTATGTAGCGGGTGGATTTCAGTTGTGGAACAGACAGCTCCCAGGTACGCATGAGCGTTACCATTCTGGGCTTGTTGGCGCCGGCCTCATGTATCAGTACGCACCGACAGCCAGGTTGGTCCTCGGTGCTGACATGCGCGTACTCGCGCTTGTTGGCGGAGGTATCAAAACATCCCAATGGTCCTCCGGGTTTGGTACCAGCGGAGAAGAAACCGTAGGGATTCACGCAGACTATAAAATTTCTGGTGGATGGCATGTTTATGGTGGCTTGAATTTCACCCACTTTACCTACACTGGGACGGGCATTGTAACGTTTTATCAAGGTGCCAATGCGTATATTGGTAAGGAGCCCCCATCATCGACCAATCTGCTCGGTATGAATCTCGGGCTTGCCTATAGTTATTAATCCGGATTGTCCGCTAGCAGGGCACGCATGCGCTGTTAACGGACAAGGTAGCATCATCCAGCCCATCTGAATCCAACGGCGACCGAGTATGTTTGTAGAACAGGGTCGGCCTCAGCTATGGACGGCGTGAGAGTAGTCGCGGGGAGTGTATGCGCGAAGCGCGTGGCGGCAACCGTCTTTGGCTTCTTGCAACAGGCTTTGTCTACAGGCGACGGGGTGCCTAGTACCTTGCAGAGCGAACGGCAGTAACAGACTGTTTGCGGACGTTCATTGGCGGCGATAAAATGACATCATCCGACCCATAGTTGCCAGTCGGGTCATCACAAGTTCAGCGACGGGTATGCGGCGCAAAGCAGCCGCTTTTCTACTCGCAAACGATTGGGCTTAGCCCATTGCTAGTGTGCTGACTCAACGACCAAATCCTCAGGTGATATTGATTCTGTAACCTTTCCGTCTTGGTCAATGCGGAACGCCTCTGGCTCTACTTTCATGTGGAAAGAAGACACCAGTATCTTTCCCCAAGGGTGTTCAATGCACGTTTTGACTTTGTGAGGATCAAGGGCACATTTAACCAAAAGTGGTTCCCCAATACCCGCCAATTTTTTCCCGACTGGAGTATCCATTGCAATGCCCATGTGGATCTGTTCCCCTCCGTACATGCCTACTAGGTATGCGGAGCCCGAGCTTCCGTATGCGCTTAGCGTGAAGTTAAACCAAAGCATTGAATCTCTGATATTAGCTTGCTTCTCTTGGTGCGAAGACCACAATCTTTGAAGCTGTCCCAATTCATCTGCTCCAAATTCTTCACCAAAACGTTGGACAAACTCATCGCGTATCTCAGCACCTGTACGAACGAGTAAGCCCTTACGTTCAATATCGGTGCGAATGGCTCGTGTGTAGTGAATACCTAGAACTCGCCTATCCATGCAATAGCTATCAAGTTCAATGACGATATTTCGAACCTTTGGGTGTTGCACCAGATTCTCGGAAAACTCCTCATTACGGCAAAGCGATTCAATAGATTGAAGACGCGCCCTGAGAGCTTCAGGTAACAATTCTGGTCGTTGCAGATCAATGGCATTCATTGAGAACACTAACCTCCGAATTCACTAGCCTGCGCGGCTTTTCACCCAAGTCTGGTGGAATGATGGGTTGGGCGCCTACTTTAAGTCATGTTTGGGGTCAAAGACTAGTCAACAGCGGAAACTCAGACGGATCAAGTACGACATTGCCACGCTTTAGATACTCAAAAAATCTGTTCATGATGATCCAAGCACGGCGAGTTATTTCTGTCGTGACTGTTCCGGGGATGTGTCCAGGCTTTCCGTGCCGAGGGTTCGCGGAATAATCGGTAATGTATTTTAAGTAGGCCTCATCAATTTGAAGAGCCTGCCGAAGCTGTAGCCACGCCTGTTTGTCAGTCATTCCTGGTGAAGCAACGAGATGCTTTAAACGGTCCATAGCGCGAGCACAGTCAACGGGCGCGACATTAGGCAAGGATATCGCCGCGATTAGATCGCGCAATGCCATGAATAGCGGGACGCTTTGAATAACTTTTATACATAATTCATCAAGACCTTGATCCAGTGAAAACGCAGTGCACAGCTGAGCAAGACTATCGTCTTTTGGGACTATCTGAGAGGCGATGCCATTTGAGTCTATGAAACTTTCCAAGACGACTGTTAGCCCCCAACCCATCTTGAATGCAACCAAATCAACTTGAGCTCGACATATATCCAGCGCACGCCTATAGAACTCAGGGAGATACTCAGACCGATATTCTTTTACTTGACATTCGACATCAATGTTCGAGTTCTCAATTCGGCATGTGAATTCCATGTCAAGACCGATCTCTGGGGCCCCCCACTTGATGTTTGGAGCGAATGAAACACTTACCTGTGCGCTTGGAGGGAGGACTCTCCCGAGAAAGTGGATCGATTGCATTCGGTATCCTTCGGACGCTATTCAGACGCCCACAGTAAATATAGGACTATTTGCAATTTGAGGTAGGATAGCAGAGATTTCGAAGTTCAATCCGGTTCAGTGCCATGGTTGGAATCAGCCTCCCGGGTACAACTTCGATTTTCATCACGTGATAGCAGGGTAATACTCAATCACTGAAATCGCAGTTCCCGCGAATGGATCGACGGTGAATTGCTCCTCACCCAAATAATTACTGTGCGCGTTCGGCCCGCTTATGATTGCCACAGGAGCGAAATGCGCCTTCAATAACACACCACCTGTATCTAGTGCATTTAACCCACTTCCGAACATCCTCGCGATATTGGCTTTTGAAGTCCAGGCTAAACCGATAATCTTGCTCTCCCATCTGGTTCTGTTCTCGCCTCGGAATAGCTCGATTGATCCCCCTTCATAGGGTGGGAGGAGACGACGAAGAAGCCGTATTAGCAACTGGTCATCTCCGATCTGTTCACGTATACGGTGCCCTGCCTCTATCCAGTATGTTCCGAACTGAGCAATCGCCGATGGTGTCAGTTCCGGCTCATTAAGCAGGGAATTAGCGTACGCACCCCAGCGGCCTTGCTCTTTGATCGTACGAAAATGTTCTAGCGTCACGTTCTTGGCAATCTAACGTAAAGTTGAGGGCTGTGAGATTTTGCGCAGGCGCTCTCGAACGACAGGTTGGACATTTTTATTGTTGCGATGTAACCCATTTTTCTACAAGAGCAGTCATCTTTGCTCTTGCCTCGGAATCTGTTTGCCCCCATTCCTCACCAAACTCATGCGAAACTCTCTTTCTTTCACCACCTAGCATCACAAATAAAGCATGGACTTTGGCGGCATATTTAAGACCACCGGGTAAGGGCGGAATTATTTCTTTAGTTATCAGATGCAGGTCATTGAGTTCCATATTTCACCTATTGCTATGCGGCCGACACGCCTAACAGTAAATATAAAGACCGTTGGGTCTGGACATTCTTTAATATAGTGACGTACCTGAACTGATTGCAACTATTTTATTCTGTGTCACTATCATGCCCGCCGTCACTATATGAATGTATTAAAAACAGAAACACGGCGCTAGCGCCGGCACGGAATTAGCTTAACGACAGGTTTTCGCGCTAATCCGGTCTTTGAACAACCTGATATGGAAAGTGTGTGGACGGCAGCTTTTGGCCGATATTACCTGTTCCGAACCTCGATGGGAATGACCGCAAACGCTGCATATCGTCCATTCACTCATTTATACGGTCGATATTTTTAGCAGATGTTCGCATCGCTTCAGTAAAAATCATCGTAAATGTAGTCTTCCGAGGCCAATTCGCGTCGTGCAGTCTTTATCCAGCGTTTGAGGTAGGCGGGTTGCGAAAGTTGTTTCATCTCCTGTCGTAATCCGCTAATGGCCTGTCGGGTTGCCTGAATGGTTTCCTGAAGATCCCGCGCCAGGACATGCGGTGACTGCATCCCAAAAGGGGACATCCCGATATTGTTGGCCAGGTGCTGTTGGAGTTCCTGGATTTTACGTTTTAATTTGGCCAGTTGTTCTTTGAGGGCCTGGTTGTACTTTTTCAAATGCGCATCGCCCAACTTATGAATGGCTTGCGCGTCCATCAGGCCCAACTCGTGCTGGAGGGCCAGCAGTTGCAAGAGATCATTTTCCCCATAGGCCTGATTGATCCGTTGCATCAGTGCCGTTTTGTGGGCACGTATGACCGGATCCGCCTCCCGGTCGGGATGCACCGCACTGACCAGACGTCGATAGATGCCCTGCAGGGACTGGTGAATCTGCCCCGCCTGTTCTGCGGGATGCGCTTCTTGCGCCTTTTGCCGGGCCGTTTTGGGTCGGCCGCGTTGGCTTGCTCGCTGTGACTGCGTTTGGCGCGTTTCCTCTTCCGCCCATGCCTTTGGGTTTTCTGAAGACCCTTCTCCTGTACCCGCAGCTTCAGAGTTTAGGTTGAAAAAATCCTCCATGGACGCTTTCATCTCGGCGAAGATGGCCTGCTCCTCTGCGTCAGGACCGCCGTGCCGATCATATATTTCTTGCAGCTGAGGATCGGCGGATTCCGCCATGAGGTTCTCGGCCAAACGGGCAATCACTTGGGATAGGGTCTCGCCATCCGCTTTCCCCAGTTTCTGGGTCAGGCTGATGGTGTCCAGCTGCGCCAGCAACTGAATGCGCAGTTGCAGATGTTGGTTACGCAAAGGCAGAAGGTCCTTGAGCACACGCTTTCGCGTTGCCGCCATAGCGGTTTCCCAATCGCTCATCTGCTGGCGGACTTTGGCAATCTGCTGGCTGAGACGGTTAAATGTCTTTTGTTCCGGCGACAAAGGGCTGTCGGTCCGTGCCGGTGGCGTCGTTACCAGCGCAGGAAATCGTAATTGGGGCATGTCGATGTCCAGAAATAGTGAACATGAAAAGGTGTGCCGTGAAGCACAAGATAGTTTACGCCGTCGCTCTTTCAGGCCGCAAACGCATTTATGGGCACGCGGTGTTCCGCTGCCAAAACGCGCATTCACCCGATCGGTAATACCCTTGCCGTTCGGCTAACGCTTCCTCTTGCCGGGCGAGTAGAGGACTTCGTCCTCCCAAGTGGGTGCGCCCCGCTGTGCGCACCACAAAAAAACGCCGCAAAAGAGCGGCGTCCTGTGGCAACCATCCGGTAAAGGATTATGCCTCGCGCACGTCCTCAGCCTGCATGCCTTTCGGGCCGCGAACGCTGTTAAACGTTACACGTGCGCCTTCTGCCAAGGTCTTAAAGCCGCTGCCTTGAATAGCAGAATGATGCACAAACACATCCTCCTTGCCATCCTCGGGTGTGATAAAACCAAATCCTTTGCTGTCGTTGAACCATTTTACTGTGCCAGTTGCCATGTTTAGGAACTTCCTACTTGCGTTAAATTCGGACCACTTGTCCGCAGATCACCATAATGATATTTATGGAAGCATGCAAGGATTTTTTTAAGGATTTTTTTGTGGTTCTAAAAATCCTGGTGTTCATGGTCGTGGCGGCAACCCAGACTGAGGTGTCCTGACAATAAGTGGACAGTCCTGTTTCAAGCGACTAACCGTATCGACCCCGGCGCATTTCCACCCGCCCTTCGAACCCGCACCAGAGCGCTGATGCGACTTTTTCCGTCTATGCTGACAGTAGTGTCCCAACGTTAATCGAGCAAGATCAACTGATCGGACATTTTCGGTTGATCTGATGAAAGTGGAAATTTGGCAAGCGGCCGATCCATTTGGATTTTCTAGAACGTGGTGAAACTGGGATATCAAAATGCCAGATAAGGAAACATCAACCATGACAACAAACGTCCTCACACCGGAACGGCTCCACAAGATGGATGCCTACTGGCGTGCCGCCAACTATCTGTCGGTCGGCCAGATTTATCTCTATGACAATCCGTTGCTGAAACGTCGGCTAACGCTGGCGGACGTGAAGCATATGCTGCTGGGGCACTGGGGCACGACGCCGGGGCAGAATTTCATCTACGTGCACCTGAACCGGATCATCAAGAAATACGACCTCGACATGATTTACGTCTCCGGCCCCGGGCACGGCGGGCCGGCCGTGGTGAGCAACACCTACCTCGAGGGCACCTATAGCGAGATCTATCCCAATATCGGCCAGGATGAGGCCGGGCTGCAGAAGCTCTTCAAACAGTTCTCGTTTCCCGGTGGCATTCCCAGCCACGCCTCGCCGGAATGCCCGGGCTCGATCCACGAGGGCGGTGAGCTGGGCTACTCGCTCAGCCATTCGTTCGGGGCGGTGTTTGACAATCCCGAGTTGATCGTGGCGTGTGTCGTCGGCGATGGCGAGGCGGAAACCGGCCCCCTGGCCACCGCTTGGCATTCCAACAAGTTTCTCGATCCGGTCGCCGATGGCGCGGTGCTGCCGATCCTGCATCTCAATGGCTACAAGATCGCCAATCCGACGGTTTTCGCCCGCATCGAGCCGGAGGAACTGGATCAGTTCTTCCGCGGCTGCGGCTGGACGCCTTTTTACGTCGAAGGCGATGATCCGGCGCTGATGCACGAGACCATGGCCGCGGTCCTCGATACAGCGGTGGAGCAGATCAAGGAGATTCAGCACAATGCCCGCGTCAACGGTAATACCATGCGTCCGCGCTGGCCGATGATCGTGCTCAAGTCGCCCAAAGGCTGGACCGGTCCCGGATGGGTGGATGGCCAGCAAATCGAAGGTACCTTCCGCGCGCATCAAGTGCCCATCGCGGTGGATGCGGACCATCCCGAACACCTCAAGCTGCTGGAAGACTGGCTGAAGAGCTACCGGCCGGAGGAACTGTTCGACGAGTCGGGCCGCCTCAAACCGGAACTGGCCGAACTTGCGCCCAGAGGCGAGCGACGCATGGGCGCCAATCCCCACGCCAACGGCGGCATGCTGCTGCGCGACCTGATCATGCCGGACTTCCGGGACTACGCGGTGAATGTGCCGTCACCGGGGGCCGTGACGGCGGCCGACACGCACCAGCTCGGTGTCTTCCTGCGCGATGTCGCCAAGCTCAATTGGGCGCAACGCAATTTCAGAATCTTTGGCCCTGACGAAACGCTATCCAACCGCTTGAACACCGTGTTTGAGGTCACCAACCGGCAGTGGGACGCACGCACACAGGCCAACGATGAATTCCTCGCCCGCGATGGACGGGTCATGGAGATGTTGAGCGAGCATCAGTGCGAAGGCTGGCTCGAAGGTTATCTGCTCACCGGCCGGCATGGGTTGTTCAATAGCTACGAGTCGTTCATTCATATCATCGACTCGATGTTCAATCAGCACGCCAAGTGGCTGAAGGTCACGGCGGATCTGCCCTGGCGGCGGAAAATCGCGTCGCTGAATTATCTGCTGGCCTCGCATGTCTGGCAGCAGATGCATAACGGCTTTACCCATCAGGACCCTGGTTTCATCGACCACGTGGTGAACAAGAAGGCCGATGTCGTGCGCGTTTATCTGCCGCCGGATGCCAACTGCCTGCTCTCGGTCTGGGACCACTGCCTGCGCAGTCGCCACTACGTCAACGTGGTGATCGCCGGCAAATATCAAGCGCCGCAATGGCTGTCGATGGAGGCCGCCGTCAAGCATTGCACCGAGGGTATCGGCATCTGGCAGTGGGCCAGCAACGACCAGGCCGTGGCGCCCGACGTGGTCATGGCCTGCTGTGGCGACGTGCCCACGCTGGAGACGCTCGCCGCCGTCTCCATCCTGCGCGAGCATCTGCCTGACCTGAAAATCCGCGTGGTGAACGTCGTCGACCTGATGAAGCTGCAGCCGCAAATCGAGCATCCCCATGGCTTGAGCGACATGGACTTCGACGCGCTTTTCACCAAGAACAGGCCGGTGATCTTTGCCTTCCATGGCTACCCGTGGTTGATCCACCGGCTCACCTACCGCCGCACCAACCACGGCAACTTTCACGTCCGCGGCTACAAGGAAGAGGGCACCATCACCACGCCCTTCGATATGACGGTGCTGAACGACCTGGATCGCTTCCACCTCGTGATGGACACCATCGACCGCCTGCCGCAGACCGGTGACCAGGGTATCTACCTGAAGCAGCAGTTCAAGGACAAGCTGATCGAGCACAAGCAGTACATCAACAAGCACGGCCAGGACATGCCGGAAATCCGCGATTGGAAATGGAAAGGATGATACCGCGATGGCGCTGCGACTGATCGAGATGGTGTTGCAGGAGAAGGATGGCGCGGAACTCCGTGACCTTCTCAAGGAGCATCAGGTGCTCGAACACCAGCAACTCCGCTTGCCTGACGGAGAAGTGCTGGTGCGGATCTTGTTGGATGCGGAACGGAACGGAACGAAGCGGTGCTGGATTTGCTGGAGAATCGGTATACCGGCGAGGCGGGCAACCGGGTTGTGGTTCTGCCCGTCGAAGCGACACTGCCGCGTGCCGACAGTGGCCTTGGCATCGGGCGCGCTGGCGTTCACCACAGGTGTGTCGACGACCTTGATTGAGGGGTGATGGTGGCGCTGGCAATGGGTGCGTCGTCGCTGTTTCTGATGAACCTGATCTGCGTTAACCTGGCTGGGGTGACGACGTTTCTGGTGCAGGGCATTCGCCCGGCCACCTGGTGGGAAAAAGATCGCGCCGTAAAATCCACGCGCATCGCCATCGTGCTGTGGCAAAAGGGCTAAATGAACTTCTTTTCCGGGGTATGACAACAAATTTCCTGCAACTCACGAAATCTTGGGGCCCGCAAAGACAGAAGGAATACCCCTCATGAAACCAGATACCGACCAGTCCAAGGCGCCCGAAGCGAAGTCAGTTCCGAAGCCTAAATCGAAGTCCGATGCGAAGGACGATCTGAAATCCCTGCCGCTGGCGGAGGTGGAGAAGAAATTGGCGTCGTCGCCGGACGGGCTCACCCAAGCCGAGGCGGAAAAGCGGCTGACCCAATACGGACCGAACGAGATCGAAGAAAAGAGGGCCAATGCCTTCCTCAAATTCCTCACCTATTTTTGGGGCCCGATCCCGTGGATGATCGAAGCAGCCGTGATTCTTTCGGCCGTAGCCCGGCATTGGCCGGACTTTTTCATCATCCTGGTTCTGCTCTTGGCCAACGCCGTGGTCGGATTCTGGGAGGAACACGCAGCGGGCAATGCCATCGAGGCCCTCAAGGCCAAGCTGGCAGTCAAGGCCCGGGTGATACGTGACGGGAAGTGGGTCAACCCGGCGGCGCGCGAGCTGGTGCCGGGCGATGTCATTCGCATGCGCCTGGGCGACATCGTGCCGGCGGATGTGCGGCTGCTCGACGGCGACCCCATGTCGGTCGACCAGTCCGCGCTGACCGGAGAGTCCTTGCCCGCGTCGCGCAAGCTGGGCGACGCGGTGTTTTCCGGTTCCATCATCCGCCGCGGTGAGAGTAGCGCGCTGGTCTATGCCACGGGCGCGAACACCTACTTCGGCAAGACCGCAGAACTGGTGCAAGACGCCCACACCGTCAGTCATTTTCAAAAGGCGGTGTTAAAAATCGGCAACTACCTGATCATTCTCGCGGTGGTGCTGGTGGCTGTGATTATTGGTGTCGCGATTTTCCGCGGCGATCCGATCCTCACCACCTTGCAATTCGCCCTGGTCCTGACCGTGGCCGCGATTCCGGTGGCGATGCCCACGGTATTGTCGGTCACGATGGCGGTCGGCGCGCGTCAGCTCGCCAAGAAGCAGGCGATCGTCAGCCGGTTGGTGGCCATTGAGGAACTGGCTGGCGTGGACATATTGTGCGCGGACAAGACCGGCACCCTGACCCAGAACCAGCTGACGCTGGGCGATCCGTTCTGCGTGAACGGTATCCCTACCGAGCAAGTCATCCTCGACGCCGCGCTGGCGTCGCGCGCGGACGACAAGGACACCATCGATCTGGCCGTGCTGGGCGGACTGAAAGACGACAAGGCCCTGAAGGGCTACCAGGTAACACATTTCCAGGCGTTCGACCCGGTGCACAAGCGCACCGAAGCGACCATCAAGGGCGCGGATGGAAAACCATTCAAGGTGACCAAGGGCGCTCCGCAGGTGATCCTGGCGCTGGCGGCCAATGCCGGTGAAGTCAAGTCCGCAGTCGACAAAGCGGTCAACGACTTCGCGGCGAGCGGTTTTCGTTCGCTGGGCGTGGCGCGGTCCGAGGGAGATGGCCCATGGCAGTTTGTCGGCGTGCTGCCCTTGTTCGATCCGCCGCGGGAAGATGCCAAGGCAACCATTGCCACCGCGCTGGCGATGGGCGTGCAGGTCAAGATGGTGACGGGGGACGCACTGGCTATCGCCAAGGAAACCGCCAAGAAGCTGGACATGGGCGCCAATATCCTCGATGCCTCCAGCCTCGGCGACTCCAAAAAGGAAGAAACCGCAGAGGTGGCCGAGTCCATCGAAAAGGCCGATGGTTTCGCCCAGGTGTTTCCCGAACACAAGTTCCACATCGTGGATGTCCTGCAAAAACGCGGCCATATCGTCGGCATGACCGGCGACGGGGTGAATGATGCCCCCGCGCTGAAGAAAGCCGACTGCGGCATCGCCGTATCGGACGCGACCGACGCGGCGCGCGCGGCAGCGGCCATCGTGCTGATGACGCCGGGCCTGTCGGTGATCATCGATGCGATCAAGGAAAGCCGGAAGATTTTCCAGAGGATGAACAGCTACGCGATCTACCGCATTGCCGAAACGCTGCGCGTGCTGCTGTTCATGACGCTCTCGATCCTGATCTTCAATTTCTATCCGGTGACGGCGGTAATGATCGTGATGCTCGCCTTGCTCAACGACGGCGCCATCCTGTCCATCGCCTATGACAACGTGCATTACAGGGACCAGCCCGAGGCCTGGAACATGCGCATGGTGCTGGGGATTGCCACAGTGCTGGGCCTTGTCGGCCCCATCGCCGCGTTTGGCCTGTTTTTCCTTGGCGATCGGGTCTATCACCTCAACCATGCGCATCTCCAGACAATGATGTATCTGATGCTGTCGGTAGCCGGGCATCTGACGATTTTCCAGACGCGCACGCGCGGCCCCTTCTGGTCGATACGCCCGGCGCGGATTTTGTGGGGGGCCGTGCTCGGCACGCAAATCGTGGCGACGCTGATAGCGGTTTATGGGCTGTTCATGACGCCCCTAGGCTGGGGTTGGGCGGCGTTCGTCTGGGGTTATGCGCTGGCGTGGTTCCTCGTGACCGACCCTGTGAAGCTGCTCGCCTATCGGATTCTTGATCCAGTCAAAGCGGGAACCAAGCCTGGTTCCAAAAACTCATTAATTGGGTGTAAGCCATAATCGCCGATCTTCCCGGCGTGGGCGCAGAGTCAGCATTGGCTGGCTCTCGCCAAACCAATGTTTTCCGGCACCGCCGACAACTGGACCAACGCCGCTCAAAATTGAGCAGACCGTATACGGAAAATCGTGTCGGACGGGCGTTGTGGCCAGAAACCGTGCCGTCGAGGTTTGCCGGCAGAATTTTCGGCGGTTTGCGCTTGTATCATCACTACGCTGGTTTCGGTATAAATGCCATACACCAACCGGCTGGCGCGATGGAGCCAGCCACGACTGTGCAGCAGTGTGGCGCAATAAAATATGCGCACACGGAACATTGATCCTTGCCCTTGGGATGTGGCTGATACTGCAACGTAGCTTTCGGTGTCATTCCCGGACATTTCTCTGCCGCATGGGCTACGCCAATAGGATTCATGCCTGTAATGGATCCTGCCACCACAGCGCCGGCCGTAATCGCAATACCCTTCAACAGATCACGCCGACGCATACCTTCAGGCTTCAATTTATTGCTTCCATTCTGTTCGTCACACATCGGGGTTACTCCGCCATCATCGGTGTTACAATTGCGCATCTTTAGATCAATTCCCGCCGCTGCCAATTGTTTGGCCTGCCGTGTCGTCGCCTCTCCTACTGCTATGCCATGATGAAAAAATCATAGTGCAATTCAGCGTGTCAAGTCATCCACTACATGATTGGTTCCTGAATATCTGTTGAGCGTGTGCTTGGGAAATCCAATATCCGCATTCAGTCTGAAAATGGCCGTTCAGCAGCGGAGACTCAAGGATCATTATCTGATCCAGAGCAATTGTCTGTATGACGGCACATTGGATACTCATTCTACCTGTGCCATTGTCACGAGGAGATGTGGTAGCCGTCAGTATGTTGACGATCTTGGTCTCCCAGCAACCAGCCTACCACCATGGCTGAGAAAACGGTGATAAGAATCAGGAAGTAGATGAGCCACTGAAAGGCCGCGCCATATACGGTAACCAGAGCGTTGGTGTTGACAGTATCGAGGACATGACTTTCTACGGCAGCCATGTCGCCCATGGCGAGATGCTGTGCTGTTGCGACACGCCACGTTGAGATGTTCTCTGGCAGATGGAATTGAATGAACAAGGTCAGCAGCGCGCTCACGATGGCGATGGCCATGCCTTCGCCCGCCACTCGGGTGGTGCTGAAGATGCCGGTGGCCATGCCAGCGCGCTCCTTGGGCACTACGCTTACCGCCAGGCCATCCATGAGTCCCCACGGAAGCCCCGTTCCGACGCCGATGACCAACAACGGCCCCAAGAGGGATGCCTGACGATTTGACGGATCAATGCAGCTAAGCCAGAACAATCCGAGCGCGGCGATCAACAGCCCGGCGGCAGATATCTTGCCTGCCGAAGCCCATCGGGTCAGGACGGCGGCGATACTGGGCATCACCAGCATCGGAATCGACAGCGCGATCATGGTCAACCCCGCGCTGACTTCGTTTCGACCCTCAATGCCGATAAGTCGCAAGGGCAACAAAACCAGGAGGACCACATAGCAATAGCTGGTCGCCACCGGTAGCATCTGCACGCCAACGAAACGCGGATACCGAAACAGCGACAGGTCTAGCATGGGTCGGTGTGTTCGCCTTTCGACGCGGAGAAAGACGGCGAACGCCAACAAGGATCCGCCGATCAGTCCCCATGCTTGAAAGCTTGACCAGCCACTAGTGGGCAATTGCAACACCCCCCAGGTGAACAGACCGAGCGTGCCGGTGAAGCTTACTGCGCCTAGCCAATCAAAACGCATCGCGTCAGGATCACGTGATTCCCGCATCCTGGGCACGCCCAGTAACAGAGCAAATGTCCCAACAAAGGCGCTGGAAAGAAACATCGAACGCCATCCCTCGTGCTCGATGAGCAGTCCCGCCAGCACTGGGCCAAACGCCAGTCCTGCGCCGAAGCTGGTGCCCAGCAGGCTGAATGCCCGGGTGCGCGCGATGCCGTCGAACTCTTGAGCGAGCGCTGCCGACCCGCCCGCCAGTGCCGTTGCAGCAGCGATTCC
Organism: Acidithiobacillus sp.; assembly: GCF_023229925.1. Classification (NCBI taxonomy): domain Bacteria; kingdom Pseudomonadati; phylum Pseudomonadota; class Acidithiobacillia; order Acidithiobacillales; family Acidithiobacillaceae; genus Acidithiobacillus; species Acidithiobacillus sp. The sequence continues at coordinate 381,516 of NZ_JALNYM010000002.1, read as the reverse complement.
TTGAACGGCGCGCAGTACATCGAGCCAAGCGATGTTCGGCGCCCATGCGATGATTACGGACGCAATCGAAAAGGCCAATACCCCGCTCGCGAAGAGCCGCTTGCGGCCGAACGCATCTGCTAACGCGCCCGCAGGCATCAAGAGACTTCCAAAGCTCAGCATGAAGGCATTGGTGATCCAGTTCAACGCCAGCGAGCTGCCACCAAGATCCCGGCTGATCGTCGGTGTTGCAACGACACCGCCAGTAAAGCTGAGAGGCAGGATCAGCGCGGCCAAACATACGGCCGCGAGCACCCAAGCCTGGCCTCGGCTGGACGCGGTATGGGAAGGTGGCGGCAAGGAGGCTTTTAAAGTGGTTTCCATAGGTAGTCTCTCCTATGCGGCGCGTGGGCTGCACCTGCCGCAGTAACGATCAGATAAGTGAATGATATAAAGTCGTTAATGTATGAGAAATCGGCTATAATTCCTTTTACAATTGATAAAATATCCTCAATAGGTTGGCGATGGACAGCTTGAGCGGGATCATGGCGTTTGTCCGCTCTGCGGAAATGAATAGCTTTGTCGCCGCCAGTGAGCGGCTTGGCGTCTCTGCGTCGGCGATCAGCAAGAGCGTGGCGCGGCTTGAGGATGAACTCGGTGTCCGCTTGTTCAATCGCAGTACGCGTCGACTCAGACTGACCGAAGAGGGGGCACTTTTTTTCGAGCGCTGCCGACGAATCGTCGAGGAGATTGAGGAGGCGGAATATGAGCTTTCCCGATTGGTCGGTATGCCCCGCGGGAAGCTGAGGGTCAGCGTTCCGGCGATCGGCTACCGCATGCTGATGCCCGTCCTCCGCGAGTTCGTGACTCGGTATCCCAACATCGAGCTCGATCTTGACTTCAACGACAGATTGATCGATATGATCGCCGAAGGCGTAGACGCCGCCATCCGCAGTGGAGACATGGGCAACTCCCAGCTCAAGGCTCGCTGCTTGGGAACATTCCACTTCGTTTTGGTGGGAGCGCCCCACTACTTTGCCAGTTGCGGCGTGCCGCGAGTTCCAACTGATCTAGCGAACCACGCATGCCTGCGATACAAGTTCCCTACGACGGGGCAGTTGCAGGAGTGGAAGTTCGATGCCGAGCGGACTGGAGCAGCCCGCATTCCCGTCCCGGGCACCCACACATTCAACAGTGTGGAAGCACTGATCTCCGCCTCCATGGCTGGTCTGGGAATCGCCTACCTGCCCAACTTCGCGGTGCGTGAGGCCATTGGCACCGGCACATTGGTGTTCGTCCTCGACGAATTCGTCGCGGAGAGCGGCAAGTTCTCGATTCTGTGGCCCGGCAATCGGTACATGCTGCCCAAGCTGAGGGTATTCGTGGACTTTCTTGTCGAGAAGCGGGTGCTGGGAGAATGAAACTCGTGGTAGGCTAACCCGCCGGGAGTCCTCGGTGACGGTCGATGGACCACGACGCCCCACCGCTATGTAGTAATGGCTGTATGCTCTATGGCTTCGATGTGACTATCGCCACGCCTGCAGTCATTTTTCATTCTACGGTTAAGAACGTTTCAGATCGACCCCATACAATACAGTCATTTTGGCGTTCTGAGGCGCTATTTTTCCACAGAATCTGCTCAGTGTGTCGCTGTGGCCAGAATGTCAGGCAGTGTGTGATGAGCAGCGCCGGCACAATCACTGTCGGGATGAAGAACGCGGCGCCCAGCATGTCGGGACCTGCCCGTTGAGGACTTTGTGTACACAGGTAAGGCGGACGGGTTGGGGTATCTCGGGGGCGTAGATAGTGGTGTCCACCGCATCATAAACGCGAAGCCCAAAGCGCCGGTAGACCAGTTCGGGCCGCCTCCCTGGGTAGGAAAAGAACTCGCCGAAATAATGGGTGATACCGGCTGCCTGCAAGGCTGTTTCAAAGGCACGCCAGAGGGCTAGGCCAACACCTTGGCCCCGGTAGGAAGTTACCACGTTAAAGTGCATGTGAGCGGCCCCCGAAGGGTGTCTGGGGCATTCCCGGAAGCTTCTGGTCAGGAGCCAATGTACATAAATTCGGCTGCGATGATGGTCGTAAGTGCCCTTCAGGCTGCGGGACCACATCCTTAGGGCGGTAAGGGAGCCTTCATAGACGAGCAGCCAGGGAAAGACGCGGCGCACTGAACCAAGCAGGTAACCTACTAAGTGACCGTCCGCCTCGGCGACGAAGGTCCATTCCGGCTCGTAATCAAGATAGGGGGTGGTGTGGAGGTCGGCAAAGAGCTCGCGATCGCAAAATATCCGGTCGATGGGCTTGCCGAGAAAGCCTGTATCGCAGCATAAGCGGCGGATATCCTGTCGATCCGATAATTGGTACTGGCGGATTCGAAATGCCTTTGACGCAGAAGGGCGAGACGAAATGTTAGCGAAATCGTCCTGGCGTTGGATGAAAAATTCTGAAACGGCCATGGTGGGGTTCAAATCTGACCAGTGCTGTGTTTCCACGAGACAAGCGGTGACATATGGGCAGTCACAACCCTTATGTTGGAGCTCCGCTCGTCTGGCACCACTATGGCCTGATCACAAGTTATCCATGGAGCCTCACAGCCATCACCAACAAACCGACTTCCCGGAAGCCATCCTGGAGTCAGCCATGCCTCCGATACATAAAATTTTTCATAACTTGCTAAAAATGTTGAAATAATCATCCGTAATTTTCCATAAAGTACAGGTGGGTCGGATTTAGTTGTAGGAATAAGTAATCGTCTCGCTATTGATAGCGCTGGTATTGTTTGACCATCTGGATTAAAGGGCTCATCAGTCAGCATCGGGTCGCTAGCCAGCAGTATGGCAAATGGTTCATTTTCAAGGACAGGTTCTCCCATCAGTACCGCATGGCCCAAGCCGGGAGGTTAGGGCTGGCGAAGAACGATATGCTGACATGGGCGGAGAACATGGCGCAGACCTATTCCAACAGTACCTTTTTTGCCTTTTTTCCGTTTTGATTTCTAGCTGTAAATTGCAACGAGTGATGGCAAAAGTCAGGGGACGCTTGGTGAGGTGAGGTCAGCGCAACGTCGCCAGGAATTCAGACCCGAGATCCGAACACAGATACTGCTGAAACTGCCTGCTCCCCATCAGAAGTATCCATTCGCGCTGGGAAAGTTTGCCCTCGGCCATCGCCTTGTCTCGCAGACGACGGTACAGTTCGGTCTTGGCGTGCCGATGCGGCAGTTCCCCGATATTCTCTTGCTGTGCCTTGTAGATGCGCGCGAACGCCGGCAGATACTCCCTAGGGTTGTCCGTATCTGGGATCTGCCACCATGAACGGAACCGCTGCTCCAGAGCGCGAACCTCCTGCAGCAACTTAGGTGGATTTACCTCCTCCGGGATGGCGAACCAGTGCAGGCGATTGATCGTAGGAAAAGTCCGGCTGGTCCACTGCACCAAGAAAACGCTAAGAGTCCAGCCGGACAGGATCGGTGCGTACCACATCAGCATGCTGCTGGGCTGCATCCAACCGTCTGTTATGGACTCCAGCAGTATGGCGTGCGGGGATTGGATAGCCCCACGCACCAAGGTCAGTAAGGCCGCCCATCCTGCAATTCCCAAGATCATCACGCCGCGAAAAGATTTCCATGCATCTTTCCATGAAACAGCACGGTCATCCCGTTGCTGCTGCCCCCATAAAACTGTCCGGCGCTTGATCCACGCCCACAAAAAATAGCTGATCATTACCATAAGGAGCGGTGTATAAAAAAATGAAAGTGCCGTGTCGAACAGTACTGACCAAATCAGCTTGATGCGTCCCCCATACATAGGGGCCTTGTGCGACCTCATGTGCATAAAAATGGCCAGAATGCGAGGTAGGAATAGGAATACCACGGATGCGGCCAGAAGTAGCCCCATGGGAACGATCAGCATCCGAATGGATCCAATGGAAAGCTTAGCGGCGCTCAAGAAATGTACCATGGTGTATGCGGATACCAGCAGAAAAACGAACCATATGGGAGCGGTGATATAACCCATGGCACCGTTGATAAAGATTTCCCTGTGCATCCATCGTAGGCCATTGATGAACAGCAGCCGCAGATGCTGAAGGTTTCCCTGCATCCAGCGCCGTTCCCTGATGAGAAATGCGATTATGTTTGCAGGCACCTCTTCATACGATCCTTTCAACTCAGGGACAAACCATACTTCGTACCCCGCCCGGCACATCATGGCCGCCTCGACGAAGTCGTGGCTTAATGGTTTTCCGCCCCAGGGCTTCGACCCAGGGAGCTTTGGCAGGATGCAGTGGTCCATGAACGCCTGAGTTCGGATCAAGGCGTTGTGGCCGATATAACCCGCATGCCCCATTTGCATGACCATCAATGAATAGGAGAATACCGAGCCGTAAAGATGGGCGGAGAACTGCAGCATGCGCCCGAAAAAGCTCTCCCTGAATACTGGACGAGGATTGGTCTGCAGAATCCCGATGCGGGGATGGGTAACCATGGCCCGCCACAGCTCAATACAGGCTTCCCCGTCCATAATCGAGTCAGCATCCATGATGAGCGTATAGGCATAATGCCGGCCGTAGCGCCGGAAGAAATCTGCAAGGTTGCCCATCTTCTGGTTGATGTTGATGGGCCGGTGTCGGTAGAAGAGCGGGAGGTCTGGGCGTTCCTGCTTGAGCCGCTGCACCGCCATTGTCTCATGGGCGACCATAGCCGGACACTGACTGTCCGACAGAAGGAAAGCATGGACGCGGAGCGCAAGATCTGGACGATAGGTGCGGATGGAATCCCAGGTGGCTACGAGCCCAGCCAGGACCCGGGCTACGTCCTCCTGGTACACCGGAAATAGCAGAGCCATGATTTCTCCTTTCGGCGGATCTGCCCGTTCCCGCAATGGGTGGTAGGGGTTGCCGACGATGCCCTGGGAAACGTGCCAGGTGCCGATCAGGATCATGTAGAAGTTGTAGATCATGAAGAAAGACATAAGCCCGTAGGAAGATAGGTACACCACCCGCCAAACCGGCGCCAAGGCCTGGTCTCTCAGAATGTTGTCCACCAGCAGGAGCAGGCCCACTACGGTCACCAGAGTCAAGGCCAGAACGCTGCGGCGGCGGTGGCGGAGTAAAGATATCCATGGCGCCTCCGGCGCTGTTTCCGCCTTGGGTCTGCCTAGGGGCCGCATGAAACGTCTCCGGAAGGCGCCCTTCCATGAGCGGTCCCAAACGGTGGTTGATAACGGGTGCCTGTTATGTTCGCGGAACATGGCTAATTCGCTGTCTGGGCAGGAATACTAATGGCGGCCGCCTGCTGGGTGAACACCTCCTTGAAGACCTGAACAGGAAGAGCGACATTCAGCAGCAGGTTCAATGCCTTGTTCAGCTTGACAATCGGCTGGCTGGAGACATAGAGCACGCTGTTGTTCTGGACCAGATACCATTGAGCCGCCAGGAATCCGGCGCCGGTGTCCCAATGGAACACGACCAACTGCGTTCGGCCGTTGGCCTCGGGATGATAAAGGAGAACGTAGCGATAATCGGCTGTATTGCTGTTCAGGCCACCGGCCTTGGCCAGGACCTCGCTGACCGGCACGTTTCCGTCAAAGCCATATATGTCAGGCTTGCGCATTCCTGATCCCAAAACGCTGATCTGCACTGGGGCGCCGCTAATCTCCACCAGCCGCTCTCCTGGGGCCAATGGAACGTGTTTGTGGAGTGCCTGGGCGATGGGTAGGCTGGCCAGCATCTGTCCATGGGCCAGGACATGAACACGGGTACTGTGATGCATGGGGCTTGATGCCCATCTGGATCCAGAACTGTTTCCGCCACTAACTCCGGACAGAGCCTGTGCCAGTGTCCACCCGCGTGGTGTCCACGGCAAGAAATGGTGGTTCCCAGCCCCGTAAACCCAGATTCCTTGGGCGTGGTGTATAACGCGGACCTGGGCCTGGGGCGCTTCCATGATCTGCCGCGTGGTGTAGGCATTTACTATGGCTTGTGCAGCCATTGCAGGAGTGTCTCCCGCAACCCGCAGAGACGGCAGGTATGGCAGGCTTATCCGGCCCTGTGGGTCCACTGTGACCGGACTCAGATTGGTGGCGACCAATCCATTTCCATGGGTAGAGTTAAGGTTGAGCCCCGAATAAGACCAGAGCCGAACTTGAAGAGCATCGCCTGCCAGTAGCGCCCCGGAGTATGGGTGTCTTTTGGCGTATCTCCGTAGGATGACGATCGCTCGGGTTACGGCCTGTTGCTGCTGATTATGCAGGTTTTTAGCCTCGGTAGCGGCCTTTTTCGGAGTTACGGTCTGGACGTGTTCACCGGTTATGGGGTGCAGTAAAACACTGCTTCCCGGGCCACCCGAGGGGAATTCCGCGCATCCACCGAGAATCGCGGCAAGAAGCGGAAGGGAAAGGAGTTTCTTTTTCATCGCAAGATGCTCCAGAGCAGCAGGGTGCCGACCAGAACCCAGAATATCCAGGTCTTGCGGTCAGGTCCCGAAGGGCCAAGCGGCATTTGCGCCGGACTCAGTATGTGAAGGGTGTACCAGGGACGAACAGAGGCAATCTGGGCTTCCACATACGCACCGTTGGCCAGTTTCAACTGTTCTCGAAGAGAGTCGACCTGCATCTGTAAAACTGCGTAGTGGCCGAAAACCGCGGACATCTGCGGCAGTTGCAGTTGCAGATGGTCTATACGCTGTTGGACCGCCGCGGCTTCGGCGTCCAGATTTCCAAGCATCGGGCTATGAGGAGCGCCACTGGCTAACGACTGACGATGAGCGGCGATCCGCGCTGAATCGGCCTCCAGAGTATTCATTAGGCGAAGCGCGGCGGCGTCCTCCGTACTGGGAAACAGGCTTTTCTGTGCTCTCAGATAGGCATTGCTAGCTTTTTGCGCCATTTTGAGCTTGTCGGCCAAGGTCTGAGCCAGTTGGCGTGCCTGAGCCAACTGTGCAACGGATTCTTTCTGGTGCATGCGCAGAAGGCGTTGTTCTGCAGCGGCGGTCGCACGCTGCAGAACGGCCAAGCTATCAGTGGCGGTGTAGGCGGTCGAGCGCACGGACAGCACCCCGCTCTTGGGGTTTACGCGGGAAGGCAGGTGATCCCGATAGGTAGATAGCAAACCTTTCGGGCCGCACGACCAGAAGTCGGAGGCACTACAATACCCATATACCAACCCACGTCGGTAGACCCGCGCCAGATCCAGTTTGCTGTTCACGGCCCTCCAGGTGCTGCCGGCTTTCAGGAGAGAGGCCAACACTCGTCCCGCGCCGCTGTCGGCTCCGCCCGCGTTTCCTTGCAAGACACCGGAAAAGCTTGCACCGGAGCTTCGCCGATAAACTAGCAAGCTGGTGGTGGCGGTGTACCGATCCGGATGGGCAACCCAGTAGGCCGCATTGATCAGGTTCGGTACGATGACGATCATGATTAAAAGCCTATGATGGGATACCCAAAAACTCATCGAAATTCTCCATGCCGGGTTTTCTGCTTCGCCCGCAGAACTAAAGCCACATCAGCATCTGTAATTCTCCACCTCACTGGGGATAAAGGACGACTGTTGGCTTTAACCTGGGCATAGCTTTGTCGATCGCGCTCCATTTGGCCGCACAGGTCTTCGATTGCGCACAGCGCATCTCGTAGCGCTGTGCGTAGCTCGTCGGTGTAGCATGGAACCAGCAGCATGTTGGGGATGTACGGCAAAAGCGAGCGCCAGTAAGTCATACGGGTTTCTAGGGTTATCGCCATATCTTCTACTCCTTATCGCGGCTGCGGTCGGTGAGATCTATATCGCATAATAGTGCCAGGTACCGCCGGGCGGTTGGGGTCTTCTCTTGACGCGGGTGGCTGCATTGGTCGGGCCTTTCCGCTGGCCTCGCTATCCGGTTTTGAGTGGTCTTCGATGAGGAGACCATAGGTACTGAGAACGCTATACATTAACCGACACAAGGTATGGTGCTATGTCGTTATACTGGATATTTGATGCCATTTTACCCTGTTTTCGTAATTGACCTCCTCAGTTTTAATACCAACTTGTTTGTGTTATCGGACAGAAAAATAGAAGAAGGAATATCCAGAAATCCCGGTCGATATGGATAGTGCCCCGGTGTTAGTAAGATCCACCAATGCCACACAATTATCTGCCGACACATAAAGCATATGGCGGCTTGCAGGACAACGGATGCGACATAATAATCAAAAGATCATGACATTCCATGTTGTGATAATGCCGGACTACCAGATTGCGCAAATTTGTAGCATTAACCATGCCAATCTGATACAGATTTATGTAATATAAGGAAATAACCGGTATTTAATATACATTTCCTCCGATGTTTCGATGGGTATATGTCGTCACGCCACCTCGGATCGTCGCTAAAACACGACGGTCGGCAATACCTTACATTCCGGAAAGCTCCAAGATTTCGTGAGATAGCCTGTTCTTGCCGACGCGATACATGCCTCGTGGGAGTATGGCTACACTTTCTTGCAAATTGTCTTGGAAAGCGTTGTTGAGTGGGGGATTTCGAGGTGTAGGCACCCGAGTCAGTCGGCACCGGTCCCATGGCATTGCCGGGCAGTGCCAGCAGGCGCGTCGGACTTCCTCGTCCAGTGGGCAGCCATCTTCGGGGGTGACGGCGAAGATCAGGTGATCCTCCCTGAAGTATCTGAATCTTCGGATATAATGGATCGAAGAGAATTTCATGAGGAAACAGTGCAGAGCAATACGGCAGAGTTTTGGGCCGAAGCACTCAAATTGGTCCTGGCGCATGGGCTCACTCTGCAGGAGGCTTCGCAGCCGCCTATGCCGGTGAAGGCAGCAATCGTTGGCCTGCGGTACACTGCATCATCGCCACGAACGTGGCGGTGGTTGAACTCGCGTCTCCACAAGTAGATGGACGCGTCCTGGATGTCGCCACGGGAAGCAGTTTCGTGGCCTTGCGGGTGACCCGACGCATTGGCGAGAAAGGCAAAGTGATCAGGGTTGGTTTTCGTCCTTTTTATCTTCACGGCCTTGATCTCTCTGGCCACTCCCAGTCCTTGACGGGCATCGTTGCCATAGACATAATCCCCAAACCTGCTTACACATATCCAGATGTGTGTCCATACGCGGTGGGCTACTGCTGATTTCTATGGTGCGTCGAGAAGCATAAAACACAATATAATACAGTATGTTGTGTTTTCTCTTGGGGCTTGGTGAAACACTGGGAAACGCCGTTTTATCAGGCTGTTAAGCCGTGGGTCGAGGGCAGAATCCCGCCGTCCCCACCATTATGGATAAAAGCCGTTAGTCCGTCCGTCGTCGAAATTCGTTCGACAGTGGCGAGCGTCTGTTGCGGCTCTGGTGGTGTGTCATTACCCAAGACGAATATATGGAGCGTACATCAACCTTTGAATGGTAGGGGAGCTTATAATGGGCGTAGAGAATTCGGATGGCAAAGAAATAAGAAACGTTGTTCTCGCTATAACCACCGCGCGCACACGCCGGGGGCGTTACTTGAAAGTGATCACATTATTCGTTTCTTTTATTTCCAGCCTGTTGATTCCTATGGGGATCATTGTGATTTATTTCCTATGGAAACATGGCAACAAGATTCTGAATGAAGGCCGTGAAAGAGTCGGTCAGCTTTCTTGAATAAATAAAAATGCACGGCAATGGCCATTAAGGTATAAGCACCGGCGAAGAGTAGGCGGAAGGCGGTGCTGGGGGCGGCAGCAGCACCATGGACGGCCGTCGTGATGGAGGAGTCGCCTGTCGGCGGTAATGCGGCGGGTGTCTTTCGCGGAATCGGTGCGGGCCATAAGGAAAATAAGGTCCGATAAAACCAGGTAAGTAGACATTCTGTGGCGGCGGGGTGCGCGTGGTCTGCAGGCTATTCTGATAGTTATTCATGGCAGCCAGCAGGTTCAGGCGGGCAATGGCCGCCTGTGTCTCGGATGCCCCTGACGGGGCTTCCTCTTTCGCAGTCGGACCAGGCTTTGTTGGCGCGATCGGCGGCGGTGCCGGGGGAATGGCTTGAATCTTCTGGGCTCCACGGGGCGGTCGGTCGCCATAGCTCACCACGCCATTAGGCGAGACCCATCGGTAAATAGGGGCTCCCGATGCAATCGGGATAGTGGTGAGGCTCCCGACAAGGGTGGCCCATATCATCCATGTCGTTCCAATCAGAATCCGATGGAGGAGGGTATTCTCGACTTCGGGCATGTTAGTCCTGCTTCGCCGCCCGTTCGGCCTTGAGGCGGGTGAGGTCGTCGTCGACACCGCTGGTGGCGCGGAGCTTGTCCATTTCTCGCTCCGTTTGGGTGCGATGGTCCAGGGGGTCGTTCATGATGCCTGACTCCAGCAGACCGTCCAGGGCCTGGGCCTTGGCCTGCTCATGCGCGGTGCGGTCCTGCACCCGGCGCAACGCATCTCCGGCACCATCCAAACCGTGACCCAACCCGGTGAGGGATTCGGTGACTTTCACCTGCGCCTGCGCCGCCGCCATCTGGCTCTTCATCACTTCTTTCTGGGTGCGGAACTGCTCAATGCGCTCTTGGAGTGCGTGCTCATAATCCATAAGCTTTTGGGCCTGGGCGGCGACGGTGTCGTGGGCCTGTTGCAGCGCCGTGATTTTCTGCGCTTCAGCCTGCTTTTCCGTCAGTGCACTGCGTGCCAGGTCTTCGCGGTTGGCATTGAGGGCCATACGGGCATCATCTTCCGCCCTGGCGGCCAGCTTTTGCGCCTGCGCGATCTGGTTTTCCAGGGATACCCGTTCGGTGACCACGTCGGCCAGGTGGCGCTTGGCCTCTTGCAGGCTGGTCAGCATCTTTTCGTAGGAGAGGTCCAGGGTTTCGGCGGGGTCTTCGGCCCGACTGAGCAGTTTGTTGACTTTGGCTTCCAGAATATTGGCGGCGTGCTTGAAAATGGACATGCTGGGCTCCTGTAGGGCGCGGTGGTCGGGGTGCAGAACCGTGTGTTTAGATATAGCACAGCGCCACTTCTCCGCAACTTTTTGTAAACTTTTCGCTGTGCGATCACCAACCCGGAATGCTGGTCAACCCTCCATAAACCCCCAACCCGCCTGCCAACATCACCACAAACAGCACCAGCCAGAGGTAAGGGCCGCGCAAGCGGTGTTCGGCGGGCAGCGCCTTGATGGACAGGGCGACCAAAAAACCCAGCACCAGGGGCAGGAGCAGTGCATTCATCACTTCGACGCCGATGTCGAGGCTGACGAGATCGGGGATAATGATCACCGCCGCGGCGCCAGCCACGATGATGGCGGTGTAAACCCCGTAAAACCAGGGCGCATCTTTGGGGTGATGCTCCAGTGAGTGGCGAAAGCCGGTGACTTCCCCCCAACCCCAGGCCCCGGCGAGGGAGGCGACAATGGCCGCCACCATGCCTGCCCCGAGGATGCCCAGGGAAAACACAATCCGTCCCCAGGTGTCACCGAGGTAAGGAATAATGGCCTCCGAGAGTTGTTGCACCGTATTGAGAGGTGCGTTGGGGTTCAGGCGGCCAATGGTGGCTGCCGTCGCGATCAGCACCGCCGCCATGACGGCCTGTGTAACGATCGCACCAAAGGCTGTATCCCAGCGGGCATGACGGTAATGTTCGGGGTGCAGACCCTTGTCGGCCACCGCCGACTGCTGATAGAACACCATCCATGGCATAATGACGGCACCAATATTGGCGGCGACCAGCATCATGTAATTGTCGTTGGTGATGGGCGCGTGCAGCAGGCCATCCAGGATTTCATGGATGCTGGGATGACTGGCCCAGGCGATACCAAAAAAGACCAGTTCAAAGAGGCCCATGATCAGGGCGATGCGTTCCACACGCCGGTATGAGCCGGTCCAGACGATGGTCAGCAGGGTAGCCGCCGCCAGGGTGACCCCGACCCAGCGCGACAGGCCATAGAGATGACTGACGCCCGCGACCCCCGAAAACTCCGTCAGCAGGGCACCGGTGGTGGCGATGCTAAGACCCGCGACGGAGAGGTAAGCCCAGCCTTTCCCGAAGGTTTCGCTAATCAGTTCGCCGTGGCCTTTGCCGGTAAAAATGCCGAGACGTACCGTCAGTTCCTGCACGATATAGAGGATAGGCATGAGGATGAATTGCAGGAGCAGCAGCTTGAAGCCCCATTGTGCGCCACTCTGCGCGGCGGTGATGATGCTGCCGACATCGGTATCGGCGAGCATGACCACCAAACCGGGTCCCAGCACCGCCAGGAAAATTCCCCAGCGAGAACGATGAGCGGGTGTGCTGGTTTTGCCGGGGGCAGGTGTTGACGACATAGGGAGCATCCGTATTTATCTTGCTTAAACGCGAATGATTCCCGTTTGCTTGTATTTTGTCAAGTACATCGCCATCTGAAGATACCGCTAAACACCATTTGCTGCTAGTTCTTTTTGTCGGGAAATGTCAGGTGAGCGATCAAACCACCCGTTTCGGCATTGGCGAAGCGGAGAATGCCACCATGCAGCGTCATGATATGCTGACAAATTCGCAGGCCGATGCCGGAACCATGCCCGGACTGGCGCGGTAAGGTGCCGTTGTTCATCGGTCCGATATCTCGTTTGGGCACGCCGGGGCCATGGTCGCGCAGACAGATTTCGGTGCCGGCCGGATGGCGGACGATCTGCATATCCAGGCGTCCACCACCGTAACGCCGAACGTTGTCAAAGAGATTGCGGAACACTCTTTCCAGCGCCAAAGGGCGACAGCTCAGGGGGGGCAGCACGACCGCCCCGGCAGGATGCGCTACCTGTATTTCCAGGCCGTAGCGTTCCTGGGCCGTCTCGGCCATCTCAGCCACCCAGTCGCTTACCTCCAGCTGGATGACCTTTTCCTGGTCTCCGCTACGCACCAGGGTCAAAAATTTGTCGATAGTCTCATCCATTTCGCTGACGTCCACCAGCATGGCGGCTTTTTCAGCCAGCAAATCGTGGTCCTGAAGGTGCAAAGTCAGCAGCAGGCGCGACAGGGGGGTGCGCAATTCGTGGGAGATGCCGGTGAGCAGCAGGGTGCGTTCTTCGTGCAGGCGGTGCAGATCGTTAGCCATACTGGTAATGGCTTGCTCCAGGTGACGCACTTCCAGGGGACCGCCAATGGGCTCCAGAGACTCCGGCATATCGCCCCGGCCAATGCGCGCTGCTTCTGCCGCTAATCGGGCCAGGGGGTGGTTGATCTGGCGCACGATGAGCCAGGCGCCGAGCAGGGTACAGAGGGCGATGACGCCGAGGCGCATAAACATGAAGCCCTGTCCGCCGAAATTCATGGGGGAGATGCGCATGCCCAGCCAGGGCTGATGGTGGCTGCCGCGAATCCACATCCAGGTGGCATCGGCATCACTGGGGCCGACGCGTAGCGCCGCGCCGGGGGCAATTTGCGCGAGGTAACTGGCGCTTTGGCGCAAAAAATAGTTGCTGGCGGGCGCGCCCGGCAAATCATGGGACGACCGCCATTGCAGGGTACCGACTGGTGTGTGATCGGCGTCGGCGGCAATCAGGGCGTGGTCAGTCTCCCAGAGAAACTCCGCGAAGCGTTCGGCGGCAGGATTCAGCACATATTGATGAAATAGGACATAGACGGCGCCTTGGGTCCCCAGCAGCAGAACCGCCAGCAGGAGCACGGTCCGCCACAGGGTGCTACGCGGCCAGAAGCTGCGCATGCTCAGGGTTCCGCGACAAACAGGTAGCCATGACCCCAGACCGTGCGGATATGCCGAGGTCGGCCGGGGATGTTGTCGAGCAGGCGGCGCAGGCGGGAAATCTGCATATCCATGCTGCGATCGTCGTTTTCGAGGTGGCGGCCGCGGGTCAGCCACATCAGCTTTTCGCGGGTCAGCGGCTGGCCTTCATGCTGAATGAGCGTCGCCAGGGTCTGGAACTCGGCGCTGGTGAGAGACAAGCTCTGTCCGCCAAGTTGAATTTCTTGCCGGCCCATGTCCACGGTGAATGGGCCGCATTGGAAGGGGGCTGTTACCGCGTCGGAGCGGGGGACGGCAGCGCGGGTGCGGCGTAGGATCGCCTGGATGCGGGCCACCAGTTCGCGGGGGTGAAAGGGCTTGGCGAGATAGTCGTCGGCGCCCATCTCCAGGCCCAGGATACGGTCTATTTCATCGCCGCGCGCGGTGAGCATGAGGATGGGGACATCGTGATGCTGGCGCAGCCGTCGGCAGATTTGCAGACCGTCTTCATGGGGCAGCCCGAGATCGAGAACGATCAGATCAACCGGAGTTTCGGCAAGCAGACTGTCGATCTGCCGACCGTCATTGATGCCACGCACCGCAAAGCCAAAACCCTGCAGGTGCGACTCCACCAGGCTGCGCAGGCGCAGGTCATCGTCGACGACCAAAATCTGTTTCTGTGTGTCCATGCGCACACTCTAACCCGTTGTTCTCGGGTGGGCCAAGGCCAAATGTAACAGAGCCTCCCGACCGGCGCCAAAGTGACAGTCTGTTACGTTTTAACAGGCCTGCAGCAAAGATTGTTACAGGCATTCCCGCTACCATTTTTCCCTGTTGCGACGGCTGCGCAGGGAGTTGCCCTCTCGGTGCTTGCGGATAGCACCGCTTATTCCCGTATATCGACTGAGTGAGGGTTTTGCATGAAAAACGCCAGGTATCCGCACGGCCAGGGGCAGCAGAAAGCGGGGCGTTCAGCTCCGGGTATGGCCCGGCTGGGTATCCTGCTCGGGCTTGTCGCTGCGGCGGGCTGCGCTGTCGGGCCGCAGCTTGGCGCACCTGCTGTGCCGGCGCCCAAGACCTATAACGCCCACCCCATAGATATGCGCAGTGCTCAGCAGCAGGTCCGGTGGACCACGCAGGAGGCACAGGCCTGGTGGTCGCTCTTTCGTTCGACGCCGTTGAATGACTATATCCGCCAGGCCATGCAGGCCAACCCGGATGTACAGGCGGCGCGGGTGGCCCTGGCGCGCGAGCAGTCCTTGATCGCGGTGGCCCAGGGCGGACTGCTGCCCAGCGTGGGCGCAGGTGCCGGAGTCGGTCGCGGGCGGGCACAACGGACCGGCGCGAACGGCGGGGCGAGCTACCGCATTCCCGGTAATCTCTACAGCCTGCTGCTAGGCACTATCGACGTCCACTACAACCCCGATGTGTTTGGTCGGCAGGCCGACCTGGTCCATGCCGCCAAGGCCCAGGCGGCGGTCAGCCGCGCCAGTCTGCATCAGAGTGAAGTCTTTTTGGCGGCGGCGGTGAGCCGGGCGGTGATCAGCGGCGCGGCGGCGCAGGCGCAGCTTAATGCCGCCCAACAGATTGCCGCCGCCGATGCGCATCTGCTGCATCTGCTGCAGCAGGAATATCAACTGGGTTATCAGAACCTGCAAAGTGTGGATCAACAGGAGGCCATTACCGCAGCGGCGCAGGCGCGCATTGCCCCCTTGCAGGCGGATGTGGCGGCGGCGCGCCATGGCCTGGCGGCCTTGCTGGGCCAGTCTCCCGATGCAGACCTGTCGATGCCGACACTCGCCAGCCTGCGATTACCTGCCAGCCTGCCCACCACCCTGCCTTCGGCTTTGGCCGAGCAGCGCCCGGATATTCAGGCGGCAACGGCGGAGTTGAAGGTAGCGGCGGCGCAGGCGGATGTGGCCACCGCCGATCTCTATCCGCAGTTTAATATCACGGCGGACATCGGTAAGGCGGCCATGACGGGGGGGATGTTCTTCAACCCCATTTCGACCCTCTGGTCGCTGGGGGCGGGGATAGCGGCGCCGATTTATAACGGCGGCGCGCTGCACGCTCAACGCCGCGCGGCCCTCGATCAGTACAAAGTGGTTAGTGATCGCTATCGCGGCACCGTGCTTAATGCCTTCCGCGAAGTGGCCGATACCTTGCGTGCTTTGCAGGGCGCCGATGCGGCCTATCAGCACCATCTGGTTGCGCAAAAGGCCGCGGGAGCCGCTCTGCATCTGGCCGAAGCCCGCTACCGCGACGGGGCCACCGACTATGCCACGGTGCTCGATGCCGAGATCGCCTATCAGCAGGATACCGTCGCCGCCATCACCGCGCGCAGTCAGCGTTATCTGGACAGCGTTGCGCTCTTTGTCGCCCTGGGCGATGGCTGGCGGCCTGATGCCACCGATGCCACGGCTACTGATGCCAAAACCCATTCTATCGTTCAAAACGCGCAAGGAGCCCCTGCATGAAGAAGGTCTTTTTCTTACTGGGTATCGTCGTCGTGCTGCTCTTCGGCGGTGTCTATGGCTGGTACCAATGGCGTCAGGGTCAGTTGCAGGCCCGCCTTGCGGCTGCCGCCAACCCGGCGGTCACCGTTTCCGCCACCCGCGTGCAGAGCCAGTCGATGGCGGGCGAGCTGACTGCCGTTGGCGAAATCGTGCCGCAACAGGGAGCGGTGCTCAGCCCGCAGACCGGCGGCGTGGTGCAGTGTATCGGTTTCCACTCCGGTGCCACGGTACAGAAAGGACAGTTGCTCCTATCCCTGGACCCTGGCGCTCTGCCCGGCCAGTTACAGGCCGCGCAGGCCCGGGCCGCCCTCGCCCAGGTAGACTACCAGCGCGCCGAGAAGGTCTTCGCCATCCACGGCATCTCCACCGCCGCATTGGATAAGGCCCGCTATGGTGCGAGTGCGGCACAGGCTCAGGTGACGGCCTTGCAGGAATCGCTGGCGGATACGCAGATCCGTGCGCCCTTCGCCGGGGTACTGGGCTTGCGTACCGTTAATCCGGGTGAATATATCCACGCCGGTATGCCGGTGGTGCACATCGAAAACCTGCAGCAGCTCTATGCCGACTTCACCGTACCCCAGCGGGATGTGCAGGCGGTACAGGTTGGCGCGCCGGTGCGGATTGACGTGCATAACGGCGGCACCCTGCGTCATTACCACGCCAAAGTGCAGGCTGTCGCCAGTCATGTCGATGCGCAAAACCGCGCGGTCAGCGTCCGCGCCCTCCTTGATGCAGCACAAGGCCTGAAGCCCGGCATGTTCGTCCGCATCGTCCTGCAAAAAGAAGCCCCCACGGCGCGCCTGATGATTCCCATGGTGGCGGTGAGCTTTAACACCTACGGGGATTTTGTCTACGTGCTGACCCCCGGTGGCCCGGATAAGACCCTCATCGCCAAAGAACAGCCGGTGACAACGGGTATGCAGCGTGGCAACGAAGTGGTTATCCGCTCCGGCCTGAAGGCTGGGGATCTGGTGGTCACCGCGGGACAGGTCAAGCTGCACAGCGGCGACCACGTGCGCATCAATAACGCCGTGCATCTCTGAGGATCCCCATGCATTTCACCGAACCCTTTATCCGCCGCCCCATCCTCGCCATTTCCCTGAGCCTGGTGCTGTTTTTCTTCGGGCTGCGCTCCCTCGGCCTGATGCCCATCACCGAGTATCCGCCCACCCACAGCTCCATGATCACAGTGACCACCCACTACTTCGGGGCGACCCCGAAGACCGTCAACGCTTTTATTACGGCGCCGCTGGAGAAAGCCGTCGGCCAAGCCCCCGGCATCAACTACATGACGGCGGTGAGTGAGGACGGCATTTCCATCCTCACCCTCTATATGCGCATGGGCGAAGATCCCAACGCGGCCTTGTCCCAGGTGCAGAGTAAGGTCAATACGGTCCTCAACCAGCTCCCTAAGGGGGTGATGCAGCCCGTGGTGCAGGAAATGTCCGGTTCCGGTGCCTACCTGATGTTGCTGAGCTACCATGGTAAAGGCTTCAATCAGCAGCAGATCACCGACTACCTGACCCGCGTGGTGCAGCCCGCCATTCAGTCGGTGCCAGGGGTGGGGCTGACTTCCATTCTGCCACCGGGCACCGGTCCCAACGGTAATACCTACGCCATGCGCGTCTGGCTGAATCCCCAGGAAATGGCCGTGCTGGGCATTACCCCCGCGCAGGTCAGTGCCGCACTGAGGCAGAATGATTTTGTTGCGGCGGTTGGGCGTCTGCGCGGTCAGTACACGGCGATTTCCCTGAGTGCCAACACCGCCTTGCACAGCGCCGCCGAGTTCCGCAATCTGGTGGTGGCGACGGTACATGGGGTGCCGATTCGTCTGGGACAGGTGGCCAAAGTTTCCCTGGGCGCCCAGACCTATGATTCATCGGTGATGGTGGACGGCCAGCCTGCGGTCAATATCGGCATCCAGCAGGCCCCCGGCAGTAACGCCCTGAAAGTGTCTCAGGGTATTCAAAAAGTCATGGCTCAGTTGGACTCGACTATGCCGCCGGGTATGCAGGGCTACACCATTTACAATGGCGCGCAATTCGTCAAAAGCTCCTTGCAGGAAGTGGAAGTCAATATCGCCCTCGCGCTGCTGGTGGTCATCCTGGTGATCTACTTCTTCATGGGCTCATGGCGAGCGCTGATCGTGCCGGTGCTCGCCATCCCAGTGGCGATGGTGGGGGCGATCACCATCCTCCATGCCCTCGGTTACACGCTGAATTTGCTTACCTTGCTGGCCATGGTGCTGGCCATCGGGCTGGTGGTGGATGACGCCATTATTGTGGTCGAAAACGTCCACCGACATATTGAAAACGGTGCCACGCCTTTGCACGCCGCCTTGGCCAGCGCCCGTGAACTGGCCAGCCCCATCCTGGTCATGGCGACGACGCTGGTGGCGGTTTTTGCGCCCATGGCCTTCATCGGCGGTCTGGTGGGGCATTTGTTCAGCGAATTCGCCTTTACCATTGTCGCCACGGTGCTGCTATCCATGGTGGCCGCCCTGACCCTCGCCCCCATGCTCGCCTCGCGGGTCCTGAAGGCCGGGCACGAAGGCCGGATGGCGCATCTGGTCGACCACGTTTTCGGGCGGCTCAAGGCCCTGTATGGGCGCACCTTGTTTCAGAGCCTACGGGTCTGGCCGGCGACGGTGACGCTGGCGCTGATCCTCACCGTCGGCATTTATTTCCTCTTCTCCATCAGTCAGAGCGAGCTCGCCCCGCCGGCCAATCAGGGCATCGTCTATGTCAACGGCGTCGCCCAGCCGACCGCGACCCTGGAGTACATGAATGCCTACGATAGTTACCTGACCAAGACGGTTTTCAATAAAATCGATAGTCGCAGCCACAGCTTCGCGGTCAATGGGGTGGGTATCGGCGGCATGTTGCTGAACAACGAGGTGATGGCGGGGGTGGTGCTCAAACCCGAGCGCGGCAATGTCACTACGCAGCAGGTCAAGGAGAAGGTGCAGAAACTGGCCGAGCAGGTGCCGGGCATGAAGCTTTCCGCCTTCGGCTTGCCGCCCTTGCCGGGAGCAGCCGTAGGGCTGCCGGTGCAGTTTGTGATCACCAGTACCGGCGGCGGTTATCATCCACTGGATGCGGTCTCCGGCAAGCTGGTACAGGAGGCCAGAGCCAGCGGTTTGTTCTCCTTCGTCTGCAAAAATCTGAAGTACAACAATCAGATCCAGGAAATTCATATCAACCGGCAGATGGCGGCCTCCTTCGGCCTGAGCATGGCGGATATCGGGCAGAATCTGGAAACCCTGCTGGGTGGTAACTATGTCAATTATTTCGACATGGACGGCCTCAGCTACCGCGTCGTGCCCCAGGTACCGCCCGCGCTACGCGCCAATCCGGATTTCCTGAAGGCCTACACCATCAAGACGCCATCCGGCGCGCAAGTGCCACTGTCCACCTTTGTCTCCCTGCAGTCGCGACCGGCACCCACCTTCCTGCCGCAGTTCCAGCAGTTGCCTGCGGTCTTCATTCAGGCGAATCCGGCACCGGGGGTGTCTTTGGGCCAAGCCCTGCAATTCCTGCGGGATCATGCCCAGAAAATCCTGCCCGCCGGAGATCAGATCCACTATGCCGGTGTCTCTCGTCAGTACATGCATCAGGGCAGTGCGCTGGTGGTCACCTTCGGTTTTGCGTTGTTGATGGTCCTGCTGCTGCTGGCGGCGCAATTCAACAGCTTCCGCGACGCCCTGGTGGTGCTCACCGCCGTGCCCGTCGCCCTTTTCGGGGCCTTGCTGCCCATCAGTCTGGGGGTCTCTAGTATCAATATCTACTCCGAGGTGGGGATGGTCATGCTCATCGGCCTGATCGCCAAACAGGGCATTCTTATCGTGCAATTTGCCCGTGTCATGCAGGAGGAAAAGCATTTCGACCGACGCCATGCGGTGGTGGAAGCGGCAACTCTGCGCTTACGCCCCATCCTCATGACGGTAGCGGCGATGATCGCCGGCGCCGTACCCCTGCTTTTCGCCAGTGGCGGTAATGCCGATGCGCGGTTCTCCATGGGACTGGTCATTGTCAGCGGTCTGAGCTTCGGGTCGCTGGTTTCGCTCTTTGTGATCCCGGCGTTTTATGTGTGGTTCGGGCAGGTGGTGCGGAAGCCGGAGAGGGATTTAGTGGTGTAGTTTTGTTATCGGTGCGCTGATTGTAGTGGTGGGCGCCTTTCGGGGCGCTTTTTCGTTGGAGGGGAGGGAATCATGGGGTGGATTGAGTAGGATCATGAATTGGTGTAGGTTTGTGGACAAGAATAGGTGGTGATCTGCATTTCTGTGCGGATTCGTTTGCGTGTGGCGTTCATCCGGAAAAATTTAGGCTGCTATAAATGTTGCAGGAGGGTGTTGGGTGCTTGATTTTCTGGGTGGCGGGTGGGGCTGGAAAAATTTAGGCGACGTGGGTAGTGTGGTATGTATGCTGCCTAAATTACGTTAGGCATTTACTCTTCGCCCATGAAATATTGTCCGCTTTGTCAAAGTGATCTTGTCAGTCGTCCGGTGGAGGGAGACATGCGGCTCGCTTGTTCATCGCAGCAGTGTAAGTTCGTGCACTGGAACAATCCCATTCCTGTCGTCGCGGGCTTAGTTCGGTGCAATGGTCAGTACGTCTTGGCAAGAAATGCCTCCTGGCCGCCAGGTATGTTTTCCCTGATCACCGGGTTTCTTGAGCATGGCGAGTCGCCGGAGAGCGCCATCCTTAGAGAAACGGAAGAGGAGCTTGGTCTTACGGGCCATGAATGCAAATTCATAGGTCATTTCGCTCTCCCAGAATTTAATCAACTTATTATCGCTTTCGCCGTCGAGGCCTATGGGCACGTCAAGTTGAACGAAGAAATCGCAGAGGTACAACTGGTCGCGCATGACCAACTCGCTACGTTCGATTTCGGGTGCCTTGAGCTAACCAACACAGTCGTCTCGCATTGGCTGAAAAATGCCTAACCCGGCGCTCAACCTCGCTCCCTTCGGTCGCTGGACGCTGCGCGATAAAGCCGCGCAGCGCCGGTTAGCTCTACGTTGTGCCGACGTGGCATGTCATGTTCGGAAGGCCGATGGATTGTCGACCTACGGCTGCCGTGATCACGCGAACGCCACAACGAGTATCTGAGGAGGCATCCGCTGGAGCGTTCTGACGTGGAGTTCGTCGTTGAAGGTGAGCGGTGCGCGGGCTGCCTCTACCTTCCATCGCAGGGGAAGCGACCGGTCTCGTGCGTGGTGATGGCGCATGGTACAACCGGCACGAAGGATTTCGGCCTGCCCGCGTACGCAAAGCGCTTCTCGGCCGCAGGGCACGCGGTACTCGTGTTTGACTATCGCCACTTCGGCAGCAGTCAAGGTGAGCCTCGGCAGCTCATCGATGTGGGACGTCAACTTGAAGACGTCCGCGCAGCTGTCGCCTTCGCCCGGTCGCGTCCGGAGATAGATGCCGACCGAATCGTCCTATGGGGAACGTCGCTCGGTGCCGGACACGCTATATCGGTGTCAGCATCCGATCCGGCTCTAGCGGCCGTGATTGCGCAGTTACCGTTCCTGGGTGTGGACACGCGACACAAGAGTCCCCGACCCTTGTGGGTGACCCTGAAGCTCTTCGGCCTAGCCATCGGTGATGTTGTTGGAGGCCTGGTCCGTCGGGCTCCGGTGATGGTGCCGATGCTCGGTCTACCGGGTCAGTTCGCGGTCTTTACTGGGGCAGAGGACTACGAGTCGATGCGCGAGTTGGAAGCCCGGGCCCCTACCTGGAGGAACCAGATGGCCGCCCGATCCCTGTTCTCGCTGCTTCGGTACAGGCCGGCGAAGCTGGCGCGGCAGGTACGCATCCCGCTTCTGATTGCAGTGGCTGACGGCGACACGGCAACTTCCATGCGACTCATTGAGGAAGTAGCTCATCGCGATCGCACGGAGTTCCTCCACTATCCCGGCGGCCACTTCAGCGCATACACGGGTCCTGTGTTCGAGCAGATGGTGGCCGACGAGATCGCGTTTGCCGCGAGGCATCTGACGTGAGTGACGCCACACGGCCTGTCGATGCCAGCTTGCGACTCGTGGCGCAATGCCCGGCGCGGCACAACAACAGCATGCAGCTGACGGCGCTCCGCGCCGCCGCTGATGCTGAGCGTTAGGCCCCACAAAGACAGAGCAATGCTCACCATCCGCGAGTACAACAATTCAACAGACCGGGCCGAAGTGATCGCACTTTGGCGCCAGGTATTCGGCTACGAAACGGCGCACAACGATCCGGCGTTGGCAATCGACAAGAAGGTTGCCGTCAAAGACGGTCTGTTCCACGTTGCTGCCGAACAATCGGCAATCGTCGGCACAATCATGGCCGGCTACGATGGTCACCGAGGGTGGCTCTACGCCGTCGCTGTTCATCCTGAGCGTCGCCGCACAGGGTTAGGCGCTGAACTGGTCCGCTTTGCGGAAGCGGCACTTGCGAGAGCCGGTTGCATGAAGATCAATCTCCAACTACTTGCATCCAATGAGGCCACTGCGGCCTTCTACAAGTCTCTGGGCTATTCGGTTGAACCTCGAGTGAGCATGGGCAAGGTGCTGCATGTCAATGGCCCGGAAGCAGTGTGGCCTAACGAATAAGGTTAGATCGTGCGAAGCCACGATCTGAACCGTTTGTTGGACGAGCCCGGTTCTGAGCGCCGACCGAGCCGCACAGAAAATATGTATTTGGGAAGTGCCCCGGTTTGGAGTTTCACCGGGAGGATGTGGGCTACCCCGCCCGCTTCATGCCTGCCGTTGCGGCAGCCGATGCCCGTTTTATTCGTTGGCCGGTCGATGCTGCTGCGAATGGCCCAGATTCAAGGCAAGCCAGCGCCTCAGCTTGCGGGTGCTGACTCCCGATACCTGCCGAAGGGCGTGGCGCTTACATGGTCAATGCGCCCCCTCGGGGGCAATTGGCGTTGGCATGCCCCCTGAGCATCCCGACCGAATCCGCGTTCGCACGATCATCATCACCGCACCGCAGCAAGCGCACAGAATCGGCGCGCGCTGCTTGACCCACGCCGCTGCCCGGCCCGGAGCGAACCTGAGCAGCACATGCAGCAAGTCGATCAAGCGCTTGCAGTTGGGGTGCAGAAAGCCGAAGTTGCGTGCACGCCTGAATCCCTTGGGCAGCACATGCTGCAACACCAGCCACAGGAACTGCGCGCCGGACACGGTGCGCCGTTCCAGCTTCACGGTCTTTCCGTTGCGATAACGGAAGCTGACCTGGCTGGCGGTGCAGGCGAGGATGTCTTTCTCGGCGATGACGCCCCGGTAAAGATAGCGTCCCAGATAGATGAGCGCCTTCTCGCCCGTGCCAACGGATTTGCAATCCACCACCCACGTCATGGGGTAATGATCTGGCAAGGTCAATCCAGCCGCTTCGATGCTCGCCAGCAGCTTCGTCCAACCCGGCGGTCAACCGGACCTGCGCAAAAGCCGCGCAGGCCGGTTACCTCCACGTGATAGAGGTTGGCCAGTGTGCAGATAATTCACCATATTTTTATATGGAATCTCATGCGCCATTCTGCTAAGCTAATTTCATGAAGAAAACTCGGTTTGAGTGGGACGAAAACAAGGATGCTGAAAACCAGGAAAAACATGGAATGCCGTTTTCTCTGGCACAGTATGCCTTCGCCGACCACCGCCGTGTCATAGCCGAAGACCTCACTCACAGTGAAACTGAAAAACGCTATTTCTGTTTCGGCGAGGTCGATGGCGGCATTCTCACCGTCCGCTTTACCTATCGCGGCAGTGTGATTCGTATATTTGGCGCCGGTTACTGGCGAAAGGGAAAGGCAATTTATGAGCACGAAAATCAAATACACCGATGAGCCCATTGAGGCCAAGGTCATTCAAGATTTTCTCCCTCCACCCGAAGAACTTGCCTTTCGGGAGGAAGGGGTGAAGGTGACCATGGCTCTTAGCAAGAAGAGCGTTGAGTTCTTCAAAGCTGAGGCCACGAAACACCATACCCAGTATCAGCGCATGATCCGCAGGCTCATCGATAGCTACGTGGATGCCTATGACAAACCTCTAACGTCGCGCTCAACTCGGACCGCCCACAAGCGGGCGTCCGGTTAGCTCCACGTGTGCGCCGGGCATGGCGCGTTACTTCATGGGTGAAAGTCCTATGGCCAGGTCTGCAGAGCCGAAGGCAAGGAGAAGGGCAAGGGCGTCGTCGCGAGGCGGGGTCTGAAGGAAGCCCAATCCGAAACGGCGGGGCGATGAACAAAAACCGGATATGAGGCGTGATGCATCCGGGACGATCGGGCGCGTGACCGCGAAGTCCTCCATCTGCGATTGGGTGCATTTTGTAAATCCGGCGTTTACGCCGCGAAGGTAACGTGTCTTACCCCGGGAGATCTCCCCGGTTCTTCAAGAGATCGAAGCGGGGCGCCTGGAAACGGGCGCTGAATACCGTGGAGAAGTCAGCAGAGGGCATAGTAGGTGGCAGCCGCCGCCGAAGGCCCGAACGATGGAAGACAAAGGACCATGACGAAGAGCAACGGGAACGCATCAGACCTCCGGCGCAAGCTGGCGGCGGCCATGCCGCCGGATGAACCCGTGGCTGGATCGGATGGACAACCCGAGTCGATTCCTCCCCGCGCGTTGCTGGCCCAAGTGCTGGACCGGGCCAACCTGCAACGCGCCTTGAAGCAAGTGCGCCGGAACCAAGGCACGCCGGGCATCGACGGCATGACGGTCGATGAATTACCGGAATACCTCAAGTACCACTGGCTGGAAATCCGCGCGCAACTGGAAACGGGGCACTACCGCCCGCAACCGGTCAAGCGCGTGGAGATCCCCAAGGGCGACGGCAAGACGCGACCCCTTGGCATCCCCACGGTGCTCGACCGCTTCATCCAGCAAGCCATCGCGCAAGT
The DNA here is from genome assembly GCF_023229925.1 of Acidithiobacillus sp. Taxonomy (NCBI): domain Bacteria; kingdom Pseudomonadati; phylum Pseudomonadota; class Acidithiobacillia; order Acidithiobacillales; family Acidithiobacillaceae; genus Acidithiobacillus; species Acidithiobacillus sp. The sequence continues at coordinate 356,475 of NZ_JALNYM010000002.1, read as the reverse complement.
GCTATTCGCGCAATGGGATCCCCACTTCCACCCGCACAGTTACGGCTTCCGCCCCAACCGCTCGGCGCACCAGGCGATCCGCCATGTGCAAGCCACGATTCGTCAAGGCTACGGCTGGGTGGTCGATATGGACCTGCAAAGCTTTTTTGACCGGGTCAACCATGACCGGCTGATGGCGCGACTGAAGAGTCGTTGCCCTGATACCGGCCTACTGCGCCTGGTCAATCGCTTCCTGAAGGCGGGCGTGAGCGTCGGTGGACACATCGAGCCGACGACGATGGGCGTGCCGCAAGGCGGCCCACTCTCGCCAGTGCTGGCCAATGTGGTGTTGGATGAGCTGGATTGGGAACTGGACCGGCGTGGCCACCGCTTCGCCCGTTATGCCGACGACGCCAATATTCTGGTGAAGAGCAAACGCGCGGGCGAGCGGGTGATGGGCAGCGTGACACGCTACGTCAGCGACACACTGAGGCTCACAGTGAATCCGCTGAAAAGCGCGGTGGACCGACCCTGGAAGCGCAAGTTTCTGGGCTTCACGGTCAGCCGCAACGACAAGAAGCTGAAAGTGGCCGACAAGGCCCTCGACAAGCTGAAAGATCGGGTGCGGGAACTGACCCGTCGTACACGAGGCAACCGCATAGAAGTGATCGCGGCGGAGCTGAGAGAAAGCCTGCTTGGTTGGAAAGCGTATTTCGGCATTACCGAGGTACTGAGCCCTCTGCGCGACATCGACAAGTGGGTACGACGCAAGTTGCGCTGCTACGTCTGGAAACAATGGGGGCCGGCGGGCTACAGGGAACTACGCAAGCGCGGGGTAACGGTGCGCGAAGCGTGGAACACCAGCAAGTCGGCGCATGGGCCGTGGCGATTGTCGAAGACACCCGCCCTGGCTCTGGCGTTACCCTTGCGCTACTTCGAGACCCTGGGAGTACCGAGCCTTGCAGCACGGTAAGAATTCAATTCATCGAACCGCCGGATACGTGACCCGTTCGTCCGGTGGTGTGGGAGGGAGGGGCCGTGAGGCTTCTTCCTATCCCGATTGGGCATCTCGTTGGACATTTCTCCTTCACTCGGCACCAAACTCGCGGTATAACTTTAATATTATCTTTACGGAGACATTGGCCATGGGAAATCAACTCGAATTGCTCGAAGCCGAAGCCCTGAAACTAACTGCAGGGGAACGCGCAGCTTTCGCTCAGCTATTGCTCGCTAGTCTCGACGAAGATACCGAGATTGAGGAAGCGTGGGCCGCCGAAACCGAGCGCAGAATTGCTGACATCGAAAGTGGGGTGTTGCAAGTCATTCCGATTGCTGACGCTCTGGCACAGGTCCGTGCAGCGCTGAAGTGAAGCTCGTCGTTGCTCCACCGGCGCTCGCTGAACTGCATGACGCAGCAGCATTCTATACGCTGAAGGCGGGTGTCGAGCTTGGTCTCGCGCTTGTGGCTGAGTTTGAACGAACGGCCAATCTCGTTCTGGACAACCCTCTGCTCGGTGCTGTGTTCCGAAGCAAGCGCCGGCGATATATCTTCCGTCGATTCCCATATAGCATCATCTATCAGGTCACCGCAGAGGAGCTTCGAATTCTCGCCGTGGCGCATCACAGGCGTCGTCCCGGCTACTGGGCGCAACGGAAGTAGTACGCAGTGTCACTTCGATCAGCGATGCCCAAAACCCATCGTTCAAGCGGGACGCGCCAAAAGCGGCGTACCCCTTAAACACGTTGGGCCTGCCACCTTTACCTTAACGTTGGCCTTGATTTATATTAGGTCCATGCCTACTCCCACTGCCACTATTGAATACATGAAGTTGTCCGTTTCCGAGCGCATCCAGCTCGTTGAGGACATATGGGATAGCATTGCTGCAGAGGCACCTGATACTGTTGAATTGTCACAAGCTCAAAAAGATGAGTTGCATCGTCGCGTTGCTGCGCATCGTGCTGACCCTTCCACCGCCATCCCATGGGAACAGGTTCGATCCAAATTATTTCCGAGTAAACCCTGATGTTGGTCATGCTCCGTCCAGAGGCAGAGCATGAGCTTCTGGAAGCGCAGACTTGGTATGAATCAAAAGCGCTGGGGCTTGGTTTTGAGTTCGCCCGTGCCGCTGACGCGGCAGTTGCGTCTGCGCTTCGTAATCCCTTCGGGCATTTGCGCATCGAAGAAGAGTTCCGGCGTGTGTTATTCCGCAAATTTCCCTACACGCTAATCTATCTACCAAGTCCGGATGAGTTGCTGGTAGTTTCATTCTTTCATCAGCACCGTGAGCCTGGTGTTTGGATAGAGCGGTTTAATAGCTGATACCCATGGAGCATCACGTTTGCGAACACATTCAGCCCAACCCTTCGTTCGAGCGGGACAGCCCCGAAGTGGGCTGCCCCTCAACTTTACGGTGCGCCGGGCATGGCGCGTTACTTCATAGATGCGCTGAAAAGCGCGGTGGACCTATCCCGATTGGGCGTCTCAGTAGTGGAAACGCAACTGAGCAATCATCAATGCATCACCTTCTATTCGATACACCATGCGATGCTCATCTGTAATACGACGTGACCAAAATCCTGAAAGAGCATGCTTCAGTGCTTCGGGTTTGCCAACTCCCGCGAAGGGTTCACGCTGTGTCTCACGTATCAGCTTATTGATTCGCTCGACCATGCGCTGGTCTTGCTTCTGCCAATATAGGTAGTCTTCCCATGCATCGTCAGAGAAGATCAGCCTCACTTCGCCAGCTTCCGCTCAACGCCTTTACCGGCGTTCAGTTGTGCGACGGCAGCGAGAAGGCGCTTGGCGTTGGCGGGGGTACGCAAGAGGTAGGCGGTTTCCTCCAGCGCCTTGTAGTCTTCGAGCGAGAGCATCACGACGGACTGTTCTCCATTGCGGGTAATGATCAAGGGTTCGTGGTCGTCGCAAACGCGGTCCATGGCGCTGGCGAGGTTTGCACGAACGGTGGTATAGGTAATCGCATCCATAACAAGCCTCCAAGCATGTACGTTTTACTGTACATGCTTGGAGGCGGCTTGTCTAGCGCGACGGTGCAGACCGTTGAGCGACAAGAACGGCGCGGTAGTTCGACGGAAGAGCGGATCGGCGGCGATCGTGTTGGCTTTGGCCTCTGATGTGAGATTACCTGGCCATAGTGGACAGTCCCGTTTCAGGAGGATGCCGGAAGCCCTTATCAAGCGGTGTGTGCTATATTTTCATCCCTGCAAAAGGCCGGAAACGGGTGTGTGCGGTATGGATGAAATAAGCGGAAAGCATCAGGCAGGGGCTTGTGGCGGGGCCGGTGCGGCCTTTGATGCGATGGACCCTGACGAAAAAGTGGCTCTGGTGCAGGCCTTGCGCTGGCCGCTGTCGGCTTCAGCAGGCGCGCCATTCTGTTCGACGACGCCGGGCCGTCCGGCCCAACCATTGCTCGTGGAGCCCAAAAATTTATCGCGGCGTCGCGCGCTGACCACTGTGGCTGGTCGATTTGCCTTGCTCCATGCCCTCGCCCACATTGAATTCAATGCCATCAACCTCGCGCTGGATGCGATTTGTCGCTTCCCCGGTCTACCCGATGATTTCTACCGCGACTGGTTGCGGGTGGCACAGGAAGAGGCGGAGCATTTCGTCCTGTTGCGCGAGCAATTGCGACGCCTCGGTGGCGATTATGGTGATCTGCCCGCCCACGATGGTCTCTGGGAAATGGCCCTGGACACGGCGGCGGACCCGCTGGAGCGCATGGCGCTGGTGCCGCGCGTGCTGGAGGCGCGAGGGCTGGATGTCACCCCGGCCATGCGCGAACGACTGCTGGCCGCAGGGGATGCAGAAGCGGCCGCCGTGCTGGAGCGCATTGAACGCGACGAGCGCGGGCATGTAGCGGTGGGCAGCCGCTGGTTTCGCTATCTCTGTGCGCAACGTGGCCTGGAGCCGGATAGCACCTTTAAGACGCTTTTGCAGCAGCGTTACCGGGGACGGATTCAGGGGCCGCTGGCACTGACGGCGCGGCGCGCGGCGGGTTTTTCGGAGCCGGAGCTGGACTGGTTGCAGAGTTGCGTCGGACAGCCCGTCGCCACGAAACCGGAGGCGAGGCGTCATGATTGAGCGGATACTGGGCATTGAAAGCTCTTGCGATGAAACGGGGCTCGCCTTGTATGACCGCCAGCGTGGCCTGCTCGGGGAAGTGCTGTTCAGCCAGATTGCCATCCATGCGCCCTACGGCGGCGTCGTGCCGGAACTGGCATCGCGGGACCATGTGCGCCGTCTGCCCTTGCTGCTCGACGAGCTGCTGGCGCAGACCGGCGGGCGGCGTCCTGACGCCATCGCCGTCACTGCCGGGCCGGGGCTCATCGGTGCCCTGCTGGTGGGGGTAAATTTCGCCCGCGGTCTCGCCATGGGCTGGGATATTCCTGTGATCCCCGTGCATCATCTGGAAGGTCATCTGCTGGCGCCGCTACTGAATGACGTGGACCCCTTCCCTGCGGTGGCCTTGCTGGTTTCCGGTGGGCATACGATGCTGGTGGAAGTCCTGGGTATCGGCGACTATATTTTGTTAGGGGAGACGCTGGACGATGCGGCCGGTGAAGCCTTCGACAAGGCGGCGAAGATGATGGGACTGGGCTATCCCGGCGGGCCAGCGCTGGCCGCCCTGGCGGAGGGGGGAGATGCCCAGGCTTTTCGCCTGCCGCGGCCGCTGCTGGACCGGCCGGGACTGGACTTCAGCTTCAGCGGTCTGAAAACGGCCTTCCGTCTGGCCTCCATGCCCATCGCGCCCGACGATGGGCAAAAGCGGGCTGACTTGGCCGCCAGTTTTCAGGCCGCGGTGGTGGAGACGCTGTTCAGGAAATGCCAGCGCGCCCTGCAGCAGACCGGGCTGAGGCGTCTGATCGTGGCGGGCGGGGTCGGCGCCAACCGGGCGCTGCGGGCCGCCCTGAACGGCCTGGTGTCTGAAGGTGTCGAAGTCTTTATAGCTGATCTCGCGCATTGTACGGACAACGCGGCGATGATCGCCCTGACCGGTGCCCTGCACACGGAGCGGGCCCAGGCAGCCACAGCGGACTTCCCGGTGCGGGCGCGCTGGTCCCTGACGGAGGAGGAAGCGTGATGAACGAGCCATTTTCTCTGGATATGATCGTCGACGATCTGGCGGCACAGGATGTCGACTTTCAGGAGGGCCTGGACTGGCAGCAGACGGATCATCCGCAGGAAGCGGCCATCGCCTTCAGGCGTGCACTGGAGCATGGCCCGAAGAGCGCGGTGATCTGGACCTTCTACGCCTGGGCACTGTCTGCTTCCGGCGACCCACACGGGGCCATTGCTGCCTGCCGCCGCGCCATCGCCTGTGATGCGGAGTGGGGGCAGGCGTGGAATGATCTCGGTGAATATTTGATGGATACCGGTCGTGAAGATGAAGCCCTCTTCGTGATTCGTCGCGCCCTCAAGGCCCAACGCTTCGACAGTCCGCATCTGGCGCAGATGAATCTCGCCCGTTATTACCTATACAAAGGCAGCATGCGCCGTGCCCTGGCTGCGGCGCAGGAGGCCCAGCGGTTGGTCCCTGGTTTTCGCCCGGCGGCGCGACTGGCGGACTGGATCAGCGAGCGGATGCAGGAGTGGAACATCAAGGATTGACGAGCCTTAACGCTTTTTGAAGGGACGTTCGCTGCCATCCAGCAGACGGCGGATATTGCTGCGGTGCCGCCAGAGGATCAGCAGTACCAGCACCAGGATGAGCACCCGCATACTCGTCGCAGAAGATACCGCAAAGACGATGGGCACCGCGCTGACCGCCGCCAGCAGCGCCGCCATGGACGAAACGCGCGTCACCGCAAACACCAGTATCCACAGTCCCAATATCGACAAGCCCAGCACCGGCAGGAGCGCCAGCAGAATACCCAGCGCCGTGGCCACCCCTTTGCCGCCGCGAAAACCAAAAAACACCGGATAGAGATGGCCGAGAAAGGTGGCGAGGGCCACGGCGGCCAGTGCCCAGTCTTCCAGCCCGAGCAAGCGGGCGATGACGATGGGGATGACGCCCTTGATCAGGTCGCCGAGCAAGGTCAGCAAGGCGGCCTTTTTGCCGCCAATGCGCAGGATGTTGGTGGCGCCGGGATTACCCGATCCGGACTGGCGCGGGTCCCCCAGACCCAGGGCGCGCGCCACCAGAATGGCGGTGGCAATGGAACCGACGGCATATCCTCCGCCGATCAGGGCAACATCCAGAAGAAGTGACATGCAGTGCTTTAGCCGGAAAATTGGTTATTATAGGCCGAGCTGCGGCGGATTGCCGCTTTTTTCGGGATGACCATGGATATTCTTTTTGTACGTGAACTGAAGGTGGACACCCGCATCGGCATCTACGACTGGGAACGCCAGATCAAACAGACGGTGCTCGTCGATCTGGATATTGCCGCGGATGCGGGGGCTGCGGCACGGACCGACAAGGTGGAGAACACCATCAACTACCAGACCATCTGCCAGCGCCTGGTCGCCCATATCGCCGCGTCAGAAGTGGAACTGGTGGAAACCCTGGCCGAGCAGATTGCCGATATCATTCGCAGTGAATTCGGTGCGGCCTGGGTGCAGGTGACGGTGCACAAACCCGCCGCCGTGCGCGGAACACGGGATGTGGGGGTGCGGATCGAACGGGGCAGTCGCCTGCCTTGAGCGACCAAGGGCCCGATCAGGCGGACACCAGCACCCCATGCAAATCATGGGCATCCGCCCGGGTGATCTCCACCTCCACCCAGTCTCCGACCTGTAACCCCGCCGCCTTGCCCAGATGCACCACACCATCGATCTCCGGGGCATCGCTGGCGGAGCGGGCGATCACCTTGCCGCCCCGGCCCACTGCGTCCACCAGCACCCGCTGACGCTGGCCCACCCGGCGTTGTAGGCGCCCTTGGCTGATGGCTTCCTGCACGGCCATGAATGTGGCGCGACGTTCTTCTTTGACCGGCTCCGGCACCGCTCCGGCGATCGCGTTGGCGGGCGCGCCTTCCACGGCCGAATACGCGAAACAACCGACCCGATCCAGCTCCGCCGCCCGCAGAAAATCCAGTAACTCCGCAAAGTCCGCATCGGTCTCGCCGGGGAAGCCGACGATGAAAGTGCTGCGGATAGTCAGGTTCGGGACTGCCTGGCGCCAGGCCAGAATTCGGTCGAGGGTCTTTTCGGCGGCAGCGGGGCGGCGCATGGCCTTGAGGATGCGCGGACTGCCGTGCTGCAGGGGTACATCCAGATAGGGCAGAATTTTACCGGCCGCCATCAGGGGCAGGAGTTCGTCAATGTGCGGGTAGGGGTAGACGTAGTGCAGACGCACCCAGACGCCGAGCTCGCCCAGTGCTGCGCAGAGATCGGTGATGCGGGTCTTGAGCGGGCGGCCGTCGTGGAAAGCGGTGCGATATTTGCGGTCCACCCCGTAAGCGCCGGTGTCCTGGGAAATCACCAGCAGTTCTTTGACGCCGCCCGCCACCAGCGCCTCGGCCTCGCGCAGAATATCGTCCGGCGCGCGGCTGACCAGCTTGCCGCGCATGCTGGGGATGATGCAGAAGCTGCAGGACTGATTGCAGCCCTCGGAGATTTTCAGATAGGCGTAGTGGGGCGGCGTCAGGCGCAGGCCCTGGGGCGGGACCAGGTCGGTGTAAGGGTCGTGGGCCGGAGGGAGTGCCTCGTGAATCGCGTCGAGCACGGCACTGGCCTGATTGGGGCCGGTGACGGCGAGCACCTTGGGATGGGCGCCGCGCACAAAGTCGCCGCCCTCGCGGGCACCCAGACAACCGGTGACCACCACCTTGCCGTTCTCATCCAGCGCCTCGCCGATGGCTTCCAGGGATTCCTCCACCGCCGCGTCGATAAAGCCGCAGGTGTTGACGACGACCACATCGGCGCTGGCGTAATCCCCCACCAGCAGATAGCCCTCGGCGCGCAACTGGGTGAGGATGCGCTCGCTGTCCACCGTGGCCTTGGGGCAGCCGAGGCTGACGAAGCCGACTTTGGGCGGTGTATTCGCGCTCGCCTTCAAAAGGTATTGCTCACGCTGACCACTCCCGGCACCGCGCCGACGATACGCTCGACCACCTGTTTGAGATCGATGACGGCATTGGGGCAACCGGCGCAGGCGCCTTTCATGCGGACCCGCACGTCGCGTTCGATGATTTCCACCAGCTCGATATCGCCGCCATCGCGGTGGAGAATGTGGCGTACCGTCTGCACCGCTTCGGTGACAGCCGCAGGGTCGGGCAGAGGATCGTCGGGTCCGTAGCGTTTCTGGCGGTCGAGTCCGCGTTCGGCCATGGCCTGGGCGTGGGCGATTTTGGCCGCAGCAAGGGGGTCTTCCGCCTCCAGGGCGTCCAGTTCGTCTTCGCTGTAAAAGCGGATGGGGGATTTTACGGTTGGGCTCATGGCCGTCAATATAACATGCGACCGCCATCGACGACGAGATTGTGGCCAGTGACATAGGGTGCGTCGAAGAGCAGATAGCGGACGGCGTCGGCAATATCCTGCGGGTTGCCGACGCGCTTGAGGGCGTTGCGTTCGATGAGTCCCTGCTGGTCGCCGTCGGGCGGGTCTTTATCCTCGGCCCAGAGCACCACGCCGGGCGAGACGCTGTTGACACGGATCTCTGGCCCCAGTTCTTTGGCGAGGGCGCGGGTAAGGGCCAGCAGACCTGCTTTCGTCACACTGTAGGGCAGATAACCGCGCAGGGGGATTTCGGCGTGGATGTCGCCGATGTTGACGACGGCGCCGCCGCTTTTCCGCAAATGCGGTGCGGCCGCCTGGGTCAGAAAGAGGGGCGCGCGCAGATGCACGGTCTCCATCACCGCCCAGTCTCCCGGCGTGATTTCGCCGAAAGGCGCAGGGGCGTACAGCGAAGCGTTGTTGACGAGCCCGTCCAGGCGGGCAAAATGCCCGATAGCGGCATCAATCAGGTGGGCGGGCGTTTCTGGGTCAGCCAGGTCGCCCGCGATCAACAGGGGGTCAGCTCCATGCCGCGCGCGCAACTCCTGCGCCAGGGCTTCGGCCTCGGCGGCGGATCGCTTATAATGCAGGGCGAGCTGACAGCCTTCCGCGGCGAGATGGCGGGCAATGGCGGCGCCTACCCTGCGGGCGGCGCCAGTGATAAGAACGACTTTTCCGGTAGCTTTCAAGAGGTGTCCATGCGCGCAGAGCGTCCCGATTTTTTAACCCATTCTCACGGGGCGCGCAAGACAAGTCTGCCCGTCCCGGACGCCGATGCGCTGGCCCACTCGGCCGCACTGTTGACCCATATCCGGCGGGAAATCGATGCCGCAGGTGGGATGATCCCCTTTCGTCGTTATATGGAGCTCGCCCTCTATACACCGGGGCTGGGCTACTACATGGCGGGGCAGACCCGCTTCGGTGCGGCGGGCGACTTCGTCACGGCACCGGAAATGGGACGGGTGCTGGCCGCCGTGCTGGCGCGGACCTTGCGGCCTGATTTGGGGCCGGACGGCATACTCGAATTCGGCGGTGGGAGTGGCGCACTGGCCGGCCAGATCCGGGACATTTTGCCGGACACCCCCTACACCCTGCTCGAACCCAGTCCCGATTTGCAGGCGCGGCAGCGGGCAGTCGTGGCCGGTGTTCAGCATCTACAGACCCTGCCGGAGCATTGGCGCGGCGTGATGCTCGCCCACGAAGTGCTGGACGCCATGCCAGTGCAGGTGCTGGAGCTGGGCGCCTCGGGGCAGTTGCACGAATGCGGTGTGCGCTGGAATGGCGCCGCTCTGGACTGGGCGATGTTGCCTCCACCGGTCGCTGCGCCTCTGGTGGCACGGCTGGCGCCCTATGTAACGCATTGGCCCCGGCCCTATCGGACGGAAATCAATCTCACCGCCGAATCCTGGCTGCGCGAGGTCGCCGCCCGCCTGGACTCCGGCGCTATCCTATTGATTGATTACGGGCACGAGGCGGCGGAGTATTATCATCCGCAGCGGCAGACGGGCAGCCTGCGCGCCTATTATCGCCACCACTGGCTGGATGATCCCTTTTATCTGCCGGGCCTCTGCGACCTCACCGCCCATGTGGATTTCACCGCGCTGATGACCGCTGCGGTGGAGGCCGGGCTGGTGGTGGCCTTTTATGGCCATCTCGCCCGCTTTCTGGTGGAACACGGGCTGGCCGAGGTGTATGGCACCCTCTGCGCGCAGGCGGGTGACGACGGCCGCTTCGCCCTGAATAATGAGGTCAAACGGCTCACCCTGCCGCAGGAAATGGGCGAGAGCTTCAAGGTTTTGATTCTGAAAAAGCGGGAGAACGTATGAGCATCCAGATTTACGGCATTCGCCACTGCGACACCATGAAAAAAGCCTTTGCCTGGCTGGACAGCCATGGGCTGGAGTACAGCTTTCACGATTACAAAAAAACCGGGGTGCCAACGGTGGAACTTCGCCACTGGGTGGAGCGCTGGGGTTGGGAGGCCCTCATCAATCGCAAGGGCACTACCTGGCGGCGCTTGTCTGAGCGCGAGCGCGAAGTTGCTGATGCCGAAGCCGCGATAAAACTGATGGCGGCGCACCCCAGTATGATCCGACGGCCGATATGGATGGATAGGGATCGGGTTTTGTTGGGTTTTGATGCGGAGGTGTGGGAAAAGGCACTTGCGAATATTCCCCATGCCCCGTGTAACTCGTCGTTAGTAGCCTATCGGATATAATTTCCCAATTTCCCTAGCCATATAAAGAAACTTTTCCCGCCCAAGAAATACCCTCCACTGCCTTAGGTGGCAGTCTTATGCGCGCTAGCGCCCGCAATAACCAAAAATGTGCTATAATTACAATGTCCGGTTACCGGACGGGGCGCCCCCCCCATGCCTTCTTCCCCGCCAACACCATCGTTTCGTTGCTCTATGTCTTGGGGGACGGGTCCTCGGCGTAAGCGCGGACGCGCGATGGACCTATCGCACACAGCTATACAGGAGAGTGAATATGAACAGATGGATGGCCACTATGGCCGGTATACTGCTTGCTGGCAGCTTTGCTGCCGGAGCCCAGGCGAGTACGGACGGGGCATCGGCCTCTTATCCGCTCACGCATAACCAGACCATTAACCAGATGAAAGCGCAGCTCAACCGTGAAGAGATCGCACAGCACCAGTTGGAAGAAAGGATTGTCACTCTGAAGGCTCACCATGACCAGGCGGGCGTGATGCGCGCAGAGCAACGCCTGAGATCCAAGAAGGCCGATATTGAGGGGCTCAGAGGAAAGTTGCATGATGCGATGACCAATGGTGAAGGATACCGGCGCAATAGGCATTAAAGCCTGGTGATACAATCACTCCAGATTGACTATTGACCGCGAACACAGCGGTTATCTGTATATTTCATATCCCAAGCACCTGCATAGGGGAAAGAGTTATGAGCAAAATACAGCAGAGCAATAAAGAAACCAAGAAGCAGCCGACGATGACGCCCAAAGAGAAGAAAAAGGCCAAACAGACCAAGAAAAGCTCAGGCGGTATGGATGTCACCATCGTTCCCCACTGAAATCACCGGCGACCGGTCAGGAAATATGTGGAGGAATGCGTGATGCCTTGACGCGTTACCAGGTTATTCCGAGGAGGGCGTCATAACTACAAAAAAATTAGAGTTCTCATCCTGTGTAAAAAACGCCCTGAACAATGCCCTGGATACGGATTTGTTACGGGCGGAGTTGTTCAGCATCGAACAACTCAAACAACATGCGGCGATGTTGGCCGGTCAGCATCCCGTCGATCCAAGTCCGGGGCCGGATCGGCTATTACCCCGCCTAGCTGATAATGCACAGATGTTGCGCGCGGCTTATGATGTCGTCACTGCGGGGGTTACACAGGCAGAGCAGCGGACACAGTCTGCAGAGCTTTGGTTGCTTGACAATTTCTATCTCATCGAACAACAGATCATTCTGGCGCGAAGACACTTGCCGAGCGGTTATGGCAGGCAACTGCCACGCCTGCAATTTGGAAAATTGGCGGGATTCCCGCGTGTCTACGATCTCGCCTCTGAGTTGATTGCCCATCGGGATGCCCGCGTCGACAGTGATAACATCAGCGCCTATATCCAGGCATACCAGACTATTACGCCACTGACGCTGGGCGAATTGTGGGCTTTCCCGATCATGCTGCAATTGGCGCTGCTGGAAAACCTGCGCCGTGCTGGTCTGCACGTTGCTTGCCGACGGGAAGAGCGCAATGCCGCCATTAGCTGGGCAGACCGCATGCTCGCGGCAGCGGAAAAAAATCCGAAGCAACTGATCCCGTTACTCGCGGAATTCGCCAATGCGGACATGCCGTTGACGGCACCCTTTGTAGAGGAGTTTTACGCCAGACTGCAAGCCTATGGTCCCGCTATGACTTTTGTGCAAACCTGGGTCGAACAACAATTGCTCGAACAGGGGATAACGGCGACGCAATTATCCGAGGTGTCCGCAAGAAGGTCCGCCGCCAACCAGATATCCATGGCCAACAGCATCAGCAGCTTGCGCTTCCTGGCGACGGTGGACTGGCGCCACCACGTCGAAGCGCTCAGTGTCGTCGAACAGGTTCTCCGCCAGGATCCCATGGGGATACACGCCGAACAAGATTTCGCGACTCGTGATCGCTACCGCCACGCTATTGAGGATATCGCGCGGAGCAGTGGGCGTGATGAGTTGGCAGTGGCCCAGGGGGCGATCGTGCTCGCTCAGGCGGCCGTGCAGCGAGCGGGTATCGGAGATCGATCGGCGCATGTCGGATATTACCTGTTGGATCGCGGCCGGCAGCGGCTTGATCGCGCTATGGGCTGTCGCTTTGAATGGAAATCAGCGGCCAGGCACATGACTGGTCGTCTCCGTCTTTCCCTGTATATCAGCACTATCCTGTTACTGATGGTTGCGATCAGTCTGGTTTTGTATCTCCCCCTTGCGGATATCGGCCCGACGACCTGGCGTTTCTGGTGGCTTGGCATCTTCGGCATGGTAAGTATCTCGGCTTTGGCCGTTTCCCTGGTAAATCGCCTGGCCACCCTCATTATGGCGCCCCTTGCCCTGCCACAGATGGATTTTTCGCACGGTGTCCCTGATGCACATCGCAGCATGGTAGTCGTCCCCACGCTACTGAGTACGCCGCAGGAAATTGACGCGTTGCTGGAAGCCCTGGAAATCCGCTACCTGGGAAACCGCGATCGCAATATATATTTTGCGTTACTGACGGATTTTCGTGACGCGTCTGAACAGGCCAGCCCGGAAGATGCGCCTTTAATCGACTACGTGCGTGCCGCTATCCGGGCCCTCAATGCGCGCTATGGCGATGACCAGCACTGCCAATTTTATTGGTTTCACCGGCCACGATTATGGAATCCGTTTGAACAGGTCTGGATGGGCTACGAACGCAAACGCGGCAAACTGGAGCAATTTAACGCCGTGCTGAGAGGCGCTGATGTGTCGATATTTTCCGAGCGGGTCGGTGACATGGCCATCCTCGGCAGCATCCGTTATGTCATCACGCTGGATACCGACACCCAATTACCCCGTGACACCGCGCGGGCCCTCATCGGCCATATCGCCCACCCGCTGAACCGGGCGGTGTATGACACCGATCAGGGCCGTATCGTCGACGGTTATGCGATCATTCAGCCGCGCGTGGCGATTGATCTGACCAGCGCCGGTCAATCCCTATTCAGCAAACTCATTGCCGGTGACTCCGGTATCGATCCCTATACGCGCGAGGTGTCCGACGTCTACCAGGATATTTTCGGAGAGGGCTCTTTCATCGGCAAGGGTATTTACGACGTGGATGCCTTTCGCCAGGCTGTCGATAGCCGTTTTCCGGAAAATCTCGTTCTCAGCCACGACTTGCTGGAGGGTGGGTACGCCCGCGCGGCACTGGCGACGGAGGTTGTCCTGATCGAGGAATTACCCGGGAGTTTTACCGCAGAAGCCTCCCGCCGCCACCGCTGGATTCGCGGCGACTGGCAGATTGCCGGCTGGCTGTTGCCGTCGGTGCCCGGTGCTCCAGGCGCCCCGGGCATGCGGGTGCCACGCCAGGTTAACCCGCTGTCCAGTTTGTCGAGGTGGAAGATTTTTGACAATCTCCGCCGCAGCCTGGTGCCACCGGCTCTGTTGCTCCTGCTGGTGGGAGGGTGGCTTTTCGATCCGCTGTTCGCTTGGTTATGGACCACGTTGGTCGTCGGAATCCTCCTCCTGCCCGCCCTGTTCTCGCCCCTCATTGATTTCTGCCGTAAGCCGGAAGACCTCGACTGGGCAGCACATCTTTCCCTGACCATGGCGTCCGCAGACCGCCCGCTGCTATACGCGCTTCTGACCGTCACATTTCTGCCCTATGAAGCGGTGCTGAGCCTGGATGCTATCTTGCGCTCAGGGTTGCGAATGCCCTTCACGCGCCGTGGTTTATTACTCTGGCAGTTGCCCTCTTACGCGAGCCGGAATGCCTGCCACACCCTCAGCGACTTTTTTGGCGAGATCCAGAGTGCCCCCCTGCTCGCGATCCTCTTCGGAATGACCTTGTTGGCGGCGACAAAGCTGGGGATCAGTCCGCCCACGGCGTTGCTGTTCAGTATGCCCATGTTAGCGTTGTGGTTCTTGTCGCCGGTAATCGCATGGCGGATCAGTCGGCCCCTGCCTTCCGGCATTACCGGCCTGAGTGATACACAGCAGCGGTTTTTGCGGATGTCGGCACGGCGTACTTGGCGTTTCTTTGATGATTTCGTAGGCCCTGCGGACCACTGGTTACCCCCCGATAATTTCCAGGAGTATCCCTTGACGGCGATTGCTCCGCGTACTTCACCCACCAACATGGGTATGTCCCTGCTGGCGAACCTTGCTGCCTATGATTTTGGTTATATTTCTGCCGGTGGACTCCTTCAACTGACTGAAAACACCGTGGCGACGATGGAACGGCTAGAACGTCACCACGGCCATTTTTACAACTGGTACGACACACGCACCCTGCAAATACTGAGTCCGCAATACATCTCGGCGGTGGACAGCGGCAATCTCGGTGGCTGCCTGCTCACCCTCCAGGCCGGACTGAACGAGCTTAAAAATCATCCCGTGCTACGGAGCAACGACTTTGCGGGCTTGCAGGATACATTGCATATCTTGTCAGAGTGCATTCACGGCACTGCAGCGCCGGACCTGACTGAAAAGGTCCGTTCGCTGCAAGATGCGCTGCAGGCCATGACATTCAACGGGCACCCCCCATCCCTGGCGGATGCCCATAAGCGGCTCACAGACATTCAACGTATCAGTGGGGATATCGTGAACGGGCTTCCCGTCGAGGCCCTGGTGGATGGCGAATTAACGTACTGGGCACAGGCGTTTGATCAGCAGTCCCGCGCGCTGGTTGCCGATCTCAAAGACCTCATCCCTGAGCCGTGGCCCCTTGAGGATGTCCCGACACTGGCAGAACTGGCCGGTGAAAACGCCTTTGGGACGGCAAGCACACGGACGGCAGCGGCGGAACGATTAAGCGTTATTGATCATTTGCTGGAGCGTTGTCGTGCACTGGCGGTGATGGACTTTGAATTTCTTTACGATCAGGCACGTGACCTGCTGGCGATTGGTTACGACGTCGGGGAACGCCGCCGCGATCCATCCTGTTATGACCTGCTGGCGTCAGAAGTACGCCTCGCCAGTTTTCTGCTCATCGCTCAAGGACAAGCTCCACAGAAACATTGGTTCTCGCTGGGCCGTCTGTTGACGAGTTACGGCGGCGATCTGTGTTTGATTTCGTGGAGCGGTTCGATGTTCGAATACCTCATGCCTCAGTTGATCATGCCCGATTATCCCGGCACCCTGCTCAACCAGACTTGCAAAGCGGCCGTATCCCGCCAAATGGAGTATGGCCGCCAACGCGCCGTACCCTGGGGTATATCGGAGTCCTGCTATAACGCCACCGACATCCATCAGGTCTATCAATACCGCGCCTTCGGCGTCCCCGGTCTGGGTTTCCAGCGTGGTCTCGGCGACGATTTGGTCATTGCGCCCTATGCCAGCGCGCTGGCGCTGACCGTAATGCCGTCGGAGGCCTGCCGTAACCTGCAGACTCTTGCTGCCCAAGGCTTTCTCGGTACCTATGGTTTTTATGAGGCGATCGACTACACGCCGTCACGTGTGCCACTGGGCAAAAGCCATGTCGTCGTCCGCAATTTCATGGCGCATCATCAGGGCATGAGTCTTCTGGCTTTTGCCCATGTACTCCTCCATCAACCGATGCAGCGCCGGTTTTTATCGGACCCCAGCATTCAGGCTACCGAATTGCTGTTGCAGGAGCGTTTGCCCAAGCAAGCGGCCACATTGCATCCGCATGCTGCTGAAGTTGGTGCGGCCGCACACGCGCCCAGCCAGGATAATGCCGCCATCATGCGCATATTCCGGTATCCCGATACCGCCATGCCGGAGGTTCACCTCCTATCCAATGGTCGCTACCACGTCATGGTGAACAATGTCGGTAGCGGTTACAGCCGTTGCGCTGGCCTCGCCGTGAGCCGCTGGCGCGAGGATATCGCTGCAGATGCCTGGGGTAGTTTCATTTATCTGCGCGACCGTGATTCCGGTCATTTTTGGTCGACTACCTATCAACCCACCCGGTGTAAGGCTGATCACTATGAGGCCATTTTCGTCCAGGCGCGAGCGGAATATCGTCGCCGTGACCAGATGATAGAAAGTTATATGGAAGTTGCTGTTGCGCCGGAAGAGGATGTCGAGATCCGGCGCGTGACACTTACCAATATGTCCCCGCGTGTGCGCCACATCGAGTTAACGAGCTATACCGAGGTGGTTCTCGCGCCACCGAATAGCGACCTTGCCCACCGTGCGTTCAGCAACCTGTTCGTCCAGACCGAAATTCTGGCAGAGCACAACGCCATTCTGTGCACCCGCCGTCACCGCTCGCCGGACGAGCAAGTGCCGTGGATGTTTCATCTTTTTGCGGCTCCCGGAGCCGTGGCCAGTGAAGCGTCCTATGAAACGGATCGGGCAGAATTTATCGGTCGCGGTCGCACGGTGGAGCATCCACGTGTATTCGACGGTTTGAAGCACCCGGCTTTATCGAATACCGAGGGTTCCGTGCTGGATCCCATCGTCGCCATCCGCCGTACCCTGACTCTGGACGTGGATGAATCGGCAACGGTGCAGATCATCTCGGGGGTTGCCGACACCCGCGAGGCAGCAATCGCCCTGCTGGAGAAGTATGGCGATCGTCACTTTGTCGAACGCGCTTTTGAAATGGCCTGGTTTCAGAGTCAGGAAGTGCTGCGTCGCCTGAACATCAACGAAGCCGATGCCCAGGTGTATGGGCGACTCGCCCATTCTGTGGTCTATGTCAGCGCTCTGCGCCGTGCCGCGCCGAGCGTGATTGCTCGTAATCAGTTGGGGCAATCCGGCCTGTGGCGCTTCGGCATATCGGGTGACCTGCCGATCGTGCTGCTGCGCATCGGTCAATTAAACCGTATTGATCTGGTGAAACAGATGCTGCAAACGCATGCCTATTGGCGTCTGAAGGGACTGGCGGCAGACCTGGTCATCATCAACGAAGATTTTTCGGGCTACCGGGCCACGCTGCAAGACCAGATCATGGGATTGATTCATGCCGGTCCAGAGGCACAAGTTATCGACAGGCCAGGCGGCGTATTTGTGCGTCGTGCTGAAGAGCTTTCTGAAGAAGATCGCGTGCTGTTCCAAACCGTTGCGCGCATGGTTATTACCGACGGCGCCGAGTCCCTGCTGGAGCGGGCGGATTGGCAGGCGCCTAGGGATCGTTTTCCGGAAAAATTGAGCCCGGCAACGCCGCGCATCGTCGAGACCGTCCAGCCGCTGCTTGCCCGTGAACGCCTTTTCTTCAATGGATTGGGTGGATTCACACCCGATGGACGTGAATATGTTATCAGTCTGGAGCCGGAACAAAACACACCCGCTCCCTGGGTCAACGTGATGGCCAGTCCGTACATGGGTACCGTCGTCAGTGAAAGCGGCGGCGCCTATACTTGGGTCGAAAACGCGCATGAGTTCCGCCTGACCACCTGGCACAACGATCCCCTGAGCGACAGCAGTGGTGAAGCCTTCTACATCCGCGACGAAGACACGGGGGCATTTTGGTCACCTGCCCCGCTGCCCGCCCGCGGACAGTCTGGATATGTCTGTCGCCACGGTTTTGGGTACACGATTTTTGAGCATTACGAAAGCGGGATATCTTCCGAGATGACCACCTATGTCGCTATGGACGCGCCCGTGAAGTTCGTGGTGATCAAGCTGCGCAACGATTCAAAGCGCACCCGGCGGCTCTCGCTGACCGGATACTGGGAACTGGTGCTCGGCGAGTGGCGTCATGCCAATATGATGCATATCGTTACCGAGACGGATCTGCATAACGGCGCGCTGTATGCGCACAATGATTACGGTCAGGCGTGCGGGCACCGGATGGTGTTTGTCCAGACCAGTGAACGGGAGCGTACGCTCACGGGCAATCGCACGGAGTTTATCGGTCGCAACGGCACCCTCGCCGATCCGGCGGCGCTGCACCGCAGCCGTTTATCCGGCAAGACCGGAGCCTGCCTGGATCCCTGTGCGGTTATGCAAACAACCATTGAGCTGGGCGCAGGTATGGAGCGGGAAATCGTGTTTATTTTTGGTACCGCAATCAACACGGACGAAGCACAGCAAACTATGGGCCGCTTTGCCGGAAGAGCGGGTGCCCGGCAAGCCCTGGCCGGTGTGTGGGAGTTCTGGAAACGCACGCTGGGTACCGTCTATGTGGAAACACTAGACCCGGCGCTGAATGTATTGACGAACGGCTGGCTGGTCTACCAGACCATCTCCAGCAGACTCTGGGGCCGCAGCGGCACTTACCAGTCGGGCGGTGCCTACGGTTTCCGCGATCAGCTGCAAGATACCATGGCGCTGATTCATGCCGCGCCCTGGCTGGCCCGCGAGCAGTTGATCCGTTGCGCAGAGCGCCAGTTTCATCAGGGCGATGTCCAACATTGGTGGCACCCGCCCCACGGCCAGGGGGTACGCACCCATATTTCAGATGACTATCTCTGGTTGCCCTATGCCACCTGCCGTTTTGTGATGGCCACCGGCGATACGGGCGTACTTGACGAGAACATTCATTTTCTTGAGGGCCGCGAGCTGAACCCGGAGGAGGAGTCCTACTACGACCAGCCCCAGCAATCTGCCGAATCGGCCAGTCTTTATGATCACTGCGTGCGGGCGCTTAAAAACGGATTGCGATTTGGTGTCCATGGCTTGCCGCTGATGGGCTGCGGGGATTGGAATGACGGGATGAATCTGGTCGGTCGTGAGGGCCGGGGCGAAAGCGTCTGGCTGGCCTGGTTCCTGATTCAGAACCTGCTTCAGTTTGCGGAACTCGCGCGGAGTCGGGGTGATGCCGCCGTCGTTGATCTGTGTGTGCAACAAGCGGCGGTGTTACAGGAGAACGTAGAAAAAAATGCCTGGGACGGCGACTGGTACCGGCGCGCCTATTTTGATGATGGCACGCCTCTGGGCTCCGCCACGAATGACGAATGCCAGATAGATTCCATCAGCCAGAGCTGGGCCATCCTCTCGGGGGCGGGCGACCCTTTGCGGGCACGACAGGCCATGGCGGCTGTCGATGAATATCTGGTCCGTCGCGATGCACAATTGATCCAGTTGCTGACCCCACCCTTCGACCATTCAGTACTTGAACCCGGCTATATCAAAGGCTATTTACCCGGAGTGCGCGAGAATGGCGGGCAATATACCCATGCCGCCATCTGGGCCACCATGGCTTATGCCCAAATGGGCGACAAGGCACGTGCCTGGGAATTGTTCAACATGCTCAACCCCGTCCATCACGGGAGCAGTCCAGAAGCGATTGCCCGCTATAAGGTAGAGCCCTACGTGATGTGCGCCGATATTTATGGTGCCGTACCGCACATCGGTCGTGGCGGCTGGACCTGGTACACCGGGGCGGCGGGCTGGATGTACCGATTGATTGCCGAGACCTTGCTGGGCCTGTCCCTTGAAGTCGATCACCTGCGTATCACGCCCTGCGTCCCCGCGGACTGGAAGTTCTATAAGGTTCACTACCGCTACCGCGACACCCTGTACCATATCACCGTCCATTGCGATGGCGTCCCGTCAGCGCGGGGGCCGCACCTTATCGTGGACGGTGCTGAATTACCGCAAAACCGGATTCCGCTCGTGGATGATCGCCGCGAGCACAATGTCGATGTCTACTTGGATTAAATGCAGAGCAGGTAACGCCTGGACCCCATAGCGAGTCGCTCAAATCACCCGTGAGTAACGCACCGGCTTTTGCGCGAGATAGGCGTCGAAAGCCATGCAGATGTGGCGGATCAACAGCCGTCCCTGCGGAGTGACCGTCAGAGTATGAGCGTCCAGGTGCAGGAGTCCGTCCCCCGCCATGGCCTCCAGAGCAGGCAGGCTAGCCGCGAAATGCTGCTGGAAATCCAGATTAAACTGTCGGTTCAGCGCAGCAAAATTCAGACTGAAGTCGCAGATCAGGCGGGTGATGACGTGGCGCCGCAGTAAATCCTCGTCGCTCAGGCGCAGGCCGCGCTCCACCGGTAAGTGGCCGCGGTCCAGTGTGGCACCCCAGGTATCCAGGTCTTTGATATTCTGGCTGTAGGTGGGGCCGACCATGGCGATGGCGCTCATCCCGAAGGCCAGCAGATCCGTTCCGGCATGGGTGGAGTAGCCCTGGAAATTGCGATACAGACTGCCTTCCCGCTGGGCGATGGCCAACTCGTCGTTAGGCAGGGCGAAGTGATCCATGCCGATGTAGAGATAACCGGCCTGCTGCAGGGTGGCGATGCTTTCGGCGAGGATACGCAGTTTGGTGTCCGGGCTGGGAATGTCCGCGTCGGGAATCCGCTTTTGCGGCGGGAACCGCTCTGGCAGGTGGGCGTAATTAAAGACGGACAGGCGGTCCGGACGCAAGGCGAGAACCGCCTCCAGCGTCCGGGCAAAGCTTTCCGGGGTCTGCAGGGGCAGTCCGTAGATCAGGTCGAGGCTGACGGAGCGAAAGCCGAGCTGGCGCGCCTCATCAATGACAGCCGCAGTGAGTGCGAAACTCTGTTCGCGATGCACGGCCTTCTGCACCGCTGCATCCAGATCCTGTACCCCGATGCTGATGCGGTTGAAGCCGAAGTCGCGGAGGAGGCGCAGCGTGCCAGGCTCTAGCGCGCGCGGGTCGATTTCGATGCCATATTCGCCCTGATCATCCGGGAGCAGATGAAAGTGTTTACCGATGCTGTCCAACAGGAAGGCCATGTCGTCGCGACGCAGAAAGGTGGGCGTGCCGCCGCCGAAATGCAGTTGGTCCACGGGACGGTCGCCGTCAACGTGGGCACGCGTCAGCACCATCTCCCGGTCTAAGTGAGCGACATAAGGCGTCCCCCATTCGTGATGGCGGGTGACTACTTTGGTGCAGGCGCAATAAAAACACAGATGCTCGCAGAAGGGGATGTGAAAGTAGAGGGAGAGCGGCCGCCCGCTGGCGTTGGAATCGTCGAGTGCGCTTTGCAGTGCCTTTTCATCGAATCCTTCGTCGAAATGGGGCGCGGTGGGGTATGAGGTGTAGCGCGGCCCCGACTGGTCGTAATGGCGGATAAGTTCGGGATCAAAAATCAGGCTCTGGGTAGGATTTGTGGTCATCGGTTTTCGGCTCCGTCTAAGCGCGCTGTTGCAAGGCGATCATACGCCCGGAATATCTTTTACCCCAAACAGATTGGCCGCCACGCTGGCGCGAATTTCGGCGAGAAAAGCCTGCATGTGCGGTTGCTCCGCCTGCTCGGTGGTGGTCGCGGCCTGCAGAGTTTGCCAGAGACCCTGTGGTCCCAGAGGAATGGCGCGCACGTAGTTTTTCTCCCCGTAGCTCCCCACCGCCCATGCGGGTAGCGCGGCGATGCCCTGCCCGGAGGCCACCAGCTGGAGAATGATGACCGTCAGCTCGGCATGTCGTCGACGCCAGGGCTGCACACCCGCCGGTTGGAGAAACTCGCGGAAAAGGTCGAGGCGACGATCCTCCACGGGGTAAGTGATCAGAGTTTCTTCCAGAAAATCCTCAGGGGTCAGGAAACTGTGTTCAGCTAAGGCGTGCCGCGGATTGACGAGGGCAACGACCTCGTAGGCAAAGAGTGGATGCAGCAGGATACCGGACGCCATGGCATCTGGTGCCGTAAGAACGGTGAGGTCGGCCTGATGGCTTTGAAGCAAGGGCAAAGGATCCTGCTGAAAGCCTGAGACCAAATCCATTTCCACATCCGGCCAGATCTCGCGAAAGTGATTCATGGCAGGTGTCAGCCAATCAAAGCAGGTATGGCATTCGACGGCAATACGCAGACGGCCGCTGTTGCCGGCCGCTCGTCGCCGCAGATCTTCCTGCATTTGCCGGATGCGTGGCAGCACTTCCCGGGCTGCGGCCAATAAAGCCTCTCCGGTGGGGCTCAGGCGCAACTGTGTGCCGCGTTCCCGGTCCAGCAGGCTGATGCCGAATTCCGCTTCCAGCCCGCGTAATTGATGGGAGAGCGCCGACGGGGTCAGGTGCAGACGCTGCGCCGCCGCTGCGAGGCTGCCGAACTGGGCGACGGCCTCAATAGTGCGCAGGTGACGTATTTCCAAAGGCATACAAATCTCGGTGGTCAGGATGTATTCCTTGCCAGTGTCCCACGACCATCCGGCAATGCAAAGGCCTGACATCTGCTGAAGGGTGGGCCTGAATAGTTGCGTTGCATCCGCTTCGTGAGCGTCTAGGCTTGATTCTGGCACTCAAGTGTTTCATCTGGAGGTATCAGTTATGTTTATCTAGATATAGTGTCATAAAAAATTCATAAAAGAGTCATAATATTGTCATATTGCTTCGTTATTATGCCACACATCGTTGCAAGGATGCCTAAAGAGGAGGTCGCTGTGTTTACCAAGAACCGTGTTGCCATTGCTATCGTTGCCGCCCTGTGCGGAGTCAGTGCTGCCGCACAGGCAGAAACCCTGACGGATTTCTTCAAGCAGAGTAAGATTGACGGGCAGCTCCGTTCTTACTATTTCAGCCGCAATTATGGCGCCACCGGCCCCAATACCTATAACCAGGATGCCTTTAGTCTGGGTGGTATCCTGAATATCAAGACCGCACCTTTCCTGGGCGGCTTTGGTGTGGGCGTTAGTTTCTACACGGCACATGCACTCGGGGCTAACAATACCAGCGGCGCTCCGGCCTATCCGCATCTGGACCCGACGTTGATGGGTCCACAATCTATTGATGCCCTGGGACAGGCTTATCTCCAATATGAGATTCCAAAAACGCTATTGATCCGGGCGGGAGACCAGGAGTTGAATACCCCCTGGTTGAACGGGTCTGATTCGCGCATGTTGCCAGCTACTTATCAGGGTGTCTTTGCCGAAGTTTCTCCCTATCATGATTTACACCTGTATGGCATGCGTATTTTTCGCTGGAAGAGTCGCACCTCAAATAGTTATTATAATGATAACTTATTTTATCCAGCCAATTATGAGGGGGATGTGGCATACGGTGGTAGTACACAATTGCCGCTTAATGCCCCGTCCACCAGTGGTACACTGGCTTTTGGGGCCTCGTATTCCCTGATGGGGGCCAAGGCGGATGCCTGGTACTATGACTTTTATCAATTCGCCAAGATGTTTTATACAAATGTGGATTACACGCTGAAAACCGGCACAGGTGTTGATCCCTTTGTGGGTGCCCAGTATATGCGTGAGTGGGGTGCTTCCTTATTATCCAAGCAAGGTGCCAATGCCACAGCTTGGGGCGTCATCGGTGGTGTGAACTATAAAACGGGCGTGGGTGATGGGACAATCAGCGTGGCCTATAACGCGGTAGAACCACAGTCCGGCGGATTTATGAATGGTGGAATAGTGTCACCCTATACGGTTGGATATGCCACTGATCCACTATATACGACGGCGATGATTCGCGGCCTCGCGGATAACCTTGGCCCAGGCCATGGTTATAAGATCAAGATAGCACAACATCTTGATCTGGCGGGCCAGAAGTTCCTGGCCATTGCGGCTTTTGCGCATTTTACTACCTATTATAACGGTAGTAGCAGCTATCCTTATTTTGATCTGACTTATTTCCCGGGCGGTGTGCTGAAGGGATTCTCCATTCGTGACCGGGTGGAATTGGGTACCGGAACGAGCGCGCAATTTGGTAATGGTGCCGGTTTCAATAAGGGCCATTCCTTCATTTATAACCGGGTGATGTTGACCTACGCATTTTAATGATGGAGGCGGGCGCCGAGGCAAAATGCCCGGCGGCCCGCAACGCTATCCAGCAAGGCCGTTTTACCCCTGCAATGCCTTGGCATTGCTCCTCCTCTCCTCGCTCCGCCAGTCGGGGCTTTTTTGTGTCTGGCGCTCCGACTATGTCTGGGGAATTTGGCGGATGATGTGTTCCGGGCTGAGGTCTTCCATACAGCGATGATGCTTGAGGGGGCACTCGCGTTTGCCACAGGGACTGCACGATATCTCCAGACGCAAGGGCTGGGCGCCGGCGGACAGCGGTGGGGTCATGCGCAGTGGGGTGGGGCCAAATAAAGCGATGACCCGACTGCCTACGGCACCGGCAACATGCATCAGACCGGAGTCGTTGCTGACGGTGATGGGGGCGAGAGAGAGCAGATCAACGGCCTCCAGCAGGCTGGTTTGGCCGCCCAGATCAAGCGCTTCGGGGACAGCGGCCGCTATGGCTTGAGTGATTTCCGCATCCTTGGGGCTGCCGAACAGCCAGATAGCATGGCCACGCTGAACCAGGGACTGCGCCAGGGTAATCCAGTGATGCACCGGCCAGCGCTTGGCTGGGCCATATTCGGCACCGGGTGCCAAAGCGACCAGAGGCCGTTGGGGTACGTCGATACCCAGTCGCTGCAAAGCAGCGGCAAGCGCAGCCTGGCTTACCTGTAAACGTGGTGCAGGCAGTTGCGTGGGTTGGGGAAGGCGCGGCGGTAGGCCGAGAGCGACAAAGCGATCCACGGTCCGCACCAGCTTCCTTTTGTCTAGGCCATGGGGATCATTGAGCAGTAAACGGCGGCCTTCGCCGCGGAAACCGGTGCGTGTCGGTATCCGTGCCCAATATGGAATCAGTGCGGATTTAAAGCTGTTCGGCAGACAAATGGACCAGTCATAATCCTGCCCCTGCAGATCCTTCGCCACCTGACGGCGCAGCCTCAGGCCAAGCTGGCCGTGGTCGATGCTCAAGGGCATGGCCCGCCGTACTTCCAGCATACGCTCCGCCAGCGGAACGCTGGCTGGCGGGGCCAGGACATCCACCTGCAGGCGCGGCCAGCGGCGGCGCAGTACCTGCAACAACACCTGTGCCATGACCATATCCCCTACCCAGGCCGGTCCGATCAGCAGCAGGCGGGCGGGATCATAGCTGTGGGCGACACGGGTGTTATGCGAAACAAAGGCTTCATGCTCGTGGTAGGGCGGTTCTGCATCGCCAACATCGTGCGCAGAGGGAACATTCTCCAACACGGGCCATCGTTCGCCCATTTTACTTGCCAAGGAGCATGATCAGCGCTTCCACAGCGATCAGAATGATGATGATCCATTCCAGGATGGTCTCCCGATGGTGACGACTGGCGACAATCATGACTTCCAGCCCCTCATGAATGGCGTCGAGTTTTTCGTCGAGGGCGCGAAAGCGACTGGTGAGCTCTAGATCGGCGGAGAGCTCGCGGGAGAGCAGTTCCAGGCCCGGGGTCTCCCAGACGATGTCGGGGTTGTCCAGCACCGCCAGGCGGGAGAGGATTTCGGTGCGGGTGGCGGAAGTCGAGGCGAGAAAGCGCAGGTGCCCGCCGCGCCGTCCCGGCAGGCGCCCGGTACGAGTCACTTCCGAGAGCAGGTTCAGCGTAGTTTCCAGCAGATTTTCGACAGCCTCTTCATGCAGTTCCAGGGCGAGGCTCTGGGCCAGACGCAGGGCAACGAGAAGAATCCGTTCTTCGTCGAGATTTTTGAGGGTGACGCCGTCGCGCCCCACGCCGTCGCGCTCGCCGATCCGGACCGCCAGTTCTTCGACCTTGGGGTTGGCGATGGGGGTGAACTGTGCCTGTACGGTGGCGATGACTTTGGCCTGCAACGCCGGCCCCGCGCCGAAAAAGCAGATGACGCCGGAGCGGAAGAGTACCACCCAGGTGTCAGCATCGCGGAGCAAGCGGTGGGCGGGGGTGTTTTCTAACAGGTCCATCTCAAAATCTTCGCGCCAGCTTTTGAGGGAAATATGGCGTACCGGCTGGATGGCGTGGAGGATGCTGTTCATGATTCAGGCCTCGGGAAGCAACTTGCCGGGATTGAGAATGCCATCGGGATCAAAGACCTGTTTGATGGCGCGCTGAATGCCGAGGTTCCCCGGACTGAGTTCCAGCGGGACATAGGCGCGCTTGCTGCTGCCGATGCCGTGCTCGCCGGAGAGCGTCCCGCCCAGTGCCAGTACAGTCTGGAAGAGTTTTTGCAAGCCGTGCTGGGTGCGGCGCATCTCGTCCTTATCCTGGGGGTGAACCAAAAAGTTTACGTGCAGATTGCCGTTCCCGGCGTGTCCGAAGCTGACGATATGCAGAGATTGATCTGCGGCGATCCCTTCAATAGCTTCTAGCAACTCGCGCAGACGGCTGACCGGCACGACCACATCCTCGTTGATCTTGAGTGGTGCCATGGCTTTGGTGGCGGGAGACAGGGACTTGCGTGCCGCCCACAGATCCGCAATGGCAACCGCGTCGGTAGCTTCCAGAATCTCCAGGCTCCCCTCACCCGCCAGTGCTGCGTGGATGGCCTGCACTTGCTCGGGGAGTGTGACCACCTCGCCATCCACTTCGACCATCAGCAGAGCATTGCTGCCTTCGGGCAGGTCTCTTGCCGCGCCCATGGCGCGCACGGCGGCCAGAGCATGGCAATCCATGAGTTCAAGTGCGCTGGGGATGTTTCGCTGTGCCATGACCCGCTGCACTGCGGCACAGGCGCTCGCCGTGTTGCCATAGGCGGCGCGCAGGGTGGCGTTAGCGGCAGGCATGGGCAGCAGGCGCAAGGTGGCCTCGGTAATGAGGGCAAGGGTCCCTTCGCTGCCCACCAGCAGGCGGGTAAGGTCATAGCCGACCACGCCCTTGCTGGTGCGGACGCCGCAGCACAGCGTCTCACCGGTGCCGGTGACGGCGCGCAGGCCCAGCACATAATCGCGGGTGACACCATATTTTACGGCGTGGGGACCTCCGGCATTCATCGCCAGATTGCCGCCGATACGGCAGTAAAGGTTACTGCCGGGATCGGGGGGATAGAAAAGCCCGTCAGCCTGCACATGGGCGCTGATGGCGGCCGTGATGCATCCAGCCTCGACGGTGATGGTGCGATCAACGAAGCTGTAAGCGCAAATTTTTTGCATGCACTCGAAGCTGATGACGGCACTGCCGGGCACCGGCTGAGCCCCGCCGACATTACCAGAGCCAGCCCCGCGCGGGACAAGAGGCAGATGATGGCGGCGGGCGATGCTGACAATGGCCTGTACCTCTTCATGGCTGCGCGGGAAGATCACCATCACGGGTGCACAGCTCCCCGGCGTCTCGTCGCGGCTGTAAATGGCGATGGTATCGGCATCGTTGCGCACCCGCTCCGTATCGAGGGCAGCGCGCAGAGCGGGGATGATGGTGCTGACGTTCATGGTTGGCTCCCCCGGATTTTTTGTAAGAGAGCGGTGGTACTGCACTTGTGGCGAAAAGGAATACTGAGCACCTGGCCGCCTCTGGCCTGCACCCAATCGGCGCCAACGATGCGGTCTACCGGCCAGTCGCCACCTTTGATCAGCACGTCGGGTTGGAGATGCTGGATCAGTTGCAGCGGGGTATCGTCGTCAAACATGGTGACGAAATCCACCGCCTGCAAGCCAGCAAGCACCGCCATGCGGTCTTCTTCACTGTTGACCGGACGATCAGCACCTTTGCCGAGACGGCGCACCGACGCGTCGCTGTTGACGGCGACCACCAGGCAGGCGCCTTTGGCACGCGCTTCGGCGAGATACTGCACATGGCCCCGATGCAACACATCGAAGACACCGTTGGTAAAGACCAGGGGACGCCGGAAGGCACAGGCCTCGCGCAACGCTTCCCAGTCGCGGAGCATTTGACCGGTGCGCAACACGGGTGCTGGCGCGTTGTCGGTAAAACTGGCGTCGACACCATTGCAGAGGGCATGAATGAGGACGAGGTGGACTTCCTGAATGCGCGCTGTGTTCTGCTCCGGCACGCGCAGTTCAATGTCCACAGGGCGTAGCAGTGGCGCGAGCTGCCCGCCTTCCTTGCCCGTAAGGGCCAGCACCCACATGCCGCGCTGCTGGGCGGTATGAACGGCGGCGAGGACGTTGGCGGAGTTGCCCGAAGTGCTGAAAGTGACCAGACAATCACCCGGACGGCCGAGCGCCTCAATCTGCCGGGCGAAAATCTGTTCGTAGCAGGCATCATTGGCGATTGCCGTGACCACGCTGCTGTCGGTACTGAGGGCGATAGCAGGCAGGGCGCGGCGTGTCGTCTCAAAGCGGTTGATCAGTTCCGAGGCGAGGTGCTGGGCATCGCCGGAAGAACCGCCATTGCCGCAACTGAGCACCTGCCCACCAGCTTGCAAGGTAGCAATCAGACGCTGGCTGGCCTGCGCAAAAGGCACTGCCAATACCGCCGCCGATTTTTCTTTGCAGGCGATGCCAGCGTAAAAGGCGGAATTCATCCAGTCAGTGACGGTCATGGGCTGGGTACTCTAAAGGCATCACGGATCCAGTCTGCCGGGGCATCACCGTCGAGGGCGATGACATCAAAGCGGCAGGGCCGTAACCCATGCTGAGGGTTACGCAAAAGAAAGTACTCTGCGGCGCGGATCAGCCGTCTTTGCTTGCGGCCGGTGACACTGGCCGCCGCACCCCCCTGTCGGTCATGGGCACGCTGGCGCACCTCCACGAAGACCAGGGTGTCACCATCGAGGGTGATGATGTCGATTTCTCCCATCCGGCTGCGATAGTTGCGTGTTAGAGGATGTAGCCCGTGCCTGGCAAGCAGAGCGACGGCGCTGTCTTCACCCTGCTGACCTAAATTCTGGCGTGGTGACGGCATGATTCAGGTGCCCGGCTTGGGCACTCCCGGCAAAGGCACGATTTGGCCATTCTCCACTTCCATCCATTCCATGTCACGCATGATCTGGTTATCGGCAGCGAAGTGGAGGATGCCCGTGGTACCGTTCAGGCTACCCGTCATGTCTTTATCCAGAACGCGCTCCGCTATCCGGTAGGCATCCAGCCCGAAGGCCGCCATACGCCACTGGGCATCACTGGCGTTGGGCAGGGCGGTGCGCAGTAGGGGCGCCGCTTGCGGCCAGCTTTGCCCAGGGTTGATGAGCCAAGGCATATCGACAGACTCAATGCCCGAGAGCCTTCGAGCGTCGCCGGGCAAGGCTGCGCCGTGCAGCAACGCTGGGCTGAAAATACGCACAGTGCTATTGATCAGGCGGATAGAGGTAACGGCGGCGCTGGCGTTTTTCGCATCGGTAACCAGGAAGACAAAGCTGCGTTGCCCGGGCGTTATACTCAGCAGCTGTCGCGTGTTATCCGCCAGAGAGTGTCCCGGCAGATAGGTGGCGACACCATCGACCGTACCGCCGAGCTGCTTCCAGACAGCGATGAAGTCTGCCTGAATGGCCGCGCCGCTGGAGTCCTGGGGATAAAGCACGTAGGCATGACGATAACCCGCCCCATAACTTTGGGCAGCAATTTGCCGGGCGGCGACGTCGCGGCTCAGGCTCAGGGTATAAAGCCCCGACTGCTGCACACCGGGCGCCGTGCCGAGCGCAATGACCGGCGGATCGCTGGGTTTCCTGACGGCGGCTACGGCATTGATATCCTGGGGCAGCCAGGGCCCGACGAAGACTTTGCAGCCCTCTTTTACCCCGCGTTCAAAGAGCACGGCGGTGTAACTGGGGTTGCCGGTGGTCCGCAGGACGCGCACCGCAGAACCGGATTGTAATTGCGCTGCAGTGGCCATGCCGGCGTTGATGGCCAGGGAGAGAGGTGCATAGGGCCCGCTGGAGGGTAACAATGCGCATATACTCCCGAGCGCCGGGTTGAGAGCAGAAATGTCTGTGGTAGTGGCGGTGTCGTCAGAGAAGTTTATGGGCGGGTGCCCAGGATGTGCCACCAGCCAGGCACTGATCGCCGCCTGTCGCTGTTGCGGATCGGGATATTGCCGGGTGATCAGGGTGACCGCGATCCACTCCTGCACCAGGGGGTTGCCGCTACGTCCCTGCCAATTCTGCAGTTTCGCGGCCGACTGCAAGTCCAGAAGGGCATGAATGCGGCGATGATTCTCTGCGACTGCATTGCTACCCAGGAGGTTGTCCCGTTCGATCAGGAAATTCAGCGCGGTGAGTTCGTGACCTTCCTGCGTGTAGAGCGTGGCCAAAGTACCCATGGCCTGAGCGCGTACATCCTGAGGCGTGCTGGCGATGGTCAGCAGTTCTTCGAGATTGCCTTTGGCACTGGGAGTTTGCCCTTGATCCATGAGCCCCTGAGCGCGGATCCAAAGCGCCGCCCCGCGCAATTCGGCGTTGTCACGCTGTAAACGCAGCACTTCATTAGCCAGTAATATCGCAACCTGCGGTTTTTGTCCCTTTAGGGAGGCTTGTGCGGCTTCCATCAGGTAGTTGAGTTGGGTTTGTCCTCGTGCCTCGGCGGCCGCATGGATGTAGTCCTTGGCTGCCTCCAGATCGTGCCCTGCGGCCACAAGCTGGTCGGCGCGTTGCGCCGTTGATGTTTCAGGGACGCTTATCGTCGTTTCCGCGGGCGCGGGCGCTGGACTCGACGAGAGTGGCGTCTTATGTGGCATACTTGCGCAAGCACTCAGGCCCGTGGCCAGGGCCAGGGTCATCAGCAGGCGCAAAGAGGCCTTCAGGGCTGGGCAGGGTGTCATGAGCAGAGTGTATGGAGAAAGGAGAAGGTATTCAATGACTGAAACACGACCTCAGCCGGGAGCAGGGTGATGAATAGCCTTACAGAACCGGCGGCAGGCGTCGCCGGGCAATTGACCATCATCGCCACCCCCATCGGCAACCTCGATGATCTTTCATTGCGTGCGCAACGGGCGATTAGCCGTGCCGCCCTGATTCTGGTGGAAGATCGCCGCCACGCCCAGCGGCTCTTTCAGCATCTGGGTGTGCGGCCCAAAACGCTGGCACTGCACGAGCATAACGAGAGGGCGCTTGCCCCGCAGATTGCCCAGCGTATCGCCGCCGGGGAGCATATCGCGCTGCTGTCAGATGCGGGGATGCCGCTGATTTCTGACCCTGGATTTCCGTTGCTGGCCCTCCTCCGGGAGCAGCAGTTACCGGTGACGATTATTCCCGGCCCGAACGCCGCGTTGGCCGCGTTGGCACTGTCCGGCCTGCCCAGTGATCGCTTCAGCTTCGAGGGCTTTCTGCCCGCTAAATCCGGGGCGCGCCGGACGCGGTTGGCGGCCCTGCAGTCGGAGTCACGCAGTATGATTTTTTATGAGGCGCCGCATCGGATCGGTGAGACCTTGGCGGATATGGCTGAATTATGGGGTCCAGATCGCGGGGCAGCGCTGTGCCGGGAGTTGACCAAGATGTATGAGGAGTGTTTGCGGGACAGCCTGGGTGGGCTGGTGGCGCTGCTGCAGGCGCATCCGGACAAAGTGCGCGGCGAGATGACGCTGGTGGTGGCGGGAGCACCGGAGCAAACTCAGGAAGTAACCGATGCCGATCAGTTGCTCAGCCCGCTGCTCGCTGAATTACCGCTGGCCCAGGCCGTGCGTATCGCTGCGAATCAGAGTGGCATGGCCCATCGCTTTCTCTATACGCGCGCGTTGGTCTTGACTTCTGGTCAATGCCCCGCTTAAATACGGCCTCTTGGCCCAGGTAGCTCAGTCGGTAGAGCAGAGGACTGAAAATCCTCGTGTCGGCGGTTCGATTCCGTCCCTGGGCACCATATAAAACAGCAAGTTGCATAGAAAAACCCATCAGAAAAACCATTGGCACAGACGGATGGCACAGTAAAACCCTTCCGGATCGGTGGACAAAAAATCCTCGTGTCGTAGCAAAACCCCTGTAACCGTCGGATGTGTCTGCGCTTGAGTTTGGCACAGACCCATATTACCTTGTCTGAAATCCATCAGAACAAGGCGGGTGAATGGCGAGCATCAATCGTCGTGGCAAGTATTGGCGGGTGCAGATCCGCAGGCGGGGCTACCTTTATCTGTCGGCCACTTTTGATACCGAAGCCATGGCCTGGGCGCTCACGAAAGAGGCTGAACTGGAACGGCAGACACCCGAAGAAGCCTACCAGCGCGTAGAAACCCGACACTTCCGTCTCGCTGATGCCCTACTGCGTTATGAGTTGGATGTCCTGCCCGACAAAAGGCCGACCACCCAGCGTCGTGAGTTGGTCATCATGGCTGACCTGAAAAACACTTTTGGGGAAGTGGTCCTGTCTGAGATCAACGGCCAGAGACTGGCCCTGATGGTGAAGCATTGGGAGCAGCCCGGCGACGCCCATCCCAAAGGGCTGGGGGCACATTCCATCCGGCTTTACCTCGCGCTCATCTCCCATCTGTACACGATTGCGCGGTCCGAGTGGGGAATGCCGGAGCTCATCAATCCCGTGTCCCTCATTCGCAAGCCCAAGCTACCCCGTGGGCGGGACAGGCGGTTGATCGGAGATGAGGAAGATCGGCTTCTAGTCGCATGGATGGAGTTCCTGCAAGAGGAAAAACCACCTAATATAGACATCAGGGACCGCATGGGGCTTTAACCCCTCGCTGATGATCGATACCAGAGGAGCGTCCAGAATGAATGCCGTTTTACCTTCTATCATCTCCGAGTTTGAGACCGCCGAGCAGGAGGCTAGCTATACTGCGTGGCTGCGTACAAAGGTCGCGTCGAGCTTGGCTGATAAGCGACCCAGTATTCCGCATGACGAGGTGATGGCCGAGATGGACGCGATCATCGCGGAAGCGGAAACCTCCGCTCAAAGGAAACTCTGAGTTGTTACCCATTATCTGGCGGGCCTCGGCCCGCGATGACTTGGCGAATATCATCCGCTACATCGCCCACGAGAATCCGCCAGCGGCGCGGCGTATGAAACGCCTGCTGGAAGAGTCTGTCTTGCCTACTGCCGAACATCCCTACCTGTACCGCATCAGCGATCGCGTGCCGGGCTTGCGCGTGATCGTCGCGCACCCAAACTACATAGTGCTCTATCGTGTCACGGCCACCTGCATCGAGATCGTGAACGTGGTGCATGCCCGCCGTGAGTTTCCGGTTTCCACCCAAAATGAGTAGCCTCATCGTAATGTCTCATAACAGCCTCTTACCGGCACCCGGAGAACCCCGCATAACCTGGCCATCCGCCCCAGCCAGCCTAGCTCTCACCAGACAGAATGGTGCATTCTGTCTCATCCACAACCTACATGGGGATCATCCCATGTTATTCGGCATATTTCCTTGTTACGCGGCAGCGACCGCGCCGTCGAAGTTACGTTGGGCGCAAAGATAATCATATGAAAAATGACTTCGAGAGAATCTTCGAGTTCACCATCGAGCTTGATCGACTGAAGGCGATTCTTCGTAAAACCAAGCCAAGCGGCCTCGATCGATATGAAAACACAGCAGAACACAGTTGGCAGGTTTGTCTTCTCGCTTTGACCCTGACGGAACACTCGGTGTGGCCCGTCGACCCGGCTCGAGTCGTTGAGCTGCTTTTGGTTCACGACATTCCCGAGATCGATGCAGGAGACCAAATTGTCTACGCCGTATCGGATGGAGTACAGGAGAATGAGCGCGCAGCAGCCGAACGAATTTTCGGCCTACTGCCAGAACAGCAGGGCGAGCGGCTACTATCACTCTGGAATGAATTCACGCTCCGGCAAACCGCCGAAGCTCGTTTCGCCTATGCGATGGATCGCCTGATGCCTGTATTGCATAACATCTACAATAACGGACAGAGTTGGCAGGAGAATCACATACCGTTGAAAAAAGTACTTTCAGTCAACTCTGTCATTGGTGATACATGCCCTGAAGTCTGGCTGCACATCAAGGCGCGCGTGCAAGAGCTCGCAGCAAATGGTTTTTTCTCTCACCAGGGCTGATACCCAACTCGGCGACTCCATACGGCTGGGCTTGAACGATTCCCGTCATGCAAATAGCCCACGCCGTCCCTGAAGATGCCCGCGCTGTCGCCGAGATTCATGTCAATGCATGGCGCTCGGCCTACGCGCGAATCCTTCCTGCGGATTATCTCGCCGCCTTGTCAGTCGAGAAACGGGAAGAGATGTGGAAGAATATTATCGAAGCTGGGCAAACAGAGCTTCTCGTTGCTAAGGATGGCGAGACCGTTCTTGGCTGGGTGTCGTTCGGTGCTTGCCGAGATAAGGATGCACCACCCTCTCAAGCGGAACTGTGGGCCATCTACGTGGCACCGAACAGCTGGTTCAAAGGGGTTGGGCGTCAGTTGTGGCTACGGGCACGAGCACTCTTGTCTCAGCAGGGCTACAGCACGTGTAGCCTGTGGGTATTTGCGGAAAACGAGCCAGCTATCCGCTTCTACAAGGCTATCGGGTTCGAGGCAGACACCCTGCCTCCGCAGGAATTCGAGCTCGGTGGTCGGCAGCTTCAAGAAGTGCGCTACGTCTGCAGAATGGGGGGGCACCATTGTGCCAGATATGTACCATGATGAGGCCGGCCCATGGTTTGCACTCTGCCGGTTCTGGCCGGTTATCAATTTTAGCAGGCAGCTAACATATTGATAATTAAATGACCATGGACGGTGGACGGCACTGAAAATCCTCGTGTCGGCGGTTCGATTCCGTCCCTGGGCACCATATAAAACAGTAAGTTGCATAGAAAAAATCCATCAGAAAAACCATTGGCACAGACGGATGGCACAGTAAAACCCTTCCGGATCGGTGGACAAAAAATCCTCGTGTCGTAGCAAAACCCCTGTAACCGTCGGATGTGTCTGCGCTTGAGTTTGGCACAGACCCATATTACCTTGTCTGAAATCCATCAGAACAAGGCGGGTGAATGGCGAGCATCAATCGTCGTGGCAAGTATTGGCGGGTGCAGATCCGCAGGCGGGGCTACCTTTATCTGTCGGCCACTTTTGATACCGAAGCCATGGCCTGGGCGCTCACGAAAGAGGCTGAACTGGAACGGCAGACACCCGAAGAATGGGGAAGAAAGTACAGAGCTATACGGCTGGGTTTCGGGCCGAAGCGATCAAGCTGGTATTGCCTCAGGGGTTCTCCTTGCAGGGGCTTCACAGCGGATTTCAATGCCCCAGTTCATGTGCGCTTGATGCCGAAACGTCCTGTATACATACACGCCAAGGCAGAGATTTCGAGCTATTATGCCTTTGTAGGCAGCGAGAACTACAGCGTTTCGTCACTTGAGGAGAATCGAGAAATGGGCCTGATCCTGAACAACCCGACGGACATTTCCATGTTGCAAGCGCAATTTGCGCGGGACTGGCAGGCGGCGGGGGCAGCATGAGGCGCACGCATATTCTATGGCTGCTTTTGGGGTTGCCGGGCCTGGCTGTGGCGAAGGTGCCGACGCCGGCCCTCACCAGCGTCCATTTCCAGGTGGTGACGCATTATCGGGTGCCCAGGACGATATTGCATGCCGACCTGCAGGCGGAGGCGTCGGGGAGAAGCCCGGCGAAGTTGGCCGCCATGGTCAATCAGGACGTGTCCTGGGCAAAAGCCCGGCTGCAATCGGTGCCTGGGATTACCTGGCGTAGCGCCGGGTACCAGACGCAGGCGACAGGCCAGGCCGGTGCACCCTGGCTGGTACGGGAAGATCTTGCTGTGCAAAGCCCGAATCCGGCGGCGTTGCTCCCCTTACTGGGCACGCTACAATCCCGGTTACACTTGGTCGGGATGCAGTATGCAGCACGTTCCGTCGCTGTACACAAGGCGCTGAGAACGGCCGAGCTGCGGGGACTGCGCCGGTACCGGGAACAAGCACGGCAGAATTGCACGGCGCTGGGCTACCATGGCGCGCTTCCGGGGCAGGTATTCATCAATACGAATGTTGTCCCATTGGCGCGGCCCATGCCAGCCATGGCGTTAGCCGCCAAGGTCGTCCCTGGGCCCGTAGTCGGCCAAGGCGGGACGGAAAGGGGCAGGGTAGTGGTTGAAGGAAATGCTTTTTGCAAGAGGTGAGGTATGGGACAGTTACCATTCGATTCTGGAAATTCAACAGGGTCATCCACAGATTCTGTCCATAACCTGGCCCGTTGAGGGGGTGCTAAAGGCCTGGGAGCTATCCTGCATCAATACTCGTCTGGAAATCTTGCCCCCTCTTGCGATCCATCGCCTGTTGACCAGGCGTAACCGCCCAAGCAACCTACCTTCCCAAATTTCCTGGCCTGAGTGACCCTGTCCGCATCGGAATCCGCGAGCGCCCGTTCGACGATTGTGTCCAGCGCGGAAGATTAAATCGTCTGGATCATTTCGCTATCCCCAAAAACACAGCCAAGCAACGCTCGACCTCCACCAGTGCATCCGCGTCGATGCGTCCGAATGCTGGCCCTGCCTTTTCGCGCTTCACCGTCATGGCCTTGTCTACCATCACCTGTGATGGTTTCTGCAAGCCGTTCTCTGCGCTCGGTTGAACCGTGACGCGCAGCAATGGCGCAGCAACCAGCGTGCTGGTGATTGGCAGAACGGTTACGCTCGTGTGCTCCCCAAACAGGTTGGCTTGAATCACCAACGCGGGCCGTGGCTTGCCAAAGTCGCCCTGCATGGCGATGGTCACAAGATCGCCGCGCATCATTCCGTCCA
The DNA here is from genome assembly GCF_023229925.1 of Acidithiobacillus sp. NCBI lineage: Bacteria > Pseudomonadati > Pseudomonadota > Acidithiobacillia > Acidithiobacillales > Acidithiobacillaceae > Acidithiobacillus > Acidithiobacillus sp. Next base: position 319,648 of record NZ_JALNYM010000002.1, on the reverse strand, counting down.
GCCGTCCACATCTGCCAAGACTTCATCCATGAACTGCAGCATGGCTGTATCGGCGCTGTCGGCTTGAGCCACGAGAAGGGATTGGCGGCGACACTCCTCCGCGAAGTCTGGGCGGCGTGTGTCAGGCACCCAGATTTGCACCGGGCGCAAGCCCGCCATGCGCAGCGCGTCGCGGTGCTTTTGAACTCGTGTATTAACGTGCGTGGTTCCCATGTGAAAGCCTCCAATAAAGTTACATGCAACACGTCTGGTGGGTCAGGCGCGCTCTCGGTAAAACATTCACTCTCTTCACAAGCTAATGTTCCCGCTTCCTGGGGGGCGATCCCCTTTTCGGCTGGCTATACCAGAGCAGGAACTTGGTATTAGCCTGTTGAGAGGGAGACCCCATGGCAAAGAAAGCAGTATCCGCGTCCACCATCGACCCGGACGCCCCAGAGAAGGAGACGGTCGCCCATTATCTCGTCGCCCGGCGGGAATCGCTGGAGCGGTACGGCGATTATATTGCACAAGCGAAAAACTGGCGGATTGCCGCTGTGGCATCCATAGCTGTCATGATGACTGACACCTCGATCCTGCTACGCCGAGGGCTGCTCCTCGAATACATCACGCTTGGCTGGAACGTCGTCGGAACCGCCATCGTCATTGCCGCAGCCATCGCTGCACACGCTGTGGCACTTGCGGGCTTTGGCTTGGACTCACTGGTAGAGATAGGCGCATCTGTCGTTGTCGTCTGGCATCTGCGCGGCATCCACAAGGGCCGCGAGTTGCGCTTCGTTCAATCTCAATCGCTTTTTTCGCTCTTGCCATCTATATCGCTGCGCTGTCTGCGCACACTCCGGCTTGCCCGCCAGGGTGACATTATGGGGCAGCACAATCCGCTACGATGGAAGTAAGCGGACCGTGAACATAAACTCGCCCGATGTGGTCTCGACTAATAATGAACCAGCATCCGTGGAGAATAAGCCTTGAACGAAAACAGCCAACAGGCACCATGGTACCGTCAGGTTATGGCGGTAATACCCCGGCATGTGTATCTCAAAAGTATCGGAACAACGGGTTTTATTAGCCTATTTTTCGTTGCGTACTTTTATTTGCTCAAAGATCCGGCCTACCCGCCAACGGTGATGCCGAGGATCTTGCTGGATCGCCTGATCGGTTTTCAGCCGCTGACGCTGCCCATCTACTTATCACTGTGGGTCTATGTTTCTCTTCCTCCTGCGCTACTAGCGACACGGCGCGAACTGTATGGCTATGGCATGAGCATGGCCGGAATGTGTCTTGTAGGGCTGGCCATTTTTTACTTCTGGCCCACAGTTGTACCCGCATCCCATATTGACTGGGCTCGGTATCCAGATGTGGACCTTCTTAAAAGCATGGATGCCTCCGGCAATGCCTGCCCTTCGCTGCATGTCGCCACAGCAGTATTTTCAGGCATTTGGTTGCATTATTTGCTACGACGCTTCGGCGCGCCACTGTGGATAATTGTCTGCAATTGGGCTTGGTGTGTAGGCATCGCATATTCTACCCTGGCCTTACGCCAGCATGTGGTGGTGGACGTGTTGGCCGGCCTTGTGCTGGGGGTATTGGCCGCTTACCTTTCATTATTGGGGAGGCCGCGGAGCAGCGATGCCTTTTTTATCCATGCGCCACCGGGCTAAAACTGACCTTTTCAAGGGGAGGTAAAGCGGCGCTTGGCTTTTGAGCCCTCAGTGGCCCCCGTCGGATTTACGGATACGTGCGCCTTCCCAAGTCGTCAGGCCCATGTTCGGCAATCAGCTATCCGCACGGCTGGTAACCAACTCGGCGGCGGTCTGGCTGTGGATGGCGTAGTGCACCTTGTTTTGCACCGTGGCGAAAAACTGCTGAGTCAGGGGGTGGCGCGCGTCGTAATCCACGCTGGTGGCGTAAATGTCGGTGATTTTCTGATAAAAGCGCCGCTCACTGGTGCGGATGTCCTGCAGTCGACGGGTCAGTTCGTCGAAATAATCCCGGCCCTTACTGGGGTTCTTCAGACGCGCGTCATCCAGCACGAAACCCTTGATGATATACTCCTTGAGCTTATCGTTGGCCCACTGGCGAAAGCGCACACCCACCGGGCTGCACATACGAAAGCCGAGAGCGAGGATCATGTCGAGATTGTAGTGTTCCACCTCGCGGGCCACTTCACGCCCGCCCTCGACTTGAACTGTTCGGAATAACCGAACAGTTGCCGCCGGCGTCAGCTCCCCGCCGTGAGCCGCTATAATGGGACGGAGGACATAAAACCTGCAGTATAGTGACACGGGCTGCCGTTTTCCCGAAACACGGGATGCCCGTTGTGGTGTGGGCATGAAGAGGGTGGCCTGGGAACAGACTTTACAAAGGTGATGCCGCCGTGTTGCCGGATATCCCATGAGCCCGTCTGGCGGGAGGAGGTGAAGCATGCAACGCGTAGCGGGTGCCGTGATGGGCGCCCTGATTGGTGATGCACTGGCTTTGGGGTGTCATTGGTACTACGACCTTGCCGAACTGCGGCGGGAATGTGGCCCCTGGATTACCGACTATCTCACGCCGCGCCCCGGCCGTTATCACAGTGGCCTGCTTGCGGGGGATATCTCGCAAACCGGACTGCTGCTGGTCATGCTGATGGAGTCGTTGGTGCGCTGCGCGGGTTATGAGGAGGACGATTTCACCCGTCGGCTGGATACGGAACTGTTCCCGCAGTTGGACGGCACGCCCATGCAGGGACCGGGGGGCTACACCAATCAATCCATTCGAGAGGCCTGGCGTAAGCGCGTGCCAGAGCATCGCCCATGGGGAGAATGCGCCGGCGACGCGGACACGACGGAGGGTGCCGAACGCGCCATTGCCATCGCTGCCTTTTATGCCCTGCAGCCGAAAAAAATGGCGGAGGCGGTGTGTCGCAACATCGCCCTGACCCAGCATGATCCGGCCATCGTCGCCATGAGCGTCGCCTTCAACGCCGTTTTGGCCCAGTTGGTCTCCGGCGCTGCGTTGACGCCCCAGATTGGCACCACGCTCATGGCGCAGGTGCGCAGCGGAGCACTGCCATTCCACATGGTTACCCAAGGCCACCTGCAGCCACCGTCGCCGGGTGGCGAAAGGATGCAGGCAGGTCAGTTTACGTCGCCCGACGCCTTGCTCACGGCGGGATACGCCGCGCTGGCCGCCGCGGATCCCGACATCGTCATTGAACCCGCCTGGAAGGTGAGCCTGGTTTACGGCATGCCCTGCGCCATTTACCACCAACTGCCTGCGGCTTACTACCTGGCCAGTCGTTTCCGGGAAGATTATGAATCAGCGGTACTGCACGCCATCAACGGGGGCGGACAAAACATGTCCCGTGCGATGTTGACGGGTGCGCTCGTGGGCGCCCAGGTAGGTCTGGAGGGAATTCCCCGTCGTTTTATCGCCGGGCTGCGTGACGCTCAGCACTATCTGGCGCTGGCGGCGGAACTGGAGCAATGGGCGGTCAGACAGGAAACGCCTTAACTGAGGCATCTTGAATCTTGTGAACATTCTCGATTGGATATAGTGGATCGAGGAGGATTTTATGGGGAAGAAAGTATAGAGCTATACGGCTGAGTTTCGGGCCGAAGCGGTCAAGCCGATATTGGCTCAGGGATTCTCCTTGCCGGGGCTTCACAGCGGATTTCAGTGCCCAAGGGGGACATCGGCTAACTGGGTGCCAAAGCCCGTGGTCGGAAGCTTGCAGGTATCCCTGGAGCGTAGGGGCCGAACTGGAGGGAGAGAATAAACAGCTCCGCAAGGAACGGGCACAGATGTGGATGGAGCGGGATTTTGTAAAAAAAGCCGCTGCTTACTTTACTTTGCCAGGGGATCGCAGCAAGGTGCGCGCTCATGAAGGCGTGACGAAGCCTATACCCCATAACGGTCATGGCCAAAGTGCGGGGTACATTGGCGGTACAGCAGTCATGCCAACGCGACACAATGGAAAACATTATAAATCTAATAGAAATAATAGGATGGAACAAATGTACCCGAATACGCCCAATTCGCAACAATCCAACTCTTTGAAATATAACAAAACTGAAAATCCTCGTGTCGGCGGTTCGATTCCGTCCCTGGGCACCATATAAAACAGTAAGTTGCATCGAAAAAACCCATCAGAAAAACCATTGGCACAGACGGATGGCACAGTAAAACCCTTCCGGATCGGTGGACAAAAAATCCTCGTGTCGTAGCAAAACCCCCTTACGTTGCTTACTTGGTCTGCAAACCCTTTGTAGCAACAGTACGCCACCTTGCTCAAGTCAGTTGTAATCTGCCTGTACACCACTTTCGATCATAGCTCTCGGGCAGGGTCTGGCAACAACTGGGGAACGAGGTTGGTTTTCTGCCCATGATTATCTGGCTTAGTCCAGTTCAACTTGGGAAACCCAGAATCCGGAGTGATGATGTTCTCCAAAGTGACGGACCCCTTGGCGAGCCCCCGCTTATGACGTGCTCTCCGCCTACCCTGTTCTTAGGGTGGGTCCAGGCAAACTGAGTGAAAAAAGATCAAGATGGCGAGGGCTATCCGTGGCGAGCGCTGGGCGCTTTGGTCGGAGCGGTTCACATTGTTCAGCCAACTGCGGGCGATGGGACAAGATTCAGGGGGTCCCTCCGGGTGTCCTCTGCTTTGCGTTATCGGACAGTTTGCGATACATTGCGCGAAGTGACTGCGCATGAGTAGTACCGTGTTGTTTCAACTGGAGAATCATGCATTAAATCGCTGCAGGAAGTCCGCACCAACTTACGCACAATTATCGCCAAACCGATAAATTACGCAACGATGGATAATTAAGCATAAATTGAGCGTACACCCCGCTGTGTGCCCCAGCAGTACAGCTCATGCCCGACTCGCCAGGGGGTGAATGACCCTGTGGACCGTTCAGGAAGGGGTTACTACGAGGTCGAATATGGGAGTTAACCCCTGTTTCAACTGAAAAACTCTTTATTAAATTAAATAAAACATGTACATTAAATTAACCAAAACATGTGGAATGATCGAATGGCGCGACCGAAACGAAGCGAAGCAACAAAGTTGGCCCTAGCCTTGGAAGAGCTGCACGCCAAGATCGGGCCAACCCAAGGTGTCGTTCGCGGCCAACAGATCAAGAATGCCACGCGAGTTTTACTCCTAGAGAAGGGCTTTCTGCGGGAAATCCTCAAGGGGTGGTACTTCGTTTCAGACCCAGGTGCTCACCAGGGCGACAGCACGCTGTTTTACGCAAACTTCTGGGAATATCTGGCGTACTACCTGGAAGATCGATTTGGCGCTCAATATTGCTTATCAGCGGAATCCTCCTTGCTACGGCATTCCCAATGCAATGTTATCCCACGGCAGATCCAAGTGCTTCTGGGTGTCAACCAAAGTCAGATTCAGGATCTGGTCTTTGGGCATAGCTTGGTGATGTATCCCGGACAAAAATCCATGCCCACTGAAGAACAGGTTGTCCTGATCGATGGCCTGCGATGTATGTCCCTGCCTTACTGCCTGATCAAGCTCCCACCCAGGCTTTATCAAACCTGGCAAAAAGAAATTCAGATTGTGCTCGGTACGCTTGCAGATCCAGGGGCCATCGCAGTGTTGGTAGAGACCAGTGGGCTGGGGATAAGCCGCGTGGTGGCGTCGCTTCGACAAGTCGGCCGCAAGGAGTTCGCGGAACGTATAGAACGCGAACTGGCGGGATCCGGGTTTCATCTTCCCCAGGTCAAGGACCCCTTCGAACCGGATGCCGTTTACCAACTTCAAGCCATAGGAAAGTCGCCGCTATACGCGCGGGTCCAACTGCTCTGGAAGGAACATCGTGAGGAGGTTTTGGCGATGCGACCTACGCCTCCTCCGGCCTGGCCCGAAATCGCATTTCTTCAGCAGGTGGAAGCGGCAAAGCTGGAGGATGCTTACCACAGCTTATCCATAGAGCGGTACCGAGTAACGCCTGAACTTATTGCGCGAGTTGCGGCAGGACAATGGCACCCAGACGGTCATCCTGCCGATCGAGAGCAAACCGAGGCTATGGCTGCACGGGGTTATCTGGACGCTTTTGAATTGGTAAAACAGGATGCTGTTGCGGCCTTTCGCGGAGAAAGCACCGCTCCAGGCCTGGCTGCCCGCCTTTTTTCCGACCATCATCAGGAATGGTTCCAGGCTCTGTTTGGTCCATCAGTGACAGCCGGAATCCTCAAGCGTAGTGATCTCATCGGATACCGTCGACACTTGGTGTTCCTTCGCGGATCGTCTCATGTGCCACCACACTTTGAGTCGCTGCGGTATGGCATGGAAGCCCTGCAGGAAAGCCTGGCGGAAGAAACAGACGCTTTTGTCCGGGCCGTCCTGGGCCACTGGCTTTTTGGATTTATTCACCCCTATGCCGACGGCAATGGACGCATGGCCCGATTTACCATGAACCTGTTACTAGCTTCGGGCGGCTATCCGTGGACTATCCTTCAGGTCGAGGAGCGTGAGCGCTACATGGCCGACCTGGAAAGTGCGAGCGTTCAACAGAACATCGGCGACTTTGCCAGATTCATTGCCTGGAATGTGGAAAAGGCCGTCGCCAATCTGGATCTTCGTTCGGTTGCAGATAAGTAACGCGCCAGAAATGCCCTAAGACAAATTCTGTAAAACAGCGTGCAAAAAGCGTTTGAGGACGGGTTGCTGGAAGCTTTCCAGAAAGCGAAATGTTGATGGAACTGGGAGAGTTCGTCGAACTTTCGCATGGGATGTCCGTTGCGTCAGAGCGGGCGATATTTTGCTTGACCTGAGCGGCTGTGCGAGCTTACAAAAGTGCCACTTATTTAAAGGCTGATCTTGCTGCGGCAAGATCAGATGGGTTGATTGTGGCTTCTTTCGCACGTTATTCAGGAGGGGATTGATGTCGAATGTGTCCGAACATCACGCAACGCCCAGCGAGGCGGATGTGTTGCAGCAATTACCCGAGGACGTGCGGGAGCGCATCAAGGATCGCTGGCGGATTTATCAGCTCCGCCATCATCCCTCCTGGTGGCGACGACTACTGCTGTTTATGAGTCTGATCGGGCCAGGCATTTTGGTGATGATCGCTGATAACGATGCCGGCGGCGTCATCACCTACGCCCAGACTGGGGCGATGTACGGTATCGGTTTTTTTATTCCCTTCCTGTTGCTCATGATCCCGGTAGCCTATGTGGTGCAGGAGATGACCGTACGACTTGGCGCTGTGACCCATCGAGGGCATGCCGAGATGATCTGGGGGCGTTATGGCGCCTTTTGGGGGGTGTTTTCCCTGCTGGATTTGACGGTGGCGAATGTCCTGACGCTGGTGACGGAGTTTATCGGCATCCGTGTGGGCATGAGCGTGTTCTCCGTGCCGCCGGTCCTTTCGGTCACGTTGGCTTGGATATTTGTCGCGGTGACCATGATTTTTTTGCATTACCATACCTGGGAGCGGCTGGCGTTGTGGATCGCTGCGGGTAATATCGTTTTTGTGCCCCTGGCTATCGCGGCGCACCCGGACTGGGGCCAGGTGATTGCTGCGGTGGGCAACTGGCACATTCCAGTGGGGACCGCAGTAGGCGCCTTTACCTATGTCATACTTGCCAATCTCGGAACGACCATCGCGCCGTGGATGCTCTTTTTTCAGCAATCCTCGGTCGTTGATAAGGGCCTGACGGTCAATGACATCCCCAGCGGCCAGGCCGATACCGCCTTCGGAAGTCTTTCCATGGGGATCATCGCCATTGCCATTGTCATCTTGACGGGTACCCTGGCGTATGGGCACACCAATACCGCCCAGTTCGACATACAGGCGATCCTCCACCTGTTACGGCAGAGCAATCTGGGCAGTATCGGAACCGCGCTGTTCGCTCTGGGTCTCGTCGAGTCCGGGCTGATTGCCGCCATTGCCATTACGGCAAGCACTTCCTGGGCGGTGGGCGAAGCGCTCAAACTCCCTCGGAGTCTGAACCTCAAGCCACAACGGGCCTTGCCCTTTTATCTGTCCGGCATTTTGAGCGCCGGGATGGCGGCCATGGTGGTCCTGATCCCCCACATCCCCCTGGGGTTTTTGAACCTCACCGTGCAGGTGATTGCATCCATATTCATGCCGGCGGCAATGTTGTTTCTGCTCATGCTGCTGAATGATCGCGAGATCATGGGGAGCTATGTGAATCGGCGCTGGCAGAATTATTCAGCTTTCACCATTGTTGGTTTTCTTATTCTGGCCAATGCCGTTTATGGCTATACCGTCGTCTTCCCATCCGTCTGAGGAGCTTTGTATGCATCCCAAAGAAGACTTTCGCTCCGCGGCGACCCCGGAATTTCTGGCGTTTCTAGAAGAGGATATCCATCAGGAACCCAAGCCACTGACTCGTGCGCCGATTCGGGGAGGTGTTCAGATAGCCTTCTGGAGTTTGCGTACCTACATCGTGATCATGCTGATCATGGTGGCCATCGGTTTTACGCGCGGTATACATTGAGCGGGAGGCACCAAGCGCGGGGAACACTCAGTAATGGGTACTTTTTATCGCGATTGTATTGTTACCGCCGGATTTTTGAGAAAATCCGGCTTTTTCTGTCGGGTACTCGCTAGTACTGCAGGTCCACCTTCCAGATATGCCCATTCACCGATTCAAGTTGCAGGATGTAGGAGCTCTGCGGCAATGGTGCCATATTCTGAGTCGCTGGAGGGAGATGGATCATGGCTTGCGCACCGACAGGTCCGGTGATCCCGAATTTCCCGGTGTGAATTTGCTGGTAAGCAAAATCATTCACAAAAGCGCTTTTTGGCAAGGAAGATAGAGCAGCGCTATCCCACCTCTCCACCACTTTTCCAGTTTTACTGTCCACCAGCACAGCTTCGAGCACATTGGATGGTTCTGCAGCCACGCCAGCGTTGACATAGGCGTGGAATTTTATGCTGCCATCGTTCTGTAGGACGCCATGATCCAATTTCCAGTGGTGCTTGGCCGGGCTTACCGGGCCGCCATGGAAGGGAGTAATGACCGAACCGCGGTAATAACTGTAGGTGGCAACGATGAAGACCACCGCGATCCAAAACAAACCCAGAGCCAGCTTTTTGAACGCGCCATCGCTCAAGGGCAGAGGCAGGCTACCTCCCAGCCAGCGGAACAGGCCGCTATTGGCCAGGCTCGGATTGCGCGCCAAGAGCCAATTGTCTATCGAGTAGGCCCCGGACCCTGCCAACACCAGAGTGATACCCATGGCAAAATTGGAGGACGCCATGGTCCATTCGTCGATACAGGTGGCGCCCTGCCAGCCGAAGAGCAGCATCAGTACGAAAGACAGGCCAATGGTGGCCACGGCCGCCAAACGGGTGTAGAGGCCGATGATGAGCATGAAACCGGCAATCATCTCGACAGCGCTGAAGAGGATCACTCCGGCGTAGAGCAGGGTGAAATGATGCAATAGAAAAGCCACCAGATGGTCTGTGCCGAGCAATGCGCCGGGCATGGCTGTCTGGAACTTGTAGGCCATCCAATGGCCGTGTACATCCAGTTTTTGCGGGCCATAGATGAAGCGTCTGGTGCCACCGCCCCAGTAAATCCATCCTTGAACGAAGCGAATCGTGAGCAGGGCGATGGCGGCGAGTCGCCAGCTGCGATTGCCCGAGTCTTGTGGGGCGGTGTTTGACCTTGTAGTTGCCATGAAACCTCCTGTTGAGTCTGAATTCGGATAGGCGCGGTCCATCACACGGCCTGACCGCAGCCCTCCACCTCACCTGTCATGCCGACCCACCTTGGGCTTTATGACGATCAATCTGTGAGCTGACGGTCAGTGGGCGAGGTGGGTGGCGTTCCGCGTGAGTAACTGAATTTATTTCGCGTACTGGAATCCAGCCAGCTGCAACTCCGGCAAGGTACCCACGATGCCCGGTGTCAGGATCGCGCCGGGAATGAGGTGGTTGGTGAATTCCGCCGCTATTTGCTCGTGGGCGAGATGGTCCGGATTGATGCCTTTTTTGAGGAGGCCCATGGTGAGCTCCCAGACTTCGTTGTGACAGGCCAGAAAGACTGCGCCGCGCCGCTGCAGCACCGCTATGCTATTGTCATGCGGTGAAAACGCGCCCTTTGAATCCTCAAAGTCAGCCGGGTTGGCTGCGGAAGCGGGGGGCTCTTTCAGCCATACGTTGCTTTTCCATTTCCCTTTGGTGAGCGTAGAGAGATATTTGTCCCAGATGTAGTTATCGTACAGGGCAAAGTGCGCCGTTCCGTGAGTGGCAGACACGCAGAGGAAATCCGCATGTTTGAAAGACCATATCTGGCAGTTCATGGCATTACGCATGAGATTGAGCCACGGGCTTTTCAAGGCGGTGTTATCCCAAACCTGTTTAGGGCCGCCTGCATAGTGAAGCACCTCGTTCAACGCCTCGCTGTCCCATTGGTCCGGGTCAGTGAGAATCATCGGGACACTCTTAAAATCCCGGCGCCTTGGGGCTGTTGCGAGTCGGTTGCTCAATTCCTGAAGGCTAGCAGATCCGCTCGGTAGCAAGTTGCCTGGGTTCCCGCTCATCCCCGCAGCCATGGCGCTCGCGCTGGCGCCCATAGCACCCACCGTTACCACACCTGCACCCAGTATCGCACGTTGTATTGCTTCCCTGCGGGTTAATAGGTTGTCAAAGCCTGACATTCTCAATCCTCCTTAGATATGGTCAGATCGTGGCTTATTGCCACTGATTTTGTAAATAGCGCATAAATTGCAGCAATGCAAATCAGATGTTAGCCGCTTAATAATATTATCATAACAACGTGGTCCATGCGGACTTTTTGTGCGAGCCAACAATTACCCCCCCACGTTGTCGAATAGCTTTACAGCATAATCTGGCACACTTCATGTTTTGATGAGCTATTCTCACCCGCATGGGTCCCCGGTGGAAACAGGGCCAGGGAATGTCTGGAAGGTGATGGTGGCGCAGCATTACGATCCGTTCGATATATTCCAGTGGTGAGTTATCGCAGAAACTGGAATATCAATTGAGCGATCTGTTTCTGGCCGGCGGCGTTTGGGTGTACGCCATCCGCCTGGTAATACACATCAGCCCGGTGGGTCTTGAAAAATCGTCGCAACTCTGCATAAACCGGAACGACCGGAACGTTCATGGCGTGGCCCGCCGTATAAATATCCGGGATGGGGCCACGGATCAACATGGCTTCGCTGATGCCGTAATTCGAGTGAATGATCGGCGGTGGCGTACAGATATAAATCTTGGGATGTGCCTTGATCTGTGCGAAATGCCGAATCATCTCTTCCGCATTAGCGGTGAACTGGGAACCAAATTTTGGCCAATTTTGGGTGTTGGCATCATTGGTGCCCAACATGATGATAACAATATTGGGATCAAAGCTTGTGGCGGCTTGATATTCCGGTGTTTTCCAATAAGGAAGAGCGCCATTCTTCAGCATGGTAGCCCCGCTGTGACCGAAGTTCGCAACCTGATAGCCGGTTCCCAGCAATTGCTGTAATTCCCCCGGCCATCCTTGCTTATGTCGCTGTGGCACCCCGGCACCGTAGGTAATACTGTCTCCGACACAGGCCACGCGAATTTTCCCCGCCACCGCCCGGGAGTCTGTGAGCAGAAACAACAAGCCGGCAATCAAGATGACCGGAAACAACCGCCAAGCGCTGTATTTGTGATGACCCATAAAAGACTTCTCCCATACCGTTAGAAATACGGCCATTCCAGGCTTCCGACGGGTCGGACAACGAGGGAATGGTCCATCATTTCTGCGACTCCGCAAACACCGCCAATGCCCGCTTCAGATCTTCCCAGACTTTGCGCTTGTCGATCGGGTTACGCAGCAGATAGGCGGGGTGGTAGGTGACAATCAGCGGCGTGCCTTGGTAGTGCTGGGTCGTACCGCGCAATTGGCTGAGCGGCGTATCCACCTGAAGCAAGCCCTGCGCCGCAAAGCGCCCCAGCGCAACAATCACGCGGGGTTGCAAGAGGGCAACCTGGCGCTGCAGGTAGGGCGTGCACGCCTGCACCTCCGGACCCAGCGGATCGCGGTTGTTGGGGGGGCGACATTTGAGGATATTGGCAATATAGACGTCTTTCTCGCGGCTTAGGCCCATGGCGCGGAGCATGTTGTCGAGGAGTTGACCGGCGCGACCCACAAAGGCTTCGCCGCGGCGGTCTTCTTCCGCACCCGGCGCCTCGCCGACAAACAGCCAGGACCCGCGCGGGTTACCGGCACCGAATACGGCATGTTTGCGGGTTTCGCCGAGGGGGCAGGCCTGACAGGTGCTGACCATGTTGTTGAGGTCACGCCAGTCCAGGGTGGCGATGCGTGTTATCCGTTGCGGGTCCGCAGAAGAGGGGCTTGCCTGAGTAGCAAGCACCGGGGCTTGAAGGGCTTCGGCCTTGGCCAGTAGAGACGTACTGCGTACCGGAGTCACCGCTGCGGATAAGGTAGCAGTCGCTGGCACCGCGTTGCGCAGTACGGAGACCCCTTCATCTACAGGACTGGGGAGTGACTCCGGCTGCATCACGGGCGTTTCTGCAGGGCGCATCGAGGCAGAGACAGGCGTCGTTCGCGCAGATACAAACCGATTCGGCACTGCACTTACGGCTTTTACCGCCGGTTTCACCGGCGCCATCTCCGGCGGCGGTTCGCCGGGCACGGGTAGACGCAGGAGTTGCAGGAATTGGCGTTGTTCGTCAGTGAAGGTATCTGGCATGGGTCTATGCTAAAGGTCCGGTCCATCGGTGGCAATCATTCTGCCACTTGGAAAGAACTCAGCTAGAAGCTATTCTTTGAGAAAAGATTCAGTATGATAGCAGTCATTGACCTCACAGAGTGAAGCATTACCCGATCGACCCAGTACGAAATCCATCACCCTACCGGGAGCGTAACCATGGAAACCAGCAATCTCGTCGAAGTAACCAGCAAGGACGATCGCAATATCGCGGCGCTCACCCATGCGGGCGGCATCATCCTCGGGTTTATCCCGGCACTCATCGTCTATCTCCTCAAAAAAGACAGTGGGTCCGCCTGGCTGGTGCAGCAGAGCAAAGAAGCACTGAATTTCCAGATCACCGTGCTGCTTGCCTATGTGGTGGCCAGCATCCTGAGTACCCTGTTGATTGGCCTGCTTATTTTTCCGCTGATTTTCATGGTGAATTTGATATTCTGTGTACTGGCCGCCATCAAAGCCAGTAATGGCGAGGTCTACCGCTACCCACTCACCCTGCGTTTGCTGAGTTGACGCGCGGAACCTGAAAACGCGCTTCCGGCTTGCGCCACCGCCGCGCGCCCCGTACCCTACGCCTTTATTTTGCATAACTAAGGATGGGGTCGGCTGAATGTCTATTCTGCGGCTGGAGGCAGGGCAAGTGGAATGGGGTGGCCGGGCGTTGCTGGACCATGCCGAACTGAACCTGGAGGCAGGCGAGCGGGTCGGCCTGATTGGCCGCAACGGTGAGGGCAAGTCTACCTTATTGCAAGTGCTGGCGGGCCTTTGTCCCTTGGATGCGGGGACGCTGTGGGTGGCACCCGGTGTGCGCCGCGCCTATCTGGCGCAGGAGCCAGATCTGGCCGGAGAGCACGACCTGCTCACCGCCATCAAATCCGGGCATCCGGCTTGGCGGCACCTTCAGAATGCCGATGCGGATGACGCTCACGCCCATGCCCTCGCCGACCATCACGATGCCTGGCAGATCGACTATAAGGCAGAGGCTCTGCGCGACAGCCTGGGGCTGCCCGCTGAAGGTATGGTCAGTGCCCTTTCTGGCGGCCAGCGCAAGCGGGTGGCCATTGCCGCCACCCTCGTCGCCGAGCCGGACCTGCTCTTTCTCGACGAACCCACCAACCATCTCGATTTGCCCGCGATTCTGGCGCTGGAGCAATCCCTGCTGCGCCATCGCGGCACACTGGTTTTCGTCACCCACGACCGGCGTTTTCTCGACCGGCTGGCGACCCGCATCATCGAACTGGATCGCGGGATACTGCGCAGCTTTCCAGGCACTTTTGCGGCTTATCAAAGCCGCAAGGCCGAAGTTCTCGCCGCTGAGGCGGCCGCCGATAATCGTCTGGAAGGGCAACTGGCGGAAGAGGAGGCCTGGTTGCGCCAGGGGGTCAAAGCCCGCGCCAAGCGCAACCAGGGCCGCCTGCGTCGTCTGGAGGGGCTGCGTGAGGAACGTGCCAGCCGTCGCCAGCAGCAGGGGCAGGCCACCTTGCAGATCAGCACGGCGGATCGTTCTGGTGCACTCATCGCTGAACTGGATCACGTTTCTTTTACCTATGAAGGGCGTCCGGTCATCCGCGATTTTTCCACACGCATTGAACGCGGCGACCGGGTTGGCATTATCGGCCCCAATGGGGCGGGCAAGACGACACTGCTGCGCCTGATCCTCGGTGAACTGGAGCCACAAGAGGGTACCATCCGCCGCGGCACCAAACAGGAGATCGCCTACTTCGACCAGATGCGCGCCACGCTCGACCCCGAGAGCCGGGTGTTGGACGCCATCGCGGACGGGAATGATTTTATCGAAATCAATGGCGAACGCCGTCATGTGCTGAGCTATCTGCAGGATTTCCTCTTCCCGCCCAGCCGCGCGCGGGGGCTGATCAAGGCACTCTCCGGCGGCGAGCGCGCACGTTTGCTGTTGGCCCGCCTCTTTGCCCGCCCCGCCAATATTCTGGTGCTGGACGAGCCCACCAACGATCTGGATCTGGAGACACTGGAGATTCTGGAAGAGCGCTTACAGAGTTACGCTGGCACACTCTTTCTGGTCTCCCATGACCGGGACTTCCTCGATAACGTGGTCACCCAGGTGATCGCCTTCAGGGAGGACGGGCAGATCAGCCAGAATGCGGGCGGCTACGAGGACTGGCTGCGCTGGCAAACGGAGTCTCAGCGCTTGGCAAAGCCGACAGAGCGTGGCGGCGGCAAGGGTTCTGGCAAACGCGACGGCAGCAAGGACAAAAAATCGGCCCTGAGTTATAAGGAAACTCAGGAACTCGCCACCCTGCCCGTGCAAATTGAAGTGCTGGAGAAAGAAGAGAGTGAAATCGCCGCCACGTTGGCCTTGCCAGAAACCTACCAGAACCCGGAGCGGCTGCGCGAGGTGCAGGCCCGCGCCGATGCCGTCAGTGCGTCTTTAACCAAAGCCTACGGGCGCTGGGAGGCGCTGGAAGAAAAAGCGGCGGTCCAGGCTGCAGAATCCTAGGAAAAAGACTTCGGTGTGCCCTGTTCCTTGTCGCGCAGCAAAAAGTGCAGCACCACACCGTCAATAATGGCCGGAGTCAGGGTGGCGATCAGGCCCACGGCCATACTCATCCAGGGTCCGGGTGGTACCTGCGGGTCTGGGATGAAACCCTGCCATTGCCAGGCTATCGCGGTCAGGTCATACGCGATAATCAGCCCCGGAATCAGCAGTAGACCATCCACGGCCAGAAGCACCAGTACCGCCAGTAGCACGAGCAGCGCCATACTCCCGCCTTTGATCAGGCCGCGCAGCCACTGCAACCAGTGGCGCGGCTCAGCCACGGTATACCCATAGCACAATATCCTGGCGTGGCAGGGTCACCGGTGCTCCGCTTTTGAAGTCCAGGGTCGCACTGGGCCAGAAGGCCGCATCGGCGAAGCGCGGGGTCACCAGATAAGTCCCCGGCCAGTCAGGAGCAGCCACTGCCTGATGCCCTCCGACAATAATGGCGCGCGCCCCGGCCGCGTCGACATAAATGTGCGCCACAGGGATACGGGTAAAGGCTGCCGCCGTCAGCACCCCCAGCAGGATCGCCGCGATACCGGCCGTCAGTACTCCCGCAATCCAATTATCCAGTCTGCTCAATTGCCGCCTCCTTCCGCCCAGATTTCTGCCTGGGTGGCCGTAATATGATTATCCTTAGAGGCGCAGGTGTTGTTTCCGCCGCACCAGCGCGGTGCAATGTTCAGCCCTTCGAGGGCATGGCGCATGGTCACGCGGAACACGGGTGCCGACTCCACGCCGCCAAAGTTCCAGTAGCGGGTGCTCCCACGCATGGTTACTGCCATGACCAGCTTCGGCGCAAAGCCCGGCGCAAAGCCCACGAAGGTGGCGTTGGTTTTGTTCTTCATAAAGCCGTCCTTACCGTTGGCCATATTGGCGGTACCCGTCTTGCCTGCCACGGCATAGCCAGGAATCGCGGCGAGGATGCCGGTACCATTGGCCGCGCATACCCCCTCCAACCAGTGCCGCAGGTGCGCGGCGATGCCTGCAGGCATGATACGCGTGCGCTGCACCGGTTGTCCGGCAATGAGTGTTGGCGCCACATGATAGCCGCCATTGGCGATGGCGGCATAACCTTCCGCCAATTGCAGAGTCGTCACTGACACGCCGTAGCCCAGCGCAATGGTGGCATGGCGGGCCTTGTCCCAGGTCTGGGGCGGGGGGAGTACCCCGCCTGTCCCACCCGCAAAGCCCAGGTTTGGCTCCGTGCCGTAACCCGCCGCCCGGTACATGTCATAAATGGCCTGTGCGGGCGTTCGCAAGGCAATTTTAGCCGCACCAATGTCGCTGGAGTACTTGAGGATATGCGCGACGTTCAGTTTCTGGTGCACCACGTCGTCGCGGATACAAAAACCGCCCACGGGCAGGCAGTGAGAGACGTTGAAGTTTTGGTTCGGCTGGATGCTGCCCGTTTCGAGGGCTGCGGCCACCATAAATGGTTTCATCACCGAACCGGGCTCGAAGGCTTGATGCACGGCGTTATTTACATAATCAGAAGGGTTGCCGCAACCGTCGCGCGCGTTGGGATTACAGGAGGGTACGCTCGCCATGGCGAGTATCTGCCCGGTCTGAACATCCATTACCACTGCCGAGCCCTCTGTAGCCCCAAAATGCTTTTGCGCTGCCAGCAGGGTCATATAAGCCCAATACTGGATCTGCGGGTTGATGGTCAGGTACAGGTCATGGCCGGGCACGGGCGTCTGCCGCGCGCCCAGCACATGAAGCACTTCACCTTGCCCATCCACCAGCACCTTTTCACTGCCCGCCTTACCCGACAACCATTGGTTATAACCCATCTCCAGCCCAGCGGCGCCCTGATGATTCAGATGCACAAGGCCCAACAGCGGTGTGGTTACCGCACCAAGAGGATAATAGGTGCGGCTGGTTTTCTGCACATAGATACCAGGCACATGCAGGGCATCCAGTGCAGTGCCCAGTTGTGGTTGTACCTGCCGCAGGATATAGGCGAAGCCTGGCCCACCCGACTGCACGCGCGTTGCCAGAACTTCCTGGCTGATGTCCAGAGCCTGCGCCACCTTGCTCCAGTCTTGATGGTACTTGTCAAAAACGCGAGGATCTGTCCAGATAGTCGCTGCAGGTACATTTACCGCCAGCGCATCGCCGTTGCTGCCATAGATCACACCCCGACCGGCGGGCAACGGCCGCGTCTGCAAATAACGCATGCGCCCCTGGGCACGCAAATCATGGGTCCGCCACCATTGCAGTTCTACATCTCGCACCAGTACCACCACTAGCCCCAGAAGAATCGCGACGAGGAGCAGTGCCGCCCGCCAGTGCGGCAAAATATGTTGCAGGCTTAGTCGTTCCGATGGCATGCACAGTTCCTTAGCATTGTTCCCCGGTCATCCTTACTCAGTGCGATATTACCGCCCCATTCGCGGTCTGGCGATGGATGGATTGCAGCCAGGAAACAGCCGGGGGGTAGGCCTGATTCTCGTGCAGCAACCGCAGTAAGGTGACCTCTGCTGCATGTTTGTCGCCCGCCCGCCATTGGGTCAGGGCGATCTCCATCTGTAGATCGCTGCGCTGGTAGGGAAAGAGCGGTCGCTGCAAACCCGCAACCAAAAAGGCCACGCCTTCATTGACTTGGCCCTGATCCACGTAGGCCAGTTGGGCGATTTTGTTGCGCAGGCTGACACTTTCGGGATTGATCGCCAGCCCCTTACGCCAAGCCAGCAACGCCTGCCGATCCTTTTGTGTTTTATCGAGGCCGAGCAGGGTGCCCTGCTCCAGATAGAGCGTGCCGATGGAATTCCACACGCCCGATTGCTGCGGAATCCCCACCAGACTCTGGCGGTATTGACTGAGTGCGCTCTTCACCAGAATACTGCGGCGCGTGACATTCATCCGAGCATCGCGGTCGGCGAGAGTCAAATAGGTGTTAGCGAGATAAACATGAGGTTGGGTGGCCAGTGGCCGCGCCATAGTCAGCCAGTCCGCCGCCTTCCGGAGAAAAACGGCGCGCTGATGAGCGTTTGGGGTGATTCGGTTGAGCCAGCCATTATCGCTTAACAGGGCGAAAGTCGCGCCATCCGCGACCAGATTCCACGACGCCACGACCGCAGCCAGCAACAGCAGTGTTTGAGCAATGATGCCGCCGATCCGCGGCAGGAGCGGCGCGGTCTCTCCCTGCGTACCATAGATACGCCAGGCCCTTGCCAGAAAGAGGCCAGCTAGCAGACTCAGGGGCAAATTGTAGAAAATAAAATTTCCCAGGGCATGACCGGTCATGGCAAAAACCCCCATTACCAAACCCAATGCCTGCAGGCGACCTTCATCGTTGATCTGCAAAGCCCGGCCTGCCCGATGAAGCAAACGGTAAAGCGCATACATCAGCGTTCCGGCAAAACCGAGGAGAAAGCCCAGATTGATGAGCCCTCCTTCGGCGAGGTATTCCAGAAAGTCGTTATGATCATAGGTGCCCGCCGACGCCAGTTCGCCTGGCAGGCGATAGGCCGGGTAGTTAAGGAAATAGCTGCCGATACCCGTTCCCAGCCAAGGGTGGCTCAGGAACATATGCCAGGTAGCCACCCACATCAGGCCACGGGCGACCGTAGACAGATTGTGCGTGATAAAACCTGGCGCCAGATGTCCCAGAAGATCATATCGTTGAAGATAACCCAGCAACAAAAAGCTGATCAGCGCCAAAGCCATTATCACCGCAATACGCCGTTTACCGCTGGGGCGTCTGCCGAATCCCCAGAAAACAAAGGGCATCGTACAGACCCAGGACAGCAGGCCTCCCCGGCTATTGGTCGAAAAGAACGCCAGCAGTATTACCGCCAGGGTAGCGAGATAAAATAACCCGACAAAACTTAACTGAAGCGATCCAAAGCGCGTATTTCGCTGCTCATCGTGGACGAAGTAAGCGGCGAGGATCGGGAAAAACATCAGGTTGAGCCACGCGGCAAAACTATTGGTATCCAGCAGCGGGCCGTAAGGCCGCAGGTCAAACAGCCCCCCGCCTTGCTCCAGGCCGTGGTAATACTGCCAGAGCGCCATGCCGCTCAAAATCCAGGCACTCAGCAAAACTCCTCGCCAGAACCAGGTCCAGGCCTGTTCTGCGACCGGCGCCGGGATCATCACGCTGATGAGAAATGCCAGCGGCAGAGAACCCAATACCCAAAAGTAGAACCAGCTGGTATAAGGCGATCCGCTCCAGAACAGGCTCAAGCCCAACCACAGTAACCAGAGCAGCATAAAAATTGGCAGGAATCCACGCGGCCAGGGCAAGCCGTCTCGCAGGCGCGGCCACCAAACCACAATTCCCCAGACTAGTAGAACGATACTGGTGGCTACCAGCAGCGGGATCAACTGACCGTTGTAATACCAGGAAAAAAAATAGGCAATCAGGGGAAAAGTGGCATAGAGCCAGACCCGGAAAGACGATAGGGCAGGGTTCACTAGTTGTCTCCGGCGTGTTGTGGGCAACGGTAATTTCCATCGCCCCGGCAGGCCGCCGCATGAATGGAAAGATGTCGGCCGCAGCGTGTGCATCGTACCAAACGATCCACAGCCGAAACTTGCGGGTGGCGGCGTTTTTGGCGCCGACCATAAAATAGGATCACAGCAAACGCTGCGAGAATAAGCCACTTCAGCATCGGCAAACACACCCGCGTGATGCCAAGGCGCCCGTATTTCCTAATACAGGCGCATCGACCAGGAAAGCTAAAAAGTCCATCACCAAACGACTATGAAAAAGGCCCGACGATGCGGGCCTTTCCTCAATTGGTCGGGGCGAGAGGATTCGAACCTCCGACATCCGCCTCCCGAAGGCGGCGCTCTACCAGGCTGAGCCACGCCCCGATAACATACCTTTAAAAATCACGCCGCACAGCAAATTCCGCTAAAAAGGCCAGGGCTTCTTTCTCCACCCCGCCGGGGAACCCGGACAGACAAGCAATCGCCTGATCCACCTTTTCTTCCGCGACGCGCAAAGTGTAATCAATTGACCTTGTTCTGGCAATGATTTCCCAGACCGGCTCAAAGACCGTCGGCGTATCAGCGCAAAGTGCTTCCCGCAGAATGGCTCGCTCTGCTACCGTAGCATGCTGCATGGCATGAATGTAGGGTAGGGTCGCCTTGCCATCAGCGAGGTCATCGCCCCGATTTTTGCCCATTTTTTCGGCACTGGTGGAATAATCCAGGGCGTCATCCATCAACTGGAAGGCCATACCGAGCAGGGAGCCATAGTGCGCCAACGCAGTTTCCGCAGCCACATCCAGGTTGTTTACCAGTGCTCCAATACGCGCGGCCGCCTCAAATAGCTTGGCGGTCTTGGCTTCAATGACTGAGAAGTATGCCTCGGGACTCAGATCAGGGTCGTTAGCATTCTCCAGTTGCGCGACCTCGCCTTGGGCGATAACGCTGGTGGCCTCCGCCATGGTGGCGAGGATACGCATATCGCCGTCTTGTACCATCATTTCGAAGGATCTGGCGTATAGAAAATCCCCGACGAGTACGGCGGCGGCATTGCCCCAGAGTTGATTGGCCGTCGCGTTGCTACGCCGCAACTCGGAACCATCGACTACGTCATCATGCAGCAAAGTGGCTGTATGGATGAACTCCACGACGGCAGCCAGAGGGATCGGACGTGGGCCGCGTTCACCGCCCATACGCGCGGCCAATAGCAGAACGATGGGGCGCAGCCTTTTACCGCCAGCATTGATCAGGTAAGTGCCCATGGCCGGGATAGTTGGCACCCCGGAACGCAGTTGCTCCTGGATGGCGCTGTTCACTGCCATCATATCGGACCGCACGAGGCGGTTGACTTCCTCCAAATCCATGCCCTGCTGCTCCCTCTCTGCCTGCTTCAGCACCTGCTCCACACCAGATGGTGCTAAGCTCGCGGCCGCAGGCGATTGTCGTTAGCGCGGCATAAGCTTGTCAAGCGCGGTCATCGGCCCTCTTCAGCGCGACCGGACAACCTGGCTGGAATCTCCAGGTGGCGTGATTTCGCTAGTTGCCGTAATACTTCCAAGTCGCCATTCCAGTGTGCAAGCGTGCCCCACAGGGGGTGGGGACCGAGATCCTCACCTACGCGCAACATGCGCTCGCGAAGGGTTTTGCCACCAGTGCCCACGGCCAGGAAAAGTAATATCAAGGTATTGATATAATCCTCAACACGGCGTTGCTGGTGAGTAATGCGCAGAAGTTCGGCATACAACGGCAGGCGTTGCGGCTCGTGGGCGATGGTTCGCCACAGGATCGCCATGCCATAGGCGGGATCAGGGTTACGGGAAACCAGGGTCAGCGCCATCTCTGCAGTCATGGTGACGTCTTGAGTCTGGGCTTGTGGTACCGGAATGGCCATGCCTACCTTTTCGGCAAGCACGAGGAGTTCGAGATTGCCGGGATCTCGACTCAGACCAGTATCTATCCGTTCCCGCCACCAGGACTCATTCATGGGCGCAGCTCCCGGCTTTTCTCCCAGGCCTTCCAGCAACGCAGCATAGTTGTCGATATCTGCCATCGCTAAATAGGTGTCAAGGAGCTGGTTGATAACCCGTGTTTCGTGGGGGTTGAGATCTACATACCAGCGCAACACGGTCGCTGCTTGCGCGTAGTGACCATACTCGAGATAGATATTGGCTTCGCTGAGCAGGTCGTCAATGCTGAGCGCTTGCTGTTCGGCGCCACTGGTAGTCGTTACGGATGGGGCAACGGCATCTACGCTGGATGCTTCAGGTTGAATCCGCGGCACATCTATGGCGGGTGCCGAACGTGCTATTGAGGAGACTGGCACGCTGCCTTTAATCTGTAAACGTCGGCGCCGCGCCCGCAGGCGGATGAAAACTTCCACCAGCAGCAGCAGGACAACCACAATTTCCAACAGTAACATTACGCCTTGCATAGACACCTCAAGCTCGACCAAACACTCCAAGCACACTCTATTTTACCAGCATGCAAGGGAGTTTTAGTCGAAAGCCTGGGATTCGCCAGGGCCGCTTCCAGTCGCATCTTCCATGCCTAGTTCTTTCAGTTTGCGGGTAAGCGTATTACGCCCCCAGCCGAGCTTGTGCGCGGCGTCCTGTTTGTGGCCACGGGTATGTTGCAAGGCCGCTTCCAGCAGGCAGCGCTCGAACTGCGGCTGAATCTTGTCGAGCAAGGCCTCTTCGCCGCCGGCGAGGCGCTGCCGCACCACGGCCCCCAGCAGCAAGCGCCAATCCTGGATGTTCAAGTCCTGTGCCATGACCGATGGCGACGGCGCGGCCATTTCCGGCGGCAAATCCGTCACCTGGACCTCGCTGGTAGGTGCCATCACGGTAATCCAGCGACAGACATTTTCCAATTGGCGAACATTACCTGGCCAATGCCAATTCATGAAGGCGGACTCCGCCGCCGGACTCAATACCTTACGTTCGACATCCAACTGCTCCGCGCTGCGACGGAGAAAGTGACGGGCCAGACGCGGAATGTCTTCACGCCGCTCCCGCATGGGCGGGAGATGGATATGGATGACGTTGAGACGATGGTAAAGATCTTCCCGAAAACTACCGTCGCGCACCTTGGCTTCAAGATTCTGGTGGGTCGCGGCGAGAACGCGGACATCCGCCCGTTGGGGCGCATGGCCACCAACCCGGTAGAAGGTGCCGTCAGAGAGTACCCGCAGCAGCCGCGTCTGCAGGGCAGCGGGCATATCGCCAATTTCATCGAGAAAAAGGGTGCCCCCGGAGGCCTGCTCAAAGCGACCCTGCCGGGTCTGCACCGCCCCGGTAAAGGCACCTTTTTCATGGCCGAAAAGTTCCGATTCAAGCAACTCGGCGGGAATGGCCGCCGTGTTGATGGCAATGAAGGGTCCGTGCGCGCGGGGGCTGTGCCGGTGCAGAGCACTGGCCACCAGTTCCTTGCCTGCCCCTGACTCGCCGGTAATAAGCACGTTGATCTGTGAGCGAGACAACCGACCGATGGCACGAAATACCTCCTGCATGGCCGGAGCTTCGCCAATCATTTCCGCTGGATCGCTCTCCTCAACACCCGCAGCGCTCGGTTCTGTCTGACTGCCAAGAGCGCGCCGTACCAGGGCAACCGCTTCGTCCATGTCAAAAGGTTTGGGCAGATATTCAAAGGCCCCACTCTGAAAAGCGGCGACCGCGTTGTCCAGATCGGAGTGTGCCGTCATCACGATCACCGGGAGTTTCGGCCAGCGCGATTGCACTTCGCGCAGAAACACCAGCCCATCCAGGCCGGGCATGCGCAGATCGGTAACGATAGCCTCTGGCTGTTCGCGCCCCAGTGCGCGCAGAGCACTGTCGGCCTCGGCAAAACTATGTACCGGGATATCGGCTTGGGTCAGCGCTTTCTCCAATACCCAGCGAATGGAAGGGTCATCGTCGATGATCCAGACCTGTTTCATGCGGACGCCTCCCGATGCGGTAACAGGGGCAGGGAAACGGAAAATACCGTTTCTCCCGGTTGCGAATGGCAATGGACCACCCCGCCATGCCCGCGCACCAGTCCCTGTACGATGGCAAGCCCCATTCCCATACCTTCGGCACGACTGGTGACCAGGGGCAAAAAGATCCGGGGGAGCAAATCTGCCGGTATTCCCGGACCGTTGTCGACTACATCCACACGCAGCGCCAGGCGGAGCTTATGATGCAGAAGGGTAACATAGCGTTCGACCCGGGTACGGATCAGGATGGCCCCGTGGCGGTCCAGCGCCTGTTGGGCGTTGCGTAGCAAGTTCAGAAAAACCTGCACCAGTTGCTCCTGATCAGCCAAAATATCGGGGATAGAGGGGTCATAATCGAAACGCACGGCAATGCCGGTGGGCAATTCCGCGTTCAGCAGTCGACGCACATGTTCAAGCACCTGATGAATATTCACTTCGGCAAAAACCGGGCGGCTGCGGGGTCCCTGCAGGCGATCCACCAGATGATGGAGGCGATCCACCTCATGGAGAATGACCCGGGTGTAATCCTTCAGTTCGGGGCGCTGTAGTTCACGCTCCAGGAGCTGCGTGGCCCCGCGCAAGCCGCCGAGGGGGTTTTTGATTTCGTGGGCGAGGCCGCGCAGCATCTCCTGAGCGGCGCCGTAAATGCGGTCCTGCATCTCCTCCTCGGCATGGCGCGCTGGTAATTCCATTGGCCGCATTTCAATAATGAGACCGTCCGTTGGTGCGGGTGTCACCACCAAATCCACTACCGCGCTCCCACCCTCACTCAGCATCAAAGACAAGGCCCTGCGCAATACGGCGGTGTTCGCCGTGGTGGCATCTGCAAAAAGTGCGGCGAAGCGTTCTTCGCCGACAATGCTGCACAGCGCCGACAAGGTTTGTCCCAGCGCCTGATACTGACTGACGCGCAGCAAATTTTCGGCGGCGGGATTCATATAGCAGATTTGGTAATCCCCCCCCAGAACCAGTACCGCTGATTCCAGGGCGTCCAGCACCATATGCTCTGTGGGCAGAGCGGTTGTTCTTTTGCGGCGCACCATACAAGCTCCGATTCTGTAACTCATCAAACAGGCTCTATACTCAGCCAAGCAAAAAACGCACCAACGCATCAGAGACGTAACATCCTTCACACGGGCATACGTTAGTTCTTCACATAAAAACCGGATCGGCAACCGCTGCGCAAAGGTTTATCGTTGATTGCACCACAATAGTGCATCCCTGATGGATTGTCTAACTCCGCCGGAGGAATAGGCACGACGCACCTTCCCAAAGGCATCATTTTCAGCGAATATCATAAATCTTATGTCGCTGGGTTCAGCAGGAACATTCCATGACCTATTGCCTCACCGCTCATGTCGCAGAGGGCCTGATTTTCTGCTCCGACTCGCGTACCAACGCGGGCACCGACAACGTCAGCATCTATTCTAAGATGCATAGTTTCTGCTGGCCCGGGGACCGCTTTTTCTGTCTGCTTTCAGCGGGCAATCTGGCGACCACTCAGGGCGTGGTCAAGCGGATACAGCAAGATATAGACCAGGACGCCGAAATCCATCTGCTCAATCTGACCAGCATGGCGGAGGCGGCGGATTATGTCGGCCTCATCAACGCCGAGGTGCAGCGTAACCAGGCCAACCGCGACACCGCCAACACCAATTTTGAGGCGACCTTCATCCTGGGCGGCCAGATCAAGGGAGATACTCCGGCGACCTATATGATTTACCCGCAGGGCAACTACATCCATGAGTCGTCAGATCACCCCTTCCTGCAGATCGGCGAAATCAAATATGGCAAGCCGATTCTGGATCGTGTCATCAGTCCCGACCTGTCTCTGGAGGCCGCAGCACGCTGTGCACTGGTCTCCATGAACTCCACCATGCGCAGCAACGTCACCGTGGGTCCGCCGGTGGAACTACTCATTTACCATACCGACAGCTTGCGGGCCGGGCGTTACCTGAGCCTGTCCGAGGAAGACCCTTTTTACCGCAGCATCGGCGAGCGCTGGAGTCAGGGATTGCTGCGGGCCCTGGATGATCTGCCGCGCTTTGTCTGGGAAATTCCTGGCACTCCGCCGACGGAAGTTCCAAGATGTAGCTAAATATGGGAAGCACCGCATGCACCAAACAGGAATAATATGCACTGTAATGGTGCAATCTGTCCTCGCTGCTCGAATATGATCTGATACAAAGACGGTGAATTCAGGATGTAGCCAAGGGGCATAGACCAACGCCGACAGAATGTCTGAGAGCCGGTGACCAGACTAGCCGATCAGAATGGCGTTGTTGCAGAGTTCAGGAAAAACCGGAGATTGCCCCAATAGTTGGCACAAGCTTTGCTGGCAACACCCTATAGCGCGGCCCGATCCAGTATACGGACGAAGACGTCGTCTCAGCGCCCTATTCAGAAGCGTGCGCGTGTGTATCACGCAGGAGGAGAAAAGGCTTATGGATTGGCTGAGCAAGCATTATCAGCAGCAGAGCACCTACGATGAACTGGTAGGCGAGAACGGCGTTCCGCGTTTGGCGGCAGCCCCGCTGTTTGATTACCTCAGCACCTTGGACAGCAACGAACTGCGCGCCCGTCGACAGGCCGCGGATGCCGCCATCCTCGCGATGGGCATTACCTTTACTGTGTATAGCGAGGCTGGCAATATCGATCGCGCCTGGCCCTTCGACATTATTCCCCGCATCATGTCACGGCGGGAATGGGTACGCATCGAAGAGGGACTCAAGCAGCGCTTACAAGCCCTCAACCTCTTTATCGACGACTTGTATAACGCGCAGCGTATTGTCGTCGACGGCATTTTCCCCGCCGAAGTACTGGCCAGCTCCCGCAATTTCCGGGATGCCTGTCGGGGCGTGCATCCGCCTTTGGGGGTCTGGGCGCACGTCTGCGGCAGCGATTTGGTGCGCGATGTCGATGGCACGGTCTATGTGTTGGAAGACAATCTACGGGTTCCGTCTGGCGTCTCTTACATGCTGGAGAACCGGCAGATCATGAAGCGACTCTTTCCAGAGCTCTTCAAGTCTTCCACTATCCTGCCGGTGGACGATTACCCCAACCGGCTTTACGAAACACTCGCGGCCCTGTCTCCGCGCGAGGGGGAGCGGCCCGTCGTTGCGGTGCTTACCCCTGGTATCTATAACTCGGCCTACTTCGAGCATAGTTATCTGGCGCAGCAGATGGGGGCCTATCTGGCGGAAGGTGCGGACTTTTTCGTCGGCAACGACGATGTCGTCTATCTCAAGACCATCTCTGGGCCACAGCGGGTGGACGTGATCTACCGGCGCATCGATGATGATTATCTCGATCCCGAAATCTTTCTCGCCGACTCCGCCCTCGGTATTCCCGGGCTGCTGCGCGCTTGGCGACGCGGTACGGTCGCCATCGCCAATGCCCCGGGTGCCGGAGTCGCCGATGACAAGGTGGTGTACGCCTTCGTACCCGAGATTATCCGCTATTATCTGGATGCCGAGCCTATCCTGCCCAACGTGCCGACCTACCTGTGCATGCGCGACGCGGACCGTGATTACGTGCTGGGTCACCTGGACGAACTGGTGGTCAAACCGGCCAATGAATCGGGTGGTTACGGCATGCTTATCGGACCGCGCGCCACGCCGGAAGAGCGGGCCCGCTTCGCGGAGCGGATTATCGCCAACCCGCGCAATTATATCGCCCAACCCACGCTGAATCTCTCCACCGCGCCGACTTTGGTCGACGATCACCTGGAACCCCGTCACCTGGACTTGCGCCCCTTTATTTTGCAGGCCGACAAAATGTATGTGACTACCGGTGGCCTGACCCGGGTGGCCATACAACCCGGCTCGCTGGTGGTGAACAGCTCCCAGGGCGGCGGTAGCAAAGACACCTGGATTGTCGATGAGGAGGCCCCATGCTTTCGCGAGTAGCTGAAAACTTGTACTGGATGGCCCGCTATCTGGAGCGAACCGAAGACATGGCCCGGCTGATCAATGCTACCACTCTGCTGCTGCTCGACCTGCCCCAGGGCGCTGAGTTCGGCTGGGACGTCCTCTTGCAGGTGACGGGCGACGCCGAACTCTACACAGAGCATTACAACACGCCGGAGGAAGGCCGTATCATGCGATTTCTCATCGCCGACGAGTGC
Source organism: Acidithiobacillus sp. (assembly GCF_023229925.1). Classification (NCBI taxonomy): domain Bacteria; kingdom Pseudomonadati; phylum Pseudomonadota; class Acidithiobacillia; order Acidithiobacillales; family Acidithiobacillaceae; genus Acidithiobacillus; species Acidithiobacillus sp. The sequence goes on along the minus strand of NZ_JALNYM010000002.1, from coordinate 291,891 downwards.
AACCCCAACTCGGTGATGGCCGCCATCCATCAGGCCAGGGAGAACTGTCGCACCTTCCGCGACCTGCTCCCCGCCGAGTTCTGGGAGCGCCTGAACGCCCTCTTCCTCTTCGTCCGCGAACATGCGGGCACCAGTTCGGACAGCCGTCATGGGCGTTATGCCTTTCTCAGCGAGGTCATTTCCCGGCGCCATGCCCTGGTGGGCCTGCTCATCAGCAGCATGAGCCAGGACAACGTATACCAGTTCATCAAACTGGGCCGCAATATGGAACGCGCCGATATGACCACGCGCATCGTTGACGTGACCAGCGCTGTGATCCTGCCTCAGGATCAGGGCTTGCAGAAAACGAGCGGGACCAGCCTCTGGCTGGGCGTATTGCGGGCATTGAGCGCCTTTGAAATGTACCGTCGCCATGTTTCTGTGCAGGTGCGCAGCAATCAGGTGGTGGACTATCTGCTCAAGGACGGCAAGTTTCCGCGCAGCATGAAATATTGCCTGGGCGAGATGGAGGTGGCGCTCGCCCACCTGCCCAACGCCGGCGTCCCTTCCGAGGCGGTGCGCCGGGCGCGGCGGCGCCTGGATGTCCTGAAGCTCGCCAACCTGCGCCCGGACCTGCTGCACGAATACCTCGATCAGGCGCAGAAAGATCTGGCCATGGTCCACCGCACCATTCAAGGCACCTACTTCGCCCGTGATGCTTCGGGCTTCAATGGCGTGCCCAAGGGACTGCACTTGAGCGCTGTACAAGCCTGACGGAAAACACGACTACACTTCACCTCCAGAGGGAATCATCATGGGTATCCATGTCGTCTTGCGCCACCAGACCGAGTATGACTTTGATCGCCTGGTGCAGATCCACCCCCATGTGCTGCGCCTGCGCCCGGCCCCCCATTGCCGGACGCCGATCCTCGCCTACTCGCTCAATGTCGAACCGGCCAAGCACTTCCTCAACTGGCAACAGGACCCTTTCGGCAATTATCAAGGGCGCCTCGTTTTTCCGGAACGCGCAAAGTCGCTTAAGGTGGATGTGGAGGTCATTGCCGACCTGACAGTGATAGATCCTTTTGATTTTTTTATAGAGCCTGCGGCAGAACATTGGCCCTTCCATTACAGTCCTGCCCTCTGCAAAGAGCTGGCACCCTATCTGGAGCGGGAGGAGGCAGGCCCGTTAATGCAGCGTTTTCTGCTCGACATCAAACGTCGTCGTCAGCGCACCGTGGATTTCCTCGTTGCCGTTAACCAGCGATTGCAGAGGCACATCGGTTATACGTTGCGCATGGAGGTCGGGGTACAAACCCCGGAAGAGACCCTGCGAAAAGCCAGCGGTTCCTGTCGCGATACCGCCTGGTTGCTGGTGCAGGTACTCCGCCACACGGGTCTCGCTGCCCGTTTCGTGTCCGGCTATCTGGTGCAACTGGTGGCTGATCAGGCGCCACTGGATGGACCATCAGGTCCAACCAGTGACTTTACCGATCTCCACGCCTGGGTGGAGGTTTATGTCCCGGGCGCTGGCTGGATCGGTCTCGATCCCACCTCCGGACTGTTTGCCAGCGAGGGACACATCCCGTTGGCCTGCACCCCGCATTATGAAAGCGCCGCTCCCATCACCGGCGCCACTGATGCCTGCGAGGTGGCGTTTCACTTCGCCAACTCCGTCACCCGTCTGCCGGAGACCCCGCGCGTCACCAAACCCTACACCGATATGCAATGGGAACACGTTATGGCCTTGGGCAATGCGGTAGATATCCGCCTGCAGGCCACCGACATGCGCCTCACCATGGGCGGCGAGCCCACCTTCGTGGCCAGCGAGGGGGTGGATGATCCCGAATGGAATCAGGAAGCCCTCGGCGACCGCAAGCGGGAACGCGCCGAGAATCTGGCACAGCGCCTTGGCGCACGTTTTGCGCCGGGCGCACTGCGGCATACCGGTGAAGGCAAATGGTACCCCGGCGAACCCCTGCCGCGCTGGGCGCTCGGTCTCTACTGGCGCAAGGATGGTGTTCCCTTGTGGCACGAACCCCGGCTGCTCGCTGATCCACTGCACGACTATGGCTGGCAGGCGGATGATGTCCACAACTTCGCCTGCGCCCTGACCCGCCATCTGCAGATCGACAGCAACCGCCTGTTGCCCGCCTACGAAGATGCCTGGTATATCCTGCATCAGGAAGGCCGCATTCCGGTGAATATTGATCTCAGCACCCATCGTTTGGACGACCCACTGGAACGCCAGTCGCTGATCGGCAAATTGCAGGCTGGACTTGACCACCCGGTGGGCTGGGTGCTCCCCCTCGCTTGGGAATGGCGCCAGCAGCGCTGGTATTCAGCGCCTTGGAGTTTCCGGGGCGGGCGGCTGGTTCTGCTGCCTGGCGATTCCCCGCTGGGTATGCGCTTGCCTCTCGACAGTCTGCCCTGGGTCGTCGAAGCCCATAAAAAATGGCAACCGGAAAGTGACTCCTTCGCGCCGATGCCGCCATTGCGGGATATCCACGGGGAGATCGCCGCGCGCTACAGCCATGTCCCCGAAGCACCACCATCGCCCACGGCGGATCGGCAACTCTGGGAGGAGATCCCCCATACCGCAGTCACCCTGGAAATCCGCAAAGGCTGCCTGTATTGCTTCTTCCCGCCCTTGCAGGTGACGGAACACTATCTGTACCTGCTCAGTGCGGTCGAACACAGCGCCACTGAGCTCAATATGCCGGTGGTCATCGAGGGTTATGCGCCGCCCAGCGATCCACGGGTGGAGAAGCTGCTCGTCACCCCCGACCCTGGGGTCATCGAGGTCAATATCCATCCCTCCACGCACTGGCAGGAAATGGTGGAAAAGACCACGGCCATCTATGACGATGCCCACGCCTGCCGGCTGACCGCCGAAAAATTCATGTTGGATGGGCGCCATACCGGCACTGGCGGTGGCAACCACCTAACGCTCGGCGGCGCCAGCCCCGGCGACAGTCCCTTTTTGCGCCGCCCCGATCTGCTGCAGAGCCTGATCACCTACTGGCAGCATCACCCGGCCCTGTCTTATTTTTTCAGCGGCCTGTTTATTGGCCCCACCAGTCAGTCACCGCGAGTGGATGAAGCACGCCATGAGGCCCTTTACGAGCTGGAGATCGCTTTTGCTCAAGTGCCGCCTGGTATCGTGCCCCAGCCGTGGTTGGTGGACCGTCTCTTCCGCAATCTGCTGGTGGACATTACCGGTAACACCCACCGCGCTGAAATTTGTATCGACAAGCTCTATTCGCCGACTGGGCCCGCCGGTCGACAGGGACTGGTGGAACTGCGCGCCTTCGAGATGCCACCCCACGCTCGCATGAGTCTGGTGCAGCAACTGCTAGTACGCAGCCTCTTGCTGCGTTTCTGGGAAGATCCTTATCGCCATGAACTGGTGCGCTGGGGGACCACGCTGCATGACCGTTTCATGCTACCCCATTACGTCTGGGAGGATCTCCGCGACGTTTGCGCGGATTTGCAAGAACACGGCATTGCATTCGATCTGGAATGGCTGGCGCCCTTCTCTGAGTTCCGCTTTCCGCAGCACGGTCATGTCCGGGTTGGCGAGATCGACATCGAACTGCGTGCCGCCATCGAACCCTGGCATGTTCTCGGCGAAGAAATGTCGGGCAGCGGCACGGCGCGCTACGTGGATTCCTCGATTGAACGGCTGCAGGTGCGGGTGGCCGGTATGACCCCGGGGCGCCATGTGCTCGCCTGCAACGGACGATGGGTGCCGCTGCGGGCCACCCGCGCCCATGATACGCAGGTGGCCGGTGTACGCTATCGTGCCTGGCAGCCGCCGTCCGCGCTGCACCCCACCATTCCGGTGCATACGCCACTGACCTTTGATCTGATCGACACCTGGAACGGGCGTAGTATGGGCGGCTGCACCTACCATGTCATGCATCCCGGTGGACGTAACTCAGAGGTCTTTCCGGTCAACGCCTGGGAAGCGGAGGCACGGCGCCAGAGCCGTTTCACCACCGTTGGGCACAGCCAGGGTCCGCAGCCGGATGCGATTATGCCGGGTCCCGGCGAGAGTTTCTTCGTGCCCACCGGCAGTGGTGAACACCCCTGGCTACCACCCTATGCGGAAGATCAGCCGGATTATCCTCACACCCTGGATCTGCGCCTGGCTCGCCCCGCCGCGCCAATCTGAGGGACGGTACCATCCGCACGGACAGGTGCCTCAGTTTTCTTCCTGGCACCGATCCTTGTGCTGTAAGAGCAGAACTTCTGCCCGTGCGCCGAGATATACATAGACACCCAGTGCGACCATCAGAGCGGCTGCGGCAAGCAGCAACACCACCGCCAGCCACAAATGTTGCGGGGCATCCAGGGCGAATTTGAAAACCAGCATCAACCCTTCAATAGACACCGCAATCAGTATGGCGGCGATAAAGCGCGTCAGAGTGCGTCGGGTGGTGCTGTGGCGACGAATATCTTTGCGGAGCAGCACCTCCTCTTCAAAAATGGTCTTCGCCAAATCGAATACCGCCAATGCCAGCGTAAAGAGAATGGTTGCCTGAAAAGGGGCAGCAAAGTCTCCCGGAGAAGCGGCTGCGGACCATACCGGTCCCAGCGACAGCATCGCGTGCAACCCCAACGCCATGCTTACCGCCAGCAATCCCAATGAAAACAAAATATAAAAAACCTTAAAATAGGGTTCAAAACCGCGGCGAATATCGTCCTCTTCCAACAGCGCAAGGGCGCGATCCAACTCACTATCCGCTACCACCATACCCAGCAGTTTGCCAGCTTCATCACGAATCGGTGCGGCGGCAGTCACACAAATATGGCCATTGGCAGAAGAAAGGTAAGGTTCGGTGAGCACCGGGCTATTCGCCTCCAACGTCAGCCGGTAATACGGCCGGTGGCTGCGATCTACCCCGTCCCCGCCCTGCGTGCCCCGCCGCCGAGAGGCGGCGACGTTATTGCCAAGCTGCAAACCCTCTGCATCGAGCAGATAGCAAAGGTCCAGGAAAGGATGCCGGGCAATGAGGCTAGCCAGTTTTTGTCGTTGTGCCTCACAGTCCTGCTGTAAAAGCAGCGGACTGGCTAGTGCATCGACCACTCCCCCTAGTAGGGCTGCAAGATCTTTGCGCACCTCACGAAAATGCTCGAAGCGATTCATAGGTGGTCACCTGTCGGGTCGAAGTCCGGAAATACGCCGGGAAGGGGCGCCCACTAACTGAGCAAAGGGTGTGCCACGTCGGGCCGAAGAGCGTCTTTTGGGAATGTCTACGCGACGGCGCAGCAGTATATGGAGAGCTTGGCACGATTCATGCTTTATAAATATTGATCATGTTCATGTGATCACTCCTCCTCAAGTGGCTTCCAGGGCGGTCCTCCCGCCCTTTTTTTATCCGCAAGCCGATCTGATTTCTATACGTCAAGTAAAACAGTCCATTACCAAACAGCGCCATCCCCGTGCTACGCGTCAAATTAGAGGGGTAGGGCATCTTCGTTGCGCTGGCGCCATCTAAAATTCTGCACCATACTTGTGCAAAGTGCGCACCATTCCAGCGCTTCGGGTTTGTGGCGATCCCTCTCATCATCCGCATCGCAAAACGGCAGACGGCTGGAGCCACGAATGCCAAACTGGCACAGGAAATGCTAGTTTTACGGTGCATCCAGGGATCTTCACCATAGAGCGAACCCTAACGACCGAAGCGGGTCCAAGTAATTGCAAGCGCGGCAGTGCCGCAAGGAGTGGCAAATGGCGTTATTCGAGCGTTACCAGGAGCGTTTCCTGCAACAGCAGGAAGTCACCCTTTCCATCGATGCCTATCTCGATCTCTGCGCGCGCGAGCCCATGGCTTATGCCACTGCCGCCGAGCGGATGCTGGCAGCCATTGGCGAGCCGCAAGTGCTGGACACCCAGGCAGATCCCCGGCTGTCACGTATTTTCATGAACCGCAAGCTGCTCACTTACCCCGCCTTCAAGGACTTCTATGGCATTGAAGACGTCGTAGAAAACCTCGTCGCCTATTTCCGCCATGCGGCACAGGGCTTGGAAGAGCGCAAGCAGATTCTCTACCTGCTCGGCCCGGTGGGGGCCGCCAAATCCTCTCTGGCGGAGCGTCTGAAGAGCCTGATGGAGCAATACCCCATCTATTGCCTCGCCGCTCATGGCAAGATATCACCGCTCTTCGAGTCACCGCTGGGGCTCTTCGATCGGGATGAAGATGGTCCGGTATTGGAGGATCGCTTCGGCATCCCCCGCCGCGCCCTCAATGGCGTGATGTCCCCCTGGGCGGCCAAACGGCTGCGCGAGTTCGGCGGTGACATCCGTAAATTCGCTGTGCACCGTCTGATGCCATCCCAGTTGCACCAGATCGGCATCACCAAGGTGGAGCCGGGCGATGAGAACAATCAGGACATTTCCAGCCTCGTTGGCAAGGTGGACATCCGCAAGTTGGAGGATTTTTCCCAGGACGATCCCGACGCCTATTCCTATGCAGGCGGCCTCAACGTCGCCACCCAGGGTGTGCTGGAGTTTGTCGAAATGTTCAAAGCACCCATCAAGATGCTGCACCCCTTGCTGACAGCGACCCAGGAGGGTACCTACAATGGCACCGAAGGCTTCGGTGCCATGCCCTTCCAGGGCATCATTCTGGCCCACAGCAACGAATCAGAATGGTCTGCCTTCCGCAATAACAAGCGGAACGAAGCATTCCTGGACCGTGTCTACATCGTCAAGGTGCCCTATTGCCTGCGCGTCACGGAAGAAACGCAGATCTACCACAAGCTTCTCGAAAGCAGTGCCCTCAACGCTGCTCCCTGTGCCCCTGATACGATGGATATGCTGGCCCGCTTCTCTGTCCTCAGTCGCCTCAAGGAGCCGGGTAACAGCAGTCTGTGGTCAAAGATGGAGGTCTATGATGGCAAGTCCCTCAAGGACAAGGACCCCAAGGCCAAAAGTCTGCAGGAATACCATGACGCGGCTGGCGTGGACGAAGGCATGGACGGCATTTCCACCCGTTTTGCCTACAAGATTCTGTCCCGTACCTTCAACTTCGACAGCGATGAGGTGGCGGCCAACCCGGTGCATCTCCTGCATGTGCTGGAAACTCAGGTCCGCGCCGAGCAGTTCCCGGCGGAAATGGAATCCCGCTATCTCGCCTTCCTGAAGACCGAGCTGGCCCCCCGTTATGCTGAGTTCCTTGGCCTGGAAATCCAGAAGGCCTATCTGGAGAGTTACGGCGATTACGGCCAGAATCTCTTTGACCGCTACATCCAGTATGCCGATTTCTGGCTACAGGATACGGAGTTTCGTGACCCCGATACTGGGCAGCTCATGGATCGCAGCCTGCTCAACGAAGAGCTGGAAAAGATCGAGAAACCAGCGGGCATTGCCAACCCCAAGGACTTCCGCAACGAAGTGGTGAACTTCGTGCTGCGGGTCAAGGCATCCAACGACGGCGTCAGCCCGGCCTGGACCAGTTATGAGAAACTGCGCGCGGTCATCGAGAAGAAAATGTTTGCCAATACGGAAGATCTGCTGCCGGTGATTTCTTTCGGTAAGAAGAGTTCCTCCGACGATGAGCGCAAACATCAGGACTTCGTCGCGCGGATGACCTCCAAGGGCTACACGGAAAAACAGGTACGCCTGCTGGTGGACTGGTATATGCGCTATCGCAAACATCATTAGAAGCACCTGGCCGTCACAGAAGAGAGTAACGGCTCACACTCTTCTCCGCCACAATATCCTGCCCGCACTGCGGGCATTTTTTTAACAGCGACCCGCCTGTTGCCATAGCGGAACAGGCAGGCCGCACTATTTTGGTGCACTTTTCGTTTCTGACGCTGCACTGTCATCCATAAACCATATGTTTTCCATGGCTTACCATGTGTGCACGCTTATTGCTTGGTTCCATTGAGGTAGTCAATGGGCAATTTGCCCCCTTATCTGATAGGAAAGAAGGAGTGACAAGATGCAGCAGGGAGCGATACACAAAATTTCTGTAGGGGCGCCGTGGATCGGCGCGTTAGCCTTGTTGGCCAGCCCGCTGGCCCAGGCTGACACCACCCCGTCCTTTAATAGCGGCGACACGGCGTGGATGCTGAGTTCCACCGCTCTGGTGCTGCTCATGACCGTCCCCGGTCTGGCCCTTTTTTATGCGGGCATGGTGCGCAAGAAAAATGTCCTCGCCACGGCGGCGCAGAGTTTCGCCATCACGGCCCTGATTTCCGTACTGTGGATGATCATGGGCTACTCACTGAGCTTCACCTCGGGCAATGCCTTCACGGGTGGCCTGAGCCGCCTTTTCCTCAATGGCTTGGGCCTGGATTCCGCCAATGCCCTCGCCCCCACCATCCCGGAATCGGTTTATATGACCTTTCAGATGACCTTCGCCATTATTACCCCGGCACTGATTGTCGGTGCCTTCGCCGAGCGGATGAAGTTCTCTGCCTTGCTCTGGTTCACCGGCCTCTGGTCACTGCTGGTCTATGCGCCCATCGCCCACATGGTCTGGGGTCCCGGCGGCTGGTTGGCTGCGGATGGTGTTCTCGACTACGCGGGCGGCACGGTGGTGCATATCAATGCCGGTATTGCTGGCCTGGTCGCGGCGTTGGTCATGGGTAAGCGAGTGGGATACAAGCATGATGCCATGCACCCCAACAACCTGATGTACACCCTGATCGGTGCCTCCTTGCTTTGGGTCGGCTGGTTCGGCTTTAACGCCGGTTCGGCGGTAGCGGCCAGTGATCGGGCGGGCATGGCCATGGCCACCACCCAGATCGCTACGGCGGTGGCAGCCCTCTCTTGGATGTTTGCGGAGTGGCTGGCCCGCGGCAAACCGACGGTGCTAGGCATGACTTCCGGTGCAGTAGCGGGTTTGGTCGCCATCACTCCTGCCTCAGGCTTCGTCGGCCCCATGGGCGCCTTGTGGATTGGCATAGCAGCCGGGGTCATCTGCTTCTGGGCATCGGTCTATCTCAAGAATTGGATAGGCTATGATGACTCTCTGGATGCCTTCGGCGTCCATGCTGTCGGCGGTATTGTTGGTGCATTGCTGACGGGCGTCTTCGCCGTGCAGGCCATCGGCGGTACAGCGGGTGTGCTGGAAGGGAATACCGGACAGTTGCTCATTCAGGCGACGGGCGTTGGTGTCACCATTGTCTATGATGCCATCGTCAGTTTCATCATCCTCAAGGCCATCGACTGGACCTTGGGCCTGCGCGTCAAGGAAGAGCAGGAAAGGGAAGGTCTGGACATCACCCAGCATGGGGAGCAAGTGTACGAATAAGCGCTGACTGAATCGGGTCTCCCGTGGGGGAGGCCCGCCCCAATATCAATAATCCGCAACCATCCACCCCATTTTAGGTCATAATGTGGGTGAAGCGTCGCCACTTGGGAGTCTGCCATGAGCACGATTATCGACCGGCGCAGTTCCGGAACTCGATCCACGGCCAACCAAAACCGTCTGCAAAGACGTGTCCGCGCCCGGCTCAAGGTTGCTGTCGAGAAAATGGCACGTTCCGGCTCCATTGAAGACTTGGCCAACGCCGATCAACCTATTTCCATTCCTACCCGCGATCTCCATGAACCGAGTTTTCGTCGTGATCTCAGTGATGCCTCCTGGGAGCGGGTGTTACCCGGCAACAAGGAATATCAGCGCGGCGACGAAATCAGTAAACCCGAAGGGGGTGGGGGCTCCGGCAAAAGCCGCGAGGGCACACCCGACGGTCTGGGTGATGACGAAGTGGCCATCGTCCTTTCTGCCGACGAATTTCTCGAACTGCTCTTTGACGGGCTGGCCTTGCCCAACCTGCGCAAGACCGCGCAGGGAGATATCCAGGCAGATCAATGGCGGCGGGCGGGTTTCATCAAGGACGGCAGCCCCTCCCGCATGCACGTCGGGCGCACCATGCGGGCCGCCCGTGCCCGCCGTCTCGCCCTGCGTGCGGGCAAGCGCCGTGAATTGCAGGGCCTGCTGGACGCCCGCGGCACACTTCAGGAAGAGATTCAGGACCGTGTGGCGCGGGGGCAGGATGTTTCCGTGGAGCAGGAGCGCCTCGGCAAGCTAAATAGTCAAATTGCCGCCCTGGAACGCAAGATCAAAGCCATCCCCTTCATTGACGAGGCGGATTTGCGCTTCGCTCATATTGACCAGCAGCCTCACCCCATTACCAATGCGGTGATGTTCTGTGTGATGGATGTTTCCGGCAGTATGGGCGAGAAGGAAAAGGATCTGGCCAAACGCTTCTTCCTGCTGCTATATCTGTTCGTGCATCGCCACTATCAGACGGTGCAGATCGTCTTCATCAAACACCACAGTACCGCCTCGGAATGCAGCGAACAGGCCTTTTTTGGTGCCCGCGAGGGAGGTGGCACGCTGGTCTCTCCGGCCGTCATCCTGGCCGAAGAGATCATGGAGCAACGCTTCTCGCCAGATCGCTGGAACGTGTATTTGGCTCAGGTATCTGACGGCGACAATTATTTTGCTGACAATGCGGTGGTGGAAAAACATCTCATGAATCTGCTGCCACGCTTGCGCAACCTCTTCTATCTGGAGGTCAACCGTGACAGCGAGAGCGATCTGCTGCAACTGTACGAAGCCATTGCCCAGGACTTCCCGGATCTGATCACCGCCCGCGCCAGTGAACGCGAGGATATCTATCCGCTCTTCCGGACCCTCTTTGCCACTGAGGAGATGTCGAGCCATGTCTAAATTCCTCTTTACCGACAACGACTGGACCTTCGCGCGGATTGACGCCGTCACCGAATCCATCGCGGCCATCGCTACCGAAGAACTCCAGCTCGACACCTACCCCAATCAGTTGGAGATCATCAGCGCCGAGCAGATGCTTGATGCCTACGCCTCTATCGGTCTGCCGGTCTATTACGCCCACTGGTCCTTCGGCAAGCAGCGCGCCATCGAGTCTGGGCAATACCGGCGCGGCGAGATGGGCCTGGCTTATGAACTGGTGATCAACAGCAATCCCTGTATTAGCTATCTCATGGAAGAAAATACCATGACCATGCAGACCCTGGTCGTCGCCCACGCCGCCTACGGGCATAATGCCTTCTTCAAGAACAATATCTTCTTTCGGCAGTGGACCGATGCCGAGGGCATTCTCGACTACCTGGAATTCGCCCAGCGCTACATCGCCCATTGCGAGGAACGCTATGGCATCGACGCGGTGACCGACGTGCTGGACGCTGCCCACGCCATCAGTCGCAATGGCGTGGATCGCGCCCGCCGCCCGCGCCAGCTCTCGGCGCGCGAGGAGGAGCAGCGGCGCGAAGAACGCGAGCGTTATCTGCAGCAGCAGCTCTCGGAAATCTGGCGGACACTGCCCCCGCACAGCGCCGATCAACCCGCAGCATCTGCGTGCTTTCCACCCGACCCGCAAGAAAACTTGCTCTACTTCATCGAAAAAAACGCCCCGCACCTGGAAGGCTGGAAACGAGAAATCCTGCGCATCGTCCGCAAGATTGCCCAGTATCTCTATCCCCAGGGGCAGACCAAGATCATGAACGAGGGTTTCGCCTGCTTTGTGCATTACCATATCCTGCACAGCCTGCATGCCAAGAGACTGGTGACTGACGGCACCCTGCTGGAGTTTTACGCCAGCCACACCGCGGTCACCTTCCAGCCCGATTTTGATGACCCACGCTACGACGGCATCAACCCTTATGCCCTGGGTTTTGCCATGTTCCAAGACATCAAACGGATATGTCTGGCGCCCACCGACGAAGATTATCGCTGGTTCCTCTTCGCCGGGGATCCCGACTGGCGCAAGCAAATCCACTTCGCCATGCGCGAATTCCGCGATGAAAGCTTTGTCCTGCAATATCTTTCACCCAAGGTCATGCGCGATCTGCATCTCTTTGCTTTGAGCCACGATCCCAGCGCCGCGGCGTATCGGGTGAGTGCCATCCATGATGACTCCGGTTACCAGTATCTGCGCCAGGCTTTAGCCCAACAAATCGCCGAAAGCACCCGCCCGCCGGATATTCAGATCGTGTCCGTGGATCGCTGGGGAAATCGCCATCTGCGCTTGCGGCAGATGGATACCCAGCCCCTCGCCCAGGATGAGGCCCAGAAAACCCTCAGCTTTGTGCATAGCCTTTGGGGATATGATGTTCACCTGGATATGGGAGACCTTTCCCTGAGCGAACCGCTCACATCCTGAAGATTGAATATGCTGCAATTTTCAGGATGTAGCACCATCATGGTGCGCAATGCACCTAGATGGTGCGCAACCCTGTTCAGTGCCTGGATAATTCTATTAAGCGCATTGATTTTGAAGTTGTTGCAAGTTGGCATCAAGTTTGCTTGGAGTTTTCTGCAATTTCATATAATAGGGAGAGGTAAACATGAAGATCTCAAAAAACGGTTGTCGTTATAAAATCATCTCGCTGGCAATGCTCGCGGCACTACCCATGATGATTGGGACCAGCCACGCATCGCCACTGGCATTGCCCAGCCCGCTGACCTTTGAAGCGGGTCCACTGGGTAAACTCAACGTGCAAGGTGTGGCGAGCGGCTATGGCGTCTGGCAGGACAACAAGTTCGCCCCCACCACTTCCGGCCCGGCAAACACTCCGGCCACCAAGTCTGCTTCTGCCGATATCAGCAACGGCATGGTCATCATCCAGAAGAACACCGGGCTCGTACAGTTTTATCTGCAGGCAGGGGCGTATAACGTCATGACCCTGGGCTCCAACTATTTCTCCACTGGCACCTTCACTCAGAACACCTTCGGTGCCCTGCCCGTCGGCTATGTCGAGATCGCGCCGACCGACAACTTCAATATCCAGATTGGCAAGCTCTATACCCTGATCGGTGCCGAATACACCTATAGCTACCAGAACTGGAACATTGAGCGCGGCCTGCTCTGGGGCCAGGAGAATGCGGTCAACAAAGGTATTCAGGCCAATTATACCGCAGGTCCGGTCACTGCATCGGTATCCTTGAATGATGGCTTCTACTCGAATCGCTTCAACTGGGTGACCGGCATGTTGACCTGGGCGATTAACAAACAGAACAGTGTGTTCTTCCAGGGTGGCGGGAATCTGGGACAGACCGATTATGCCTACTCGTCCATCGCTACCACACCGTTGCAGAATAACGAAAGCATCTTCGACATAGGTTACATCTATAGTGGCAGCAACCTGTCGGTCACGCCCTACGTGCAGTATACCAGCGTGCCGGCCAGCGCAATTCAGGCGCTGGGCGCTGGTACCAGAAAGACCAGCACCCTCGGTGCCGCCATTCTTGCCGACTACAGTCTGACGGACAAAATCTCCTTGGCGGGGCGGGTGGAGTACATCAGCAACTCCGGCACCGCTACAGATGGTGCGGCCAACCTCACCGGCTTCGGCGCCGGCTCCCATGCCTGGTCGCTGACCGTGACGCCGACCTACCAGGATGGCGGGTTTTTCGCTCGGGCTGAGCTGTCTTATGTCGCTGCGAGCATGCCAAGCAATACGGGTTTTTCGGGTACCAACGGCCTTGGCCAGACCCAGCTCCGTGGCATGCTCGAAACCGGTTTCATGTTCTAACCCCCGGGGGGCTTTTGTCCCCGGGATGTTCTAACCCTGTGCAAGAGGTGTCGTCATGAAATTGATTACTGCCATTGTTAAACCCTTCAAACTCGATGATGTCCGTGAGGCATTATCAGCTGTCGGGATTCAGGGCCTCACGGTTACCGAAGTCAAAGGCTTCGGGCGCCAGAAAGGTCATACCGAACTCTACCGCGGCGCTGAATATGTGGTGGATTTTCTCCCCAAGGTCAAAATCGAGGCGGTAATCAGTGATGATGCCGTCGATCAGGCTATTGATGCCATCGAAAAAGGCGCCCGCACCGGCAAGATTGGTGACGGCAAGATTTTCGTCTCCGAAGTATTGGAAGCTATCCGCATCCGCACCGGTGAAACCGGTAATGATGCACTGTAACCACCTATGACCGCTTTACAACCGCTCAGAAATCCTTATAAGGAGGAATTTACTCATGTCAGTAGCTTGGCTTAATACCGGCGACAATGCGTGGCAGCTTACCGCAGCGACCGTCGTTGGCTTGCAAAGTGTTCCCGGGCTCGTCGTCCTGTACGCGGGCATCGTCAAGAAAAAATGGGCCATTAACTCCGCTTTCATGGCCTTTTATGCCTTTGCCGCAGTACTTATCGCCTGGGTCCTCTGGGCTTATAACATGGGTTTCGGTAATCAATGGTTCCCTTTCGTTGGGTTGCCGCATCCTATCATCAGCATGCAGGATGAACTCAAACAGGCGTTGATTCCGGCCTCCAACACGAGCGCCGCCTTTCCCATGTCTACCATGGTGTATTTTCAGTTTGTCTTTGCCGCCATTACTCTGGTGATTATGGCGGGCGCCGTATTGGGACGGATGAGCTTTAAGGCCTGGATGATTTTCGTTCCCTTATGGCTCACTTTCTCCTATACCGTTGGCGCTTTCAGTTTGTGGGGTGGTGGTTTCCTCTCGAGCCTCGGCGTTATTGATTACTCCGGTGGTTATGTCATCCATCTTTCTGCAGGTATCGCAGGCTTTGTGGCGGCGGCGGTGATTGGACCGCGTCTGGCACGCGACCGAGAAAACTTCCAGCCCAACAACGTGCTGCTGATGCTGGTCGGTGCCGGTATCCTTTGGCTCGGCTGGAATGGCTTTAACGGCGGTGATCCCTACGCTGCCAGCCGTGATGCGGGCGTGGCGGTACTGAACACCAATATTGCCACAGCGGTCAGTGTCATTGTCTGGACCATCATGGACATCTTTTACTTCAAGAAGCCATCTGTCATCGGTGCCGTGCAGGGCATGATCACCGGGCTGGTGGCTATCACCCCGGCGGCAGGTGTTGTCGATGGTTACGGGGCGATCGCCATTGGCATCGCCTCAGGCATTATCCCCTGGATCAGCATGAACCTGGTCGGCAAAACTGCGCTCTTCCGCAAGGTGGATGACACCCTGGGTGTCTTTCATACCCATGCGGTGGCGGGCTTACTCGGTGGGGTCATGACCGGTTTACTGGCGACCAAGGCGGGATGTGCAGCTTTCGCCCTGAGCACCCCGGGCGGCGCCATTGAGGGCAACTGGCATCAGGTCTGGCTACAACTCATCGGTGCAGCATTTATCATCGTGTTGAACATCGTTGTGACGTACATTCTACTCAAGCTCATCAGCCTGATCGTACCTCTGCGTATGTCTGAAGAAGAATTGATGATCGGCGATGACGCGGTCCACGGTGAAGAGGCGTACGCCTTCTATGGCGATGGCGAACGTCGGCCGGTGGCAGGGGACTGACCTCCACTAACACTTCAACGTTCTTAAATACGGCGGGCAACCGCCGTGTTTTTTACTAACCGCCATATCTGGCAAAACTCAAAATTTCTACTAAATTGATACGATAGCGGAAATCCCTAACTCACCCTGCTGTTGAGGGCCTCGCAGAGGACTTTGATGATTCCCGATGCCGTTTTGAGCCAGTTACAAAATCTGGTTCGTATCTATGAATTCAACACGTTCTTCGAGGAAACCGCGGCGCTTGCCGCAGACCTACTGGAAGCCGATGGTGCCGCCTTCATCGCTCACGAAGAACATAGTCTGCGTTACCTGTTCTTTCATGGCCTGCCCCCGATCTATTCAGACCTGTCGAAGCACGTTTTTCCCGATGACCAGGGAATTAGCGGTGCCGCACTACGGGAGGACCGCGCCATTTATGTGCCGGATTATCCGCGTAGCCCCCACGCCATGCCAGAGTATGTGGCTACAGGTTTACAGGCAAGCATCATCCTCCCTGTCCATGGCCCCAAGGGTGCCAGTGGTGTCCTGGCCGTTTCCTGGTTCCGCCCGGCGCCTACAGAGCTCGCTGAAAGCACTCTGCGTCTGGCGCAACTGTTGGCCGATATGTTGGGTGCCGCCTGGTACCGGATGGGTATTGAGTTGCACCTAGAACATATTGCCACCCGCGATGCGCTCACCGGCGTACCCAACCGCTATCAACTCGAGGAACGACTGACTACCGCATGCGCCAGCGCCCACCGCGAGCAGTGTACCTTGGCCATCGTTTTGCTAGACATTGATGGATTTAAAGAGGTCAATGACGGCCTGGGTCATAGTGCGGGGGATCGTCTCCTGCGCGAAATTGTAACCCGCTTGCATGACGTGCTGCGCGCCAGCGATACCATCGTCCGCCTGGCCGGTGATGAATTCATATTGTTGCTGGAAAAGCTGCGCAGCCGTCGCGATCTGGAAGACGTACTCCAACGCGTTCTGCTGGCGCTCAACATTCGCATCGGGGTAGATGATCAGCAGATTGGTATAACAGCCAGCGCCGGCGTCACCACGTATCCGCAGGATAACGTTGATCCCGTTGAGCTTATCCACCATGCGGACCAGGCGGTTTATCGTGCCAAGGCGTCGGGTGGAAATTGCTGGAGCTATTATGATCATCAGGACGATGAGCGCAGACGCTCCGCTCAACACCTGCGCGGCGAACTGGAGCGCGCGCTGTCGAAACAGGAGTTTGTCCTCTACTGGCAGCCTATCATCGACATGCAGAGCGGTCTTTGCGTTGCTGCAGAAGCATTGATCCGCTGGCAGCATCCTGAGCGCGGTCTGCTCCTGCCCGACAGTTTTCTGGACGTCGCGGAGAACTCTACGGTCATGCAGCGCATTGGAGCGTGGGTTATCCATGACGCCTGTCAACACGGCGAGGTCTGGACCAAGCAGGGCATGGTCCTTGACATTCAGATCAATCTCGCTGCCCGTCAAGTAGAAAATCATCGTCTATGCGACGACTTGCGCCGCGCGCTGGCAAGTTGCCCCGCACTGCCTACAGAGCGCATCTGCCTAGAACTGGTTGAACGCATCGCCCTGCGCGATATTGCCAAAACCACCAGACTGATTAGTGACTGCCAAAGCCTTGGTGTGCGCTTTGCCCTCGACGACTTTGGTACGGGGCCCGCCGCACTGCAATACCTCCTCGAACTGGGTTGCAACCAGATCAAAATCGACCACAGTTTCGTTATCCCCATGGCCGGGAGTCAACGCCACCAACAGATGATTCAGGCCATGATCCAGATGGCCCATGCGCTGGGTGTAACCGTCACTGCCGAAGGCATTGAGAATATGGAGAGCGCCGACCTTCTGCGCCAGATGCAAGCGGATCGAGGACAGGGATATGGCATTGCCAGGCCTATGTCGGCAGCGGATTTTGTCACCTACTGGCTACAAAACGCCGCTACGGGAAATGCGGAAAGGCCTGTGTCATGACGAAGATTCTCGTGTTACAGCACCATCCGGAAGAAGGGTTGGGTAGCCTGCACAATATTCTTGCGGCACATGGGCATCGAACGGAGGTGCATCGCCTTGATCTGGGCGTACCGGTTCCCGATGATTTGGCTGGTTATGGCGCCTTAATTATCATGGGCGGGCCCATGAGCGTCCACGATACGGACCAGTACCCGTGGCTGCTCAACGAGCAACAAATTATTCGCCGGGCAGTTGGCGAAGAACTTCCCGTCCTGGGACATTGCCTCGGCGGGCAACTGATTGCCCGTGCGATGGGCGGCCAGGTGACCCCTAATCCGGATGGCCCGGAAATCGGTTGGTGGACGGTCACCAAGACCCCAGAAGCAATGAGTAGCAGCTGGTTAGCGGAGCTTCCCGACGCGTTTACGCTCTTTCATTGGCATGGCGAGACCTTTTCTCTGCCATCCGGTGCGGTGCCCCTGCTTTCCAGCGAGCATTGTGCCCAGCAGGCCTTTGCCATTGGCAAGCACTGTCTGGCGCTTCAAGGCCACCCGGAGGTCACTTTCGCCACGGTGCGGGCCTGGACGGAAAGCATGGTGGATGACCTGCAACAAACTGGTGCGGGTGTGCAGTGTAGCAGGACCATTCGCGAGCATCTGGAGCACAAATGTGAAGCGTTGCTGGGCAGGGCCATGGCAATCTACCGCCCGTGGCTAGAACAACTGTGCTAACGACTTAGCGCCGCTCTGCCTCAATCATTTCCGCAGTCAGCAAACGTAACAACGCCATGACTTCCTCCGCATCACGCACATCGGTCGTGGTCAACCGCAACCGCAAGTCGCCGTGCCGCAGATAGGGTGGCAAGCGCAACGAAGCTCTCTGTTCTGGATCCAGTTTGTTCAAGGCCACCACGACCGAGGTGCTATTCAAGAAAGGTAGAATCTTGTCCAGATAGAGATGAATGGTGTCAATAGGTCGAGGTCTCGCGGCATCTATAAGCACAATCAAGCCATCCGCGTTTTTGCCCAGAATTTCCCACATAAACTGAAAACGTTCTTGTCCGGGAATGGCATAAAGATGAAGTTTGACAGGGATTTTCGGGCAACGGATTACTCCGTAGTCCATTGCTACTGTGGTGGTTCTTTTGCTTTCTAGCGATCTCGATTCTGAGTAGGCTGCGTCGGTAGAGAGCAACTTTTCGCCAAGCAACGTGCGCAAGGCAGTCGTCTTTCCAGAGGCGACATGCCCGGCAATAATGATTTTTTTTTCAACGGTCAGATCGGTCATGAGCCTCATCTTTGAAACATGTGCCAGAAGTGTAAAGCAAACCATGCCGACTCTCAAACAATCCAAGCAGGTCAATAGATTACCCATGCAACAAACTGACCGGACACTGCTGCTCCGAATCGCTGCGCAAAATCAGGCGCCGACGATGACCACAGCCTGCTCAGGGCCGCGCCATGGCCTGTCCCACATACTGTCCCATCCAGTGCTCAATCTCTTCCACCTCACGGAGGTGCCCGTAAAGGCCAATGCGTGCCGAGAATTTAGTGACAGCGGCGCCCTTGTTCTGCAGAGTAATCAGAATGGCGTTACCCTCTGAATCATATCCATGCACTTCAATAGTATCGGGACTGATCTGCTTGGACCCGGTAAACTGCATGCCCGCCTGAGGCAAAGCCCTTTCAGCCGCAGCAGTGACCACGCTAAGCGATGCGGGATAATAGGTGTAGTAGGGTACAGGATTAACTTGTGGAGCCCAGCTGGCTGTACAGCCACTCAACCCAAGAGCCAGCACCACAGAGGCTGCCGCGAGGCGTGAGGATACGGTCATAGCATTCTCCATAGCGAAATACGAGGTCGGTCCGGGAGCGGACCTTCGCCTCATACTATACTGCAAAAGGCGGCGGAGAGGATTCATCTGGCAACGCCTCAAACAAGATAATGAGAGGATAGGATATCCGTCCCGGAACCGCCATTGCGGTCGGCAGGACTGTGCCTGGTTGGCTACACTAGTATCCTTGTGGAACTTGGCACCATAATAAACACCTAAGTACTATTACGAGGAGATAGTGATCATGAAGACGGCACGCTGGTTGATGATTGCAACATTACCCTTTGCGCTAGCGGGTTGCGCAAATAATCCCTACGCCAGCAATAGCACCACGGCCAATACGGCGGGAGGTTCTTTGCTCGGTGCCGTCGCCGGCGCGGTCATCGGAAATCAAACGGGCTCGCCGCTGGCGGGTGCTGCCATTGGTGCCGGGTTAGGCGGACTTGCTGGCTATGGCATCTCCAGGAGCCAAGAGCAGGCGCCGGCACCGCAGCCCGGTTACTATGCAGCGCCACAGAGCAATGTACCGTGCCCTCCCGGCTATGTGTGTACTCCGACGGCGCCTCAATATCAGCAACCACCTGCCTGTCCGCCAGGATATACCTGCTACCCTCGATAAGTTGAAGTATGGTGGTAGTCCAAACTCCGACATGAGGTTCCGGTGCCTCGCTGCAGTGTGTATAGGGGCGCCAGGATGACCGGATCAGTTAGCGCGCACATCCAGACGGCGAGGCGCGGACCATCGGACACGTCATTTTCGATCCTGAGAAAGGCGATCATTGGAGACCATAGGTAATTCTGGCGGAGATCCACGCCGGCAGTACTCCCATTTGCCGATATTTCTCGTTTAGTGCTTGAGAATAAACAGCCAACTATCAGCCTTGCTTGAACTTTCTGGAGACTATGACCTAGAATGCAAATGTAATTCCAGACGGAGGCCGTGCATCAGCATGGGCGTACGATACCATCTTCGAGTTTTCAGGCTGGGGGCTTTCGGCTTCGCCGCCGCAGCACTTGCGGGCTGCGCGAGCATGCCCAGCCACATGGTCGGCACGTCAGGCGGTGGCCATGGTTCGGCGATAATGGGTTCTGCCTATTCCACCGGGCAGGATTGCCACGCACCAGTTCCCGACCCCAATGCTGCCTACAATCAGCCTTATGAAATCAACGGAGATTGGTATCATCCCATGCGTGGCGATGCGGGCTTTTCCGAAAATGGCATCGCCTCCTGGTACGACCAGCAATCCTCCAGCGCGGTGACCGCGATGGGCACAGCCTTCCATGCTCGGCAAATGACGGCCGCGAGCCGAACACTGCCGCTACCCTCCTGTGTGCGCGTCACTAATCTGAAGAACGGACGCAGTGTCGTGGTGCTGGTTGATGATCGCGGTCCCTTTGTGAGTGGCCGCATTATGGATATGTCTTACGGCGCCGCCAGTCAGTTGGGCATGCTCAACCAGGGCACAACGCCGGTACATATTCAGGTGATTCCCAGCAATCCAGGCCCCAGCACACCGCTTCCCCAAGTGCTCCCTGTGGCACAACAACGTATCGCGTCCAAGAAGATGACACCCGTGCCGGTCCTGCGTACACCGACGGCAATACCTGTACCAGCCTATATGTCTCCTGCCAGTGCCAACCTAACGGCCGTGGTAGACGACGCTTTTTCCAACAGCCCGGTCCGCGCCATCCCTGCCGTCCAGAAAGCCCCTCCCGTTCCTGTTCCACCGCGTTTTGAGGCTGGTGCCCACACCTTACGGCGGTGGCGGGAGGCACCACCGCCCAAGCAAATCTATCTGGAAACCGCAAATTCCATGGAGCTGCAGACCGCTGTCCGCGAACGCAGCAAACTGCAGGATTTCGGCATAAGCACCGCACAGATGGTACCAGTATCCTCCACGGCTGCGGGCGGTCTATATAAAGTCAAGATCGGGCCAATGGCCCCCACCGCCGCCCCGGAAGACTATGCGGCCAGTTTGCAACGTCTGCGTCTCGGCACTTTTGTAGTCAGTGCGCAGGAGGGTTAGGGGTATCCCCGCTCAAATTGCATAACGGCGGCTCTCGACGTTCTCCCAATATGGCCCAGACAATCAGGATCATCCAGGCGATGCCCGACCAGCCCAGTACAATATTCAGTACCAGCACCCACAGAAAATGTTCGTGGTGACGTGCTGCGGCAATAATGCTGGGGATAAAATAGATAAACAAACCGAGTATGGCACCTAATAACCATACCACCACATGCAAAAACATCGCCGCAATGCTCAATCCTATCAAGGCCAACACCACAATGCTTATCGCCATCAACGCACTCAAGCTGCAACTCCTTCCGCCTTAACGGTAAATAGTTTGCTGATAATGGCATCTCCTGCCAGTTCTTCGCCGCTGAGTGTCAGCGCCAGTAATTCGCCGCCCAACACCTCCGGGGAGATAATAAGATCGACACCGATCTGTCGCAGACGTTCCAGATTTTTACTATTCTGAACCGCCGCCACGGTTTTTCCGGAAAAAGCCAACTCCTTGGCTGCAAGGATGATAAAGGCATTTTCGCTGTCTATGATCCGCAATGCGAGAATGCCAAGGGCGTACTCGGCTCCGGCCTTGTGCAAAACATCCAGATCCGTAGCATCACCAATCATGAGGTCTTCTTTGGCCATCCATGCATGTTCTGGCGCCACGGGAACCAGCACCAGCACCTGAAAATGACGAGCAAGCAGCGCGCGATAGGTGTTCTGTGCCAACGCATTATCACCAATAATCAGATAATGGTTACGGTGACCACGCTTTTTTTCTCCCATCAACAGGCGCTGCATCCGGCCATTTACTAACGGTACAACGACCGCAGAAATGGAAGTTGCGAAAACGGTGATACCCAGAATGATGATGGAGATAACGAAAAATCGGGCATCTTCGCTTTTCGGCACAATATCCCCATACCCTACGGTGGACATGGTAACCACGGCGAAATACAAGGCGCTCACCAGATTTTTGATGGGTGGCGAAAATCCTGCCCCCAACACATAACTGCCCAGTACCGCATAGCTCATCAAGAGCAAGATAGAAATCGCCGCAAAAAGAGTACCTGCTGCCACGCTCGAACGCGCAAAATGGCGTCGAAACAACAGCAACATTACCAGGATCACGGCATTGAAGATGGTGGCACCACTCCACACAAGACCATAGTGGTGCAGCAACATGGCCAGCATCGTTGCCGCCAGCACTACCGTAATCGCCCAGGAAAATCGGGAGAGAAACAGCAATCCGAAGGCCATCAGTAGTAAAACGATACCGACAACCGCCTCGGGTATCGTGCCCAGTGCCGATAAGAGCGGGGCCTGGCTTAGGCGGGTGGATGGCGCGATATCGGCCAGTTCCGGGAATATTTGAGTAAGATGCGGCAACGCATTCAGGATCGCCAGTACCCCCAACAGCCCCACAGCAAGCGACATCGGTATCTGAGGAAACCAAACATCCAGACGGAGAACCACCCGCGTTTTAGCAGCAAAGCGAAGAAGCCGCTGCCGTAGCGATAACCGCATCACATCGGGGATTCTGATCATGAACAGTCCCTTATTTATGGAGACCAGGCGCCGTTAAAGCGGAAATTCGGCGAGGTGATAAAATACCTTTTAGCCTCATCATCATCTGCTCAGAACTTTAGCATCTTTAGAGCATTGCAGCGACATATTCCTTGCAAGGCGGGGCGCATACCCGCCGCCATGGCAATAACCCGTAACAGACCCGGCCGTGCCCATAAACGGGGATCGCGCGGAACACCTACCCCGTTAGGCGAGCAAAAGGTGAGTGGTAGTACGGTAAGGTAAAGCGGGTCCCTCTGGTGGATTCAGCCTTAATCACATCAGAATGATGTCGTACTGCTCCTGTGTATACGTCGCCTCCGCCTGCACCTTGATGGGTCGGCCGATAAACTCCTCCAGTGCCGCAAGGCTGGTGCTTTCCTCGTCTAACAGCTTCTCCATGACCTGCGGGGAGGCCAGAACCACGAAGCGTTCGGCGGGGTAGGCGCGGGTTTCGCGGACGATCTCACGAAGGACTTCGTAGCAAATGGTTTCTGCGGTTTTCATGAAGCCGCGGCCGTGGCAGTAGGGGCAAGGTTCGCAGAGGGTTTGGCGCAGGCTTTCGCGGGTGCGTTTGCGGGTCATTTCCACCAAACCCAGAGAGGATATCTGGGTGATGTTGCAGCGGGTGCGGTCGCTCTGGATGCCCTTTTCCAGCGCACGCTGGACCCGACGTTTGTGCTCCTCGTCCTCCATGTCGATAAAGTCGATGATGATCATGCCGCCGATGTTGCGCAGGCGCATCTGGCGGGCAATCGCGGCGGCGGCTTCCAGGTTGGTCTTGAGGATGGTTTCTTCCTGATTGCGTCGCCCCACGAAGCCGCCGGTGTTGACGTCCACTGTGGTCAGCGCTTCGGTCTGGTCGATGATGAGGTAGGCACCGGACTTGAGCGTGACCCGGCTTTGCAGGGCGCGCTCAATTTCGTCCTCGACATTATAAAGATCGAAGAGCGGACGCTCTCCGCTGTAGTGCTCAATGCGATCAGCCACTTCTGGGATGACACCCTGACAGAAGGCCAGAGCAGCATCGACAGTTTCCCGCGAATCAATACGTACCCGTTGGATATTGTCGGACATCACATCACGCATCATACGCATGGCGAGGTTGAGGTCGCTGTGAATCTGGCTGGGGGCAGGGCTGCGCTCCAGTCGGGCGCGGATGGAGTCCCACAGGCGCCGGAGAAAGTCGATATCCCCAGCAAAATCGGTTTCTTCCACGCCTTCCGCGAGGGTGCGGATGATGTAGCCGCCGGCCTCTTCGGGCGGGATCGCGGATTTAAGCTGTTCCTTGAGCCGGAAACGTTCTTCCGGCGATTCAATGCGGGTGGAGACGCCGATGCGCGGCACAAAGGGCATGTAAACCAGATAACGCCCTGGCAGCGTGATGCGGGTGGAGAGGCGTGCGCCTTTGCTGCCGAGAGGATCCTTGATGACCTGCACCAACACTTCCTGCCCTTCGTGGAGCAGGGCGCAGACGTTGCGGACCTCGTGGTGGCCAGCACGGGTTTCGATATCCGTTTCGCCTTGCACTTCCTCGTTGTCATCCTGAATATCCGCGGCGTGGAGGAAGGCGGTGCGTTCCAGGCCGACATCAACGAAAGCTGCCTGCATACCGGGCAGGACGCGGCGGACGATGCCTTTATAGATATTGCCCACTAGGCCGCGATGACCGCTGCGCTCGACCTGGAGCTCCTGGAGGACGCCGTTATCCACCAGCGCGACGCGGATTTCCTGGGGGGTGACGTTGATCAGCAGTTCTTCGCTCATGGATGTCCTGAGAGGCAAGGGGGGGAGAGGTTGCAAGCAGCAAGCATCTCTGCCGTTTCAAAAAGGGGCAGGCCCATGACGCCGCTGTAAGATCCCTGCAAGCCGCTGACAAAGACTGCGCCGATGCCCTGAATCGCATAGGCCCCGGCCTTGTCAACCGGTTCGCCGGTGTCCCAGTAGGCACGCATCTCCGCGCTGCTAAGGGGGCGCAAGCGGACGGCGCTGCTGCACAGGCGCAGGTCTACCTGGCCTTGATGGAGAACCGCGATAGCCGTATGCACCTGATGCCAGAGGCCACCGAGCACGGTATACATCTGCATGGCTTCATCGAAATTGCAGGGCTTGCCGAAGGCGCGATCACCCAGCGCCACGACGGTGTCTGCCGCCAGGATGATGGCTTCGGGCTTCGCCACTGCGGCAGCAAGCGCTTTGCTATGGGCCAAACGCTGAGCGAGGGCGTCCGGGGTCTCGCCGGGCCGCGGGGTCTCATCCACGGCAGTGGCCAAAACCTCTGGCGCATAGCCCAACTGCTGGAGTAGGGCTAAGCGGCGTGGTGAGGCCGAGGCGAGAATCATGCGGGTCACGGAGCCGGGCTGGTATTCACCAACAGCAGTTCAGCCGTGCCTGTGCTGAGGCCGGCGCCGGTAGCCAGAGCCAGCACTTTATCGGGGATACCGTTGCGGCGCAGGGTACGGAGGATGTTTTCGGCACGTTGGGTGGCAACATTGGCACCCAAGGGCTGTGGTGCTACCCGCACCAGTATTTCACTGGCTGCCGTCTGCTTGAGGATACCGGAGATGGCCTGCAAACGCTGTTTACCGTCAACAGAAAGCCGATTTTCGTTGCCGAACAGACTGGTTACCGGCATCGTGACATGGACTCCGTCGCTGGCGGCCCGGACTTGGGCGTATACCGTCAGCGCCTTGCCGTAGCCGGGCAGCGTTGTGAGTGGGCTGGTGGAGGCGCTTGGGATGGGTGTGGCGCCCTGCTGTGTCGCCATCCCGGCAAGGCGCTGCTCTTCAGACTGCAGCATCTGCCGCTGCTGCTGGATTTCGGCTTGCAGATGCTGGGTCTGGGCGCCGCTCATGGTTTTGCTCGCCAGTTGTTCGCGCAGTCTGCCGTATTCGCTCTGCAGCGACTGGTGCTGGCGGGTCAACGACTGCACCAGTCGCTGCAGGCTGCTGAGCCGGTTTTGTTTTGCCGCCTGTTGGCGTTGTTCGTAAAGGCCAGAGAGACGCGCATTAAAAATGGCCTGATCGACCTGGAAAAGGGCAGGGTTGATCTGGTCGCGAGTCATCATCTGAAGGCTGGTGTGCAGGCCGGACAAGGTGGCGGAAGGCATTGGCGGACCACTGCGCTGCACATTTTGCAGGCGTTGGAGGGCTTGCTGCAAAGCTTGCGTGGTGGCGGTATCGGCTGCCGCTAAGCTGGGCAGTGCAATGAGCAGGGCTGCGGCGATGAGGTGACGGGCGCGGATCATTGGGCCTCCTTGGCGATCTGCGCCTTGGTGACGTCGATTTGCTGGCGGGTCGAAGCAATCTGACTTTGCAAATTGCCGATCTGACTTTTCAGCATGGCGCGCTGGCCGCTGCTGGTTGATGCGTTCAGGCGGATCTGGATATTATCCAGCAGCACTTTGGCGAGCAGGGTCTGACGGTCAGCATACACATAATCGCCACGCGCCACTGCTTCCCGTGCGGCGCTCAGGGCCTTCTGTACCGGCGCCAGTTGCCGCGTGTTGACCGCCGGCGAGAGGGCGAGGATGCGCTCCCTGCCCGCCTGTACCGCAACGGCGTCTGAGGCACTCTGTTGCGGGCTGACCTGCACTATCTGTGCACAGGCGCCGAGACCTAGACTCAGGGCCAGTGCCATCCCCAGACGGGGATAGAGACTTCGGTTCCATAGCGTGTTCACGTCAGCGTCACTCCTCTCCGCCACGATGGTAAGGTAATCCGGCCTGAATGCTCCAGGCCCGGTATAATTGTTCAGCCAGCACGACGCGCACCACCGGGTGCGCGAGGGTCAAGGGCGACAGGGACCAGCGCCAGTCCGGTTGCAGGGCCGGATCGAGGCCATCGGGGCCGCCGATCCACAGCGCCACATCGCGCCCGCCGCCAAACCAGGTGTCGACGCGCTGCGCTAAGGCCTCGCTGTCCAGTTGCTTGCCGCCCACTTCCAGCGCTACCCGCTCGGCACCACTGGGGGTTGCTGCCAGAATCCGTTCACCCTCTTCGCGTCGCCAGCGTACCGGGTCCCCACTGCGCCCGCGTCGTGCCAGCGGCAGTGCGCGCCACTCGACACGCAATTGTGGAGGCATCCGTTCGGTATATCCGGCGACGCCCGCCTCTACCCATGCCGGCATTTTGCTGCCGATCGCCAGCACCCAGAGGCGCATTGCGGATCAGCGCCCCTCGCCTTGACCGCGCATCTGCGGGAGTTCTCCCCAGAGCCGCTCCAACTGGTAAAAATCGCGCACTTCCGGGCGCATCACATGGACGACGACGTCACCGAGATCCACCAGCGCCCAGTCGCCCACGGTGAGACCTTCCTTGCCTATGGGTTTTACACCCTCTTCGCGCATGCGTGCCATCACGGCGTCGGCCAGCGCCCGCAGGTGCCGGTCGGATGTGCCGGAGGCAATGATCAGATAGTCGGTGATGTCGGTCTGTTTGCGGACATCAATGCTCTTGATGTCGAGCGCTTTGTGTTCATCCAGAACGGAGAGGGCCAGGTCGCGGAGGGTTTCTGCTGTCGCCAAGTGTTATGATCCTTTGTGTTGGTTACGGGCTATGGTAGAGCCCTTCGGCATCAATATAATCCAATACTTCGTCAGGTAACAGGAAACGCGGACTTTGATGACTGGCGAGCAGGCTGCGGATGCTGGTGGCGGAAATCTCCAGCGCGGTGACTGTGTGAAACAAAATACGCCCGGCCGGCGTCTGGCGCAGGGTGCTCACATCCTCACAACGGCGCTGGTATAAGGCCTGACGCAGGGCTTCCGGTAATTCGGCAGCGGGCCAGCCGGGGCGCCCGGTAACAATGAGATGGGTGAGGTCCAAAATGCGCTGCCAGCGGTGCCAGGTGTCGAAGCGCAGAAAGGCATCCATGCCGATGGCCATGGCGAGGACTGCATCCGGGCGCTGCTGGCGCAGTGCCGTGAGGGTGTCGACGGTGTAGGACGGCCCTTCCCGCTCCACTTCCCAGGAACTGACCGTGAAGTGCGGGTGGTGGGCGACGGCGATGCGGGTCATGACCAGACGATGGCGGGCATCAGCCCAGGGGCTTTGGCGGTGGGGTGGGTGCCCGGCCGGGATCAGCATCACCTGGGCGATGCCTAGGGCCTGCCGCACCTCTTCCACGGCGCGCAGGTGCCCGTAATGGATGGGATCGAAGGTGCCGCCGAGGATGACCAGATCATCGTGTGTGGAGCTGTGCATAGACGGAATATAACCAAGGGCTGACTGCGAGGGAAGTCGGCTGGTATCGGAAATGCGCCAGCCCGGCGGAGATCAGGGTATGCAGCCATCCGCGCTCACATTGCCATCGAGCGACTTGATCAGCGTGGGAAGTGCATGCATGGCGATGCCATGTTCCAGGGTCATCTGCCGGTCGGTTTTACCCGCTGATGCGTTGGCGTCTGGTGCATTCTTCTGACAGAAGAGCAGGGTTGGTGTCGCTTCTTCGCCGCTGGACTGAAGCAACGCGGTGTTGGTGTTGATGGCTGCTATGTCCTTTGGAGGAATCTGTGCTAAGGGCCGGGTGCCGCCTTCCTCGGTATTCTCGTCAAATCCTTTCTCGTTATTCGCCCATGCAACTGCCGGATCTTTGGCGGCGAGAATTGTGGCCGCCTTGGCGACGCTGGAGTCTTTCAGAAAGCCGACCGGGATTAGTTTTGCCCGGAGTTGACCTTCGGCGACGGGTTCTTGTAACGCTTTCCAGAGCAGATGGCAGTAGATACAGTTGGGATCCATAAACACCACGATCAGTGGGCCTGCATGGCCTATCGTGAAGCCCGGTGCCTTCATTGCCGCCAAGGCAATCTGTTCGGCGGGGACCTTCCTGGGTTGGACCAGATACTTTTTTGTAGCCGTCCGGGTGATATCGTGGCCCTTATCGTTCACTACCGGGCCGAGCAGGAGGTAGCGGTTGGACAACATCCAGAGTATGCCCTGCTGATGCTGGGCATTCTCGGCGACGATGCCTGTAAGCTTTTTGGTGGGGCCAGGAAAGACTTTGATTACGTGGGCCTGGCCGTGGAAGTTGTTTTGCACCAGATGTTCCGCAGATTTGAGATTCTGGCTGCTTGCGCACCCGGCGAGCGCCAGCGGGCCGAAAAGCAGCGCCGCAAACCGCAGTCCTGCGGCTTTTCTGAATCCAATGCGCCCTTTTGTTACTCGGCTCTGATTCTCAGTTTCCATGCCCCATTCTCCAGAAGTTTTGCAAAACGAACCTCGCCAGAACGTGAATACTAGCAAATGCGCCGGAGTCTGGCACATCGCCTGTTGACATTTGGTTTGGTGAGATTTTGCGGTTATGCTCAGGGCAATGCCCGCTCCGGTCAAGGGCTACGGGCGCTCATGGAGTGCATGTCATGGCTTTAACGATGCCTGCTCCCAGCCGCGAGGATCCCGCCGCCGATGCGCCGGGTGTGGCGGTGCTGGCGGGGGGCTGCTTCTGGTGTGTGGAGGCGGTGTATCTGGAACTTGCCGGGGTGACACGGGTAGTGTCTGGTTATGCGGGGGGCGCGGCGGCGACCGCGAATTACCGGGCGGTGTGCGGCGGCGCAACAGGCCATGCTGAAGCGATAGAGATTCACTATGATCCAAAAGTATTATCTTTTGGCCGTTTGTTACAGGTCTTTTTTGCGGTGGCCCACGATCCGACGCAGCATAACCGGCAGGGGAATGATGTGGGGACGCAGTACCGCTCCGTCATATTTACTCTGAACGATGCGCAGGCGGCGATGGCACGGGATTATGTGACGCAGCTCAATCAGGCGGATGTTTTTGATGGGCCCGTTGTCACCGAAATCGCACCCTTGACGCATTTCTATCCCGCCGAAGACACGCATCAGGATTATGCCCGTCGGCATCCCGATCAGCCCTATATCTGCATGGTGGCGCAGCCGAAGGTGGAGAAACTGCACGCGCGTTTTCCGCAATTATTGCGCAAAACTTAACGGAGATTATAGCAATGATCTGTTCGTCTGCTGGTTTTGATTTGACCCCGATTGACGCCGGTAAGCGCTCAAAAATGGCGCAGGGCTTGTCTGCCGAGGTGCGTCATGTGCTTTTTGAGCATGGTACGGAGCCGCCCTTTTGCGGCGGCCTGTTACATGAAAAGGGGGATGGGGTTTTTGTCTGTGGTTTATGCAGTCTGCCGTTGTTTCGTTCTACGGCCAAGTTTGAGTCGGGGACGGGCTGGCCGAGTTTCTGGGAGCCTTATGCGCCTGATCATATCCGCGAGATTCGCGATGCCAGCCACGGTATGGTTCGCACGGAAATCCGCTGTGCCCGTTGCGATAGCCATCTGGGGCATGTGTTTCCCGATGGCCCGGCGCCGACGGGGCTGCGCTACTGTCTGAATTCGGCAGCGCTGCGCTTTGAAAAGACCGATTCGTCGGGTTAGATGGCTTCGATCGGCTATGCTCACGATGAATGCACCCATGATGGTGCCTCGTCTCCCGCTGAACCTGTCTGACTTTTTACATTACACCACCTGAAACTACTGGAGAAATCCCATGGATATCCGTGCTGCCGTCGCCTATGCTGCCAATCAGCCCCTCGTCGTCGAAACTGTGCAACTGGAAGGCCCCCGTACCGGTGAGGTACTGGTGGAGATCAAAGCGACCGGCGTCTGCCATACCGATGCCTACACCCTCTCCGGTATGGACCCCGAGGGGCTGTTTCCGACGGTGTTGGGCCATGAAGGTGCGGGCGTGGTGGTGGAGGTTGGACCGGGCGTGCGCTCGCTAAAACCGGGCGATCACGTCATCCCGCTCTACACCCCCGAATGCCGGGAGTGCGAATACTGTCTGAGCGGCAAGACCAATCTCTGCCAGGCTATTCGCGAAACCCAGGGGCGCGGCGTGATGCCCGATGGCACCAGCCGCTTTTCCATCAACGGTACACTCCTGTATCACTACATGGGTACCAGTACCTTTGCCAATTACACCGTGCTCCCCGAGATCGCCTTGGCGAAAATTCGGAAAGATGCCCCCTTCGACAAGGTCTGCTACATCGGATGTGGGGTCACCACTGGTGTCGGTGCGGTGATCCACACTGCCAAGGTCCGCCCCGGCGATAAAGTCGTGATCTTCGGGCTCGGCGGGATCGGGCTCAATGTAGTGCAGGGCGCGCGCATGGCCGGTGCCGATATGATCGTCGGGGTCGATATCAACCCGACGAAGCGGGCGCTGGCCGAGCAGTTCGGCATGACCCACTTCGTCAATCCCAAAGAAGTTGAGGGTGACTTGGTGCCCTATCTGGTGAGTCTGACCAAGGGCGGCGCTGACTTTAGTTTCGAGTGCATCGGCAACGTGGACCTGATGCGCCAGGCGCTGGAATGCTGCCACAAGGGCTGGGGCACCAGTATCATCATCGGCGTGGCGGGTAGCGGTCAGGAAATCCGCACCCGTCCCTTCCAACTCGTCACCGGCCGCAACTGGCGCGGTTCCGCCTTCGGTGGCGCCAAGGGCCGCACCGATGTGCCCAAGATTGTCGACTGGTATATGGAAGGCAAGATTCATATCGACGAAATGATCACTCATACCCTGCCGGTGGAAGAGATCAATACCGCTTTTGATCTGATGCACAAGGGTGAGTCCATCCGCACCGTGCTGACCTTTTAAGGGCGGCTGATGACAACCGAACTGGAACTATTGGAGGCGCATGCCTGTTTCGGCGGATCGGTGCAGCGCTACCAGCACCACTCCGATATCTGCCATGCACCCATGCGCTTCTCGGTCTTTCTCCCGCCCCATAGGGCAGATCAACGACTGCCCGTCGTTTATTTTTTGGCGGGCCTGACCTGCACCGAAGAGACATTCATGATCAAGGCCGGTGCCCAGCGCTATGCGACGGAACGGGGCCTGATCCTCGTCGCGCCGGACACCAGCCCGCGTCAGACCGGTATCCCTGGCGAGGATAACGACTGGGATTTTGGTAGCGGGGCGGGGTTCTATGTGGATGCGACGGCGGCCCCTTGGTCGGCCCATTACCAGATGCATCGGTATGTGACCGAAGAGTTGCCCGCATTGATCGATCGGTATTTTCCCGTGAATCCCCAGCAACAAGGCATCTGTGGCCATTCCATGGGCGGTCACGGCGCTCTGGTCTGCGGGCTGCTTCATCCCGACAAATATCGCTCCATCTCAGCCTTCGCCCCTGTCTGCGCTCCCAGTCGCAGTCCCTGGGGACAGAAAGCCTTCGCCGCTTATCTCGGGCCGGATCAGCGGCGCTGGCGGAGCTACGACACTCTGGCCCTGCTGAAGGAGACTGCCGGAACGACAACCACGCCCCTTCTCATTGATCAGGGGCGCGCTGATCCTTTTCTGGAGGCCGAACTGAAGACACACTGGCTCGAAGAACTGAAAGATGTCCGGCTGATTCTGCGTTGGCACGAGGGCTATGATCACAGCTACTTCTTTATCGCCAGCTTCATCGGTGAGCATCTCGCTTTCCATGCCCAACACTTGCGCGAAATATCTCCGGCCTGATGGCTGGGTTGGTCCGCCAAGTATCCATCCGGTCCATTGCGCCGTCGTAGTCGCTAGCGATACCCCTTGGTCTGGGGATATGCCCGCGTAAATTGTCATAAAAAAGTCATGCAATCTTCATACTAGTGTCACATAAGTCAATTATCCTATGCGGAGCCGCAATACTAGCCCCTATAAGGAGAACTGCATGAGTCAGTCCATGGGCACATACGTACCCCAACTCAGCACCATCGATTCCCTCAACAATGCGCCGGTGAGTTTCTTCCATTTGCTTGTCGCGTTCACGGCGAGCATGGGATGTTCCCTATGTTGTTAATTTTATTAAACAGTATTGCGGTACACACTGTGCATGTGCTACGCACGGCAATGTTGGCGCAGACGCGAACTTCCCCCCACCGATCCGGGGGCGGATCACCGCAAGGCCCACGGATCCTTCTGCTGGTGAATGCACGAACCAACGGTAAAACGATCGTCGCTGTGGAAGTGGCTCTGGAACGCGCGGGCGGCCAGGTAAGACGGGTCACGGAGCGCCCCGAAGCCGAGCAGTTGATGCGGTACTGGGATCCTGAAGTGTTTGTTCTGCTCGGATGGTCTGCCGCGGTGGGTGACTGGCTGCGGCGCCAGCAATTGGCATTCCATCAGGACGATTTGCCCTTTCTGGTGGTTGGCAGTAGTGCAGAAGAAGACCATCACGAACCCAACGCCGTTGCAGCGCTGGAAGTAGGTGCGCAAGCTTATATCCCCGTCAGTCTGGGATTGGAAATTTTGACCGCCCAGGTGCGAGGTCTCCTCAAAAAGCTGCGCACACATGCCCCGACACGGGTGGGTGAAGAGGAAAACCTCTGCATTGATCTCGTGTCATTGCGTGTCTGGATATTGGGCCAGGAAATTCATCTGCCGCGGCGGCTTTTCTATCTGCTTTACTATTTCGCTACCCATCCGGACGAGGTCGTTTCCAACGATCAGATTGCCGACATCCTGTGGGGCGGTAAGGGCGCCTATCTCGCTCCCAATACTCTGGTAGTCAAGATTTATCGTTTACGCAAGATTCTGGAAAGTGCCGGGGCCAAAGGCTGGCTGGAAACAGTGCACAGTTTCGGATACCGCTTTTCACCGCCAAAGAATGCGTGAAATGTCATGAAAGCGTCATAAAAACATCATAAAAACGCCACCCCAGTGACACATGGATGCAATATTCGGCTGTTAGCATAGGGGCTATTCCAGGAGGCAAAAGACCTCCACTTTTGATGTTGTCGGATACAACCCGGCGCATATAAGAGGTAGCCGCATGAACGCCGTAATACAAAGCTCAGCACACCCGCTGGTGGTGCTGGAGCGGAACACGCTGATTACTCACGCCTTGCTTGATCGATTGTCTGCCTATACCGGGTCGATATTTCGGGTCAGCGACCTGCATCGCTGCAAGATCGCCTTGAGCGCGCAGCGACTCACCCCAATTCTCTTTCTCGCCGGCAAGCCGCTGGAAAGCAGTTGGGCCGACTGGAAAGCGCATGTCAAGTGGGCTACCCACACATCCTGCCCAATAACGGCTATAGATTTACCCAGAGGCTCTGCTGCGCCTGCTTTCCTGAAATCTCAGATTATCGAGAACATGGTGGACCTCGACGACCCCTCTGTGGATGTCGCCCGCCACCTGGAAAGGCTCATTCAGCAGACGGCTATCACGACGCTCACCTATGGTCCACTGCAGATCGATCAATCCCGCAAGACGTTAAGTAGCGCGGGACGATCTGTCGCCATAAAAGACGCGCTGTTTACTGTAATGGCCTTATTCTGGGGTCATCCCCAGTGTGTCTTATCACTGAAACTCCTGCAGCAAACGTTGTCCAAAGCGGAAACAACATCTGCCATCGATGCCCGCTTGGTGATCAGCGCCTTACGTAGCCGCCTGCGTTTCCTCGGTTTCGACGACTGCATCGTCACGCTCCGTGGACGCGGCTATCAGTTCAATCCCCCCGAAACGTTCCGGCACGTCAGCGAGATGGCTGTACGTCCCGTAGGAGGTAACACTCCCTTCACCGATTTTTCTTCTTCCGCGCGCTGCTTCGGCGCCGTTTCTATTTGATATTTTGCGGAGTTTTATTGATGAATACTGCTTATCTCATCCATCTCGCCAACTACTCTGACGGTGTGCTTTATGTGCTCGCCGGTCTTCTTATGGTCGCCCTGGGTATCATTGTCGACCGTTTCTGGTATCTGCGTCGCACTATCCTGCGCGGCACCGTCTTTGTGCAGGAGCTCGCCCAGCACGGGCGATTGGATCGAGACGCCCTGCAAACTCTCGCGGAGGACGCTGGCGCATTGCCGGAGGCAGCACTTCTGAAAACGGCGGCGAGCCACTCAGGGCATGTGCAGGGTGAAGCACTCGCCAGTCGCCTGGAAGAGAGCATCCTGGTCATGGCGCCGCAACTGGATCGTCGGCTGTGGCTGTTGGACACCATCATTACCCTGGCTCCGCTGCTCGGCCTTTTCGGCACCATCATCGGCATGTTTCACGCCTTCTCCGTATTGGCCGCACCGGGGCACGCGCCGACGGCGGTGACTGGCGGGGTGGCCGATGCCCTGGTCGCCACCGCCACCGGCCTTTTCATCGCCATGACCGGCTTGGTGGCTTTCAATGCCTTCAATAATCAGGTGCGGCAGATCCTGCTGCAGTTGGATTCGGTGAAGACCATGTTGCTCAACCGCATGGACGGGCACCCGATCACCGACGGTAAGGGGAATATCCAGACCGCGACGCCAAAGGTGGCAGCTGCCGTGGTGAGGGCGGGCTGATGGAACGTCGCTACTTCGAGCGGAAGAAGGGCCGGGTCGAGATCATCCAACATCGAAAAGGATGGCACGGTGAATGTGAAGGGCCATCACTATGCTTTGGCCGCACTACAAAAATGTTGGCGAACGACGGCAACCCCGGCAAGACCCAGATCACCATAGCGGCCGATAAGGTCGTACCGTTTCAAGATTTCGTTGACGTCATGGATGTCTGCCAGAAGGCAGGGGTCAGTGAGATTGGTATTGCCGCAAAGGCCGCGAAGTAACTCAACCGTAACTACAACAAAAGGAGTATGTCCGTGAAACATCAGTATCGTTATCATCCCTTATTTAGTGCATTGATTGCTGCTGGTTTGTGTGGAATTTCCGGCATGGCATTTGCTGCCGGTGTAACCGCTCCCACCACCTCGTCCAGCAGCATCAGTGTCGGAGAGGTGTCCTCTAACACGGGCGCTTTAGACACGCTGGCTCATCTCCCCACAAAAAAACAGGTATTCAATTCCACCCAATCGGTGAAAGTAATCAATAAGCGTCAGATGGCCACCGCAGGCCCCGCGGGTGGGGCGGCACAGGCACTTGCCGTAGCGCCAGGGGTCAACGTTGTCACCAACGGGCCAAGTGGCGCGCCACGCTCGTCGATCAGCATTAATGGCATGAAGACAGGCTGGGGAAACATTGCGGGCAACGCGAATGATGGTACGGTCATGGTCACCTTCGACGGCGTGCCCATGGTTGATCCGGCTTACGGCGTCTGGCAGGGCTCGGAGCTGCCACAAATGTCCATGATCAAGGGCATTACGGTAACTTACGGTCCAGGCTATCCGCTGAATCGTTGGTATAACAATATTGGCGGCTCCGTTAATTTTTCGCCGCTGCAACCGACCAAGAAGGCTGGGGCATCCATAGGCATGTACTATGGGAGTTTTGATTCTAAAGGTATCCACTTCAACGTTCGCACTGGCCAGCACGATGGCTGGTCAGGGATCATTGCGGGCGGGGTCGGTAGCAGCGGCAATTATTTGAATGGATATGGCTTCAACAATCCTGGGAACAACTACGCGTATTATGGAAAAGTACGAAAAATATTCCGTGGTGGTCACCTCAGTTTTGGTGGTTATGTCTCTCGTTCCGTTGCCTACAGACCGTTACCAATCCCGGTAGCCGCCAATCCGAATGTCACCATTTACGGAGTCAACACAAACACCGGAAATGTGAATCCAGGCCCTATCTACAGTCAGCAAACCACGGGGTTTTATACTACCCTCCCTTATTCTGTTTACTGGAAAGAAGCCTTTATAAAGACCTACCTCATTTATTCTCGATTTGAACAACACCTTACACACAACATCGCGTTCCATAACCTATTATGGTATCGGTATGGCGACCGCGTGCATCTGCACTACAACAATACTGGCAATGCTGCCAACGTGCTCAATCAGTATTATAACGCCTCCGATCATACCTACGGGGACAAACTTTATCTGACCGTGAATGCGCCATACAACAACATTTCGCTCGGTGGGTATTTCCTGAATTCGAAATATAACTCCCTGTTGTATTTTTATAATCAGAACCAGATTGCAACCTATGATTCGCTAAGCCCTAACGCCGGTAATAACGTAATCATCAACGGCTCTCCCGTGTACAATAGTCCATCCTTGCCAAGCGCGTTCCATAGTTCGTATCTCTACATGACGGACCTTGCAGCCTTTGTCCAAGACGTCATTCGTCCCATCCACAGCCTGCGCATTACGCCCGGTATTCGCGTGGTTCAATTCCAAACAAATTTTGTGAACAACTCTGCTGCCCAGTTCCCCACGAGTGTGGCTAACCTGATCGGTCATAATGGCGATTACCAGCCAAACTCATCGACGAATTTTACGGAGTTTGAGCCATCTATCGGCGTCAACTATAAAGTGACGCCCAACGTTGCACTATATGGTAACTACGCCACTGGCTACAAGGCGCCGGCCGGAGCCACCGGGACATATGCTCATGAACTGACGTCCACTTTGCAGCCTCAGAAGTCGACACAGTACCAGGTCGGCGTGAAAACGTATGTCAAAAATTATGGCCTACTGCATCATGCCGTCTTCAATGCGAACTACTACCACCTGGATGATACCAATGAAATCATTCCCATCCCGGTAGTAAACCATCTTTACTCGCGCTTCGCATCTGGTTCGTCAGTATTCAGCGGGGTCAATCTGTCGATGGACGATAATCCCCTTTACAATCTTTACCTGTTCTCCAACGTGAGCTTCGAGAAGGCCACCTACTCGAACTATACTACAGGTCATGGCGTATCATACGCTGGCCTGCCTATTTCTAATGTGCCGGAACAAACCGCCAACATTGGTGCCTATTATCAGTTTTATCATGCGGGTATTCTGTTTGAGCCACGAGTCTGGTGGCAGTACACCGGCGTTCAGAATATCTACAACAACAACACTGGAGCCCCCACAAATCAGAAATTGCCCAGTTTCGGTATATTCAACGCCTCGCTGCGAGTCAAGGTATCAAAAAGATACCTGTTTGCCGGGATGCACGATGCCGCTGTTAATGTAACGGTCCTCAATCTGCTGAATAAGCAGTATAATAATTATGAGTATATTTCTGGTGGTGGCTATTATGGGGTGGCTGGACAGCTACTGGGGGAACCAGGCATGCCACGTGCGGTTTATGTCAGTGTAAGTGCCTCATTTTAGCTGAATGAAGTAACATGTTTGGCCGGGGGGAACTCTATTCTCCCCGGTTTTTGAATGTTGGAATGTCATATTATGGTCATTATGGCGTAATAGTGGTGTCACAATTCTCCTGTACCATTTTGCCTGTTGCTTTGGCAACATAATGAAATCGTGTGATTTTATGCGAGCATATTCTTATACAGGAGCCAGAAATGAATAAGCGGTATCGTATGAACCCGTTATTGTTCGCCATGAGCGCTGCGGGAATTTGTACTTTGAGCACGTTAACAGCGGCGTATGGTACCAACTCGGCGTCTGCTATCGACGTTTCGCAAGTGCATAGTTCAGGCGCACAATCTACCAGTGTTGGCGAAGTAAACGCTTCGGCCAATGCGTTTTCTGAATCTGCCAAGGCGCTGGCCAGTACCGACGGCAAGCTGACCAAAAAGAAAGTTTTTGAGTCCACGCAATCTCAGGCGGTTCTTGGGAGACGTGAAATTCAGGGCGTAGGCCCTGCCGCAGGGGCGGCGCAAGCGCTGTCTCTGGCGCCTGGTGTCGCGGTACGTGGATACGGTGGCATCGCCTCGACCGCGCGCTATGAAATCGCTGTGCGCGGCGTGAAGGTGGGGTGGTCATCCGTGAATGGTGACGTCGAGCGCAATGGCTTGACGGTGCTGTTTGACGGAATCCCCATGAACAATTTGATTTCCCACAATGGTGGTTGGGACTCCAACGAAATTCCTATTCTGCAGATGATCCATGGCATCAACGTAACCTATGGTCCTGGCAATCCAGCCGGTCGGTGGTTCGACAGTATCGGTGGCACCATCAACTTTGTGCCGTTGCAGCCATCCGTAAAACCGAGCGCCGAGATAGGTACTACCTTTGGAAGTAACGGCACGCTCGGCTACAACTTCGATCTCAAAACGGGAATGTACGATGGCTGGTCCGCGATTCTGGCCGGGGGTTATACGAAAAATAACACCTTCCGGACGGGTTCGTTCAGCGCTCCATCCCAGTCCTTCGCCTATTTTGGCAAGGCGGTAAAGACCTTCAGAAGTGGTACCTTTAGCCTTGGCGGCTATGTCGACAGCTCGCGTGAGTTCCGGCCCAATTTCATACCGGTGACCCCCATACAGGGCGTTACTGCCCAGGGCTTGAATGCCAACGCGCCTTTGTATAGCCAACAGACCAGCGGGTTTTACGCATCACTGCCTGAGTCTGTCTGGTTTAAACAGCTGAAAGTGCAGGACTACATGCTGTATTCCAAGCTGAACCTTCACCTCAGCAGGGACGTCACGCTGCACGAAATGGCCTGGTATCGCCATGGTTACCGACTCCATTATCGCATCACCAATTACACGCCGGGAAACAGCGCGAATTCCGAGTATTACGATCCGACATCGGACACCTATGGGGACAAGCTGTATTTCGACTGGCAGTTGCCGATGAATCTGCTGAAGGCTGGAGGGTCGTGGATTCATCAGCAATACACCAGCCGGTATGCCGGGTATAATACGCTTCTGGGCACCAGTCCGTCGTTCCCCAGTCAGTACAATAGCGACGTTCTTTATAACAACTATTTGGCGGGATTTATTCAGGATACGATTACGCCGTTATCCGGCCTAAAGATTACGCCAGGCGTTGCAGCGGTCCAGTACCAGACTCAAATGTACAATAATGGAGATCAGGTATTCACCAATCTTCCTGCGGGTGCCCAAAATCAGACGCTGATCAATAGTGCTGCGGATACCATATCCGGTCTTGAACCTTCGGTTGGGGTGCGCTTTGCCCCGGTAAAGTGGGGTTCACTCTATGCCCATTATGCGCGGTCTTATCAAAACCCCACTGATAATAACTTTGGTGCCTACAATAGCCACGGAGGCAGCATAGACTTCAACAGTTTGAAGCCGGTAAAAAGCACAGATTATGAAGTCGGAGCCAAGTTTCTAGTGCACAACTGGATGTTGCTGCACAACTTCACGTTCAATATCAACTACTACAATGATCATCTGGCTAATGAGACCATAGCGACCTATCTGACGAACATTGCACAGACCAAGTTCGCTTCGGCCGATGCGGTGGTGAATGGCGTGAATATCGCCATCGCCGACAACCCCTCCTGGAACTGGCACCTGTTCGCCAATCTGGCACTCAATCATTCGTACTATACCTCATATACTCCGCAGGGTGGTGGCACGATATTATATGGCGCCAATGTATCTTATAGCCCCGACCTCACTATGAGCGCTGGTCTTGACTATCGGTACTACTATCATGGCTTTCTGTTCTCTCCACAGTTCGTGGATCAGTACACCAGTTCACAGTACCTCTTCAACAACGTGACCGGT
This sequence comes from Acidithiobacillus sp., assembly GCF_023229925.1. Taxonomy (NCBI): domain Bacteria; kingdom Pseudomonadati; phylum Pseudomonadota; class Acidithiobacillia; order Acidithiobacillales; family Acidithiobacillaceae; genus Acidithiobacillus; species Acidithiobacillus sp. The sequence goes on along the minus strand of NZ_JALNYM010000002.1, from coordinate 251,944 downwards.
GCGCCATCGCACCAGAAACAGCCGGGATACAATATCTCCAATCTTAGCCTGGGGGTAAAAACGACCCGATTGAATCAATACATCCCCACTCTGAAAGACGTGAAGCTCTCCGTGGGAATATATAATCTCTTCGATGCCCAGTATAACCCCATTGAGTACATCACCAGTGGTGGGTACTTCGGTGGTAACAGTGCCGGCGCCATTTTGGCTGATCCGGGAGCTCCCCGTCAGTATTTTGTGACGGTAGCGGCCAAGTTCTAAGCCGTTTTGCGGCGCTGCGTCTTATGACGCAGCGCACTTTGTCAAGTTATGCCGTCATGATTTGACAAAGGGTAGTGATCAAGCCTGTGGCAACTTAAATGCCCGTAGTCTTCGCATCATAATGAGGAAATAAAGAATGATCCGGCCGCTTCATTTAACCATGCTATGCGCAATGTCCGCTCTGGCTCTGGCTCTGATTCGAACGGCTTTGGCCGGTCCTTTTCCGGTTAGTCAGGCAGAATACCCATCCGAATGGGCGGCGATGAACGGCGTAAAGGCGATACCGCTCAAAGCCATACTACCCACCGGGAGAACGGTGGCCCCTGTAGGCCGCTTGAATGGGACCCCCAATCTGCCGACGATGCTCGCCATACGTGGTAATCAGGTCGCGGTGCTTGCCAATGGCGCCACGCCCTTCCAGACCCTCACCTTTTATGACGCAGAAACCCTCAAACCCATAGATCGACTGGCGGCGTTTTCCAAGGTCGTTCCTAACCAGCCCGTTGCTTTGGCCACCCGCGGCGGAAGCGGGATTGCGCTGAATCCTCTTCATACGGGTGCTAGTGGTACGGTGTATGTCCCCAAGGAAGACGCCGCGCAGAAAATCGCGCAGGCCAAGGCCACTCTTGCGGCAGAAAGTAATCCGACGGCCAGTCCCACCACTTTGCTTTCTCACAGCGATTTCTTCCAGGGCCTGACGGCGGGACCTGACGGTGTTTTCTACGCCACGGGTGGCGACTCCGATAAGGTTATTGCCCTGCGCAGCAAAGATGGCAAGGCGCGCGTCATCCGTCAGTACCTCCTGCAATGGCAATCTTTCCCCAGGAATCAGTATCCCTACCAATACCAGGGCGACCAGCAAAAGCGGTATCTGTTTTATCCCGACTCCGTGGTGATCGGCCCCGACAAGCACCATCTTTATGTCACCGGTATGCTGGCCAATAGTCTGGCGCGCATCGATATCGCCAGCGGCAAAACGGATTATGTGAATGCAGGTCCCTATCCTTTTGCCGTCGCCCTCGCCGATCAGGGGCGGCGACTGGTGGTGAGCGACTGGGGCAGCAACGGCGTGACCGTTCTGGATCGTCAAACTTTCCGGGTGCTCGGTCATGTCGCCACTGGCCACGCTGTGGGACCTTCTACCGTCGCCGCTGGTGTACATCCCAGCGCGATGGTGGCAGTGCCGGACAGCCCCGACGTCTTTGTCGCTGACGCCAACATCGACAAGGTAGTCGAGGTCAACACGCAGACGCTGCAGCCGGTACGCATTATCAACGATAACCCCTACCGCAACGCGCCGCCCGGCAGTTATCCGGACGGACTCGCCGTCGCCGGTGGCAAGCTTTTCGTCGCCAATGCCGGGAACAATGATGTAGCCGTCTACAACGTGCATACCGGCCAACGCTTGGGATTGATCCCCACCGCCTGGTATCCCACAGCACTGGTAGTAAACGATGGCGCCCTCTATGTGACCTGCGCCAAAGGTCTGGGCTCCGGCCCCAATCTCCAATGGCAGTATATTGGCAATATGATGCACGGGGTCCTGCAGAAGGTGGAACTGTCCGAACTCCCCACGCATCTCGCTCAGTGGACCCAGGACGCCCTCCACAACGATGGATTCGCGCTGTCTCAGCGCACAGCGCAGCACACGCAGGATGTCCAGACCACAGTCTTTCTTAAAAAACATATCCGCTATGTGGTCTTCATCCTGCGGGAGAACAAGACCTTCGATGAGGATCTCGGAGATTACCCTGCGGCCGGGAAGTGGGCGGACCCTCATTTTGATCTCTATAACCAAAAAGAACTGCCCAATCTCTACCAGCTCGCCCATCACTATGCGCTTTTCGTCAACTTCATGGCCGATGGCGAAGTCACGGCGCAAGGGCATCAATGGGTGGACGGTGCCTCCGACTCCGATGTTGTCCAGCGCCTGTGGCCCGAGTATTACTCCAATCGAGGCCTGCTCTGGAACGCCGGACCCGGCGGATCGGCTTCCTTAAAACCCAAAGCGCCCGGCGCCCACAACCCTTATCACTATGACGAGAAACTGGGGGACTTCACCAATCCGTGGATCAGTTATCCGGAACGTCTGTATCTTTTCAACGATCTCCTGCAAAGCCATGTGTCATTCGAGGACTTCGGTGAAGATATCACTCGCGCCCGGGATGGGGTGATCCGTTCAGCGCTCAAGGCCCATGTGGCCAGGAGCTATCCTTCCTGGGACCGGATGATCCTCGACTCCGACCGGGCGAAGCTGGCTATCGACTGGCTCCAAAAACATCCGGGGGCGAAATTCCCGCACTTTGTGTATATCTGGCTGCCCGACGACCATACCGCGGGTCTGGCGCCTTGTTACTATACCCCCGATTACTACGTCGCCAACAGTGATGATGCGACGGCGAAATTCATCCACTATCTGTCCACCACCCCGCAATGGAAGCACATGGTCGTGTTCCTGACCGAAGACGATGCGCAGTCCGGTGCCGATCACATCAATGCGCATCGGACGCTGGCTCTGGCCCTGGGGCCCTGGATCAAAAAGGGTATTTTGGCCACCGGTCTCTACTCTCAGGTCAATATCGTCAAGACCATTGAGGCGGCCCTGGGGCTGCCGCCCATGTCCCAGTGGGATGAAAACGCAGCGGTCCTCTCGGGGATATGGACCAGACATCCCCGCTTCGCTCCAACGCCGAAGGTCATACCTATTCAGGTCCCCGTCGCCTTCAATTCCGGCAAATGCGCGGATCGCATGCTCCTGCGCCGGGAGGCGGGTGCCACGGGTCATATCCTCACCCCCGCCTGGCTGAAAGCGCATACCGATCCCCATGGGCAGCATCTGGCATTTATCGGTCAGCAGCATACCTACACGCCGACCTCTCTGCTCAAGGTCGGTGGTCCAGAGCAGTTGAAGCAGGAGTGGATCGCGAGCAAGGGCGTGAAGAGCTATGACCGCTTCACGGACTACCTGCGTCACTACGCCCAGGCCCATGGGCTGACCATCGCCAGTTATGAAGCCAATGAGGGAAAGCTCCACTGACTCTGCATAAATGCATCATGACCGATCTGCCCGATCAAGGACATCTGCACAACGAGGACATTGAACAGCCATGAATACATCCACGCTACCTTCCCCCATGCAGCCCGTGTAATTCAAAGAGGATCATTTTGGGCGAGCACTGATTATCGGCGTGGTGCTGGAGGCGCTGATGATGGGCGGATTGATTTATTCCAATGGGTCCCAGCCGGTCACAGTCAAGCCAAACCCCAGGATCATCGCGATCCACATGATCCAACCGGCACCGCCGAAACCCAAGCCGACTCCACCGCCGCCCAAGCCGTTGCTCGCCAAAACACCCGCTCCGCAGGCTCCGGTCTACACTCTACCGGTGACGCCACCTGCGCCACCGGCACCGCGGTGATCTCCCTTCTCCCCTGACGCCGTCCGGTCATCTGCTTTCTGCGCACGTCGCCCAAAGCAGCGGTATTGGTGCCATAAATCGTGCGGCACTCAACGCTGTAGGAACCGCCAGTTATCCCCCGTTTCGCAAAAAAATGCCCAAACAGGATATGACCTTTAATGTGCGAGTGCATCTATCCGCACAGCACAGCTGGTTATTACGTTTATGAAATCATAATAACATATCAAAGCAGATCTGAAGATTGCAAGATTTGGAATTATCTGTTAATATTTCGTCCGCGCAAAGCCGGATGGATTTTGCAATCCATGTCATAAAACTACGGAGTTTTTCATGTCTGAAGAGATTCAAGAGTGGCCAAGAAGTACGCGGTGGATACATATGGGATTTGCATTGGTGGTGACTTTTCTGCTTTTCAGCGAACTCGATATGAAGGCAATATGGAAAAAAGTGGGCGAGCTTCCATTTCGGCACTTGCTATTTCATGCCCACATGTGGGTTGGCATGTTTGCGACGTTAGTTATTCTGGCATTTTGGCTCGAAGTCGTACGCATCAAGAAGCTGCGTTCGCACCTTTTCCCATATAGTGGAAAGTATTTAGAAAATATATGCAGCGATATAAGGGGGCTGGCAGATGGGAAGCTGCCGGCCAGTGGAATGCGAGGTGGCTTACCAGGGATGGTGCATGGACTGGGTTTGCTGGCCGTGACTGGCATGGCTGTCTTGGGATTTGTAATGTTTTTCCTGATCCCAAATTACGGGGTGGCTGCGCCTATAGGTCTCTACCAACTACCCAAGAAACTACATGACTTTCTGTCATCTTTTGTCTGGCTATATTGGTGGGGACATATCGGTATGGCTGCACTGCATACCGTTAAATCTCCCGCCGTTTTGCGGGTGTTCAGACCTTAGAACGGAGTATTTTATTCCCCTGAAAGCCCCTGTTGGAATGCTCCAGTACCTGTACTAACTGGATGCATTCTTTCTGTGCGGTCTGCTGGCGGTGCAGGGAGAGTGGTATCTCGCGTTCAGTGGTCGCCACGCCGATAATATCGATGCTCCGGCGCGCGCCGTCGATCTTCTCTGTGCCGCTCACCATCTCGGTACCTGTGCTCGTCACGGTACCTATAGTCAGCACGCTGACCATAGTGAGTCGGCGGTGACATAGAGTAACCGGAAGCATAATCCCGGCTGTCAGCAACCGCGCTGTGGGCAATGGAAAACGTGAGCCCCAGGAAGAATAACGGCGTTATCAATAGATGCTTTTTCATAGGATTCCGTATATCGAAAAAAACACGCATCAACAATGTCAGTCTGTCACTGTTAATGCCTCGCATAAAATGGGTTGCAATCAGTGATCCTCACCGTGATGCCACCCATCCCCCCTTCCCCCGTAATAACCGCCATAATAGCCGCCGTATGGCGGAGCTATTATACAACCAGAAAGCATGGAAGCGCCAACGGTAAGTAATATTGCCACATAAATTAGCCGCTTGAGTTGTTTTATGCTAGCCATGAAAGTTCCTCCGTGCAATGACTGCAAACATCGTGTGGTAACGCCTTTTTCTAATAAAGTGTTCAGCGACTTGCTCCATCCACGTGCCTATCATGACCCAATAAAACCGTTTGTGGATTAAATGTCAAGTTGTTAATTGGCCTTACTTCAAGCTGTAATAATAGAGAATTCTTATGGTTTCTGGTGAATCGAACCGCATCCTGTTCGCCAGGCAGGCTAAGAAGATCGTCACGGTTGGCCTGCGCTGCTATGCATTATAGGTGTAACGCTTCTCAATACATGAAGATTTTGTTGAGGTCAGTCCGTTGGGGGCGAAATTCAACGATCAGGTCACGGACCTGGAACTTTTGCAAATGACCAGATATCATAGATTGGTTCCACCTGTAGATTGGTTAGAGTGCCATAATTATTCCATTATTGAACCAAATACGATAACGGGAAGCATTCTTGTTGGTGGAGCACTGCGTTACCTGGAATCAAACGATGGCGAGGGAGTCTTTCCCCCTTTATGAAACAAACCCCTGCACCGATATGGAGATATATTATGCACTCATTAATGCGTAAAATAACGGCAGAGTTCATTGGTACCTTTGGGCTTGTGTTTTTTGGCGGCGGCGCGGCGGCCATGGGTAACCCACTCATAGACATCGCTCTGGCTAACGGATTGGCCATCATGATTGCGGCCTATGTATTCGGGGATATCAGCGGCGGTATCGTGAATCCTGCGGTCACTCTGGGCGGCGCCATAGCAGGAAAGATCAGTTGGCGGGACGCGGGCATGTATATGATTGCTCAGATCCTTGGCGGAATAGCCGCTGGATTTGCACTGCTCACGGCGCTGCACGGACCAATGGGGCACCTGGGTGCCACCACCATCGATACAAACCTTATATCTGTCCGCGGGGGGTTCATGCTGGAGGCGTTGGGAACCTTCTTCCTCACCACCACCGCGCTGTATACCGCCATGAGCGATCGTGCTGGTAATGCAGCGCCGCTGGCCATAGGCTTCACTTTAGTCATGATTGTCACATTCATGGGCCCACTCACAGGGGCCAGCGTCAATCCGGCACGGACGCTGGGCCCTGCCGTGGCAGGTGATTACTACACACATATATGGGTTTATCTCATTGCAACGCCGTTCGGGGGGCTGGTCGCTGGTTTACTTTATAAATTTATGCACGAAGGCAAAACCGACATGAATTTCAGGGAGGTGCTGAAGGAAGAAGAAATGACTCTCTAATCTTGGCTATCCCCATTTTACCGAGGCAATATATCAACATGCGCCAGATTCGTGTCGCTACGAAACTGGCGTATTTTCGTAAACAAATTAAATTGTCGTGACACAGGACTTCGCCGAATGGGGTCAGGATATGCCCCACTTTGCCCGGCGCACGATTTGCACCCAAAGGATACAGGCCAACAACAGCCCGACGGCGACCAGGAGTGGTGGCATACTCATGGCAGAAAAACCCATCACATCGCGCAAAAAAGGAATCGCCAGAACCGCCGCGAGCACCACTCCCACACCCACGAACATGCGTGCCAGCAAAGGATTGTTGCCGCGCAGATTATGCAATGCCGTATGGGTCAGGTCACGATTGGCCAGGATCAGCAGGAACAACGCCAGTACTAGGGCGGTGAACACGCTGATACGAAGATCTTCTTCGGCCCAACCCAGGTGCTGCAACAATGCACCTCCGGCCAGAAGAATGACCGCAATCCCAAGGCCCTGTGCTAGTGCAAAGCCAATGTTGCCGGCAGCGAATGGACTAGAGTTGAGGAGGCGCGGCGGTCGACACATGATGTCGGCTGCTGCCGGCTCGGCCTCGAACACGGTGGAACAGGCGGGGTCGATCAGCAGTTCAAGCACGGCGATATGCACCGGCAGCAGCAGGATAGGCCAGTTCAGTAACGCGGGCAGCAGCGCCAGCGCGATAACGGGCAGATGCACTGCGAAGACAAAGCGCGCGGCTTTAACGACGTTGTCGTAGATGCGCCGCCCCTGTGCGATGGCGGCGACGATGCTGGCGAAGCTGTCGTCCAGCAGTACCAGGGCAGCTGCCTCGCGGGCCACGTCGGTGCCGCGCTCCCCCATAGCGATGCCTACATCAGCGGCCTTGAGCGCAGGAGCATCATTGACGCCGTCACCGGTCATCGCCACCACGTCGCCAGCTTGTTGCAGTACCCGCACCAGGCGCAATTTCTGCTCCGGCTGCAGGCGAGCACAGAGGTCCACCTGCAGCAGGCGCTGGCGCAGGCCAATATCATCCAGCGCAGCGATCTCGACGCCGGTGACAACCGCTGGCCGCTCGGACAGGCCGACCAGCCTGGCAATAGCCCGCGCTGTGGCAGGATGGTCGCCAGTGAGCATGAGAATGCGTATTCCCGCCGCTCGACATTCCGCAATCGCCGCGGGAACCTCGGGGCGCGGCGGATCAAAAAACCCGACCAGGCCCAGGAAGGTAAAATCAAAGTCGTGCTGGCTTGGTGGCCACGGCGCATCCGGGCCGCTTGCCTGCCATTCGCCCTTGGCCACACCGAGCACCCGCAGTCCCCGCTCGGCCATGGCTTCAACCTGACTCTGAATAGCGCAGCGTCTTTCATCCGCCAGATGGCATAGATCAGCCACCGCCTCGGGGGCGCCTTTGGTGGCCAGCAAATGGGTGGCCGGTCGCATACCAGAAAACACCCGGGTTATGGCCAGGATATCCGGCGACAGCTCGTACTGGAATTCGGGGCGGCGATCGTCGTGAATGTGCTCGGTGCCAGCCAGTTGCGTGTGACCAAAGATTTGGATGGCCTTTTCCATCGGATCGAAGGGATCTGTCGGTGTTGCCAGCATGGCGAATTCGACGAGGAGGTGAAAGGTTTCGGACAGTTCGCTGCCCAGTGACACAATGAAATTCGCATCACCTGCGGCCAGCTCCGCGACCTCCATGCGGTTTTGCGTGAGCGTGCCGGTCTTGTCCACCGCAAGCACGGTGACCGCGCCCAGCGCCTCCACGGCGGACATGCGGCGAGTCAACACCTTTTTTTTCGAAATACGCCAGGCGCCCAAGGCCAGAAATACGGTGAGAATGACCGGAATCTCCTGGGGCAGGATGGCCATAGCCAAGGCAATGCCCGAAAGCAGGCTCGCCAGCAGCGAACGGCCATCCCATAACCAGTTTACCAAAACCAGCGATATGGCCAGCATCAGCGCAATCACCGTCAGGTTACGGATAAGCCGGCGCGTGGATTGTTGCAGGCCGGAGGTCATCTCTTCCGTTGTTGCCAAAGCCTGGCCAATATGCCCCACCGCAGTATCTACACCCGTTGCACCGACCACGGCAAACCCTACCCCCCTGGTAACCAAGGTGCTGGCGTACAAGGTTGACGTACCTTCACCACCTGGTATGGTCAACTTAGCGCGCCCCAGATTGGGGAGTTTGTCCACCGGCACGGCCTCACCGGTGAGCAGCGATTCGTCCACCGTGAGCTGACCCTGCACCAGTTGCGCATCGGCGGCAATGCGGTCGCCCTCGTGCAGAACCAGGAGATCGCCGCGCACCACCTCGCGCCCGGCGATGCGCAACTCCTGGCCGTCCCGGATCACCAGCGCCCGCGGCGCGGAGAGATCGCGCAAGGACTCCAACGCCCGCTGGGTCTTGCGCTCCTGGGCCAGAGTGATGCTGATGACCACGAACACGAAGGCCAGCAGGAAAAGCGCCTCGGCACGGTCTCCCAGGAGCAGATAGATACCGCCAGCCACCAAGAGCATCACGAACATCGGCTCGACCAAGACACCAAGCACGATGGCCAGGAGCGTTTTTGGCGTGCTTCCAGGTAGCAGGTTTGGGCCACCCTCGGCTAGGCGCTGCGCCGCCGTTGCGCGGGCAAGCCCCGTCAAATGATGGGTATCAGTTCGTGCCGTGGGGCGTGTGTCCATATTCAGCGATCTGTTGCTGAGCGGCCGCCACCGCACTCGCTACGTGCTGGCGGCAGGCGTCCAGCTCTGTAGCAGAGTGGGTGGTGCCAACACAATAATGATAGGTCTGATGGGCTTTACCAAGCGCAGACTGCTCTAAGCCGTGATGATCCAGATACTCGCCCAGCCCACATTGACAGACCTCTTCAGAATGCTGCAACTCGCCCAGTAGCCGCGGTGCGAGGCGATAGATGCCGTCAAACTGCAGGTGTGATGCATAGGCGCCGAGCAGGGTGCGCGGCTGGGTGTCATGGGCTATACCGTTCCAGGCACGGAGCCACTCCAGCATGGTTTCTTCCGGCATCGGACGGGCGATGGCGTAGCCCTGCACGCATCCCACCCCTAACACCGCTAAGGCATTGATGGTTTCCGCGGTCTCTGCGCCTTCCACCACATAGCGCGCGCCAATGGACTGGGCGAGGGCACCGACGCTCATGACAAAGACCAAGTCGGCGGGGTTTTGCGAAATCTCCTGGACAAAGCTCTGGTCCAACTTGACTTCATCGACGGCGATTTCCTTGAGGCGTAGCAGTGATGCATACGCGCTCCCCACGTCGTCCAGCGCGACGCGCACCCCCATGGCCCGAATTTGGGCGATACGGTTTTTGGCAAAGCGGAGTGACAAGAGTTCGCCACTTTCCAGAATTTCCAGCGTTAATCGCTCCGCTGGGAGGGCGCTCTCGGCGATCGTTACTTCCATATGTTCAAGGAAGGTATCGGAGAGCAGTACCTCGGGTGGGACATTAATGGCGACTTCGAGTGGGAAGCCTGCAGTTTCCCAGTACTGTGCCGCGAGCATGGCCTGGCGCATCATTTGTTCCGCGAGGAGTTGCCCGGCGGCGTGGTCCAGATGATCAAGAAAAACTGCGGGAGGTAAAATCTCGTTACCCTGGCGCAGGCGTGCCAGGGCCTCGACACCGATGATCCGGCCGCTGGCCAAATGCAGTATGGGCTGGTAATAGGCTACCAACGCACCTTGGTGAAGCAGTTCGATATAGGGCCGCCGTTGCATGGTCGATGCCTCATCGTCACCCTGAAAAGCGCGCCAAAACCGTGCGCGTCGCCCCTTTTCCGCTTTGGCGGTGTAAAGGGCCTGATCCGCGTGGCGCAGCAGTTGCTCCGGGTCTCCGTCATCAAAAGGGTGCAAAGTGAGGCCGAGGCTGCCGCCCACATGCACTTCAATGCCGCCGGGGAGCAAGAAGGGGGTGTCCAGGGCCAGGTACACTCTTTCCATCACGTTTTCGATATCTTCCATGCGGCTGACATTTTCCAGTACGAGGGCGAACTCGTCGCCACCGATGCGCGCGACAAAGTCTGTCTGGCGCAGCGCTGTCTGCAGGCGATGGGCGATGCTTTGCAGAAGGGCATCACCGGCGGCATGGCCATACCGGTCGTTGACGGGCTTGAAGTCGTCCAGATCCAGCATGCAGATGCCGAGGAGTTTTTCTTCGCGCTGCGCGCGCTGCATCGCTTCGGGGATGCGATCGAGGAGAGCGACCCGATTGGGTAGGCCGGTGAGCGGGTCGTGACGGGCCATCCAGCTTTGTACGGAGCGCTCTTTGTCGATACGATCCTTGAGGTCCAATTCGTCGAGACCATGGCCGAGCAGTTTGGCCACGCGGGCGATGGCGCTGAGGATTCCCTGGTCAAAAATGTCCTTGTCTGGGCTGGCGACCACCATGGCAGCCCAAATCTGGCCATCACGATGCACAGGGACCACGGCAATGCTCGCCCAGTTGTTACGCTTCGGTATCTCGTGATGGGCATTCAGGCGCAGGTCGCTGAGATAATCATTACGATACTGAAGGCGCCCGGATTGCCAGGTATCCGCGATGAGGCTGGGTGGGTGCTGAGAATGGGCGTTAACATGCATGCTACCCAGTATGCCGCTACCGACACCGGCAGCGGCGAGGGGGCGGAACCAACCATCGGCATCTGGCCGTACCACATAGGCAGTACCAAAGAGTGCGCCTTCCGCCAGACGCTGGCAGGTTTTGCGGAGCATTTCCGTCTCCGATCGCGCGCGGATCAGGATGTCTCCCTCTGCCAGAAAGGCGCGGTACAGACTGTTGAGTCGATCCATGTGCTTTTGTTGGCGGCGATGGCTCAGGGCGACCCCCAACATGACCGCGAGATGACGAATCAGCATCTGGCGGCTAGAATAGCTGAAAAAGCCGGGGATACGGCTGTAAAGGCCGAGCACCGCGTATGCACTGCCGCTTGCCTGGATAGGTATGGTAGCGCTGGCGCGCCATTCGTGGAACGGGGCGCCCTCCTGCCAGGGTTGGGTGTTAGTGTCGGTATTCCAGTGATCAATGATGACGGTTTCACCTGTTCGCCAGGCCTGCCCGGCTGGACCTTGTCCGAGCGGGCTGTCATCTACACGAATTTCGACGCAACCGATGTAGTCTGCAAGTCCTGCCCCCGCGACGGCATCGTTTATCACGCGACCAGACGCATCAGGGCGTCCGATCCATGCTCCATCCAGTCCTTGAATGCTCAGCAGTTTGTTGAGCATCAGCGATGCGAGATCATCGGGCGGCGTGTCGCCTAAAAGGAGCAGATCAATGCGCTCCATAACCTGGCGTTCTTCCAGGGCGGCGGACTCCATTCCCTGCAGTTGTCCGGCGAGATCCTTCGCCAAGCGTTGCAGGATCAGCGACTGTAAGGCGTCTTCATGTTTCAGAAACGGGGTGAGCTGTTCGAGGAGGCAGTCTGAGTATAACGCCATACTGCTGATCAGCCATTCAGTACGGATACCTGCCATGGCATATACCCGGCCCATGGCTTGAGCGCGCTCGAGATGTTCCTCCGTGGTATCTGGCTGCAACAGGAGCAGGGATTGGGCCCGCTGTTCTACCTTAAGTTGCTCGAACTGCTCGGCCGACAGCTGGCGCTGTATCGCGCTGATGTCTGGATGGCTGGCGGCACGGGCATAAAAAAGGTCCATAGACCGCGCGATGGCGGCCGTAATCTCGGTATGCTGGTGTTTTAGCAGGGTGCGCAGGATATCTTCTGGAGAAATGGCGGTGCGCTCAGACATGGTTACCTGTGGAAAGATGGATATTCATAGTAAAAAAATGCGCATAATATCGCACAGATTATATCTGTTCAGAAAGATAAAAAAGCCGTTTTTTGGCAATTGTGCCAAAGTAATGTCGGTGACATTCAGCGCCTGGGATCGTACAGAGCCGCGTGCAATCCGCTCATCCGCCGCGTCTGGCGCTGGATGGCATTTTCCAGGCGCTCGCGGAGGGCAATGAGGGTGAACCGGCTGCGGGCCCGGGTGACGGCAGTATAAAGCAATTCGCGGCTGAGAACGGGGCTGTCTTCCGGGGGAAGGATGAGGACGGTGTGGGCGAATTCCGAGCCCTGCGCCTTGTGGACGGTCATGGCCCAGGCGCTTTCGGCGTGGTTGAGGCGGCTGGGGAGGATGGCACGGGGCGGGCCGTCCCCATTGGGGAAGTAGACGCGCAGGCGTTTATCCGGGTCGGGCAGGGCGATGCCAATGTCGCCATTGCTGAGACCGAGATTGGAATCATTGCGGGTGACGAGGGTGGGGCGTCCGGCATACCAAAGGCCGCGGCCCTGCAGGATGCCCTGGCGCTGCAGGTAGTCTTCGATGGTGCGGTTGATGCCGGTGACTCCCCAGGGGCCCTGGCGCAGGGCACAGAGGAGGCGGAAGTCGGCGTAGTTGTTGAGAATGGTGTTAACCCATGCGCTATGTTCTTGCCGGTCTTTAGGCGGCGGCTGGCCCGCCGCTTGCCAGACGCGACTGTAGGCGCTTTCCATGCGGGCGAGTTCCAGCATCTGGTGGATGGCGGGGGCCGGTTGCCAGGCGAGGGTGGCGGTGTGCGCAGCTTGCAGTATACGGACGGCGCTTTCTGGATGGCCGCCATGCACGGCATCCGCTAGCGCGCCAATTTCTGCGTTGAAGCGATGACTGCGTTGCAGGCGGATGATGTTTGCGGTAAGGGGGTTGGCGCTGTTGTCGCCGGACGGCGGCGCGACACCGCAACTGGCCCGCATATAGTGGCAGGTCTCGGCATCGTATGTACCGCTGCCGAGACAGAGTTCGGCCAGCACCGCGCCCGCTTCGACGGAGGCAAGCTGGTCCTGATCGCCGAGGAGGATGAGGCGGGCCGAGGGCGGCAGGGCGCGGAGCAGGGCGGCCATCATCTCGTGATGGATCATGGAGGCTTCATCCACTACGAGTACGTCGAGTTCGAGGGGATTGGCGGCGTCATGGCGAAAGCGACGACTGTCGGGGCGGGCGCCGAGCAGGCTGTGCAGAGTGCGCGCCGGACGCAGGCTGGCGAAGGCGGCAGCCATGTCGGCTATCCCGCCCAGTTGCGGAAGGGTGCCGATGGCGCTCCGCAGGGATTCGTCGATGCGCACGGCGGCCTTGCCGGTGGGGGCGGCGAGGACGATGCGCAGGGGCGTGCTGCCGGTCGCCATGAGCAAGGCCATGAAGCGGGCTGCGGTGTAGGTTTTGCCAGTGCCGGGGCCGCCGGTGATGATGCTGAAGTGGCTGCGCAGGGCGAGGGCGCAGGCGATTTTTTGCCAGGGGAATCCGTCGCCGAGTTCGTCAGATGCCGGGAAAAGCTGCTCCAGCCACGGTCTTAAGGCTTCGGGGTGGGTAGTGTCAGCGACGCGCTGCCGGGCGCGCTGGCGCAACGCCTCGGCGATGAATTGCTGGTCGCGCCAGTAGCGGCGCAAATAGAGACGGGTTGCGCTGAGGACCAGGGGTGTTTCTGCGCTGTTTGCCGGGTCGGTGGTGCTGCGCTCGGTGACCTGTACGCACAGGCTCTGGGCGAGAGTTTCTGACCATTGGGCGGCATGCGGCCAGCGATCGAGCGCGCTTGCCAGCACGGCGAGCCCCGGCGCGGGCCAGTCCAGGAAGCGTTCGGGCGCGCCGAGGAGGTCTTTCAGCGCGATGCAGGTGTGCCCCTCCCCCTCCAGCCGGGCGAGGAGGGCGCCCGCCAGGGGCAGCAGGGCCGGGGCCTGCGGGTCCAGGCGGATGAGGAACTGCGCAAAGGCCAGGTCGAGGGGCCGTAGCCAGCCAGCGCTGGTCCAGGCGCGGAGCTGGTCAATCATGGGGCTGGTCATGGGCTTACTCACGGTTGGGTTGCACGCTGCGGCAAGCCAAAGAGGTTGTCGAGGGCGTCGAGCAGGGTGAGGTTGGCGGGAAGATGGAGCATGCCTTGTTCCGGTCCTTGCAGCCCGCGCAGGAAAAAAAAGAGGGTGCCGCCGAGATGCGTCTCGGGCCGGTAATGGCTCCCCATGCGCTGGCGCAGTAGGCGGTGCAGGGCCAGTTGGTAGAGGCTGGATTGCAGTTCGTAGCGATGACTGAGGGTGGCGATGCGCAGGGCTTCGGCGTGGTAATTCGCATCCTCGCAGCCGAGGACGTTGGATTTGTAATCGAGGACGTAGTAACGCCCGCCCTGCTCGAAGACGAGGTCCATGAAGCCGCGCATCATGCCGTGAACGACGCGTTGGGGGAGTCTGGGGCGATCGGCGCCGGGGAAAATATGCTGTTGGCAGAGTCGGTCCAGGTCGTCGCTGCGCAAGGTGTCACTGGGAAACCAGAAGGCCATTTCGCTCTGGGTGTCGCGGAGATCGCAGAGTGTCGCTGTGAGGGGGGCGAGAGGGCTATGGACGATGGCTTGCAGCCATTCGGCAGTCTCCTCGGCCCAATCGCTCAGGCCGGCCTGAATACAGGCCTTGTGCAGTTGTTCGGCAAAGTAATCCAGACCGGTTTGCGCATAACCGGTCAGGGCGAGGCGTTGCAGTTGGTCGTGGAGAAAGGTGCCGGCGTTCATGCCTTGCGGGTAGCGATGCCAGGGCGCGCCGGTCTGGGCGCGCCGGGGCGTCAGTGGCGCCGACGGGTCGGCAGGGAGACCGCGCACCAGATGGGAGAAGCTGGCAACGCCCCAGTGCTTCTCGAAACTGGCGGTGTACTCTGCAGGCGGGTTGTGGGCGTTGTTGTCGTGCTGTACGGCCAGCGTCGTGGGGATGTCGTCCGGTAGTGTCTCGACGACGATCTCCGGAGAGCGTCGGGCGCAGTCTGCAAGCAGGGTGGCGAGATCGCGGACGGGACACTGGCTGCCCAGCAGGTGGGCGATGGCGCTGTCGGCAAAGATCGGTGTTCCCGCCGTCTTCGGTGTGGCAAGACCCAGCCAGAGGGCATGCTCGGCACGGGTGAGGGCGACGTAGAGGAGGCGGAGATCTTCCTGCAATCGCGCCCTTTCTGCTACCGCCGTGTCGCCGCTTTCCCAGTGGATGGCGGACTGCCCTTCCGCGCTGTACGAGACCGTGAACGGGCTGGCCTTGGCGGCCTTGCGGGTGGCGATGAACGGCAAAAAAACCAGGGGATATTGCAGACCTTTGGCGGCGTGGATGGTGACTACGCGCAGCAGCTCGGCATCGCTCTCCAGACGCAGGATGTGGGCGTCGCTCTGATCACTCCCGGCGGCGATAGCCTCGCGCAAGTGGCGGATGAGGGCTTCGGGGCCGTCGAGGGTGGCGCTCGCCTGCTGCAGGAGTTCGCCGAGGTGGAGCAGGTTGGTGAGGCGACGTTCGCCCTCGGGCTGCGTCAGCAAGCGGGCGGCAATACCGAACTGGTGGATGCTGTGGTGGAGCATGGCCAGCACGCCCTGCCGCCGCCACTGCCGGGACAGGTCCTGGAATTGCTCCAGTTGCGCCTCCCAGGTCGTTTCGTTCTGATTGAAGGCATCCAGGGTGTTGAGGGGTTGTCCCAGCAGCGGCAGGGCGAGGGCGACGCGCAGGCGGCGGGCATCTTCGGGCGCGGCGACGGCTTCCAACCAGAGGGGCAGTTCGCGGGCTTCCTCACTGGCATAGACGGAGTCCCGCGCCGAAAGGAAGACGCTGCGTAACTGGCGACGGTTGAGGGCCTGACGGATGCTGGCGGCTTCATGGCGGTCGCGGACGAGGATGGCGATGTCTTTGGCCTTCAGCCGTCGGGTGGGTTCTCCCTCCTGCGCGAACTCTGCTTCCGGGTTGTTGAGCAGTCCAGCAATACATTCTGCAGCCTGTGCTGCGCAGCGTTCCAGATAGTCACCTTTGTTCAGCTTTTCTCGGGCACCCCAGAAAGTCAGCGCAGGGGCGGATTTCCCATTGACTCGCCAGATTTTTTTGTGACCATGGGCCTGCACCGGCTGATAGGGGAGCGGGTTGTCGGCACCGGGGGCCCCATAGGCAAAAGCGCCCTGGGGGTCGTCGTGTTCGGCGGCGATATAGAGGGCGTTGAGGGCGCTGACCAGTGCGTGGCTGGAGCGATAATTGGTGCCGAGCGCGTAGTGTCGGCCCTCGGTCAGGCGACGGGCTTGCAGATAACTGTCGATGTCGGCGCCGCGAAAGGCGTAGATGGACTGTTTGGGGTCTCCGATGAGCAGAAGCAGGGTGTCGGGGTTGTTGTCGGCGGCATGGTAGATGTCGTCGAAGATCTGATATTGCAGGGCGGAGGTATCCTGAAACTCGTCGATGAGGGCGGCGGGATATTTCTGCCGCAGGCGGGCGGCGAGTGGCGGTCCCTGGGTGTTGTCGTGCAGTACCCTGGCGAGGCGCTGCTGATAGTCGGTAAAGCTGACCTGCCCACTCTGGGCCTTGAGCTGGCTCAACCGGGCGTTGATCCAGGCGGCGGCGTGGGTGCGAATTTCGCCGTGCAGATGGGTGAATTGTTGAGCGATGGTCTCTAGTTCGGTGAAAATATTATTTAGTAAGGCTGCGGCGCGAGGCGGTGTAATGGTCTCATTTTTGTTGCAGTAGGAAGGTAGATTAGCCGCAGTAAGGCGCTGGCATTTGTCTAAATAAGCTGGACAGAGTGCGGCGGGCTCATCGACCCACTCTCGTAGAGCGATGAGATGGTTGGCCACGCTTTCTGCCTTCATGCTGTTGCCATTCAGAGGATTCTGAGTGCTCTGCAGCAAAGTCAGTAGCCACTCCGCAAAAGCATCATGCTCCGCCGCCCATTGCGCCTTGAGGGTGGCGAGTTGCCGCCGCGGCGCAGTGGCGGCAGCGGGCAGCCAGTCCGCGAGCGTAGATTTGGGGGCGGGCAGGGGCGGATCGAGTTTGCACAGGGCTTCTGTTTCCTGCCGGACTTTTTCGGGGCAGGAAAAGAGCTGGAGGACCTCACTGAGGGCGGGTTCGCTCAGTGGGTAGATTTCCTGCCGCCAGAAGTCGCGCACGGCGTCGTCGCGCAGGTCGGTCTCATCCAGGAGCAGCGTCTCGCGGAAATCGCTGCCGGTGGCAAAGGCGTGCTCGCGCAGGGTGCGCTGGCACCAGGCGTCGATGGTAGAAATGGCGCTGTCATCCATAGCGTCGGCGGCGAGGGCAAGCTGGTGTGCGGCCTGGGCGCGGGCCTTGGGGTTGGAGTAGTCGGCCAACAGCGTTTCGAGAAAGGGGTCCGGCTGTGTCGCGTGGCCGGGACTGCGGAAATATCGGGCGGCCGTTTGCAGGCGATCGCGGATACGTTCCTTGAGTTCCTGGGTGGCGGCGCGGGTGAAGGTCATCACCAGGATATCTTCGGGCAGAAGGGCACGTGCGAAGCACTCACCCTCTGCGCCGTGTCCAAGGATCAGGCGCAGATAGAGGGCGGCAATGGTCCAGGTTTTGCCGGTACCGGCGCTGGCCTCGATGAGGCGGCTGCCGTGCAGGGGCAGGTTCAGGGAGTCGAGGATCGTGGTCATGAATGCGCCTGCCATTCCAGGGTTTCCAGCCAGTCCGCGAAGGGGCGGTAGAGAACCGCGGCGTATTCTGCGAAGCCGCGTCGTTGCGGCCCGGTTCGGGCGCTGCTGAGGGCGGCGAAGTTGGGATAATCGCGGAACAGGCTGAGGTCTTTCTGGACTTCGCCAGTCAGGCGGTCATTGCCGTCGTAAATCAGAGCCGGGTTTTTGCCTTGCAGGCTGACGAGGGC
This sequence comes from Acidithiobacillus sp., assembly GCF_023229925.1. NCBI lineage: Bacteria > Pseudomonadati > Pseudomonadota > Acidithiobacillia > Acidithiobacillales > Acidithiobacillaceae > Acidithiobacillus > Acidithiobacillus sp. The sequence continues at coordinate 233,849 of NZ_JALNYM010000002.1, read as the reverse complement.
GGTTTTGAGGGTGACCGGCAAGGGTTGGCAGAGACCTTCCTGCCAGATATCCAGCAGATCGTCCAGTGCGGCAATGGCGTGCAGTGGCAATGGCGCAGCGCGGATAAGTATATCCCGGCCCACAAAAATGCCACCGCAGCGCAGGCCGACAGCGTCGGCGAGTAATTGCTGGAGCCAGAGGGCTGCGAGTTTATCCCCTTCGGGTTTTTTGCTGTCTTTATTCAGTAGGCGACTGGCGCGGAGCTGGACGAAGGCAAGGTCTCCCGCGTTGTTTTGGTGCAGGGCAGGTAACCAGTCCTCCAGCAATATCTGGCCGTGGGCATAGGTAATAGCCCGTCGTTGTGGCGCTGCAGTCCACTCCGCGCTGATCCCCTGCCAGGCGGTTAGGACGGGAGTGACGTCGTCAAGCAGTGTAGTCGCGGTTCTCACCGCCATGCCAGCGAGGGGATACCGACCGCTGCGCTGCTGTGCCTGCACCTTTTCGACAATACGGTCAGGGCCGTTTTTTTTCGCGGCACTGAGCAGGTCTTCAAGCAGGTAATAAGTTTCGAGGCTGTCCAGGGTGAAGGGTTCGTCGTCCTCTTCTGTCAGGTTTTCTTCGTTGAAGTGCGTGCGCAGGCGTTGTCGGTAAAAAGCACGTGCGGGCAGGCGAAAAAACTCCAGCAGTTCACGGATGCTGCGGGGGGTGAGCTCGGCAGGGTTGGGGAGCGCAGTGTCTTCCAGGGTGGGGTGCGGAGATGGATACCATTCACGGGCCCAGGTGTGTAGTCCGGGTTTACCGAGCAGATATTCCAGACTGAAGGGCTGTAAGGGATGCATGAAAGTGCATTTTTCCAGGAACAGCGGCCAGCCGTCGCCAATGGCATCCCGTAACTGCGCCACCAGTAGGGAGGGGGCCTGTTCATGGTTGTTGCGCTGATCCCTTCCCGCCCAACTGATGTAGAGCTGCTGACGGGTGGCAAGGAGGGCCTCCAGCATCAGATAGCGGTCGTCATCGCGGCGCGAGCGGTCGCCGGGGCGGGCCATGCCGGGCAAGGCCATGAGGTCGAAGTCCGGACGGGGGCTGCGCCGAGGGTAATCGCCCTCGTTCATGCCGAGCAGGCAGACCAGTGGGTAAGGTACGGCGCGCATGGGCAGGAGAGTGCAGAAGGTGACACCGCCGCCAAGAAAACTGCGCCCCAGATCCGGCGCATCCAGCATCTCCAGCCAGGCACCGCGAAACACGGCGAGGGGGAGCGCTTCGTTAAAATCTGCCGCCGCGCAGTCCGTCTGCCATTGGCGCAAGGTCTCCTCCAGATTTTGCAGGAGGGCTTCGTCGTCATCATCGCTGGCGCTGAAAAAGTCTGTGAGCAGGGTGCGGGCTGTTTCACCCCAGTGCTCCGGCATCAGGGATTCAGCCAAAACGTGTTGCCAGTGCTCCAGCTTTTCCAGCAATTGGTTGAGAGGGCCGAGGAGCGCGGCGTCCAGCCCACCCACCTCGCCGTAGGACTCGATGCCGGCGAAATGGCTGTCATCGCCGTTGGCATAGCCGAGGCAGAGGCGTTGCAGGGCGAAGTCGCCGCTGTTCTGGGGACCGCAATGGGGCATGCCCAAGGCGGTGCGGTGCTCTGCCGAGAGCCCCCAGCGCCAGCCGGCGTCAGCCAGCCAGTGTTGCACGATGGGCAGGTCCTCCAGTTCCAGACCAAAGCGCTGGCGCAGGGCGGGGCAGTTGAGGAGGTCGCGGATTTCGCTCTGCCGGCAGCGCTGCTCGGGCAGGCGTAGCAGCCAGTCCAGGGCCTGCAGCAGGGGCTGTTCGTCGCGGGCTTGCAAGTCGACAATGTGGTAGGGAATGTAACGCCTGTCCTCTCGGTCATATTGATCGAAAGTGGCGCGGATGAGGGGCGCAAAGCTGCCGATCTCCGGTACCATGACGATCACGTCGCGGGGCTGCAGCTTGCCAATGGCGAAGCGGTCCAGCAGTTGATCGTGAAGAATCTGGACCTCTCGCAGGGCACTGTGAGCGATATGAAAGACCACGGAGTGATCATCGTCGGGTACCGGCCTGCAGGTTTCCGGGCGGATACCTTCCAGGTCGCGGATTTGTACCTGCAACTGGCGTAGGAGGGTTTCGCCCTGATCTTCGCTGAAGAGGTCGATGCGCGGGATGTCCATCTGCTGCTGCAATGCTGCTGTTTCATCGAACTGGTCCAGCAGATTGAGAAAATCCCGGCCCTGACGGCCCCAGGCCGCGAGTAGGGGATGGCCGAACTGATGTAGGTCTTCTGCTGCGGTGGCGCAGAGATCGTGGCCGCTGCTTGGGGACTGACGACGGCGTTCGCGCCTGAGCAATTCCCGTCCCGAGACGATGTCGGCCCAGTGGTAGCGGCAGGGGTTGGGCACCGCAAGGATTACCTGCATCTGTAGGCCCAGCGCGGTCAGCGCGGCCAGACTCTGTTCCGGCAGGGTGGCCGCCCCGAAGAGAATGACACGGCGGGGCAATGGCGTTGTGGGGGGGTGCCCGGTATTCAGAGCGGCGAGGAACTGTTCGTGCACTTGTGCCCGGCCCAGGGCCTGATTCTGCCCGCGGCTTTGCAGGTCCTGCCGTAACGCCTGCCAGAGCCGGGGTTGCCAGCGCTGGTCGGCGGGCAGTGTCACCCGCTCGCCGTCGCCCCGCCGCAGCAGGGGCTGGTCTGTGGCCCAGTCCGCCAGCCAGTCGCCACGATAGACCTGATACTGGTCGAAGAGATCGGCGATCTGCGCGGCCATTTGCCAGCGCCGCTCCAATGCGCCGCCCGACCGCCGCGACTGGCCGATAAAATGCCGCAAGGGGGCGAAGTCGGCATGGGGCAGCAGTTCCGGCAAGAGCCGCATCAGTCGCCAGGTGAGCGGTGCCTTGTCCAGGGGCGAGCGGGCCGAGACGATGCCGGTGCCCAGCACCCGTCCATAACTTTCCCAGAGAAAACGCCCCGGCAGCGCGACGCGCACCGCTGCACAGATGCCCTCATGGGCTGCCAGGGTCCATTGCAGCCATTCGGCAACGCCGTTGCTCTGGACGAGAAAGATTTCCTCTTCCAGCGGCCGAAGCGGGTGCTCGCGCAGCCATTCCAGAACGGCATCACCGAGCCACTCCAGACGGTCGCCGTGGAGGACGATAAAGCCCGGTTCGATTTCCGGGTGACTCATGCGGGGGTGGGTACCGAGCCGATGGCGTTGATGCAGCAGACACTTACCGCAATCAAGAGAGCGCTCCGGTTGCCGTCCCGGGAATAGTGATTAACGTTGCGTTCTCCCTCGCATGAGTCGTATCCAGCACGCTATTGCCAGTAAGAAAGGCAGCGTAACCACTTTTATGAAGAGGGTCGCCATAGCCTGTCCGGGCACAAACAGGAATAGAGAAAACCAGAGGCCCAGCGCCAAGCCGATCGGCGTGATTCGGTACAGATCCTTTGACTGTTCGCGGGCATTTGCACGAAAGCAATCCAGTAAACGTCTGCGCAGGTTCATTCCCATCCCCTCTTACGACTTCGCTACGGCTATAACAATGCTTTGTTACGTAAAGCTTGCCACACGCATCATCATCACCCGTTTGTGAATAATCGGGAGCCGTCGCGCTCAAGACACCGATGTCCCGACGTACTCTAGCCCCACAAGCCCCCAATCCTGCCCGTGTTGCGAGTATATACCAGAAATCCGGTAACAAACCGTCCCCCAGTTCAATCTATAGTATATTTGTGGGCTGGTTAAACCCTCTGTTCAGGAGATAGTCATGAAAAAAGTGCTGGGTGTATATGATGCACCGCGTTCCCATTGGGTGGGGGACGGTTTTCCAGTGCGTTCCATGTTTTCGTACCAGAGGCACGGCAAGGTGCTCAGCCCCTTCCTGCTGCTCGATCATGCTGGCCCGATGACGTTTACACCGACGCAGGAGCCGCGGGGTGTGGGGCAGCATCCGCATCGGGGTTTTGAGACGGTGACCATTGTGTATCAGGGCGAAGTGGCGCATCGGGACTCCACCGGGCAGGGCGGGGTGATTGGCCCCGGCGATGTGCAATGGATGACCGCCGGATCGGGGATTCTGCACGAAGAATTCCACTCACCGGCCTTCACTGCGGCGGGTGGTGAGCTGGAAATGGTGCAGCTTTGGGTCAACCTTCCGGCTAAAGACAAGATGACCGCGCCCGGTTATCAGGCGATTGCCGACCGGGATGTTCCGCAGGTGACGCTGCCCGAAAATGCCGGGTCGTTGCGGGTGATTGCCGGTGAATATGCTGGACAGCGAGGTCCGGCCCATACCTTTTCGCCGCTGCAGGTCTGGGATATACGTTTGACGGCGGGTGGCGTCAGTACTTGGACCCTGCCCGATGGCTGGAGCGTCGCGCTGGTGCTGCTGCTGGGTAACGTGCAGGTCAACGGTGAAAGCGTGCTGCGGGAATCGCAAATGCTGGTGCTGGAAGGGGTTGGTCAGGATTTTTCCATCGAGGCCAATAGCGACGCCGTGCTTCTGCTTCTGAGTGGTGAGCCCATTGACGAGCCTATCGTCGGCTACGGTCCCTTCGTGATGAACAGTGAGACGGAAATCCAGCAGGCCATTGCGGACTTTAATAGTGGTCAGTTCGGACAGATGGCGCGATAGCAGCATTGCATGCGGGGTCTGCCATAAGCAGACCCCACCTTATGGTGTCGCATGCTCATACGGTGCTCGACGCTTGTAGCGGAATGACCGATGCAGCACTGTATCAGAAGCTGTAGTCGTTTCTGGAGGGCTTTGCGGTCTTTATTCAGGCGCAGCGGGCGTCATCGTCACGCTGAGTGGGGCATCCTCATTCCTTGCTGTCGACGAGGAGATTTTCTATACGGCGATCCGGAATCAACCACAATAAGGCCAGGCCCAGATAGATGAGCTTGGCCGCCGTGGGGGACCATTGGGCGGAAACAATGCCTATGAAATAGAGGGCGGGCGAGGCCTTTCCCTTCCAGTCACGACCGATGGCGCGGCGCAATGTTGGTGCCCCGGCGGCGATAATGCAAGACTGGAGAATAAGATAGGAGACGGCGGCCATAAAAAGTACGACGCCGTACAGTTCGGTAGGGGCGACGGCGAAATGGTTTTCACCCATCCAGCTCGTCACAAACGGAAACAGAGAGAGCCAGAAGAGCAGGTGCAGATTGGCCCAGAGAATGGCGCCGTTAATCTTTCCACTGGCCTGCAACATGTTGTGATGGTTATTCCAGTATATGCCGACGTAGATAAAACTCATCACATAACTGAGGAACACCGGGAGCACCGGCAGGAGGGCATGCAGGTGCTCACCATGGGGCACTTTCATTTCGAGGACCATGATGGTGATGATGATGGCGATCACGCCATCACTGAAGGCTTCCAGTCGATTTCTGCCCATACGTTATTCCCTTGTCCTAGTCGGATGATTCCGCGCCCATAAAGGTTGATTGTTGGCTTGCTGCGCTGATTTTTCAATTGGATCGGGGGGCTTCATAAGAGCATACTGATCCCCTATGGCGCAGACGATCCTATCCATGTCTGTGAAAAGCGGTCCTGGTCAATCCCATCGCAAAATTGAACTTGCAGCGAGGTGTCTCAGTTATGATTCGTCTGCGTCTCTCCCTAGCGTTGAGTTATGAGGTGAATGCACCGGGAAGCGATTTCATCTTTAACATCCATGCCGCGCATACGAACCGGCAGAAGGTGGTTGATGAGTCGCTACTGCCAATCTGACCGCCTCTATCGGCCAGCAATGCGTGAGTTTGGTCAGCGGCGGCAAGGATCTAGCCGGGTGCAGGCGATTCGTGACTGGGTGGCTCAGCGCATTACCTACGCAAAAAATACCTCGGATTCCCATAGCTCTGCCATTGACACGCCCATCCAGACGGTAAATGTTTGTCGTGATTTTGCCCATTTAATGATTGCGCTCAGCCCCCTCAACGGATGACTGGTACCAACGGTCCCCATGATTGAATCCCTGCTCTTAACCACGGCCCGCGTGTCGACCTTTGATACTGACCGGCTGCTTACCCGCGCCAGCGGTTTCTTTTTCGCACGGGATAAGCGACTGTTTTTTGTTACCAGCAGGCATGTGTTGACCGATAAGCCCAGCAAACACTTTCCGAACCGTATTGAAATCGAACTCCATACCGATGCTGAGAATTTAACCTGTGCAACCGTGTTGTCGGTTTATCTTTACCGCGATGGCAAAAGTCTCTGGCGCCAGGGCAAAGATAGCGGAGGAGAAATTGATGTTGCAGTGATTGAGATTGATCGCAGTGATGTACCGGAGTCGATAGTGATCCAGTGCTTTACACCGGCGCATTTGCAAGGCGCATTCCAAGAAATTGAAGTAGGTAGTTTGTTGCTGGTGGTGGGCTTTCCGCTGGGCTTTCATGACACGCTCCATCATCTGCCAGTGGTACGGCAGGCAGTCATTGCCTCTTCCTTCGGGCTGCGCTTTCAGGGGCAAGGATATTTTCTTACGGACGCGCGGACGCACCGTGGCAGCAGCGGCGCGCCTGTGGTGCTGCGCTGTGCTGAGGGCGACCATATCTTGCCGTGGAAGCTGCTGGGCGTACATTCCGCGCGTATCGATATGGGGGGGCGAGATGTGGATGAGTCGCTGGGCCTCAATTGCGCCTGGTACGCCGATATCCTGCTGACGCTAACGGCATAAGCGTATCGATGCGTTCTCCTGATTTACTGGCCGGGGCTGCGCGTAGCCATGCGCTGAACTCCCGCAGGAGCTTGTCGCAATCCAAACGTTGCTTCTGTTATTTTACAAATTCCCCCAGTTTGGCTCTGCCAGGCGGAAGCTATCCTCCTGATACTGATAACGCCGCTCCCACGGTCGCGGCGTCAGCTCAGCACCGACCTGTTTGACGGCCAGCACCTGATGCAGGGCCGACCAGTTACGCCAGAAGGCATAGGCGCAGCCCGCCATGTAGATGGCCCAGATGCGATAACGCTTGTCACCCACCATGGCGACGGCTTCTTCCTTGTGTGCTTCCAGGCGTTGTACCCAGTGGATGAGGGTCTGGGCGTAGTGGGGGCGGAGATTCTCCACATCCAGGACTTCCAGATATTGCCCCGCCATTTCCCGTACCAGACGCCACAAATGCGGGATCTCGCCGTCGGGGAAGACGTACTTGTCCATAAAATCGCTGCCGGAATGATGCCCGTCTTCGTCATCCTGCTGGCTGGCGGTAATGCCGTGATTCATTACCCAGCCCCCCTCCTTGAGCACCCGGTGGATAACGCCAAAATATTCTCCAAGCCTGGCGCGGCCGACGTGCTCGAACATCCCTACTGAAGACACTTTATCGAAATAATCCCGTTCGGGAATATCGCGGTAATCCTGCAGGCGGATTTCCACGTGGTCCGCCAGGCCTTCGCGTTCCATGCGTTCCTTGGCGTAGGCAAATTGCTGCTCGCTAAGGGTGACCCCCACGCCCTGAATCCCATAATGTGTTGCGGCCCAGCTCAGCAGACCACCCCAGCCGCAGCCGATATCGAGGAGCTTTTCACCGGGCTGCAAATGGAGTTTGCGACAAATATGGTCCAGCTTCTGCTCCTGCGCGGTGTCGATATCTTCTGCGCCGGTCTTGAAGTAGCCACAGGAGTAGACCATGTTGCGGTCCAGCCAGAGCTTGTAGAAGTCGTTGGAAACATCGTAGTGGTAGTGAATCGCCTCGGCATCCCGGGATTTGCTGTGGGCGGCCTGATGTTTGCGGAAAATGCCGCCCTTGGGTTTCTTGGCGGGGAAGGCGTCGCTCAGCCCCTCTGCTACCGCGAGAATATCCTGATAGCGACCCTCGATGCCGATGGTGCCCTCCACGTACCCTTCGCCGAGCACATCCAGGGCATTGCCCATGAGCATGCGCGAGACGAGTTTGGCGGAGTTGATGTGCATGGTAACGCGGATGTCCTGGTTGAATGCGTATTCATGGCCATCCCAAAAGAGAACGCGCAGAAACAACGGCTTTTCGTTGAGGCTCTTTTTGATGTGGTCCAAAAAGTTGGTGCGTAGATCTTTCACTTTGCGACTCCTGTTCTTTCAAAATGAATGGCAGAAATACCCAGTCATAAGCGCGAACATCTGCCCTCAATGAAGTATAGAACACCCTCGGTCATTCAAACGTCTGTGTAATGATGGTTCATTCGCAACCGCAATCGGCTTCCCAGCGCAGGATATGGCCTGGTGGTACCAATTCCCGCAGGTGCGGCATTACCGCATCCACCGCCTCCGGTGCGTCAAAAAACTCCAGTACCAGCGGCAAATGGACATTGAGGCGCAGAATATCGTCGGCATGCACTTCCCCATTGCTGCCAAAGCCCGCGATACCACGAAAAGCGGTGACACCATGCACCTTGTACTGGTCGTGGAGCATACAAAAAATTTTTTCCATCAGATTGTGCCCGTCATGCTTATCGCCTTCTTTAATATAAATGCGTACTACAGATACGGTGGTCATGATTCACCTCTCAGATACTGCGGGAAACCCAGGCCCCGGCAAAAGCGGCACCGACGCACAGAAACAGCGATGTAAACATATACAGCAGGCCCTTGACGGCCTCGCCATTTTCAAAAAGCACCAAGGTTTCGAGGGAAAATGTCGAAAAAGTGGTGTAAGCACCCAGGCCGCCGGTGAGCATGCCCGTGCGCAATTCCGGACTCACGGAAATACGTTCCAAGGTCTCAAAAAACAGAAAACCCATGATAAAACAGCCCAGGACATTGATACTCAGGGTGGCCCAGGGGAAGCCGCGGCCGAATACCGTCTGCACCAGCAGGGTCTGTCCATAACGCGCCCAGGCGCCAAGGACGGCGAACAGGGCAATGAAGCCGAAAGTGGCGAACATCTCTACTCCTTCACATTACAGATAAAAAACACGGGCAAAAATAACAAGTAACAATATCCTGATATAACTATTGAGCAGGCTGGATGCTGGATGTCTATACCAGCATGGCGGTGACTCCTTCCGAGAGCTGGTCGGTCACGATGGCCAATACCGGAATCAGCATCGGCACGATGAGTATGGCAGTAAAGCCACCATTGGCGCCCAGAAAAACTCCCAGGACGCAGATTCCGATATCAGCAAGGTTTTGTGGAAGAGTTTCCAGAGATCCCGATAGGGCTGGCAGATGGACGGCCCTTGTCCACGCTGCAGGATAATATGGTCAGGCATGCCGTCCCCTTTATATAGTCCCCAACTCTCCACCACCCGACCTTGCGATCAGATTCAGTAGTAGTCATCAGCCTATAAAGGCGGTTATTGGGCGGACTCCATCGCCACGCGTTGATTTTATGTTAGTAAGGCTCGGTAGCATGGTCAAGATTTTTCGTGCGCGGGCTAATGCGCAATAGGGCGATGTTTTCGTGGTTATAGATCTCATAGCGCAGCATGATGGTCTGCTGCTGGTATGCTGCGGGCACGGCGGCACGGACTGCGGCGACGGCGTGTTCCGGGCAGACGAGATAGAGCGGCACTGGACCGAGTACCGCCGGCAACTCCGCCAGCGCCTGCAGATGGTGAATGGGCATGTTGCCGCGCCCGGCATAAAACAGAAAATTCGGCTGAAACCATTGCCAGGAAGCCAGCTGATAAGGTTGTTGGCCTTGCAAGGCGGCAATACGTTGTCCCATCTCACGGGAGGGCTTCACCATATTAAAGGGCGGGGTAATGACCAAGACCAGCAGTGCTGTTAGTGCTACGCCGCCGATGCCCAGCGTTACCCACGCCTGTGCCCAGCGCTGGCGCCAGAGCAGGGCGCAAGCAATACCCGCGGCCAGCAGATAAGGCACGCCGATCTCCGTCATGTTCGGCAGATGGGGCTCCACCCGCGGCACAATCCGGTCGGCAAAAATACTCAGTGCCAGCCCGATCAGGAACAACGCTCCGAGTGAAAGGACTAACCCCCAGCGCGCGGGGCGGCTGGCACCCGCCCGGACTTTCTCGAAATAAGCGGCCAGCAGAATGAAGAGTGGCGGGTAGGCCTCCCAGACATAATTGGGGAGCTTGGTCGCAGACAGGGTGAAAAAGCCGATCCACGCCGCCGCCCAAACCAGCAGAAACAGCGTCTTCGGCTGACTATGCAGAAAATGCTGTCGCGAAACCCACATGTCGCGAAAAACTTGCGGCAAAAAAATCGACCAGGGCAGCATCCCGAGGATGGTGCTGACCGGATAATACACCCAGGGCCCGCGGTGTCCCTGCATGCTGTCGTTGAAGCGGCCAATGTTCTGTTTAAGTATAAAAGCGCGATCCCAGGTCCAATGGGTTTCGACGCCGACGGCGAGATACCAGGGCAGGGTAATGATCAGAAAGATCGGTACCCCCCAAGCCAACCGGCCTTCCCGCCAGAGAAAAGACAGTTCCCTGCGCAGCAGCAAAAACAGGACGATGATCAGGCCGGGCAAGAGAAATCCAATGGGGCCTTTATCCAGCGTGGCGAGGGCCATGGCGGCATAGGCGATGAGGATTTCGCGGCGGCGTATGTCCGGGAACAAATAAGCGCGCAGGTAACTCAGCAGGGCGATCGTCACCGTCAGAATCAGCAGCGGATCGGGGGTGGCGCTGCGGAAAATCACGGTGCTGTGCAGTGCCGTGGCGGTCAGCAGGCCGCTGATCAGGGCGATATTCTTACCGTACAGGCGTCGCAATGCCATGATCAGATACAAGATCAACAAGGCGCCAACCACGGCGGAGCCCATCCGCAACCCCCACGAATTCATCCCCAGCATTTTGACGCCGGTCCACATCAGCCAGTAGTTCAGCGCCGGTTTGTCGGGCATCAGTCGCGCGTTGAACGTGGGGACGACCAGGTTGTGCTGTGCAATCTGGTCTTTCAGCGATTGCGCGTAAATGGGTTCATCAATATCCCAAAGACTGGTATTGCCGATGCCCCAACTGAAAAACAGCACCGCCAACAGAAAAATGGCGAATGCTTTCAACCCAAAAAATCGGTCGGCCGCACTATTTCGGGAGAACATGGGCAGCTCCCGGCCAGTTTATACGTGCATTAGGCGGTGACTCGGCAGACCAGAATGGGCCATAGCGTGAAACCATAGGCAAAAAGGCAGCAATCAAGGCGAATAAGGGTTCCAGAGCATCTGCAACAGGCAGTATAAGCCGTTCAGCCTGATTTTCAAAAATGGGTGACTTTGCTAACGTCTAGGGTACGAAGGGTTTGCGCGTGACGAAGCCGTTGCCTACACCGCTTTGTCACATGATTTTCTGGCGCCGCTTTTGCCCTTGCAGCGAGGACTCGCCTTGCCTACTCTTGGATCAGTACCTTTCCGCGTCCGTCCCGCTCTGCGCAAGGAGTTTTGCCGTGTCTGCACCCCTGAACACATCATCTGCCTGGCAGGATTTACAGCAGCATCGGCAAAGTTGGGAGGGGGTGACCTTGCGGCAACTCTTTCATGACGACCCGCAGCGCGCCCGACACTTCTCCGCCGAGGCTTGTGGTCTTTATCTGGATTATTCCAAACACCTCATCAACCTGGAGACCCTGCGTTTGCTGATGGCCCTGGCGCGGGCGCGGCGCCTGGAAGAACGCCGTGCGGCGATGTTCGCGGGCAAACTGATCAACCACACGGAGGGGCGGGCGGCTTTCCATGCGGCCCTGCGCGCGCCCAAAGGTAGTGTCATGTGCACGGCGGGGGTGGATGTGGTGCCGGAAGTCCATCGGGTGCTGGAACACATGGCCGCCTTCACCCGATCCATCCACGATGGCACTTGGCGGGGAGCGACCGGTCAGCCTATTCGCAAGATCGTCAATATCGGCATTGGCGGCTCCTACCTGGGACCGGAAATGGCTTGGAAGGCTTTGCGTGCGCACCGTCAGCCCGGCATGGAACTGCGTTTTGTCGCCAATGTGGATGGCGCGACTTTTACCGACGTTACGGCGAATCTGGACCCCGCCGAAACCTTATTCATCGTCTCTTCCAAAACCTTCACCACCCTGGAGACCATGACCAACGCCCAAGAAGCACGCCAGTGGATTACCTCGGCCTTGGGCGATGCAGCGGTGGCCAGGCATTTTGTCGCGGTCTCTACCAATGCCGAGGCAGTCAAGGCCTTCGGGATGGATACTGGGCACATGTTCGGTTTCTGGGACTGGGTCGGGGGTCGGTATTCCATGGATTCGGCTATCGGCCTGTCCACCATGCTGGGCGTGGGGGTTGAGCATTTCACCGCCTTGCTGGCGGGTTTTCATGCCATGGACACCCACTTTCAGACGGCTCCCCTGGAGCAAAATCTACCGGTGCTCATGGGCCTGCTGGCGCTCTGGTATAACAACTTTTGGGATGCGCAAACCCAGGCCATATTGCCCTATGCCCATGATCTGGCGCGTTTCCCCGCCTATCTCCAGCAACTGCAGATGGAAAGTAACGGCAAACGTGTGGATGAGGACGGTTGCCCGGTTGCCGTCGATACGGGCACTGTTATATGGGGCGAGCCCGGCACCGATGGGCAGCATTCGTTCTATCAATTGATTCATCAGGGTACGCGGTTGATTCCCTGCGATTTCATCGGGTTTTGTCAGCCGCTCAGCCCCTTGGCCGGGCAGCATGAGTTGCTGCTGGCTAACCTCATCGCCCAGGCCGAGGCGCTGGCTTTTGGCAAGTCGGCGGAGGAATTGCGTGCCGAAGGGGTTGCCGAAGCGCAGGTGCCTTTCCGTGTTTTCCCTGGCAATCGGCCCAGCAGTGTTCTTCTGGGCGACCGCCTCGACCCCCCTACTTTGGGGGCATTGGTGGCGCTTTATGAGCACAGCGTCTTTACCCAGGGTATTATCTGGGGCATCGACTCCTTCGATCAGTGGGGCGTGGAGTTGGGCAAGGTGTTGGCGCAGCGGATTGTGGCGGAACTGCAGGGCGCGGCCAGTCATCCCCACGATGCCTCGACTACCGCTTTGCTGCAGCGCTATTTGCAGCGCCGGAGCGCTTAGTCCCGCTGTGGGGGCGGGAGACACCCGGCTGATGGAGCTGACCACGCTGATTGGGAACTTTTCCCTGCGGGTGGATTTCCAACAGGGTATTATTCGCCGGATAAAGAGCCGCTCGACACGATGAAATCGCCCAAAGTTCTGGCCCTCGTGGCTACGATTGCATGGGGGAGCGCCAACGCGGCCACCCCGAATTTACCGCCATTGCCAACCTTGCCCCCGCCACCACCCATGCCGGCGCCGCAACTGACGGGCATACAGGGCGCGGTCCTCCTGGATGTGAATAGTGGTCAGGTACTGATGGCGGAGAACGCCGAAAAATCCCTCAACCCCTCCGGGCTGGTCAAGTTAATGACGGCCTACGTAATGTATCAGGCGGAAAAGCAGGGGCTGGTGCAACCGCAGCAGCAGGTGCATGTCTCCGATGCGGCCTGGCATGCGCAGGGTTCGCGCCTGTTTATTCAACCCCGTCTGCCGGTGACCATGGCGCAACTGGAAAGTGGTCTGTTGATTGATGGCGGGAATGACGCGGCTATCGCCATCGCTCAAACAGTGGCCGGCAGTGTCGGTGGTTTCGTCGATCTGATGAATCACGATGCGGCGGCGATGGGCCTGCAATACACCCACTTTACCAACCCCGACGGCTTGCCCCAGCCGGGCCAGACCAGTACAGCGCTGGATATTGCCCGTCTCTCGGAACGCTTGATCCAGGCGTATCCGCAGGTATTACAGGTGGCGGGGAAGGCCTCTTACACTTACAACCATATCATCCAGTACAATTACAACCCGCTCGCCGGTCAGGGCGCTATCAATGGCCTGGGCGTCGGCCTGGCGGCAAAAAACAGTTGGAATCTGGACGTCAGCGCGATCCGCGACGGGCGCACCCTGGTAGCCGTCGTGCTGGGTGCCCCCTCGCGCAGCGTGGCGGGTAGCGACGCCAGCGCGCTGCTGCACTACGGCTGGGGCGGCTGGCAGAATCGCCCGCTGTATGCGGCCGGACAGGTGGTCGTGCAAATCCATCATGTGGACTGGAGCCCGGAAGTGGTGCAGGGGGTGACCACCCGCGCCGTTGTGGTGTCGGTGCCCCAGCAGCAACAGGGCGCCAAACTACAGGCGCAGTTTGTTCCCCAGACTGATCTCAAGGCGCCCATTGGTGCCGGTGAACCCATTGGTACGCTGTTTGTTCGCTGGCACGGCCATCTCCTGCAGACCATCCCTGTTGTTGCCAAGGCCGCCGTGCAACCCGCCGGATGGTTTACCCGTCTGTTACATGAGGGAGAATCATGGCTCTGAGGCCAAGGCTCCGGATGTGGCAGAGACAAGGCTTGGACGGAGGCAGCGGCTGGATGCTCCTCGCCCGACTCTGGTCTAAACTGAAGATCAGATAGGTATCGGGTATATCGGCGGAATCACGTCAGGAGAATCGGTATGGCAACGGATTTACGGACACTCAGGAAGCAGGTGGGGCAAAGTATCTGGCTGGATAATCTGTCGCGCACCCTCGTCCGTGACGACATTCTGCGGCGTTATATCGACGAGGACGGGATCAGCGGGGTGACCTCCAACCCCAGTATTTTTCAGAAGGCGATTCACTCCAGCCCCTACTATCAGGAGGATCTGCGCCAGCCTGCAGATTCCGCGGAACGATTGTATGAGGATCTGGTGGTGGATGATTTGCGCAAGGCCTGCGATTTGTTGCATCCGGTGCACGTGGAAACGGCCGGTGACGACGGTTGGGTGAGTTGGGAGGAGTCGCCGCGACTGGGGCGGGATGAGGCCGCTACGGTGGCCGAGGCGCAACGGTTGCACGGGTTGGTACAGCGGGAGAACCTGCTGATCAAGGTACCGGCCACGCCCGCGGGTATCCGCGCCTTTGCAACGCTCATCGGCCGCGGTGTGTCGGTCAACGTGACCCTGATGTTTGGGCTGGCGCATGTACGCGCGGTATATGCCGCCTACCAAAAGGGTCTGGCGCAGTGGGTGGCGAGTGGTGGTGATCCGCGTAAGGTGAAAGCTGTCGCCAGCCTCTTCTTGTCGCGGGTGGATACGCTGGTCGATCAAAAGCTGGAGGCTATTGGCACGCCAGGGGCCTTGGCGTTGCGGGGGCAGGCGGCGGTGGCGATGGCGAAATCGGCATACACCATTTACCAGGACATTTTTCACGGTAAGGACTTTGGGGCGCTGCGCGCTGCGGGTGGAAGGCCCCAGTATCTGCTTTGGGCGAGTACCAGCACCAAAAATCCCGCCTACTCCGATTTGCTCTATGTCGAGCCGCTGATGGGGCCGCAGACGATCAATACCCTGCCCGACGATACCCTGGTCAAGCTCCGCGATCATGGCAGCCTGGTGGCACGGGTCGAGGACGATATGGCGGGGGCACGGCGGACCATGGCGCAACTGGCCAGCCTGGGTATAGATATGGACGGCGCTGTGGCGGAGCAGTTGCAGGTGGAAGGCCTGGCCGCTTTTGCAAAAAGTTTTGAGGAGATGCTTGCAGAGGTGGGGCGCGCGATGCAGTGAGCGGCGCGCCCTGATGGCCCGGTGCGCCTCAGAAGCCGACGGTGTTGAAACCGCCGTCCACATAGGTGATTTCGCCGGTGATGCCGGAGGCGAGGTCGGAGCAGAGAAAGGCGGCGGTGTTGCCAACCTCGTCCTGCGTCACGTTGCGGCGCAGGGGCGCATGTTCCGCGTAGTGATCCAGAATCTTGCGGAACTCGCTGATGCCGCTGGCCGCGAGGGTACGGATAGGTCCGGCGGAAATGGCATTGACGCGGATGCCGTCCGGTCCCAGCGCGTAGGCGAGATAACGGATGCTGGCTTCAAGGCTGGCCTTGGCGAGTCCCATCACATTGTAGTTGGCCATGGCGCGCTCGGCACCGAGGTAGCTGAGGGCCAGCAAGGCGCCCTGCCGACCCTGCATGAGCGGGTGCATGGCCTTGGCCATGGCGGTGAAGCTGTAAGAGGAGACCTCGTGGGCAATGCGGAAGCCCTCGCGGGTGGTGGCGTCCAGATAACTGCCGCTGAGTTCGTCTTTGGGCGCGAAAGCGGCGCCGTGAATGCCGATATCGACGCCACCCCAGAGCGACTGGATCTCACGCATGGCGCCAGCCAGTTGTGTTTCGTTCATCAGGTCCAGTTCCAGTGGCTCTGGTGCACCGATCTGGCTCGCCAGCTCTTCCACCCGGCTTTTGGTGCGCTCGCCCTGATAGGTGAGGAGCACTTTCGCGCCCTCGCGATGCATGGCCTGAGCGATGCCCCAGCAGATGGAGCGGTCATTGGCCACGCCGACCACCAGCGCCTTTTTTCCTTCCATAAAACCCATTGCGAAAATCCTCTACGCCAGAATCAGCGCGTATAAATGGTGAGATGTGCGCCCGGTTGAATATCGCTGGCCGAGGCTAGGCGATTCCACTGAATCAGCGATTTGGGCTGAACATGAAATTGCTGGGCAATCTGCCAGAGCGTGTCTCCTTGACGCACCACATAAGTCGTCGTCCGTGCCCTGGTAGCGGCGCGCTCCTGCCGATGGCTGATGGCGGCAACCACGGTTTGTGCCGGGATATTCAGCACTTGTCCGGGATGGAGGACAGCGCGCTCCGTAAGGTGATTGGCGCGGGCCAGTACGGCGACGCCGACCCCAGCGCGCTGGGCGATTTGCCAAAGATTTTCGCCGGGCCGGACGGTAAGGCGCTGGTGACCGCGCGCGGCGGTATAAACTGGTGCAGCAGTACCGCCATGTACCGTGAGTGTCTCGCCAACCTGCAGGTCGCGCGCGGAACGGATATGGTTCCAGCGCATGAGGTCGCGAACGCTGACGCCAGCCCGCTGCGCGAGTTGGGAGAGCGTATTGCCGGAACGCACCGTGAGTTGCTGGCTGTTTTGAGCATACACCGCATTGCGCAGCCCGCCGGCGCCATAGACCACCAGGTGTTGTCCGACTTGCAGGTCGCGCGCGGAACGGAGGTGATTCCAGCGTTTGAGATTGGTGATGCTGACCCCTGCCCGTTGCGCCAGATGCCAGAGTGTCTCACCGCGGCGGATGGTGATATGACTGCGTGGTGCTGCTGCTATAGGCGCGGCTACGGGTCGTGCGGCTGGTTCCTGAGGCATGGTCAAAAGCGCTGTTTTCAGTGCTCCAGCCTTGTCTTTGGGAACCACGAGCTTGTAATCAGCCGGCGCAATCCCGTAGCTCAGCCCGGTATTGAGGTGCTGTAATTCGCTGACCGGCATATTCATCAGATTTGCTGCTACGTTCAGTGCCACGGATTTTGGGGTGGTCACTACCGCAATATGTGCCGCATTGGGAATGGCGGGCAGGGAAATATGGTAGGCCTTGGCATTTTTGATGACTTGCGCCAGGGCGAGCAACTCGGCAACGTAGTTTTCCGTCTGCTCCGGGAGGTTGAGATCCCAGAAATCTGTGGGCTTGCCCGCCGCGACATTTTGCTGGATGGCAGAGGAGACAGTGCCTTGCCCGGCATTATAGGACGCGATGGCAAGGAGCCAGTTGCCGCCGAAATAGTTATAGAGGTAAGACAGATAATCGAGGGCCGCGTTGGTGGAGGCGGTGAGACTCAGCCGGGGATCACCATAGCGGGTGTTTTGCAGACCAAAACTGCGTGCAGTGCCGGGCACGAATTGCCAAAGACCCGCTGCGGCTGCCGGAGAATAGGCCTTGGGGTTATAACCGCTTTCGATAGCGGGTAGCAGCGCCAGCTCCATGGGTAGGCCGCGCTGTGCAACTACTGACACTACATAAAAAAGGAAAGGACGGGAGTTGCTAAGAATTTGTTCCAGTTTGCCTTGATGTTGCAGGAACCACGTGCGCCATTTGTCGACTTCTACTCGGGAGACGTCGCTCAGTCGCAGACCGTCATCAATGTGTACCCAGACATTACCGGGCTCCGTTTGGTTACCAAAGGCGCCTGATGCTTCAAATTGCTGCAGGGTGGCCGACAGGCCGGAAGCGTTACCACTTTGTCCAGTGACTGATCCGCTGCCTTGCAGTTCCGCAGTCTGCCCGGTGGTGCCCAAGGCTTTTGCCACACCGCTCTGAAGATCGCTTTGTTGCAGGCCTATGGTCTGGCTCTCCGCCCAGACCATAGGAATGCCCCCCAGCGCCACCAGCGTGGCGACAGCGATGAGTCGCTTTTTCATGTTACTCCTTCCTGGGCGGGTTCGATCCACCATGGGCGTCCCGCAGATGTCACTCTTCGTAAAAGGATATGATAATAAACATGGAGTTGGCATGATGCTTGCCACCCGTTACCGGATAGTAAGCAAAAGGAACGTCCTGAGTCAAACGCTGTTTGACGGTCTGCGCGGGGCCTGATTCGCGGCGAAAGTCGGCGGCGCGCAGGATACCGGCCGGTCAAAGAGGCTGTTATTATCCTGTTTTCGCCAGTCTCAGGTTGCGCATCATGTCCGTCCGTACCCGTTTCGCCCCTAGTCCCACCGGTTATCTGCATATTGGTGGTGTGCGCACTGCGCTTTACTCCTGGCTGCATGCTCGTCAGCAGGGGGGGCACTTCGTTTTGCGTATCGAGGATACGGATGTGGAGCGCTCGACGCCGGAAGCGACGGCCGCCATTCTGGAGGGGATGGCCTGGCTGGGGCTGGACTGGGACGAGGGCCCGTTCTATCAGATGCGGCGCATGGACCGCTACCGGGAAGTGCTGGCGCAGATGCTGGCGGCAGGGACGGCCTATCATTGCTATTGCAGTCGTGAAGAAGTGGAAGCGATGCGTGAAGATCAGCGCGGGCGCGGCGAGAAACCGCGCTATGACGGACGTTGCCGGCAGCGCACGGCAGCGCGTGAAGGGGTTGCGCCGGTGATCCGCTTTCTGAGCCCGGACAGCGGTGAGACCGTGGTGGAAGACCTGATTCACGGTGCGGTGCGCTTTCAGAACAGTGAAATGGATGATCTGATTATCGCGCGCTCCGACGGGACGCCAACCTACAACTTTTGCGTGGTGGTGGATGACTGGGATATGGGGATCACCCATGTGATCCGTGGCGACGATCATCTCAATAATACGCCGCGGCAGATGCAGATTCTGCAGGCGCTCGGCGCCCAGGTACCCGCTTACGCCCATGTGCCGATGATTCTCGGGCCAGACAAGCAAAAGCTGTCCAAGCGTCACGGCGCGGTGAGCGTGCTGGAATACCGCGAGCAAGGCTTTTTGCCCGACGCGCTGCTCAATTTTCTGGTGCGGCTGGGCTGGTCCCATGGCGATCAGGAAGTCTTCACCCGCGAGGAAATGGTGGAATTTTTCCGCATCGATGCGGTGAACAAGGCGGCATCGGCCTTCAACCCGGAAAAGCTATTGTGGATCAATGCCCAGCATATGCAGCGACTGACGCCGGAGGGGCTGGCGCAGCATCTGCTGCCTTACCTCAACGCCGTGGGCGTAACCGCGTCTTTGCTGGCGGCCGGGCCGGAGCTTCCGGCGGTGGTGGCGCTGTTGCAGGAGCGGTCCAAGACCCTGGTGGAGATGGCGGCGGCGGCGGAGATGTTTTATGTGGCGCCGGTGGCCGGTGAACCCAAAGATGTGGAGAAACATCTATACGGACAGGGCGCCTTGCTGGCGACCATGACCCAGGCGCTCGGCGCGTTGCCGAACTGGGAGGCGGCGGCGATTCACAGCGTGATACAGGAACTGGCGGTGACCCATGCCGACGGCAAGATGGGCAAGGTCGCGCAACCCCTGCGGGTGGCGGTGGCCGGGCGGGCGGTGTCACCACCCATTGATGCGACTCTGGCTTTATTGGGTAAGGAAGAGACGTTGGCGCGTCTGCGGCGGGCGGCCGCCTGGATCTAGCCCCTTTTGACCACACAGAGTCTGCTGATACTTGGCGCGGGGCGGTGCTTTTGCGATGATGGAGGCACCCGTTGTTCCCGACCGATTTCCGCAGATCAGGAGAGCAGTTCATGGCTATGAATGTCACCCAGAAAATACTTGCCGCCCATTTGGTCAGTGGCACGCTGGAAGCGGGGAGCCCTATCGCTGTCCGTATCGACCAGACCCTGACCCAGGACGCCACGGGGACCATGGCCTATCTGCAATTTGAGGCCCTCGGCCTGCCGCGTGTGCGCACGGAGCTGTCGGTGTCCTATGTGGACCACAACATGCTCCAGTCGGGCTTTGAGAACGCCGACGACCACCGTTTTCTGCAAAGCTTTGCCGCGAAGTACGGCGTGCATTTCTCGCGTCCCGGCAACGGCATCTGCCATCAAGTGCACCTGGAACGATTTTCCAGACCGGGCGGCACCCTGCTGGGCTCCGATTCCCACACGCCGACTTCCGGCGGAGCGGGCATGCTGGCCATTGGTGCGGGCGGTCTCGACATTGCCCTGGCCATGGGCGGCTTGCCTTTCAACCTCAATATGCCGCAGGTGGTCGGGGTCAAGCTGACCGGCCGCTTGCAGCCTTTCGTCAGCGCCAAGGACATTATCCTCGAAGTGCTGCGCCACAAGACGGTGAAGGGCGGCGTCGGCAAAGTCTTTGAGTATTTCGGGCCGGGCGTCGCCCACCTCAGCGTGCCGGAGCGGGCGACCATCACCAACATGGGTGCCGAATTGGGCGCCACCACCAGCGTGTTCCCCAGCGACGCGGTGACCCGCCGTTACCTGGCGGCGCAGGGGCGCGATGCCTCCTGGTCGGAGTGGGTGGCGGATGCGGATGCCGGCTATGACGAGGTGCTGGAAATCGATCTCGACCAGTTGGAGCCCCTCATCGCCTGTCCGCACAGCCCGGACAACGTCCAGAAAGTGCGCGAGGTGGCGGGCACGCCCGTGGCGCAGGTGGCCATCGGATCGTGCACCAACTCGTCCTATACGGATTTGATGACCGTGGCGAGCATGCTCAAGGGCAAGGTCGTCGCTGACGGCGTCAGCCTAGGGGTGTCACCAGGGTCGCGGCAGGTGATGGAAATGGTGACCAGGGATGGCGGCCTGCTGGACTTCATCGGGGCCGGGTCGCGCATTCTGGAATCGGCCTGCGGACCCTGCATCGGCATGGGCTTCGCGCCGCCCACGGAAGGCGTCTCGGTGCGTTCCTTCAACCGCAATTTCTATGGACGTTCCGGTACTAAAAATGCGGCGGTGTATCTGGCGAGCCCGGAAACCTGCGCCGCCTGTGCCCTGACCGGGGTGATCACCGATCCCCGCGATCTGGGGCTGGCGCCCATTCATGTGCCGGTGCCGGAGCGCTTTCTGGTCGATGACCGTATGGTGCTCGCCCCTGCCGCCGAAGGCAGTCCGGTGGACATCATCCGTGGCCCCAACATCGCCAAACTCCCCACCGGCCAGGCCGCTCCGGCAAGCCTGCAGGGCGAGGTGCTGATTCGGCTGGAAGACGACATCACCACCGACCACATCATGCCGGCCGGAGCCAAGGTGCTGCCGCTGCGCTCCAATCTGCCGGCCATTTCGGAGTTTGTCTTCCACATGGTGGATGAGACCTTCCCGGCCCGCGCCAAGGCGGCCGGGGGCGGCTTTATCGTGGCGGGTCACAATTACGGGCAGGGTTCCAGCCGTGAACATGCGGCACTGGCGCCCCGCTATCTCGGCGTGCGTGCGGTGCTGGTCAAGTCGTTTGCGCGTATTCACCTGGCCAATCTCATCAACTTCGGCATCCTGCCCCTGACCTTCGTGGACGCGGCGGATTATGCCAGGGTGCAGGCGGGGGATCAGCTCAGTCTGGATATCAGGGGGCTGGCGCTGGGCCAGGCGCTGACGCTGCGCGATGAAACCCAAGGGCTGGATATTCCGGTTATGCCGCAGTTGGCAAGTACCCGTGATCTGGAGTTGATTCTGAAGGGCGGCGCCTTGTCCTGGGCCAGTGAGCAACTGGAGAAAGTATCGTGACCATGGCGCATATTCAGGTTCCGGCCCAGGGGAAGCCCATCACGCAGGTGGATGGAATGCTGCGGGTGCCAGATCAGCCCATTATTCCCTTCATCGAGGGGGATGGGATCGGTTGTGATGTCACGCCGGCCATGCGTGCGGTGGTGGATGCCGCGGTGCAGGCCGCTTATGGCGGTCAGCGGCGGATTGCCTGGATGAAGCTTTTTGCCGGGCAGAAGGCGGTGACGCTCTACGGTGCGGGGCAGTATCTTCCCGAAGAAACCATGGCCGCTATTCGCGCGTATAAGGTCGCCATCAAGGGGCCGTTGGAAACCCCGGTGGGTGGCGGAATCCGCAGCCTCAATGTGGCACTGCGCCAGGATCTGGACCTCTACGTCTGCTTGCGGCCGGTACGTTATTTTGCGGGTACGCCCAGCCCCATGTGCCATCCGGAAAAGGTCGATATGGTCATCTTCCGGGAAAACGCCGAGGACATTTACGCGGGTATCGAGTGGCCGGCGGGCAGTCCGGAAGCGGAAAAAATCATCCGCTTTTTGCAGGAAGAGATGGGGGTCAGCAAAATCCGCTTCCCGGCCAGTTCGGCGATCGGCATCAAGCCGGTGTCGGTGGAGGGCTCGGAGCGTCTGGTGCGCCGCGCCATCCAGTATGCGCTGGAGCATGGCAAGCCTTCGGTGAGTCTGGTGCATAAGGGCAATATCATGAAGTTCACCGAGGGCGGTTTCCGCGACTGGGGCTATGCCTTGGCCGAGCGGGAGTTCGCCGGACGGGTTTTCACCTGGCGGCAGAAAGCGGCTATTAGCCGGGCGGAGGGCAAGGCGGCGGCGCAGGCGGTCGAGCAGCAGGCCATCGCCGATGGCAAACTGATTATCAAGGATGTCATTGCCGACAACTTCCTGCAGCAGATTTTGTTGCGGCCGGAAGATTATTCGGTGGTGGCCACGCTGAACCTCAACGGCGACTATATTTCCGATGCGCTGGCGGCGGAAGTGGGCGGCATCGGCATGGCGCCGGGGGCGAATCTCTCCGATACCCATGCGATTTTTGAGGCCACCCACGGTACGGCGCCGGATATCGCCGGGCAAGGCAAGGCCAATCCCAGTTCGCTGATTTTGTCGGCGGTGATGATGCTGGAGCATCTG
The DNA here is from genome assembly GCF_023229925.1 of Acidithiobacillus sp. Taxonomy (NCBI): domain Bacteria; kingdom Pseudomonadati; phylum Pseudomonadota; class Acidithiobacillia; order Acidithiobacillales; family Acidithiobacillaceae; genus Acidithiobacillus; species Acidithiobacillus sp. The sequence continues at coordinate 210,906 of NZ_JALNYM010000002.1, read as the reverse complement.
GGTTGGGGCGAGGCGGCGACGCGCATCGTGGCGGCCATGAACGCGGCTATCGCCAGCGGCGAAGTGACCGGTGATCTGGCGGCGTTGCGTGGTGACGTTCCTGCCTTGAGTACGGCGGAGTTTAGTGCGGCGCTGGTGCGTCGTTTGTGAGGAAATTTCATGAATTTGCATGAGTATCAGGCCAAGCGCCTGCTCGCCGAAGAAGGGGTGCCGGTGCCCCGAGCCATTCCCGCCTTCTCGGTGCGGGAGGCAGTGAATCAGGCCCGTGAACTGGGTGGTCCGGCCTGGGTCGTCAAAGCACAGGTGCACGCCGGTGGACGCGGCAAGGCCGGTGGCGTGCGGATGGTGGAAAGCATTGCCCAGGTGGAAAAGGCGGCGCAGGAGTTGCTGGGTAAACCGCTGGTCACGGCGCAGACCGGTCCGCAGGGGCAGCACGTAGCGGCTTTGCTTATCGAGGAGCCCAGTCGCATCGCCCGCGAGCTTTATCTGGCCTTGATGGTGGATCGGGGGCAGGCGCGGATCACCTTTCTGGCGACTCAGGAAGGCGGTATGGACATCGAGGAACTGGCGGCCTCCCGGCCGGAGGCCCTGCATCGGGTCGTGGTCGAGCCCAGCACCGGTTTTTTGCCTTTCCAAGCGCGCCAGCTCGGTTTCCAGTTCGGACTGGACGCCAGCCAGGTGCAGCAACTCACGCGCATCATGCAGGGCATGTATCGCCTGGCGCAACGGCTCGACGCCCTGATGGTGGAAATCAATCCCCTCGCCATCACCGCCGAAGGCAAGCTGCTGGCCCTGGATGCCAAGGTGGTGATGGACGACAACGCCCTGTACCGCCACCCTGAGTCTGATGAACTCTTTGACTCTACCCAGCAGGACGGGCGGGAGATTACGGCGCGGCAGTTCGGACTGAATTACATCTCCCTGGAAGGTAATATCGGCTGCATGGTCAACGGTGCCGGTCTGGCCATGGCGACCATGGACCTGATCAAGCTGCACGGCGGTGAGCCCGCCAATTTTCTGGATGTGGGCGGTGGCGCGGCCGCGGACAAGGTTACCCAGGCCTTCAAGCTCATTCTTTCGGACAACCGGGTGAAGGCCATACTGGTCAATATCTTCGGTGGGATCACCCGCTGTGATCTGCTGGCGGAGGGCATCATCCAGGCGGCGGCGGAGGTGGGTCTTCACTTGCCGGTGGTGGTGCGTCTGGAGGGCACCCGGAAGGAGGAGGGCATGGCATTGCTGCGGGAGAGCGGGCTTTCCCTGATCACCGCCGATGGCCTCACCGACGCAGCCATGAAGGCCGTGGCGGCGGCGCAGGGCTGACATGTCCATCAACATCTTTTGGTTGCAACGTCTGTGGCCGGTGCTGCGTAACTCCGGCCCGCTGATTTCGCGTCTCGCCGATGCCTATGTGAAGCGTGGCGCGGATCAGAAAAGTGCAGAGGCGATGGCGGAGATGGCGGTGCTGCTCGATCAGATTCTCGACGAGCGGCTCAAGTCCGTGGCGCAGGACGACGACGTGGCGGCGCTGCGCCACGATCTGGCGGCTTTGCGGTCGGCGGTCGATAGAATCAGTCCGGCACCCCGGCGCAATCCCTATGTGCTTCTCCTGCTCCTGGGAGAGGCGATAATCAGTGTTCTTCTTATCGTGATTCTGGTGCGTCTATGAGCATATTGCTGTCCCGCGACACCCGTGTGATTTGCCAGGGCTTTACCGGCAAACAAGGGACTTTTCACTCGCAACAGGCCGTGGCTTATGGCACGCGTATGGTGGGTGGCGTGACCCCCGGCAAGGGCGGCAGCCGCCATCTCGATCTGCCCGTGTTTGATACGGTGGCTGATGCTGTCCGGAACACCGGGGCCGAGGCCAGTGTGATCTATGTACCCTCACCTTTTGCCGCTGACGCCATCATCGAGGCGGCTGCCGCTGGTATTCAACTCATTGTCTGCATCACCGAAGGCATTCCGGTGCATGACATGCTGATGGTGAAGCATTATCTGGCGGACGCCCCGGCGCGACTCATCGGCCCGAACTGTCCGGGGATCATCACGCCGGGACAGTCCAAGATCGGGATCATGCCCGGTGCCATTCATCAGACCGGACGGGTAGGCATTGTCTCCCGTTCCGGCACCCTCACCTATGAAGCGGTGGAGCAGACCACCCGTCTGGGCCTGGGGCAGAGTACCTGCGTGGGTATTGGCGGCGATCCGCTGATCGGCATGAATTTTATTGAGGTCTTGCAGCTTTTTGAGGCGGACCCGCAGACCGAGGTGATTGTCATGGTGGGTGAGATCGGCGGACGCATGGAGGAAGATGCGGCGGCCTTTATCCAGGCGCATGTCCATAAACCGGTGGTGGCTTTCATTGCTGGCTCCACGGCGCCCAAGGGCAAGCGCATGGGCCACGCAGGGGCTATTATCGATGGTGGTGCCGGAACGGCGGCGGCCAAATATGCGGTACTGGAAGCGGCGGGTGTCCATTGTGTGCATTCCCCCGCCGATTTGGGTACCCGGGCGGCCGAGGTACTGGGGCGCTGATGCGCATCGCCCTGGCGCAAGTCAACTGCCGGGTCGGCGATGTGGCGGGCAACGCCGATCGTTTGCTGGTCGCCGCTGTAGAGGCACAGGCGGCAGGGGCCGACCTGCTGGTGACGCCGGAGTTGGCTCTCAGTGGTTATCCCCCGGAAGACCTGCTCTTGCGTGCCGACTTTCTGCAGGTCTGCGATGCTGCCTTGCAGCGTCTCGCGACAGAAGCGCCTCTGGCCATGCTGGTAGGGCACCCGCAGCGTGAGCAGGAGCGCCTTTACAACAGCGCCAGTCTGCTGCGCGGGGGGCGGGTCGAGGCGGTTTATCACAAGCATTGTCTGCCGAACTATGCGGTATTCGATGAAGTGCGCTACTTCACGCCGGGGGCGCAATCGCTGGTGTTTGCCTGTGCCGGACTGCAGTGCGGGGTGGCCATTTGTGAGGATGTCTGGTGCGGGCCGGGAGTGGCGCAAGCCGCTCAGGCCCAAGGCGCAGAACTGCTGCTGGTGCTGAACGCGTCGCCTTATCACCTGAACAAACAGCGTGCCCGGGAAGATCAGGTGGGTGCCCTGGCCGCCCAGTGTCATCTGCCCGTCGTTTATGTGAACCTGGTGGGCGGGCAGGATGAACTGGTCTTCGATGGCCAGTCCTTTGCGGTAGATCAGCACGGGCTGTTGGCGCTACGCGCACCCCAGTGTGAAGAGGTGCTGGCGCTGCTGGATATCAACGAGGATCATGCCGATATCCGTTTACAGGCTGCCGGGCCACTGCGACCGTTGCCTGCGGAGACCGCCGAAGTCTACGACGTACTGCGCCTGGGCGTACATGATTATGCGGAAAAAAATGGCTTTCCTGGTGTGGTGCTGGGTCTGTCCGGCGGGGTGGACTCGGCGCTGACCCTGGCGATAGCAGTGGACGCGCTCGGCGCGAAACGGGTCCATGCCCTGATCATGCCCTCCCGCTATACGGCGGAGATGAGTATTATTGACGCCGAGGCCGAGGCCCGGAGCCTCGGGGTGCGCACCGACACTATTTCCATCGAGGGGCCGTTCAATAGCTATCTGGAGACATTGGCGCCGCTATTTGCCGGGCGTGCCACCGACACCACGGAAGAGAATCTGCAGGCACGCATTCGCGCCGCGTTGCTCATGGCCTATTCCAATAAGTTTGGCCACCTGCTGCTGACCACGGGCAACAAGAGCGAGATTGCCGTCGGTTACGCGACTCTGTATGGCGACATGGCCGGAGGTTTCGCGGTGATCAAGGACTGCCCGAAGACCCTGGTCTATCGCCTCGCCCGTTACCGCAATAGCCTGGGTTCGGTGATCCCGGAGCGGGTGCTGACCCGACCACCCTCGGCGGAGCTGGCACCGGATCAGCGTGATCAGGACAGTTTGCCTTCCTATGAAGTGTTGGATGCCATCATCGCCGCCTATGTGGAAGAAGACCGTAGTGCTGCGGAACTCATTGCCGCTGGTTTTTCGGTGGAAACGGTGACGCGGGTGCTAAGGCTTGTTGATCGTGCCGAGTATAAACGGCGCCAGGCCGCGCCGGGCGTGCGCATCAGCGCCCGCGCATTTGGCAAGGATCGGCGTTATCCTATTACCAATGGCTACCATCCCTGGGAAGCCGTGTAGTGATCACGAGGAGCTTTACCATGAAAAAAATTGAAGCGATCATCAAGCCTTTCAAACTGGATGATGTGCGCGAGGCCCTTCAGGAGCTGGGGCTGGCCGGTATGACGGTGACCGAGGTCAAGGGCTTTGGCCGCCAGAAGGGGCACACGGAGCTCTATCGTGGCGCCGAATATGTGGTGGATTTCTTGCCCAAGCTCAAGCTGGAGGTGGTGGTCAGTGACGACATGACGGATCGTGCCATCGAAGCCATTGAAGCGGCGGCGCGGACCGGCAAGATTGGTGATGGCAAGATTTTCGTCAGTTCGGTGGAACGGGTGATCCGCATCCGTACCGGAGAAGAGGGCGAAGAGGCCGTCTGACCAAGACGGGGGCGGCAATCGCCCCCAGATAAATTATTCGCTTTTCGCGCCGCTGCCGAGCTCGGAAAGATACTTGCTCTTCGGATAGTTGTAGGCGAGTACAGAGGTGGTGGTCTGCGCCAGTTGGTGCAAATTCAGGTGCTGATAGGAACGCGCCAGATAGTAGAGCGCCTCTTCCCGCGCCGGACTCAACTGGTAGCGGGTAATCACCATGCTGCAGCGGTTCGCCGCAGCGATGTAAGCGTGACGCACATAGTAGAACTTGCAGATATCCAGATTGCTTTGACCGAGAATGTCAATGATCCTGGCCATGCGCAGGCGGGCATCGGTGGCATAGGCACTGCTTGGCCAGCGTTTAGCCAAGGTATCCAGGGCACTGAATGCTTCCTCGGCGGGCTTGGGGTTCCATTCGGCGCCCTGAATAGCCTGATAATAGGCGATGCCCTTCAGGTACCAAGCGTAATCCACATAAGGGTTGGCCGGATGCAGTTTGATGAAACGTTCGGCTGCCGCCACCGCCGCCTTGGAATCCCCGCGCTGGTAATAACTGTATGCCGTATTGAGTTGCGCTTGTTCGGCGTAGGGGCCATAGGGGTAGCGGGTTTCCAGATCTTCGTAGCGCTTAATGGCGGAAGTGTAGTCTCCGCGCTCCATGGCCTTTTGGGCGGGTTGGAACAGCGTCTCGGCAGATTCGTGGCGCTCGGCGGCGTTGTCTGGTTTCTCCGGGCTACTGGCACATCCAGCGATCAGGACGGTACAACACAAGGTAATGAGTATGCGTTTGCTCATGAAGGACAATAGTCTATAGTGGCGAACCATGAGCGACGATAGTACGGGTATTCCCATGATTTTGCCAGAGGAGCAGGCCGGCGAACGTCTCGACGCGGTGTTGAGCCAGTTGCTGCCGGAAACCAGCCGCAGTCGTATCCAGGCCTTGCTGCGAGATGGCCGGATTCTGGTGGATGGTGTGGTCGAAAAGCCCAGTGCACGGATTCGCGGTGGTGAACAGGTAGAAATCAACTGGCCGGAGATCGAGCCCAGCACTTGGCTGCCCCAGGGTCTGCCGCTACATATTCTGCATGAAGACGCGGATATCCTCGTTGTGCACAAGCCGGCAGGACAGCTTACCCACCCCGGCGCCGGTCATGCCGACGGCACGCTGGTCAATGGCGTGCTGGCCCATGTACCGGATAATGCCTACCTGCCCCGCGGCGGCATTGTCCATCGGCTGGACAAGGACACTACCGGCCTGCTGGTAGTGGCGAAAACCGAGATGGCGCGACAGTCGCTGATCGACCAGCTCGGTGACCATACCATGCACCGCGAATATCTCGCGCTGGTGATGGGGGCGATGACCGGTGGTGGTCGGGTAGACGCGCCCATCGGCCGCCATGCCCACGACCGCCTGCGGATGACCGTGCGCGATGATGGTCGACCGGCGCAGACCGAATATCGACTGGTGGAGCGCTTTCCCCGTCACAGCTACCTGCGCCTGCGCTTGGCGACGGGGCGTACCCATCAGATTCGCGTGCATATGACGCACCTCGGCCACCCGCTGGTGGGTGATCCGATCTATGGCGGGCGGATGATGGTGCCGCAGGGGCTGGATGAGGTCGCGCTGGCCCACTGGCGACAATTCCGCCGCCAGGCTTTGCATGCCTGGCGTTTGCGTCTCTACCATCCGGCAAGCGGGGAATGGATGACCTGGGAAAGCCCGCTGCCTGACGATATGACCGAATTGCTGACTCTGCTGCGCGATGCGCGTGATGGCGACTGAAGAGGCGGGTTATTGGGTGCCGGACTGGCCCGTGCCCTACGGGGTACGCAGTGCCATCACGGTGCGCAGCGGCGGTGTCAGTCAGGGCGCCTATGCATCACTCAATCTCGGCGACCATGTGGGCGATGCGCCGGAGGCGGTGGCACGAAATCGGGAACGGCTACGGGACATGCTGGAATTGCCTGGGGAGCCCCGTTGGTTGCGGCAGGAGCATGGCACGGGGGTCGTCACCTTGACGGCCGCGCCAGCGGACTCTTTGGAAGCGGATGGTGCGGTCACTGTTATACCGGGCGTGGTGTTGGCGGTGCTCACCGCGGATTGCCTGCCGGTGCTGGCTTGCGGCGGGGGCGGTCGCCATATCGGTGTGTTTCACGCCGGCTGGCGCGGCCTGCTGGCGGGCATCCTGGAGCGCGGTGTGGCGGCCATGCAGGTGGCGCCGGAGGATATTCTGATATACTTGGGACCCGCCATCGGGCCTGCGCATTTCGAGGTCGGGCCGGAGCTGCGGGCGGCTTTCCTGGCGGAGGATGCCGGGACGGCGGAAGCCTTCCGCCCCGGACGGGGGGATCGCTGGTTCGCGAATATTTATGCACTCGCGCGGCAGCGCTTGCAGCGGGCCGGCGTGCAGGCCATTTTTGGCGGTAATCTGTGTACGGTGGCTGACCCCGCGCGTTACTTTTCCTATCGGCGCGACGGCGTTACCGGGCGTATGGTTTCTCTGATTTGGAAGGAGGACGGTTAGCATGGCGACTTTGCAATATGCAGAATCGGCGCAGCGGGTCGCGGACGCGGCGCAGATTGCCGCCACCCTGGCGCCCCTGGGTGTTACTTTGCAGACGATTCCGCTGACCGGGGCGGGCTCCGCGGCGCTGCTGGCCCAGCCACAACTGGCTGCGGAGGCCCAAGTGGCGTTGCTGGCGGCCCTGGATGATGTCTTTCAGCGTTTGCAGCGGGAAAAGGGCTATCAGGAGCGGGATCTGGTCGTGCTGTACCCAGGGCATCCGCAGTTGCCGGAGCTCAACGCCCGCTTCCATCGTGTGCATACCCACGATGATGAAGAGGTGCGCTATATCGTGGACGGAGAAGGTGTTTTTGGCTTCGTTCTGGAAGACGGTGCACAGGTCGAATTGACCGTGCAGGCGGGGGACTATATCCACATCCCGGCGGACGTGGAACACTGGTTCCGCCTGAACGATGCGCAGCGGATCAAGGCGGTGCGCTACTTCAGTGCGCGCGGCGGCTGGACACCGCATTATACGGATCGCGCCCTTCAGCATTTCCCCAACCCATGACGGCTTTTATCGAGGTCGATTACCAGTTTCCCGCCGGGGTAGACGCCCGGCGGCAGGCGCAGGCCATTGCCATCGGCCAGACTGCAGGGAGCTGGGATGCACGCTTTCAGCACCGGGAGGCGCAGTTGCGCGGCCATCTGGGGGAGGTGATCGCCATTGCCGAACTGGCGGCTGGGCGGCATCAGGCCACGGTGCGCTTCCCCGCCGCCAATGTGGATGGTCGTCTCGGCAGCCTGCTCACGATGATTTTCGGCAAATACTCTCTGGCAGGTCCCGCCAAGGTGACGGCGATCCGTCTGCCGGAGCGCTTCGGACAGGCGCCGCGCTTCGGGCTGGATGGCATCCGCGAACGACTGGGGGTGCAGGAACGGCCCTTGGTTATGGCTATCTTCAAGCCGGCGCTGGGTCTGACGGCGGCGGACCATGCCGCGATTCTGGCGGAGGTTGCCGTTGCCGGGCTGGATGTCATCAAGGATGACGAAATCCTCCCGGACCTGCCGATGGCGGCGACCCTGGCGCGCTGGGAGGCCTGCGCGCCGGTGATCGAGGCGCGGCGTGATCAGACGGGTCGTGATTTGCTCTATGCGGTGAATCTCTCGGGGAATGCCCAGCAGGTGCAGACGCTGGCGCTGCAACTGGTGGCCGCCGGCGCTAATGCGCTGCTCCTGAATGTGCTGGCATATGGTTTTCCGGTACTGGAGGCACTGGCCGCCGATCCCGACATCGATGTGCCGATCTTCACCCATCCCTCCCTGGCGGGCGCCTGGTGTGGCGCGCCGGATTACGGTTTTGCCTATGGGGCCTTGCTGGGGACGTTGATGGCCTATGGTGGCGCGGATGCGGTGCTCTATCCGGCCCATTATGGCAGCCTGCCTTTCGCCGCGGCGGACGAATGGTCCATCGTCACCGCGCTGCGGGCGCGGGGCGTGGCGCCGGTGCCTTCGGCGGGCGTGCATCCCGGCATGGTGGGGCGCATCCTCGATGACTATGGAACCGAGGTCATCCTCAATGCGGGGACCGGGATCATGGACCATCCCCAGGGTCCCGCGAGTGGGGTGCTGGCTTTTCACGAAGCCATCGAGCGCTGGCAGCATGCGGCGTCGTGCGCTTTGGAAGATTTGCCCGCCGGACCCCTGCGGGCGGCAGTGGAAAAATGGGGGCAGGGCTGATGCAACGGGCCATTTTTTGTGACTTCGACGGTACCATCACCGAGGCCGAAGTCTTCGTGGCCCTGATGCGCCATTTTGCGCCGGAGGCCGCCGCCCGGGTGCTGCCGGAAATCTATGCGCAGCGTCTGACCCTGCGCGACGGCCTGCCCCAGGTACTCGGCACCATCCCCGCGCGGCGCTGGCCGGAGTTGGAGGATTTTGTACAAGACATGGCGTTGCGTCCGGGGCTGGCCGGGTTGCTGGCCCAGGCCAAAAAGGCCGATATCCCCTTTATTGTCGTCACCGGCGGCTTCACGCGCATGGCCGAGATCGTCCTCGCCCCTTATCGTCAGGAAATTTACGCCATCCATGGTCTTGAGGCGGATATCACCGGCGAATACCTGCGGGTGTTCTCGCCCTGGCAGGATGACCATGAACTGGTGGCCAAGGCCGCCGTGATCGCGCACTATCAACCCGAGGATGCCGTCTGCATTGGGGACTCCATCACCGATTTGCGGGTGGCCCGGCAGTGTCCCCTGGTCTGTGCACGGGACCGTCTTGCGGAATATCTGCGGGCGGAGGGGAGGCCCTTCCTGCCCTTCGACGATTTCCGGGATGTGAGCGCCGCCCTCGCGCAACGTGGTTGGTGGCGGGAGTCTGCCCATGCACCATGATCCGCGCCCCCATCTTGCGGCGGCGGCCCGCGATTTTTATGCGCGCGGCTGGATGCTGGGCACCGCGGGCAACCTGTCGGCACGCCGCGATGCGGACACTTTCTGGATTACCGCCAGCGGCCGCCCCAAGGATCAGTTGGGTACCGGGGATTTTGTCCTGGTGAATCTGCGGGGTCAGGTTGTGCAGGCCCCGCCGGGACGTAAACCCTCTGCCGAGGTCGCCATCCATGAAGTGGTCTACCGGCATGTGCCTGACGCCCGGGTCATTTTCCACGTCCACTCGGTCGAGGCCAATCTCTGCGGGCACTTTGCGCAGCAGGGCCGGTTGCGCCTGCCAACTCTGGAAATGCTCAAAGGCCTGGGCGTGCCCGATGCCGAGCCGCAGGTGGACTTATCGGTCTTCGCCAATCATGTGAACGTCGCCCGGATTGCCGAAGATATGGACAGGGCTTTTGCCCAGGCGCTGCCTCGCATTCCCGGTGCGCTGATTCATCAGCACGGGGTGACGGCCTGGGGCCCGGATTTCCTGGCGGCCAGGCATCATCTCGAATTGCTGGAATACTGTTTTCGTTATCTCGTACAGGCGAAAGCCCTCGCCATAGGAGTCTTAGGATGAGTCAAGCTCTTCTCACCGTCATCGGCGAAGATCGCCCCGGTATCGTCGCCGCCGTCACCCAAGCCCTGTTCACCGCAGACTGCTCCATCGGTGATGCCTCGATGATGCGTCTCGGTGGTTACTTCACCATTATGCAGGTCATCGATTATCCGCGTGATCTGGGTTCCGTGGAAATGGCGCTGGACCCGGCCATCAAGCGCCTCAATCTGCGGGTGCATCTGGACCCCCTCTCCAGCGTGGCGCTGACCGCAGACATGCCGAACACCCGGGTCACCGTCTACGGGGCCGATCATCCGGGCATTGTCGCGGGCGTCACCGGGGCCTTGGCGGCCATCGGTTTCAATGTGATCGATCTGGAAAGCGAGAGTTCCGGCAGCGCCGAGCGGCCACTCTATGTGATGGTCATTCAGGGCTATGCGCCAGAGGGCGTGGAGAGTGTCCGCAAGGCCGTGGTGCCGTTGCGGGAGAAAGAAGGGGTGGAAATCGGTGTACATCCCATCGAGGCGGCGGTGTTCTGATGGCGGTGCTTTCCATTCTGACCTATCCGGACCCCAGGCTGCAGCGCAAAGCCGAGTCGGTCAGCGTATTTGACGGTGCGCTGCACCATTTTATCGACGATCTGACGGAGACCATGTATGCCAGTCCGGGGGGGGTGGGTATTGCGGCGCCGCAGGTGGACCGCCCACAGCGTATCGTGATCGTCGACGTGCGTCCCAAACTGGGGGAAAACTGCCACGGGCTCATGGTGCTGATCAATCCCGAGCTGGCGGCGTGGGAGGGCATGGCGGTGGGCCGGGAAGGCTGCATGTCGGTGCCGGACTTTACCGGCAACGTCATCCGCGCCGAACGCATACAAGTGCAGGCGCAGGATGCCTCGGGACGAGAGCGGAGTTATGAGTGCGAAGGCTTCGAGGCTCGAGCCATCCAGCATGAAATGGATCATCTCGACGGTTTTCTCTTTCTGGACCGACTGGTCTCGCGGAAGATCGATCTGTTCCGGCGGAAAAATTACAAGAAGTAGGCTGGCGCCGCTGACGGGACCACCGACACCGGCGAAATGCAATTTAGTTCGCCCAGACGGGTAAATATAAGTATCCCCCTCTTCAAGTTTCCCACCATGACCATGGCCGGAAAATCCCTTCCAATGTCTTAGCTTTTTCTGCGGAGTGATCGGCAGTGCACTCGACGTGCCTCCGAAGGCTTCGGACCGTTGCGTTTTTGGAACCTATAACACACAAAAAAAGAACTTTATCGAATTCAATGATATCTTCATTATGGGGGTGAAAGAAATTTTCTGGCAGATTCATCTGATGCACCAATATAGTGCAATGCGGCATTGTCTGCACTAAAAAAGAAATTGCCAGCCTGTTGGTTTTTTGTAACTATATGATTTTAATGATAAGGCATTCTAACAAGTACCAATGGCATATTTTCTGCTCAGTTCTATGCTGGATACTTTTGTTAATCACCTTGTGCTGGAGTTTATATGATCTCGTTCAGTTATCTCGTACATCTGGCCAACTACTCAGATGGTGTTCTGTACATCTTGATGCTCCTTTTCGTGGCCGAGCTTGCCGTTATTTTCGATCGGGGCTGGTATCTTCGTAACGCTATCAGTAAAGGTAAGAAAATCCTTTGGGGAATATCTGCCCGCGGCAAGTTGCGGCGCCCTGATCTGGAAGATCTGGTGGTTTTGTCTAAGGGGCTTCCCGAAGAATCCCTGCTGGGTGTAGCGCTCCGCCATTTCAATTTGATTCATCACTACGGCAGCGCTCGTGGCGAAGCCTTCGCGAACCGTTTGGACGAAGCTATTTTCCTGACGACACCAAGCCTGGACAAGCGCCTTTGGATTTTGGACACCATTGTCACCCTGGCGCCTCTTCTGGGTTTGTTCGGAACCATTCTCGGCATGTTCCACGCGTTCTCCATCCTTGCGGTGCCTGGTCATAATCCTACCTCCGTTACTGGCGGTGTCGCGGATGCACTGATTGCTACCGCGTCTGGACTTTTTATCGCCATGATCGGCTTGCTGAGCTTTAACGCATTCAACAACGCCATCGAGAAAACCATTTTTCAGCTCGAGTCGTTGAAAGTGGTGCTCATGAATCGCTTGGATGGCGCGCCCGTGGTGTTGGAGGAGACGGCAGTCAGTGCCCCGTCATCCGCTACCGCGTCTGAAATGACTGCATGATGCTTTGGAAGGTTTTTTCACTTTGCCAGGCAAAGTAAGGAGTAAAGCATGTTACCCCAACGCCGGCCCCGCAAAAAAGGGCGTGTCGAAATCATTCCGATGATTGACGTTATGCTGTTCCTGCTGGTTTTTTTCATCATGATTACTTTGCAGATGATTACGGATAAGGGATTAAAGCTGGACCTGCCCACATCCAGTGAGACGAAAGTACTGCCGCATCCGCATTTCGTGCTCAATATCGTGAAGGATGGCGGTGTTGTGGTGAAGGGCAAAAAAATGAGCCTGGATCAACTGCAGAGTTTCCTTGCGGGCGATGGCGACGCCAAGCATACGCAGGTGACGATCGCCGCCGATAAAATGGTTCCTTTTAAAGATTTTGTGCACGTGATGGATGCTTGTCAAAAAGCGGGTGTAACCAGTATTGGTATTGCAGCGAAGCCCGCGTGAGTAGTTGCGTTTTTACTCCGGGCAACGTGAGCGAATACCAACGTACCGTTGGCGCACGAGACAGTGCTCAAAAATGGGAATAAATTTATATGACTACCGCGATGTCTAGGGCCACAAATTATTCACTCATGCCGGAGCCGAAGGAACGACATTTTAAGTATGCCGTGGGCGGTGCCGTGGCGGTTGAAGTCCTGTTCGTGCTCGGCTTGGTCTGGTACGGACACAGCAGGCCTCCGGTAAACGCCGTTAAGCCCAAGGATCACGTCATGGCCGTACAAATGATGACCTTGCCGCAACCACCGCCGAAGGTCGTACCCAAGCCTCTACCGAAACCGGTTCCTCCCAAACCGGTAGTGCATCATGTGACGCCGCCACCGCCCCGTCCGCACCCGAAGGTGGTGATCCCGCCGAAACCGGCACCGACGCCGCCGGTGCCGCCGGTTAAGACCGCCACGCCACCAACACCGACTCCTAAATCGGTAGTGACGCCCGCGCCGAAGCCGCTAGTGACGCCACCTCCTGCCCCGCCGCCGATGTCGAGCCAACAGACGGCCTCGTTGATGGGGCGTTATGTCGGGCTGTTGCGGCCAATGATTCAGCAGAATTTGCATGTGCCTGCAGAGTTAAGAGCAATGGGGCTGAGCGGTAAGGCGACCGTTGAGTTCGAGATCTCACCTGCGGGTCAGTTGCTCTGGGTAAAAATTATCAAACCTAGTCCCCTGAGTGCGGTAAACCGTGCGGCACTTGCAGCAGTAAAGGAGGGTGGCTTCCCACCATTTCTGAAAAAGATGCCTAAGCAGAATACAGTTTTTCAAATCGACGTCGAAGTGGGTGCTAGATCAAGTTAGCGTTTATGCTGGGCATTTTAGTTTCAACGATTGGGTAAGCACCGAGGGAGAAAAGGGATGGGTGACAGGCATTCGATTAGTGCCACGACAGAGGCGGAGCGCACGAGTTCAGCGCCGCGGGTCGCTTTGATCTGGCTGGCGGCGACCATGACCGCCTCTAGCTTGCCAGTCGGGGTCTTGATCGCCCAGTTGTTTCCTTTGGCGCCATTTTTGTGGGTCGTGCTCCTGGCTTCCGCACTGTTTGTCGCCGTGGGTATCATCAGTATACCGGGATTTGTCTACGGTATTCCGACTATGGCGGTTTCTGGGCGCGTTTTTGGGAAGCCGGTCAATAAACTGATTTCCTTGAGTAACTGGATGTCCCAATTGGGTTGGCAGGCTGTGGTGTTAGTGCTCGTGGTGTATATCCTCCGCAGTGTTTTTGACAGTTACGGTTTGTTGCCGATAAATACCAGTATTTATTATGCGCTGGTATTGGCTGTGTTGGCTAATTTTGTGGTGCCCATCATTGGGTATAAGGCTATCGTGGCGGCGCAGACCGTGGGAGCGTTATTTCTCGCGCTGTTTGCGATTACCATACTGGTATATCTGCATGGCGGGCAGGCGCTTTCGGTGACACCTGCCGTAGGCCATTTTGACGGAGTTCAAACTCTGGGTGGAGTGGCCTTGGCGCTCATGGGCGGTGCGTTCTCATGGACGATGTTTGCGTCGGATTATTCGCGGTATGTGCGGCGTGACACAAGCCTGACCGGAATGGCGTTATGGCCTAGTCTTGGCGGATTTGCAGGTGGTGGTCTCATTCTCGCGTTAGCCATTACGCTGTATGTGCATGGTGGTATCCAGGTAGGGCCTGCTGGAATAAGCATCACGGCGACCGGACTGGGCACTTCGGCACTGTATTTGGGTTTTTGCACTTTTGCGATATTAGGGTTGTTGGCTTCCAATTTTCTGAACTCCTACAGCTCCGCTTTTAGCCTCGCGGTGGTAGTGGGCAAGGATCTGAATCGCAAAAAATTTACGGTTCTGGATGCCCTGCTGGCAACGTTGGTCGGCATCTACATGCTTTTTGTGGCGCCGTCATTCTGGGATTCTTTTCAGACCTTCCTGGATTTGCTGATTATTGTCGCGGCGCCGTGGACCGGTGTGATGATCACCTACGTGTTGTGGGATGTGCTCCCAGAAGCGCGCGGGGGGTTGAGCAGACTGCTACATAGGCGTGCCAATGTCTGGGTTCTCGCTATAGGGGTCGCGGTTACCGTGCTGTTCTCAAATAATCCAATTTGGGAGGGATATGGGGCGCAGCTATTGCATGGTACAGACATATCACCATTGGTGGGTGTTGCGACGACTATTGTAGTGTCAATACTCTACCGGATTTTGTTTTTACCGCGTATGGCCACCGACGCGTAGGGACGGGTACAGATGATGGAAAAGATATTTAGGGCGCCGATACTTAACCCGATAGATGCGAATACCTGGAGATTTTACCAGGACGGTGCTTTAGGTGTCGATCAGGGCATCATTGTGCGTATGGGTGATTTCACTACGATGGTGAATCAGATCGATGCTGATACGGAAGTAGAGGATCTGAATGGCGTTATCGTTCCAGGCTTTGTCGATGTCCATTTGCATTGGGTGCAACATCGTGTCAGGGGACGTTTCTCTGGCGAACTCCTGACCTGGCTGCGAGAGTATATTTGGCCGGAAGAGGCGCGCTATGTGGATACCGATTTCGCCAGGGCTGCGGCGGCGCAATTCTATGCCGATGTATTGCGTGCGGGGACCGTGATGGGCATGAGCTATTCCAGCCCGCATGCCGAGGCCACACAGATTGCGCTGACGTCGATGCGTGGCGATTGGGTCATTGGTAACGTCCTGATGGCGATTCATGCGCCCCATACATTGACTGACTACAGCCTGCATGATCCTGACGCGTTGCGTACGTTTATGCGCCAAACCGATATTACACACTATGCACTGACACCCCGTTTTGCACCGAATCTGACGGACGCATCGCTGAAGGCATTGGGGCAGATTGCCGCCGAGAGTCCATGTTTAATCCAGACACATCTCGCCGAATCGGTCGCGGAACTGCAATGGGTTAAAGAATTGTTTCCCGATGCTGCGCATTACACTGAGGTGTATGACCGCGCGGGTCTCCTGACGCCCCGGACGATATTAGGCCATTGTATTGAAATGCGTGACGAGGAATGGCGTTGTCTTCGGGCACGCGGCTCCTGGGTAGCGCATTGCCCTACCAGTAATGAGGCGCTGGGCAACCGACGCATGCCCTTGGAGCAAGTACGTGCTTACAACATTCCCTTTGCGCTGGCGAGCGACATAGGCGGTGGTCCCAGTCATAGCATGCTGCATGTCATGCAGCGATTTCTGGGAACACATCGGGAAGCGGGTGTTCCTGTTGCGCCTCAGGAGGCTTTGTATCGTTCTACCAAAGCGGGGGCTGAATGTATGGGCAGAGGATCCATCGGCGGTGATTTGACGGTGGGAAAACGTGCCGATTTTGTGCTCTTGCCGCAGAAGCCCGCAGCGGATTCTGTAGAGCGCTGGTTCGAGGAATGCCTCAGTGGTAAGTCGGCTCATCTGGAACAGCGCCCGCTGGGGACCTGGCTCAGCGGTGCACGGGTGGCCTAAGCGATGTATATGCATAGTCTTATAAGACATACGGAGTAACACCTTTTATGGAAAGTGCGATGAACGCTAAAGAAATACTGGCGGATTTTGTAGAGGAACTGCCCAAGGTGGAGCTACATTTGCATATTGAGGGTACTCTGGAGCCCGAATTACTCATCGCGCTGGCCCAGCGTAATGGCGTGGATATTCCCTATAAGACGATAGAGGCGGCACGGGCGGCGTATCAATTTGAGGATCTGCAAAGTTTTCTGAATGTCTATTATCTGGGGGCGTCCGTATTGCGGGAAGAGCGGGACTTTTATGAGTTGACCATGGCCTATATGTCCCGCTGTAAAGCCCAGCAGATTCGTCATACGGAACTGTTTTTTGATCCGCAGACGCATCTTGCCAATGGCGTGGCATTGGCGGCGGTGATGGGCGGCATCAACGCCGCCTTGCGGGACGCCGAGCGCGACTGGCAAATCTCCAGCGCACTGATTCTTTGCTTTGAGCGGGATCGCGACCCGCAACCTGCGGTGGCGCTGTTGGAGCAGGCTTGTGTTTTGGGGGGCATAGCCGGTATTGGTCTCGACTCCGCTGAATTGGGCAATCCCCCAGAAAAGTTTCAGGAGGTGTTTAAGGTGGCCAAGTCCATGGGCCTGCATCGTGTTGCCCATGCCGGAGAGGAGGGGCCGCCCGCCTATATCTGGCAGGCACTGGACGTGCTTGATGTCGAGCGCATAGATCACGGGGTTCGCTGTTTGGAGGATCCGGCACTGGTGCGTCGCCTGGTGGATGACCGGATCCCGCTGACGGTCTGCCCATTCTCCAACGTTGCGCTCAAAGTGTTTAACCGGTTATCTGAACATAATCTGGGCCGATTGTTGGAAACAGGTCTATTGGCGACGATTCATTCGGATGACCCGGCGTACTTCGGTGGATACCTGAGCGAAAACATGATTGGGACACTTTCCAGTTTGGATTTGACAGCGGAGGACGCATTACTTCTTGAGCGTAACGCTGTTGAAGCGGCTTTTTGTACGGACCAACGAAAGCAATCCCTACTCCGGGATCTGGATCAGTACGGTGCATCCCATCGGAACCTGTTATGAAAAACTCACCAAGGAGAATGTTCGTGAAAAAAAACACGGTTTGGAAGAATATGCTGTTATGCGGTGCAGTCAGCTTCTCATGGATAACGCCACTGGCCTACGCTCAGGCGGCTATACCGGCGGCGCTGAAAATGAGCCCGAAAGTGATCGTGCTGACAGCATTTCCGCCCGAATGGCAAGCATGGACGGTGCAAAAATCTTTTCAGCATCAAGTCTTGCATGTGCCAGGCCTGATTAAGCCCCTGATCTGCGACAGCAAAGGCGTCTGTGTTACGGAAACCGGCGAAGGGGAAATCAATGCCGCAGTTACCGTCACCAGCCTGGTGAAAGACGCAGCCTTGGATCTGAAGAAGACTATATTTATTCGCAGCGGCATTGCCGGCGGTGTGGACAAGGAAAACTCCGCATTGGGCAGCGTGTATATTAATAACTGGGTAATCTCCTGGGCGTTTGGCCATCATTACCTGAGTGATCAAAAGCAGTTGGCATGGTCCCCTCCGGGCTGCGCGGACTATGCCACGCCGGGCCACTGCGGAAATTATACTCAGAACATCATGGAAAATCTGGCATATAAAATCAATCCGGCCCTGCTCAATATGGCGGTAAATGCCTCGGCCCATGTCGCGCTGGAGAACTCAGTAGAGGCGAAGAAACTGGATAAAATGTTTGCTATCTCTATGGTGCCGAAGGTGATGGTGGGCGCTACCATCACGGGCAATGATTTTTGGATAGGCAAAGCGAATCAGGCCATTGCCGAACAAATTGTGCGTCTCTATACCCATGGAGAGACGACATATACCAATACCGCCATGGAGGATCTCGGGGATGTGGCCGTGCTCTCGCGTTTCGGTTTGGCGGATCATTATCTGTCCATACGGGGGATCTCTGACGTGGATGTTCCGCCCCCCGGTAAAACCGAAGAAGAAATCTGGAAAACAGGCGATTTATATGCCAGCGCTCTCGCCGAGCGTAATGCGGTGATCGTCACCAATGCCGTTATTGCGCACCTGTTACAGGGCGCCGCATGAGCATACGGGTCATCAAAGTATCCGCTGGTGCGTTGCTGGCCCGGGAGCAAGGAGTGTCACCGTGTCTTTGACCTTGGCGAAGCAGCAAACTGACCAGCAGAAGGCGAGTCCCCGCCGCGTCGATGGCATTGCCAAAATCAGGGGGACGGCGCTCTATGTCGATGACCTGCCCTGCGCAGGCGTGCTCCATGGTGCGACGGTGCGCACTATGGAGGCGGGTGGAACGCTGCAGGAGGTGGTTTTTGATCCTGCCATAGACTGGTCGGAATTTGTGGTGGTCACGGCGCGGGATATTCCAGGTATGAACGCCGTAAAGCTCCTGGAGGATGACCAGGTAGTGCTCGTTGATCGCGCGTTTCGGCACGCTGGGGAGGCGGTGGTATTGCTGGCGCATGCGGATCCGGAGAAACTTAGAATGGCGCTGAAGGGTATTTCTTTGGTGGTGTTGCCTAATACCGCGCCGATTTTTGATATCGATGCGGCACTCGCTGCGCAACAAGAAATCATACCCGGCAATATTTATACAGATTATCTTCTGGATCGGGGTGATGTTGCGGAGGGGGAGCATCTTGCCGATGTCGTCATCGAAGAGCGCTTTCTCACTCCGTCCCAGGAGCAGCTCTATATTGAGCCGCAAGGGATGCTGGCGCATTTGCAGAAAGACGGCAGCATTCTGGTAGAAGGTTCCATGCAGTGTCCCTACTACGTGCTGGACGCGTTGGTTCAGTGTATGGGGATGGATAAGAATCATCTGCGGGTGGTGCAAAGTACCACGGGTGGGGCCTTTGGCGGCAAGGAAGATTACCCCTCGGTGATTGCTTGCCATGCGGCGTTGCTGGCGCTCAAAGCGGGGGGCCGTTCGGTAAAACTCGTTTATGAGCGGGGCGAGGATTTGCGGGTGACGCCTAAGCGTCATCCTTCCCGTACCCTGATTCGTTTGGGGGCTAATAAGGCCGGAGAATTGCAGTTTATCGATATGGATTTCGCCATTGATGGCGGGGCTTATCGTACTCTCAGTCCGGTAGTGCTCTCCCGTGGTGTTATTCATGCACCGGGACCATATAAGTGTCCCCACATCCGGGTCAGGGGGCGCGCCGTCGCGACCAACCATCCGCCCTTTGGTGCATTTCGCGGATTTGGTGCGCCGCAAAGCATTTTTGCCATGGAAGTGGCCATGGACCGGCTGGCGAGAAAATTGGCTATGGACCCTGCCGAATTGCGCCGGATAAATTTGTTGCGCACCGGCGATGTGAATCCCACGGGCGATGTGGTGGGTGCTGACTGCTTTGCCCATGCTACCCTCGATGCAGCATTGGAGCACACGCATTACTACCGTCGGCTGGCGGAGTACAGGGCCTGGAATGCGGCCGGACACCAGACCCGCAAAGGCATTGGCCTGGCGACTTTTGCCCATGGTGCCGGTTTTACCGGCAACGGCGAATTACATCTGGCGTCCCGGGTTTCTCTGCAAGCCCTGGCCAATGGGCACGTCGAAATTCTTTGTTCCAACACCGAAATGGGGCAGGGTGCGGCGACCACGCTGGTCCAGATTGCGGCTGACGCGCTGGGCCTGCCCATGGATCGCGTGCATTTAGCGCAAACCGATACCTCCAGGGTGCCAAATTCTGGACCGACGGTCGCCTCCCGCACCTGTATGGTAGTCGGGGATCTCGTCCAGAAGGCGGCGGGACAATTATTGCAACGACTACGGGAAACGGCGGAGTTGGTGGCGCCTCATGACGCACAAAGTTTTGCCGCAGCGTGTGCCCGGCTTTGCGCAGCCGTCGGGGATACGCTGGTGACCGCGCAGTACCAGCCGCCGACGGATATGCGTTGGGATGAGCAGGCCTTTTGGGGACGGGCCTACGCCAGTTATGCCTGGGCGGCTTATATTGCCGAAGTGGAAGTGGATGTGTTGACGCTCGAAACGCAAGTGATTGATTTTACTGCGGTGCAGGAAATCGGCGATGCAGTGCATCCGGTGATTGTGCAGGGCCAGATTGAGGGTGGTGTTGCCCAGGGTATTGGTTATGCCCTCTATGAGGATGTGCTCTGGAATGAGCGCGGGGTCATGGCCAATGACCGTCTGACCAATTACATCATACCCACCAGCGCGGATTTGGGATTTATGCACGTGGTGTTGCTGGAAGGCGGCTTGGGAGCTGGTCCTAAAGGGGCGAAAGGCGTCGGTGAATTACCCATGGATGGTCCAGCACCCGCTATCGTCAATGCGATCCAACGAGCCTTGGATATCGATATTCGCCAGATTCCAGTCAACCCCGAAATGCTGCTGGAGCTGACGATGGGCAGAGGGATTTGATCATGTCGACGATGATGCGCATCAATGGTGAAGCATTTCGGAGCAGCTCAGCGCCGAATGCCCGCTTACTGGATGTATTGCGTAATGAATGCGACCTCAAGGGGACCAAAGAAGGTTGCGGCGAAGGAGAGTGTGGCGCCTGTGCGGTGCTGGTGAATGGCAAGCTGGTGAATAGTTGCCTGGTTCCTCTCGGGCAGATGGAGCAGGCGGAGATTACCACGGTAGAGGGCCTTCCCGAAGATAGTGCCCTGGCACAAGCTTTTGTTCAGTGCGGTGCTACCCAGTGCGGGATTTGTACGCCGGGTATGATGCTCGCGGCGACCGCCCTGTTGGCGGAGCACGCGAATCCGACCCTGGAGGAGATTCGCTGGGGCCTGAGCGGCAATCTCTGTCGCTGTACCGGGTATGGGCGCATTTATGCGGCCATCGCCCAGGCCGCCGGAGGGTCTGCTGATGTCTAAGTGGATAAGGCCGCGACATTTGCCGGAAGCTCTGGAGCTATTGGCGGCAGTCCCCGGCCCATATCGGGTGATTTCGGGCGGGACCGATCTTATGGTGGAGAGTCATCTCGCCCCGGAACGGAGCTCGGAGTCCTGGCTGGACATCAGCGGACTGCGGGAGTTGCAGGGGCTGCAGATTACGGAAGAGGGCATCCGGATTGGCGCCGCTACTTCCCTGGAAGCGATTCGCCAGCATGCGGAAGTGGTCGCCCACTGGCCGATGCTGGCCGCCTCGGCGGCGGTGACCGGGGCGCCGCCCATTCAAAACCGCGCCACGCTGGGTGGCAACGTTTGCAATGCCTCCCCTGCGGCGGACAATGCGCCGGTGTTGCTGGCTTATGGCGCACGTCTGGAGATCGCCCACCATCACGGCTCGCGCTGGTTGCCTTATGGAGATTTCCATCAGGGGTATCGCAAGACGGCCTTGCAAGCTGGAGAGTTACTCAGCGCTCTGTGGATTCCTTACCCCCCCAAACACAGTCGCGGCTATTTTCGGAAAGTCGGAACACGGGCAGCGCAAGCTATTGCCAAGGTGAGTATTGCGGCGCTCATCGAAGAAGATGGTGATGGAATTATTCAGAGCGCGCGTTTCGGCATGGCGAGTGTGGCGGCGACTCCCTGTACCTTGCCATCCGTGAGCCAATATCTGCTGGGACGTGCGTTGCGTGATATTGCTGACATGCAGGTGCGTCAAAAGATAAAGCAGGATATCGCACCTATTCAGGATATCCGTTCGACGACGGCATATCGTTTGGAGATAGCTTCCCGGCTGGTGCTGGAGGCCATACATAGGTGCAGTGAATCAAAAAAGGAGAATTAAAATATGGGTGCCCATGCAAATCAGATGGAGGCGGTTTATGTAGATGTTCCATTGCTGGATGCTACGCCGGAGAACCTCGCGGAATACGGGGTGATGATTGGCGAGGCGGTACACCGGCCGGGATTATCCATTCCCTTTTATAAGGGCAGTGTGGAAGAGGGGCAAAATCTCGATTTTGAATATACCGGTCGCGCGGTAGTCCGCACGGCGCGGATATCGCCCCGCAGTTCCGAGGTTACCTGGCTGGAACGGCACCTCAACATGACGCAGATTTTTGTCGGACTGGGCAGCATTCCCTTCGCCATGGTGCTGGGTAAACCCAATCAGGGCAGCGGGGAAAATGTCCCTCGCCTGGAGGACGTCCGAGCTTTTCGCATTCCAGCAGGGCAAGGAGTGATGATTCATGCGGGTACTTGGCACGATTTCCCAATGTCTATTGGCGATCCGGTGACGGTGATGACCATGAATTCTGACGAGGTGGTCACTGCCTTGGCGAACGCTCAGGCAGCAGACGAGATGGATGACGGTGACGTGTACAAGATCGACATCCAACGTCGCACCGGGCGGGTACTCCGGGTTCCCTTTTAATCGCAGAAGGCGAAGACCATGCGTACCTCCGTCTACCGGTTTTTTACGACAGAGCCTGCCGACGTTTCCGGACTGGCCCGGGCGATTGCCGAGGGGACGATAGATCCCCAGAGTATCGTCGCAATTATAGGCAAAACCGAAGGTAACGGCGGCATAAACGACTTTACCCGGGCTTTGGCGATGATGGCTTTGAGCCAGCTGCTGGCAACGCATTTGGATTGCCGTCCAGAATTGGTGGAAGAACGTGTGGTGTTGTCCTTTTCGGGTGGTAGTGAAGGGGTGGTGTCGCCGCATATTCTGGTGTTTGCAGTATCCGGCCGGGCGGCTAAGCAAACGTATCCGATAAAACGTCTGGCGCTTGCATCCGCCCATACGCGCCCTTTTAGCGCGCAGGAAGTGGGGCGGATGGCGATGGTGCGGGAGACCGCCCGCACGGTCACCTGGCTCATGCATACCTTGCAGGTTGAGCCTGCGGATGTCCATCTGGTGCAGATCAAAGGGGCGATACCAGCGCTGGACTCGACAACGATCGGAAACGTCCGTGGCGAGCACCTGCGCTGTGACATGGCCTGGTCACGCGGCGCTTCTGCCCTGGGGGTGGCCCTCGCGTTGGGTGAGGTGACCGAATCCGAACTATCGGATGACGCCATCAACCGGGACTGGTCCTTGTACTCCAGTCGGGCCAGCGTTTCCGCCAAACCCTTATTGCAGCGCTCCGAAATGGTGCTGTTCGCCAATTCGTGCTGGTGGGACGGTGATCTGGTCATCGCCCACGGGGTGATGCAGGACATCATCGATGTGCCGGCGATCCATGCTGTGCTGAATCAGTTGGGACTGCAGCCCGTCAACGGGCAGTTAACGACCGTCGATGCGGAGAAGGTGCTGGCGGTCTTCGCCAAATCCGATGCCGACCCGCGAGGCCATATCCGCCACCGTCGTCATACCATGTGGACAGACGCTGATATCTCCGATATGCGCTATTCCCGCTGTGTAGTCTCCGCCTTGTTGGCCGGGGTCACCGGGGAAACCGGCGTTTATGTCTCGACGCGCGCGGAGCATCAGGGTCCCCAAGGGGGTGGGCCGGTGGCCGTGATCGGGTATGCATCATGAATGCCCTCGCCAGTCGTCAGCGGCCCTTGCTTCCGGTCCGGGAAGCTGTGGTGACCCGGGTGCGGGGGTCCGCGCCCACGGCGGTCGGTGCCAGTATGTGTCTGTTGGAAGATGGCTCCCTGCTGGGCACGGTAGGTGGTGGTCGCATGGAATATCAGATCTGTCAGGTGTTGCGTACACCCGCTTCTGACGCATCCCCGGCATTGCTGAATTTTACTTTGGGCACGGCGGATGATCAGTGCTGTGGTGGGCAAGTGGAAATCTGTGTGCTGGATGTACCCCGGTTTTTTTCCGAGCTGTACCAGTCTGGCGCCTCCCGTCTCTATCAACGGGATTCAGCAGGCCGGTTGCAGCTCCTGGCCGGGATTACCCGTCTGGGACGGCAAATCGGTCCATTTGATGCCATGACCGTGCTTTTGCATGCTGACGTTCCCGGTATGGATGTAGAGGAGCGGCACTTCGCGCTGCCCGCTGCCCACCATCAGCCGCTATGGATTTTCGGTGCCGGGCATGTAGGACGGGCGATCGCCAGCATGGCCAGCAAACTGGATTTAGCGTCATTCGTATTCGATCAGCGCCCGGAATGGGCCGATCCTGCCGCCTTTCCGCCAGAAGTTACCCTGGTGGACACTTGGACCTGGGCCGATCTGCAGGCTCCGGCAACCGATGCCATGGTGCTCATCATGACCTACAGCCACGCCATGGATTACGCGTTGCTGGAGCATTTTATCGGGAAACCCTTGGCTTATCTCGGGGTCATTGCCAGCCGGTCCAAAGCGGCGCGTTTTAGTCACGCCCTGTCCCGTGCCGGACAGGATATTCCGGACTGTTTGCACATGCCCATGGGTTTGCCAGGACTCGGTAAAAAGCCCCCGGAGATCGCGATCAGTGTATTGGCAGAGTTGCTGCAATTACGGCAAAAAAAAAGCTGATTTTTAACAAAAGGAAAAGCAGGATGAATCCGCCCGGAACAGATGCTGATACGCCCGTGGATACGTATATGAACTATCTCTTCGATTCTATGGGGCTCAGTGTGCGCGAAGAATGGCGTGCAGAGGTGAAACATTATTTCATGCTGAGTGCGCGGATGGCCAAGGTGCTGGAAGCGCATCCGCTGGACATGACGGAAGATTTGGCCCCGGTATTTCGTCCATGAAGCCAGAGAACGACGCATTCCCGCAGGCGCAGGAAATTGCGCAACGGGTCCGTAGCGGCGAGTGGCGTGCCACAGAGGTGGTGCAGGAGACGCTCCGGCATATCCACGCCAGTAACGGCGAGATCAATGCCTTCACCTGTATCACGGAAGCGCGTGCCCTACGGGAAGCGGCGGCAGTGGACCAGAAGGTGGCGCGGGGCGAAGACCCCGGGCCTCTGGCGGGGGTGCCCTTTGCGGTCAAAAATCTTTTTGATTTGCAGGGCGAGATTACCCTCGCCGGGTCCAAGATCAATCAAAAAGAGGCCCCCGCCGCAGCGGACGCCACCGCCGTAAGGCGGCTCACGGCAGCGGGCGCCGTCATGGTGGGCGCTCTCAATATGGGCGAGTATGCCTACGATTTTACGGGTGAAAACATTCACTATGGGCCTTCCCGCAATCCCCATGACCTCTCGCGGATGACCGGTGGGTCCAGTGGCGGCAGTGGTGCCGCCGTAGCGGGGGGCATGGTGCCCATCGCTCTGGGTTCTGACACCAATGGTTCTATTCGGGTGCCGTCTTCCCTCTGTGGTATTTTTGGACTGAAGCCGACCTATGGCCGCCTTTCTCGGGCCGGGGCCTTCCCTTTTTGTCCTAGTCTCGATCATGTCGGCCCGCTGGCACGTAGCGTGACGGATCTCGCTCTGGCCTATGATGCCATGCAAGGGACCGATGCCGCGGACCCCGTTTGCGCGGAGAGGGCGAGTGAGGCGGTCAGTGGAAGTCTGGCAGACGGTGTCGCCGGCCTGAAAATAGCCATTGCCGCCGGCTATTTCACCCAACAGGCGACGCCAGCAGCGGAGCAGGCACTGGCGCGGGTCGCGGCGGCACTGAATGTGACTGACCTCGTCGAATTTCCCGGAACTGCGCAGGCGCGCGCCGCCGCCTATCTCATCACCAATGCCGAAAGCAGTAATCTGCATCTGAACCGTCTGCGTCATCATGCCGCCGACTATGACCCGGACGTGCGGGATCGCATGCTGGCCGGTACTTTGCTGCCAGCTTCCTGGAGTATTCAAGCCCAGCGTTTCCGGCATTGGTACCGGGCGGAAGTGCTCAAGGTTTTCGCGCGCTATGACCTGTTGCTGGCACCGGCCACGCCCATGTCGGCGCCCGCCATCGGGCAGCGCTATATGGAACTGGATGGGGAGCAAATGATGGTGCGACCGCATCTGGGATTATACACCCAACCCCTCTCCTTCATTGGTCTCCCGGTGGCGGTGGTGCCTGTGGCCAGCGCGGGGGCGATGCCTATCGGGGTCCAGATTATTGCCGCACCCTGGCAGGAGGCGCGAATATTCAAAGTTGCAAGACAGCTTGAGTTGCACGGATTTACCAGTCCAATCCCCACCCACTAAGAGGAGAAATCCCATGGTTCACGCCGAAATCAACGCGCCCGAAGTCTTACAAGAAGTGCAGGCGGCTTTTTCCCGTTATGAAAAGGCATTGGTTGAAAACGATGTTCGTGTATTGGATGAGTTATTTTGGAATAGTGTACACACGTTGCGCTACGGCGTGGCAGAAAATCTCTACGGCTATGCGGCCATTGCCGAGTTTCGGGCATCCCGTCCAGCCCCGGCGCTGCATCGGGAGTTGGTCAATACGACGATCACCACCTATGGACAGGGCTTTGCGACCGCCAATACGGAGTTCCGGCGCGAACAAGTGCATGGCCGACAAAGTCAGACCTGGATACGCACGCCAGAGGGGTGGCGTGTCGTCGCGGCGCATGTGAGCCTGATGCCGAAGACGACCTAAGCCATAGCATGGATGCAGCCATCATTCTGGCGGGTGGTCAGTCCCGGCGCTCCGGGCGACAGCACAAAGCGTGCAGGCGCCTGCCTGGCGATGGACGGAGCTGGATTGATCGGCAGGTGGATATCCTGCGGCAGGCGGGGTTCGCGCCGGTGTATCTGGTGACGGGGTACCGGCCACGGCGGGTTTTGGCTTGTCTGCATCGTCGTGCCATGAGACGGCATAACTTTCGGGCAATGCATGGGCCTTTCTCGACGCTCCAGGTGGGGCTGCATAATCCATCTGGCCCCGCACTAGTGGTGTCGGTAGATACGATTTTGCCACCCGCGCCGTGGCTCAGGCAACTGCGGCGCATCGCGCATGCTCGGAATATTGCGGCAGCAAGCCCGATAGATCGCTGGGGTGGCGGCGGGCATCCGCTGATGGTATCACCGTGTTGGTCACGGTTACTCTGCGCAGTACCCGTAGATGCAGCCGATGCAAGGTTGGATCGACAACTGGGTTATTTGTCGGCGGCAGCGCATGTCCGTGTGCCGTGGAATCACTTTTTACGTTATTCCCGGCAGAACACTCGCCGGGAATGGTGCTCAGCGCGTCATCAACTGAGGTCCATTCTGTGAAACCCGTTCATGTCTCCTTGTCGGCGAGCTCGGAGGGTGGTGCCGTGAGTGCTCCGCATGCGCTGGCGGCCGAGGCCGGGGCCGCAATTTTGCGTAGCGGCGGAAATGCCATAGAGGCGGGCATCGCGGTGGCATCGACCCTCTCGGTGGTCTATCCCCACATGAACGGACTGGGGGGCGATGGGTTCTGGCTGATCTCGGACGGCGATGCGCACACGGTGCGCGGACTGGCCGCCGCCGGACCGGCAGGACGACGCTATTCGGCAGCGCTGTTTCGTGACCTGGGGCTGCGCGAGATTCCATTCCGTGGTGGCTTGTCCGCCTTGACGGTGCCAGGTGCAGTGGGCGGTTGGGGGGCGGCGTTTGGGCTCTCCAGGGATCGCTGGCGGGGCCGTAAATCCTGGTCCGATTTGCTGGAGAGCGCCTATTGCTACGCCGCCACCGGTTTTCCGCTCAGCCTTAACCAGCACCATACCCTCACCAGATTTGGTGACGCGCTCCGTCAACAGTCGGGTTTTGCGGCGCAGTACATGCCGGGGGGAGAGATAATGCCAAGCGGGCGACTGTGGAGTCAACGAGCGCTGGCACAAACGCTCGGGACGTTGGCGGAGAATGGTGCAGAGGCCTTTTATCACGGCCCGCTCGCCTGGCAAATGGCGAAGGGGCTCAAAGCCGCAGGCAGTCTGCTGACAGAGGCCGATTTGCAAGCCTTCAAGCCGCGCTGGGTGGAACCGTTGCGCACTGCCTTCGGTGTCGGCGAGGCTATCAATATGCCGCCGCCCACCCAAGGGGTAGCCTCACTCATGATCCTCGCCCTGCTGAATCGTGTTGGACTCAACAGCGGGGATCACCTGGGCGCGGAGCTGATTCATCACACGGTAGAAATCACCAAACTGGCTTTTAAGTACCGGGACCAGCTAGTGGCCGATCCTGACTTTGGCGATGTGGATATCGCGTCATTGCTAACCCCGGATTTTCTGGATGGCTGCGCCAGAGAGATACACCCCCTTATCGCGATGCCTCTGCCGCCCATTGGACTCGCCAAAGGTGACACGGTCTGGTTTGGGGTGGTGGATGGGCAAGGGCGGATGGTGAGTGTGATTCAGAGCCTCTACCACGAGTTTGGCACTGGCGTGGTGGCGGGCAATACTGGGGTGCTGTGGAATAATCGCGGCTGTGCCTTTTCTCTGGAACCGGGACACGTCAATGTACTGGAGCCTCGGAAACGCCCCTTCCATACTCTTAATCCAGCGCTCTATGCCGAGCAGGGGCGAGTGCAACTCGCCTACGGCAGCATGGGGGGGGATGGCCAACCCCAAACCCAGGCAGCGCTGCTCATGCGCGTCAAGCAATATGAGCTTTCCCTCGCCGAGTCGGTAGCCAGTCCGCGCTGGCTGTACGGGCGTACCTGGGGGGAAGCTTCGGCGGGCTTGCGTCTGGAGCGGCGATATCCCCGCGCCGTTTTCGAGGATTTGCGCCGCTGGGGACATCAGCTATCGTGGGTGCCCGATTACAGTGATTTTATGGGTCACGCGGGTATGGTAGCGCGTGACCCGCAGGGCGGATTTGCCGGTGCTGCTGATCCTCGCAGTGATGGCGGCGTGGCGGTGCCGTGAGATAACCTTTTCAAATGCACACTTTTGATGTCTAACCCGTATGCTGTTCGGCCAGGCTCATATTATTTAGCTCCTCCGCTATGTAGTTGGAAAAGCGGGCGGCAGAGACCGAAATCCCTCGGCTTTTGAGTTGTGCACATACTAATGGCACGGGGCGGATGTCCACGGCAGAAATCGGCCGATACACGATATTTTCGTTGACGCGATTTTTGGGTATCCCCGTTGAAATGACAAAGCCAACGTTTTGCGTGCCGTACAGCAGGCCACGCATCACCTCATAGGAGTTGGTCTCGGCGGCGACATGGGTTTCTGATCGTCGACTATGGAGCACAGACTCCAGCATTTCGCGCGAGGTAAGCCCTGGGGTCGGCAATACCAAGGGATACTGGATGCAATCGCTCAAGCGAAGCGTACCCTGGCTGGCCAGAGGATGCGTACAGTCCATGGCCGCCACCAAAGGCTGCTCGGATATGGCGAGGTCGATCACGTCTGGGTGTCTGGGCGGCGCCACGATGACCACCAGGTCGGCTTCAAATGCCAGCAGCGCACGAATCGCATCGCTGTGTTTCGCTACAGTCACCGAGAAGGAAATCCCCGGATACTGCTCCCTGAATGTATTAATAATTCTCGGAATGAAATCGGCCGCCAATGCGGGGCTGACTGCGAGGGCAACATGGCCGCGGCGAAGTCCGTTGAGGCTATCTATTTCTGAGCGTAAGCGCTGCATGTCGGAAAGGTGGCGGCGCACATAACCCAGGAAAACTTCTCCTGCGGCCGAGAGGCGCATCCCGCGCGGATGCCGCTCGAAAATGCCGGTGCCCAATTCTTCTTCCAGATCCTGAACGCGGCGGTCCAGTGCCGATGCCGTGATATGCAGCTTTTCGGCCGCGCGACGGACTGAGCCTTCCCTGACAATCGTATCAATGTAATTAAACAGGCGCAGGTGTTTCATGGCCAATCCCTCAAAGCGTTGAGTTTTATGTAACGCATTCGCAAGAAAATAACACTTTAATCGAAAGTTGTATATGGCCAGTATATTCGAACAGGCAAGAGCAGCCAATCAATAAGTGGATAGCCGATGCCTCATTTTGGGGCAAAAAATATGGTTGCGCCCCATTATGGGGCGAACAAAGGAAACACTGTGCATCTCGGATCAATATACTGGTGGATAGGCATGGCATGTATGCTGCTTCCCGATAAGGCGGTATAACTACTGGAGTCTATAATGAACAAAGCCAATAAATATATTTTGAGACAGAGCTTGTTGGTGGCAACAGGGTTACTAGGTGCCTCACTTATGCCGGTCTATGCAGAAGTGACCACCGCCACGCCGCCCCCGGCCAAAAAAATATATAAGATCAAATCCGTCTCCAAGAACTTACTGCGAACCGTAGAGAAGGCGGCACTCACCCATATAAAGCCGGTGTTCGGTGCAGAAACAGCGCTGATTCCCAAAAAATTCCTGGAAGGTCAGGAATCGACGCAAAATGCCTCGACCATTCTGAGTTTTGTGCCTGGGGTCAACGCCACCAGTACGAACCCCATCGGCGTCAAGACCCATATTTCCGTACGTGGCTTCTCCCAGACACAAGTGGGCTACACCTTTGATAATCTGCCCATTGCTGATTTGTTCAATGGCGGCTTATCCGGAGGCAATAACAATTATGCAGATTTGACGAATCTCATCCCGGTCACGCTGGGTGAAACTTCGGGCATCCGGGTGACCTATGGCACTCCATCGCCAGATATCAACGCCGTCGGGGCTATTGGCGGGAATATTGATTATCTTCCGAAGATTCCTTCGGCAAAACGTTACGAGTCGATATTTGCTGGTTATGGTTCTTTTGACACGCGCAGCTATGGTGCCGAGATCAACACCGGTGCAAACCCGGGCTATGGTAACCTCCTGCTGAGATTTTCTTCGCGCCAGACTGCAGGCTATCTGGCCCACAGTCCTGATCGCGAATATTCCTACTATGCGGCCTATGATTTGCCACAAATTTCGCCGACCTCCAAGTGGTCAGTCATATTTTTGTTGAATAAAAATAAGGGCGCCACTGCAGCACGAATGCCGGTCGCGCTGTTGCAGCAATATGGACCCAATTACCAATGGCCGCTGTCCTTCACTTATGCGAATAGCACGGCGGAGCACATGATGACTATTGTGCAGAATAAAACGCTCATATCTTCTCACGCCGTTTTTGGTTTCAAAGGGTTTTATGCCTACACCAATTCCAATCGTTTGGAATATGTGAATCCCAGTGTCAGTACGCCTTATAACAGTTTTGTCACCTTTTATCTTAACCCGGCACAAACTGTCTGTCAGTATTCGGGTAACGATTTTGCGGGAAACTATTCTGCGGCGTGTCAGGCGCAAACTATTAACGGGGACAATTACCATAGTTATAGCTATACGACAAATACCTTCGGTTTTAATCCTTCTGTCGAATGGCTCAATCATTATGTTGACTTGAAAGCCGGAGGACTGGGCGCTGTCTCTCAGTATCATTCACGGGACTATGTCTACGGAAGCCCGAATGTCCCTGAACTGGCTGGTTACAATGATCTCTGGGACGAGCATGCATGGCGTCTGTACGGTAAACTCTATGCGCAGGCCAAAATCAAGCCGACACGTTCTTTGGCGATTACCCCTGGTCTGAAATATGAGGCGGTAAGCACGCATATCAATGATGTACCGGGATACTACTACACCGTAGGTGCGAGCAGTGGCCGCTCTTACAGCGAGGTGAGCCCATACGTTGGCATTCAGTATAAGCCGATAAGATCGGTAACTCTTTATGCCAACTATGCGGTCGGGTACAAGTATCCGAATATCACTGCATTTTATGCAGCGGATAGTAATGCCACATCGACGTCACCAGCGACGCCGGTGACGATAAAACCAGAGCAAGTCAATACGTATCAATTTGGTGCAGCATACAGCCATGCTGGTATTGATGCGAGTATTTCGTTCTATCGATCGGACTTTATGCACACGTTCAGCTCCTACTATGATACCACAACAGGGCTGACTTATGAATACAATATTGGCTCGTCGTCGTATCAGGGTATCAATATTGCGACGGCTTACGCGTTGGATAGTTATCTGTCTGTTTATGGCAACTATTCGCTTCAGGATACGCATTACACCTCAAACTCGTCAAGCGCCTATGGCGTTGCCACCAGCATTGGAGAGCCGCGGGCAAATACGCCCACCTATCTGGCGGGTATCGGGATATTGGGGCACTACATGAACACGCGGGCGAGACTATACGGCAATCTGGTTGGGCCGCAATATATTGAGGCAAGCACAGGTGCGCCAACTTCTATTAGTATGCCTGCCTACGCAACCATGAACTTCAATCTCGCGCATACCTTTCAGATACATCAGTACGGGTTAAAAAGTGTGACGCTCAGCTTGAGCGGGGTGAATCTCCTGAATTCCGAAGCGTCGGTTCTGGAAAAGCAGTTCCCCTATATTAATAATCAGCCCGGCAATTACCTCGTCGCAGAGCCGATGATGCCACGCTCGTTCTTTGGTACAGTGAAAATGGTATTTTGATGACCACAGTGCGGACTGACCCTGTGAGTAGCACCCCGGCGTTGGATATCCACCATGTGGAAACCTTGGGAGTGGCCCCAGTCCCCGACCGGGACCGTTGCATGCGACCCGGTATGCTCTTCCTGATCTGGGCGCTGGCCTCCGCCTCAGCGACGACGCCGGTGATCGGATTGCTTCTCCACGGGATTGGCTTGTGGAATTTCGCCCTGATCGTTCTGTTCGCCACGCTGATCGGTCTGGTTCCCGCTATGTTGCTATCGCATATGGGCCGCCAGGTTCCCATCATCTCCATGGTGATGGCGCGACGTACTTTCGGTATGGGGGGCGCTACTTTTCTGGCCATTTTATACACCATCGTCGGCGCGGGATGGTTTGGTCTGAATACCGATGTGGGTGGGAAAATTCTCGACACGTTGTTTCCAGACCTCGGTATGCTCTGGTATATCGTTTTGGGCGTGCTGCAAATCACATTGGTATTTTTCGGTATGGAGGTGCTGGAAAAATTTTATAAATACACGGCTCTGCTCTTTCTGCTCTGCTACGCGGTGCTCGCCTATTACCTCTTTACCCAGCATGCCTTCGTGCTTCCGGTAACGACACGAACAGTAGATTGGGGCAAGGATATTGATCTGGTGCTGAGTTTTAGTCTGTTGGCCTGGTCGTATGATTTTCCGACGGTCACCCGTTTTTGTGTGCCTTCTACAGCTCAGGAGAAGGCATCAGATCGGGTGCTTTATCTGCTTGCCCCCGCGATCGGCGTGATGTCTGCGGTGCTTTTTATGGGTCTCTTGGGTCTGGTAGCACTACAAATGACCGGGGACTGGAATATCGCCTTGCTGGGTAAAAACCTACCATTCTGGGGAGAAATCTCTGCCATCGGCGTGATCCTGGCTATCGCTCATACCAACGCCATGAACCTGTATCCAGCGGTGACCAAGCTGCTCGCGGTCATCAATGTTACCGGTAAACCACATCGATTTATGCAACCCGCTATCGTCGTTCTGCTCGGTATATTCTCCACCCTGCTGGCCGTGGCCGGAATTTTGGAGTTTATCGAGGGCTTTCTTTCCATGCTGGGATCGTTGCTCTTTCCGTTCAGCTTCATTTTGGTGATCGATTGGTACCATGGTAAGTACTATAGCGATGCTGTTTCTCTGTTCTATCTGCGCGTTCATATCTGGACGGACTATTTCCTATGGCCTGCACCCTGGGCTATCAGCATGCTGATTTTTGGGGTGGTGCTGGCGCAGTTGGGTTTCCTGATGGGTCCGGAAATAATTCATCTCATACCCTGGCAGATCTGTTCTGCGGCGATCACTGGAGGCATTTATTATATGGGAATACGTTTCATGGAGCAGCGCGGGCAACCGCGAAAAATAGCAGGACTCGTTCGTTGATCTTCTCGGACATTTCGGTGGCGACGCTCGCCCAATTACGCCAGGCTGCAGAAGCGATTCTGGAACACGCTTACGCACCTTACTCGCATTTTCCGGTGGGCGCGGCACTGCTCACCGAGTCTGGGCGTATTTTTCAGGGCTGTAACATTGAAAACGCAGCGTATCCTTCCGGCCTCTGTGCCGAGGCGGTGGCGATCGGCCAGATGGTCGCCACTCTTGGCAGGACACCTATCCGGGCAGCCTACATCGCCTGCAAAGGGCACTCTCCGGCGTGGCCGTGTGGGACTTGTCGTCAGCGGCTCAATGAATTTGCCGGGCCATCGATGTGGGTCTACACGTCGATGCTGGCGGGCAGTCCGCAACGAATGACGTTTAGCGAGTTGTTGCCCAATAGCTTCGGGCCAGCAGACTTGCAAAGGCCTGGCAAGTGAGTGCCGCCATCGCCCAGCGCAAGCGAAGCGTCACGCTTCCTTTTCGACCTATATGCGGCGGGCTTTAAAGCTATCTGAATCACCCTGCTGAATCCCCTGATGAAAACAATCTGCAAGACTTGATCAACCTGATACATCAGGACGACCGTTGATGGTGATCGTCCGTTGGAGATACCGCCCAGAGCGGCGAGCGCCTTTTCCTTGGGTCATGGTACGCCTGATCATGCGGTCGCGAACGGCCCTTCTGTGTTGCGTTTTTTGATGCATGATCACAAGAAAATAGCACTTTAATAGTACACAACATAGCGCGATTATAGTCGATAGCTAAATTTTCCAGATACACCGCACAGATGTATGGGATCGAAGGCACCACCGCACCCGACTTGTGCCAGACATCTTCGGGTGCGGCGAAAAGAAAAGATGGCCCAGTTTAACTTGGACTGAAAAGCTGAATCACGAATTTTTGGTAAAATAAATAGGGGCTAGGAACTTATGAAATTTGCACGGCATATTATCTATATTTTAACGGCTTTTTGTTTTTTATGGCTTTCCGTTGGCAGTGCGCAGGCCGATCAAAAGCTCTCGGGTCTGGGCGGTAGTGGGTATTTAGGCCTGCTCATTCCCGTCGGACCTGCCCATTATGCCGTCATCCTTAAAAAGTTTAAAAAGATTAAATCCGTTCACATAGGTCAATTTGATTATCAAATTGGAAGTATTTATAAGATTCCTGTAGTTATCTGCATCCAGCCGTTTGGCGGAGAGTATACGCGCGCGCTTACCGCGCAAGTCATGGTCGATCATTTTAATATAAAAGCTCTGCTGTACCCTGGGACATCTGGCGCTCATATTCCGCCAGGACAGATGCATGTAGGAGATATTGTTATAGGAACAAAACAAGTAAACTTTGCAAATTTTTACATGTCGCCAACAGGCGGCCTCGTCCCAGATGAGTTTTCTGGAAAATCCAGTCTTCAGGATTATCAATATTTTTACCTAAACAAAAAGTTGGAAAAATATACCGCTTGTGCGGCGCAATATGTTGCTGACAGAGAAAAGTTGCCATCTTGGATTAACGGTGAATTCAAAGTACAAAAGCCAGAAATCTATTATTATGGAATACAGGGGACGTCTTCAATGTGGCTTGCCGATAAATCGTTTATCAAGAAAACAGACGACGTTTTTCATGAGGTAGATGAAGATGGGGATTGGTTTTCCGCTACGGTTGCAAAATTGGCCAACATTCCTTTCATCGAGGTGAGCACCATATCCGATAGTGTATTTGAATTTAGCGGAAACGGCGTTCCTCCCCAAGGTGCGCATCGGAAGACAGCGTCGCAAATAACACAGAACATCAGCGATAAGATAATGCTAAGGGTGATTAAAAGTTACGGCAATAATCTACTTCACGGGAAATATGGTTATCCGTCTGGCGATCCGTATCCGAACTATTTTT
Source organism: Acidithiobacillus sp. (assembly GCF_023229925.1). Taxonomy (NCBI): domain Bacteria; kingdom Pseudomonadati; phylum Pseudomonadota; class Acidithiobacillia; order Acidithiobacillales; family Acidithiobacillaceae; genus Acidithiobacillus; species Acidithiobacillus sp. The sequence continues at coordinate 175,256 of NZ_JALNYM010000002.1, read as the reverse complement.
ACCAAACCCCAACGGATCCCCGTGGTTTGGTCGACGGTTGTGAGAGATAGCAACGATTGTCCATTCCGGGGACAAATGTATGCGTACATTCTGTGGCTATGCTTGGCGCCGTAAATAGCGAGTTATTATATCATTAATTAGAGATGGAGAATGTAAGATGTACACTGAATACAGTACAAAGATCTTTGCGGATAGAAAAGCAGTGGCCGCGGTAACTCACATGGCGCCGGCGGTTCTCTATGCGGCAATACTCGCTACTGTCAGCCTGTCGGCTAGTACATTCGCTGATGCCGACGATATGGGTGTCGTTGCCTCTACCACGAGTTCAAGTGTTCTTGGAAAGGTCACCTCCGTTGGTGCTGTTAAAAAAGTCGCACCGCCAGAAAAGGCAGTAACCTCAGTGAGCAAAAAGACGGTCACCCATGCATCGCCGGCCCAGAATTTTCAGTCTGTACTGAAGCATGTGCCCGGGATGAATGTAGTCTCCCAAGGCCCTGGTAATCTTTCTTCGGTAAATAACGAATTTACTTACCAGGGATTTACAAGCAGCCAGATGGCATCCAATTTTGATGGGGTGCCCATTATCAACACCTTTCGCGGTGGCGCCGGTGGAACAGGTGATGATCACGCCTACACGCCGTTAACGATGGGCCAAATTTCGACGGTGAAGGTCTATAGCGGTGCTAATCAACCCTCGCAAAATGGTATCAACTCGCTCGGCGGCACAATTTCTTACGAGCCCGCATTGCCCACATCAAAGTATTATCTGGATGTCAATGCCTCTGGTGGAAAGTACGGGTATCGCGGCGGCAACTACACCACGGGTATTGCGGTGAATAGCGGGGCGTTGCCAGGAACGGGCACCGAGATGCTGTTCAAATATTCCTATACGCATGCCCCCAGTTTCATGAACGACATCTTCGCCAAGATAAATTCGTATTATTTTGCGTTGCTGCAGCCATATAATAATGGATTATCTCAATTAAAGCTGATCGCGGTTTATAACAATGAGTCGGCGCGTCAGCCATCTTTGGTGCCCCTGGCCCTGCTTGCGCAGAACGGGCGCTCCTACCAGCCACCGATGGATGTGGCATCCAGTAGCACGAATACCCATGCGTTGAATGTGATCTTGTCGTGGAAAAGCATATTAAACGACTATATGCTTGCTAAGACGAAAGTCTTTATTCAGCAACAGGCAGCGAATAGTACCTCGCTAACGAGTTCCGCCTATTATAATCCAAGGTATTATGGCTACGCGACTTATGAAGGATACCCGGTGGGGACCAATCTCGAGCCCTGGGCGGCGTATCCCTCCGCAAACAATAGCTATGATCCGGTAGCGTTGTTTGGATCGGGGGCAGCCGGAACGCAGTTCCATAATTATATCGATGACATTCAAAGTATAGGTTTCTTGCCATCGATGACGTTCTTTGCGCCGCATAACACCATCGAGTTGGGTGCAATGGTGGATTACAGTCAGGATCATAGTGCCGAGTATTGGTACGGCAGCAGCCCGGTTCCGAATATCGACGGATACAACAATGCCTGGAATGAGCATGATGCGCGTAATTATAACTATATCTATCTTCAGGATAATATCAATCTGCTGAACGGTGCCCTCCATATATACCCCGGTGTGAAGTATAACATCGTCTCAACTGGTTGTAGTGAAGTGCCTGGTTATTATTACAACTATGGCGGCCATGTCAATAATACGTACTACTTCTGGGAGCCGTCCCTGGGATTCTCCTATACACCGATTCATAATGTGAATCTGTATTTCAGTGTAGGCAAGACAAACAAGGTACCGAACATTAGTGCCTTTTACTCAGTTGTGGGCGCATCCCCCACACCAGCGCCCATTACCGTTCAGCCGGAGAGTGACATCAGCTACGATGCCGGCGTGCGTTACACGAGCAATGTAGTATCGGGTAATTTATCCGTATTCAGGCGTAACTTCAGCAATATTTTCAGCCAGTATTATGATCCATCCCAAGGTCAGACTTATGAGTACAATAATGGCAATGCCCTGTATCAGGGGGTTACTCTTGGTTTGGATGTGCCCATTAAATACCATGTGTCATTTTTCGGGTCATACAACTACACCAGCGCTAAATACAGCAGCCTATCTACTGGTGTGAATGGCACGGCCTATCCCGGAGAATACCGGCCTTACATCCCGATGTACACGGCAACGACAGGTGTCCGCTACGAGCACGGCGGCCTGTACGCGGCGCTGACCGGCCATTTTGTCGGACGTCAATATATGGCGACCAACAAGGGCGAAACGATAGGTAGCACTTTACCGGCATATGAGACGCTCGATTTTACAACGTCCTACGAGATGCCGATCAAATCGACCTACGTGAAGTCGGTTAAGTTCAGTCTTTATGCCGACAACATTCTTGACAATAACTATCTGGTCTATGCAGAGCAGGTGCTGAAACCTTTCTCCTATTACCAAGGACAGGTTGGGGCGCCGGTGTTTGTTGGGAGCAACGTGCGCTTCCGCTTCCAGTAAGCGCTGAGCATTTGATGAGCTAAGCCTAGTTCTGCGGGTGTTGCCCACGCCTCCTGAAGCACGGGCGGCGCCCGCATTGTTGCGTGGACTATCGAAGAAATACTATTTTTTTGACAATGATTTTATCGTGTGATGAGAAATTACAAATGGCAAACATTACGCCGATGGTGAAGGCTATAGTGGTGCCGATAAAAAGCATTTTTGACCGGCTTTTTCCGGATAAATATCTTCAACGAGATAGAATGCACCACAATAATCATACTTATAAACAGCACGCATTATTTTGGTGCGGAAAGACAGATTGTTCTCTGTTGTGAGATTTAATATACCCAATTAAATCATAATATTATATTTGTTGTGTAAGCGGCACAAGTTTTGCTTTTGTATCATCGCACCATCAACTATAGAGGAAGAACTTAGATGAACACCAAACATAGTAATAAAGCCTCCGTCGCCCGACGGATGGGAGCAGCTGTCTCTACAATGGCACCAGCGATACTTTATGCGGCAGTAGTAGCGGCGGTCAGCGTATCGGTTAGTACATTCGCTTATGCCGACGAGACCGGCGTCGTCGCCTCTACCGAAAGTCAAAATCCTTCCAGTGCGGTCACAGAGGTCGGCTCCGTGAAAAAGGTCGCTCCCCCGGAAAAAGCGGTGACCTCCGTCAGTAAGAAGACCGTGACCCATGCGTCACCGGCGCAGAACTTTCAATCCGTATTGAAGCATGTGCCTGGAATGAATGTTATTTCCCAAGGCCCGGGTAACCTATCTGCCACGGATAACGAATTCACCTATCAAGGCTTCACGAGCGCGCAGATGGCATCGAATTTTGATGGGGTGCCCATTATCAACACCTTTCGTGGTGGTGCCGGTGGTACGGGTGACAATCACGCCTACACGCCGTTAACGATGGGCCAAATTTCGACAGTGAAGGTCTATAGCGGTGCTAATCAACCCTCGCAAAATGGTATCAACTCGCTCGGCGGCACAATTTCTTACGAGCCCGCATTGCCCACATCAAAGTATTATCTGGATGTCAATGCCTCTGGTGGAAAGTACGGGTATCGCGGCGGCAACTACACCACGGGTATTGCGGTGAATAGCGGGGCGTTGCCAGGAACGGGCACCGAGATGCTGTTCAAATATTCCTATACGCATGCCCCCAGTTTCATGAACGACATCTTCGCCAAGATAAATTCGTATTATTTTGCGTTGCTGCAGCCATATAATAATGGATTATCTCAATTAAAGCTGATCGCGGTTTATAACAATGAGTCGGCGCGTCAGCCATCTTTGGTGCCCCTGGCCCTGCTTGCGCAGAACGGGCGCTCCTACCAGCCACCGATGGATGTGGCATCCAGTAGCACGAATACCCATGCGTTGAATGTGATCTTGTCGTGGAAAAGCATATTAAACGACTATATGCTTGCTAAGACGAAAGTCTTTATTCAGCAACAGGCAGCGAATAGTACCTCGCTAACGAGTTCCGCCTATTATAATCCAAGGTATTATGGCTACGCGACTTATGAAGGATACCCGGTGGGGACCAATCTCGAGCCCTGGGCGGCGTATCCCTCCGCAAACAATAGCTATGATCCGGTAGCGTTGTTTGGATCGGGGGCAGCCGGAACGCAGTTCCATAATTATATCGATGACATTCAAAGTATAGGTTTCTTGCCATCGATGACGTTCTTTGCGCCGCATAACACCATCGAGTTGGGTGCAATGGTGGATTACAGTCAGGATCATAGTGCCGAGTATTGGTACGGCAGCAGCCCGGTTCCGAATATCGACGGATACAACAATGCCTGGAATGAGCATGATGCGCGTAATTATAACTATATCTATCTTCAGGATAATATCAATCTGCTGAACGGTGCCCTCCATATATACCCCGGTGTGAAGTATAACATCGTCTCAACTGGTTGTAGTGAAGTGCCTGGTTATTATTACAACTATGGCGGCCATGTCAATAATACGTACTACTTCTGGGAGCCGTCCCTGGGATTCTCCTATACACCGATTCATAATGTGAATCTGTATTTCAGTGTAGGCAAGACAAACAAGGTACCGAACATTAGTGCCTTTTACTCAGTTGTGGGCGCATCCCCCACACCAGCGCCCATTACCGTTCAGCCGGAGAGTGACATCAGCTACGATGCCGGCGTGCGTTACACGAGCAATGTAGTATCGGGTAATTTATCCGTATTCAGGCGTAACTTCAGCAATATTTTCAGCCAGTATTATGATCCATCCCAAGGTCAGACTTATGAGTACAATAATGGCAATGCCCTGTATCAGGGGGTTACTCTTGGTTTGGATGTGCCCATTAAATACCATGTGTCATTTTTCGGGTCATACAACTACACCAGCGCTAAATACAGCAGCCTATCTACTGGTGTGAATGGCACGGCCTATCCCGGAGAATACCGGCCTTACATCCCGATGTACACGGCAACGACAGGTGTCCGCTACGAGCACGGCGGCCTGTACGCGGCGCTGACCGGCCATTTTGTCGGACGTCAATATATGGCGACCAACAAGGGCGAAACGATAGGTAGCACTTTACCGGCATATGAGACGCTCGATTTTACAACGTCCTACGAGATGCCGATCAAATCGACCTACGTGAAGTCGGTTAAGTTCAGTCTTTATGCCGACAACATTCTTGACAATAACTATCTGGTCTATGCAGAGCAAGTACTGAAACCGTTCTCCTATTACCGGGGACAGGTTGGCGCGCCGGTGTTTGTTGGGAGCAACGTGAGCTTCCGCTTCCAGTAAGCGCTCACAGTTAATCTGGTTGCCTTCTGGGGCACTGCATAGGGGGCATTTAGGCCGATGCAGTGCCCGTATTGTTGTTGGTCAAGTGAATACCATTTTACGCACAGGTACTGGGGGGTAAAATAATGCGGTTTTTTAGTATATTGGCATGTGGATGCTTCGGCGCGATATTGAACGTGTATGGTTCTATTGCTCATGGCGCGGATAGAGCAGGAAAAGACATTGCGCTTCCTCAGGCGAAACCTGCCGCAACAGGACTGACGGTGGGTATTATGTTGCCAGCCAGTCCCGATACATATCGACAATACACGTCTGTCATGACGCATAAGAAGCAGTATCACGAAGGCATGTTTCAATTTACGACGGGAGACATTGATGGTGTACATATCGTGTTGTCCTCACCGCCGCCGATTGGTAGTTTCAGCCTGACGGCAATCGACACCTATTTGTTGGAGCGCATTTTTAGGCCTGGTATTATGATTGATCCGGGCACTGCGGGATCCCATCTGTCACAACTGTCGATGGGCGATGTCGTGATCGGCGCAAGGGTGGTTAATTTTAGTAACTACATGACCAAGGAAAATGGCGCCATCGTACCAGGTCAGTTTAGTGCTTTGGTGGCAGATGACGAGGGGTACACCATAGGGAATCCCAATCCCGAATATATTTATGCCGATCCTGTTCTGGTCAAGCTGGCGGAGCGCGCCGCAAGTGAGTGCCCGGATACTCCGGGAAAAATCCTTTCGGCCCCAATGGGGCGTAAGCCGTGGATTATGACCTACGGTACTCAGGGTTCTGGTGCGGCCTGGTTGCGCAATGTTCAACAAATCCGCCAGAGTACCCGCATATTCCATGAGGCGGACGAGGCTGGTAATTATCCAATCGCGCTGATATCGACCTTAAATAAGGTACCGTTTGTAGAGATCCACACTATTTCTGATGCCGCTATGAACGTGCCGACGAAAATGAACGCGTACTTTCACCAGTGTTCGGTATTTGCGCAACTGCGATCCAATAAAATTGCGTTGCAGATGATTCACTATCTTGCTGGTGAACCATATCGCTACATTCCGTTCTCCGGGGGGTTCCGCGATCCCTGGCAGGCGGATACCTTCGTGAAAGCGGCGGTCCCACCTGCGTTCGTGCAGGTATGGACAAAAAAATATGGGGTTAAACGCGGCTAACGCCGTTTGTTGGTGGTGTTGACCATGCATTGTCGTACGGTTGTACGAAGGAGTAAAAGTAATGGAAAAAAGGCGTCGGAATCAGACGGTGTGCGTGGTGACGCTGCTGTTGAACCTGTTTTTCTCTGGCTATGCGTGGTCTGACGCCGCGTCTCCGGTCATTACCCGCATCAGCAATGGCCCGACGCACAGCACTCCAGAATACAAAGGCTGGGTGACCCACGTCCTGCCTACCGGGCGTACCATTAGGCCGGTTGGCCTAGTCAACGGTGCCCCCAACTTCGCGACTGACGTGGTGCGGGTAGGGAATCATGTCGCCGCTATGGCGAATGGCGCGACCCGTGCGCAAACCATCACCCTCTATGATCAGAAGAGCCTGGATCGCGTGGCAGAGATTGCTGCCTACAAAAAAGATGCCGGGAAAGCGACCCCAAACTCTACCGATGTCACCGATCTGCATGGTGATGTCATTGGTCATCAGAGTTTTTTTCAGGGTATGGCGGTTGGACCTGACCAAACCCTCTACGCCGCGGGCGGAGACAGTGGTGATATTGCTGCGTTCACGCTAAAAGGCGGCGAGCTCACGCTCTCGCGCCGCTACCCACTGATTTGGCAGCCCTTCCCCAAGGACCAGTATCCCTACGCATATCAGGGACACTATGTGAATCAGCCGAGGCTGTTTTACCCCGATGCCGTGGCGGTAGGTCCCCACGGTAAATATCTCTATGTGGCGGGTATGTTGTCCAACAGCCTGGCGCGAGTCGATATTCAGAGTGGGCAGACCGATTACCTCAATGTTGGACCCTACCCCTATGCGGTCGCTTTTGCCGATGGCGGCCAGAAGCTGGTAATCAGCCTCTGGGGCGGTAACGCCGTAGCAGTGGTTGACCCCGCATCCATGCAGTTATTGGGTACGGTGCGCGTCGGTCCTTCTACCGGTCCCGACAAGACCGCTGCCGGTGTCCACCCCGCGGCATTGGTCGCTGTCCCGCATTCCCCGGATGTTTTTGTAGCCCTCGCCAATGTCGACCGTGTCGCCGAAGTGGACACCGTCGGTCTCCGCGTCAAAGGCTTCCTCGATGACAGCCCCTATCCCGACGCCCCGCCAGGCAGCTATCCCGACGGCCTGACCATTGCTGGCGGTAAACTCTTTGTGGCCAATGCGGGCAACAACGATGTCGCCGTCTATAACGATCAGACTGGCAAAGGCCTCGGCCTCATCCCGACGGGCTGGTATCCGACGGCAATCAGCCATGCGGACAACGCCCTCTACGTGGTGGCCGCCAAAGGCCTGGGCTCCGGCCCCAATGTCGAACACCAGTGGGTGGGCGACATGATGGACGGACTCATTCAGAAGGTTGATCTGAATGAACTTTCGACCCATCTCCCGGCTTGGACCCGGCAAAGCCTGCGCAATGATGGTTTTACTGATGCCCAGCGCGAAGCCCGTCATCTGGAAAACGTCAAAACCACCGTCTTTCTGCGCAAACACATCCACTACGTGGTCTTCATTTTGCGCGAAAACAAGACCTTCGACGAAGACCTGGGCGATTATAAACGCGCCGGGGCTTGGGCGGAGCCGCATCTTGACCTATATGGGCCCAAGGATTTGCCCAACCTCTATCATCTCGCCCGTCATAACACCTTGTTTGCGAGCTTCATGGCCGATGGCGAAGTGACTGCACAGGGCCATCAATGGACGACGGCGGCTTCAGACTCAGACTTTGTGCAGCGCATGTGGCCGGAGTATTACTCCGGGCGGGGGCTAGTCCCCAATCCGGGCTGGACGCAATCTTTGGTACCCGGTGGTGCAGCGGGGACGGGTGGTATGCCGCTCGGTGTGGATAACCCTTATGCGATTTATGAAAATCTCTCGGTACTGGGCAAGTGGTCTAATCCGTGGATCAGCTATCCGCAGCGACTTTTTCTCTTTAATGACCTGCTCGATCACAAGGTCTCCTTTGAGGACTTCGGCGAATTTGTCTCGCGGTCTCAGGCGGGCAATATCTCCACGGTGATGAAAAAACATCTGGCCACCGGTTTCCCCGGCTGGGACCGGATGATGCTCGACACCTACCGGGAGAAAATGGCGGTACACTGGCTGGAAGCTCATCCGGGTGCCCAATTCCCGCATTTTATTTATATCTGGTTGCCGGACGATCATACGGCAGGTCGTTCGCCGTGCTATTACACCCCAAACTACTACGTGGCCAACAATGACTATGCGACGGCCGGGTTTATTCACTATTTGTCCACCACACCGGAATGGAAACACATGGTCGTATTTCTGACCGAAGACGATGCCCAGTCCGGCGCCGACCATATCAATGCACACCGGACCTTCGCGCTGGCTATGGGACCCTGGGTGAAGAAAGGGTATTTGGACACCAAGCTCTACTCGCAAGTGAATATTTTGAAGACTACGGAAGCGATTTTTGGTCTGCCGCCGATGTCGCAATGGGACGAAAATGCCAGTGTATTCTCCGGCATGTGGACGGATCACCCGGATTACGCCGAGACCAGGCTTCTCCCGATGCAGGTGCCGGTTGCGTTCAATGTAGGCCAATGTGATGACTACACCCTGATGCGCCGCGAGGCCGGGGCTTTAGGACATCCGTTGCACCCGAATTCAAAATGGTATGCCTGGTATAAGGCTCGTCAGACGCAGCGTGGTGCTGGATTACCGCCTCCGGGTAAGGGGGAAGCCTACGCGCCCACGACCTTGCTCAAGGTGCCGGGTCCTGAGCAGATGAAGCAGGAATGGATTGCCACCAAGGGGGTAAAGGCCTGGCACAAGGAGGTGGCTTATCTGAAGGCTTATGCACAAAAGCGGAATGCCCCCATTGCAGCCTATCAGGCCGGGGAGACGGAGTGACAGCGCTTTACGGCAGCCTGCCGGGCTGAGTGTGCCAATGTGGTATGCGGTTTAACGTAGCGGGACATAATCTTTCGATCTTGGCGCATGCACTTTACAATTCGTCATAGATAATGGCCAACAGGCCGTTTAATCCAATGATAATATTGTAGAGGCATACGCAAGGCTAAAAATTAATGTCGCAACTCGAATACATCGAAGCCATCGAAAAACGCCTCTGGAGTGCCGCTGACAACCTGCTGCGGTCCAAGGCGCAGTTCGATTGAGGTTCGAAAAGGAGGTGTCATGAATGACATCGTGATCTTTGAGGCTGATAGCCAGCAGGTGGAGGTGCGGTTTGAGGGGGAAACCCTATGGCTCAGCTTGCAGCAGTTGGCCGATCTCTTTGGCCGGGACAAATCCGTCATTTCTCGCCACCTGAAAAACATATTTGAGACCAATGAATTAGAACGAGAACGAGCTGTTGCAAAAAATGCAACAGTTCAAAGGGAGGGCGAGCGGAAGGTGGTCCGGCAGGTGGAGTATTTCAACCTGGACGCCATCATCTCGGTCGGCTACCGCGTCAACTCCACCCAAGCCACCCGCTTTCGCCAGTGGGCCACGCGAGTGCTGCGCGAGCATCTGACCCAAGGATTCTATGCCGAAGATACCCTTGTCCAGCAGATCACCGCCGACTACCTGGAGCAGCGGCTGGGGGGCTTCGATTTCGATGCGCCGGAAAACAGCGAATTTCGTTGCGTGCGCGAGCTGTGGGTGAAGGGCAATCTCTACCGGCGACGGGTGGACATCATTGGTTTCGTCATTGGCCTGCCGCTGCTTTCGAGCAGAATTTCTCTGATTGCCGCGACTGTTCGCGGACAAAATAGTATCATCTTAAAAACATCGTAACCAAGTGATTTAATGCTCACTGCATTTTACAGAAAAATTAATGTGTTATCTTGGATCGTTATAGCGTAATTTTCCTAGCGGCTTTCCCAGGCAAAAAGTATCATCCTGGCTTCTCGCGGATTCTCTGTCTCCGGGTGAACTTTCCAATGGCAAGTACGCAGCGAAAGCAGTCGTCCAGCGGACTGACCATCATGTTCTCGAAACTCGTCACCATGACTGTAAACCCTGGCAGTCTTTTGAAAATGATTTTCGATAATTGCAACCCTTTGATTTTACCGTGCAACAATCACCGCCATCTGAAGACTCTTGAAAACGGTCGTTTCTGGAGCCTGGAAACAGCAACCTTTGATAGCCATAAATATGGTAACATTATGATTATATGTATCAATATATTTTTTTCGGAAACTGATTTAGCGTGCTTTTATCCGAATTCTGAGACAATCAATAGTACAGCAGCCAGCAAGGTCTTCAGTGGAATCAAGAACGATGTAGCAAAAAATCCTACACAATCTACACTAAAGTACCATTGCCATGGTCAAGCGTTAAGTGTAACGGTTAATGCCGTAAATTGGTGCAAATTTAGACCGGCGCACCAATATTGTGCGTGCAACGATATGTTTATAGTTAAAGCAAAGCGGTTTTTATATTTTATAACATGCTGATTTTATTATTATTATAATAATATGTTCGCCTGAAAACAAAAGGTGGCACGTTATATGCGTTGATATCTTGGTCGCTCATGTTTCACAGCAAAGATCTTTGTCTTTACTTGACCGTTCATAATGGTTTGCGGTGATTTTAGGAGAATGCAGATGAAATTGAATATTAGTGATATCAAAATTGTTAGACTCAATTCTGGCATATATCTGAGCATTCAGCTAGAACTTTTTTAATTAGGTGCAAGCTTGTTAAACCAGGCCAAATAATGCCTGGTTTACTCTAAGAGGTAGAAATGTTCTCCGAAACAATATTATCAGGGATAAGTCGCGACCACTTTATTAAAAACACCCTTGGAAAAAAACACAGCTTTTATAAAAGCACGAGTTGTATTAAAAAATTTCAGTAAGCAACATAGATCAACTTTTAACAACCTTCAATGGATATCTATAAGATTTTGTAATAGTTTCAATAGTGTCCATTTTGATGCAATTGATATGTTTGCAATACAACTCGACGGTACAAAAAATTGGAAAGTGTTCCCACAACTTGTAGTAATGCCAACAGCCATACAAGGACGTAAGGTATCTGAAGAAGAGGTTGGCGATACTCTGGCCGAGTACTTGCTAGAACCTGGTGATGTTCTGTACCTGCCTGCAGGTACACTGCATAGTGCTAATTGCACTAATAAGCATTCCACACATATAACTATTGGATTGGCGCCGTGGCGTGCTAATCAAGTTGCTGAATATATTATCAACACTCTTCTTGCTCCTACGAGCGAAACAATGCGACAACATTTATTCCCGAGCGCGGTTGATGAGCATACAGAATCGAAACTGAAAATCGCCCTCATCGATATTGCATCTTCACTAGAAAGAATTGATACTAATTACGCAATAAAATCATTTATCAGTTCAGTTAATGCCGCCTCCGTCGGTCAATGATAACGATATTAATAATGCATCTCTAGAGTCTCTAGTGTCTAAAGATTCATGGTTTATGTTCAATTCAGAATCTCTATGCCAGGTAGACATCGATAACGATAAAGCATATATCCGACTTGGTTCTCGTTTGGTGCCACGCAATAATTTTCTAACTGAAGCTGATTATGTAGAACTCCCATTGTATGCAAGGGAATTAGAACAGAAGAGATTAATACCGAACATACAATTAGATGAGAAATTTATTTGTTAAGGAAGTCGCCCATGGATAAAATGTGGAATAGGTTGACAATAGGATTATTAATAGGTTCTGCTTTGTCAAGTTTTAGTGTTTGGATAGATTTCCTCGTGATTCTCACTTTGACGTCTTATATATATCATGCCAATGCTTTTCTTATGGCCTTGATAAGTGCTTTGATACTCGGCCCATCGGTTTTTCTTGCTCCGCGTGTTGGACGACTAGTGGATACACTTAATAATCATTTTTTGGTTTTAATCTTGTCGCTAGTTCTAAGAAGTAGCATCACAATGCTTCTTTTATTCAAGCCATTGTTTCCATTTTTTTGCTTGATCGTGTTTTTTAGATCCGTGATAGCGCTACCAGAAAACCCAGCAAGTAACGTCATTTCCGCCCGCATTATACCGCACGGTGATATATCCCATTATTTTAGTTTGTTGGGCCTGCTGAGAAGTGCATCAAAAATCGGTGCGCCGACCTTGGGCGTTCTCATTGCATCCAGTTATGGTGAGTCGCTTGCTATTGAAATTTCCATTGGAATGACACTAGCAGCAGCTATAGTTATTTTTTATTCATTTTATAAATTTAAACCAAACGAGACATATAAAGATAAAACTCATAAAAAAGAAAATACATGTCCAATAAAAACTGAGAAGGCAAGTGATCTCCTCCTAAAGCAATTGCTCTTGACGGTTACCACTTACTCATTTATGGTATTTTTTATAAATAATCAGTTACCAGTTCTTTTGCGAAGCTCAGGTTACAATATGATTCTACTTGGTGTGCTCGTAACGTCTTCTGGTGCTGGTGGAATTTTAGCCGCAAGCTATCTTTCGCGAAGAAGTTGTTCTAAATCTCTTGGTACTATGAATCCGATGCAAGCAACGATTGTATCTGTAATTATTATTGCTCTATGTTTTGTAGCGTTAGGTTGTGCATTTATGTTGCCATTATCAATTGCGTCGTATGCGGCAACTATGCTTTTCTTTTGTACAGGAATATTTTCTGCAACCGAGTCGATTCGTGCTAATGTCGTGGTCGTGCAAGAGTTTTCAAGAAATGCTGGAGAAATAACAGCCAAGCTAGGCTCATTTCGTAATTCTGCAATGTTGGTTGCACCATGGATTGCCGCAATATTTATGTATTATAAAGCATCAATGCCAATACTTTTTATTATTGATGGTGGCGTTGGTTTGGTAGTTCTTGTCGGCATCACTGGCCTATCTATGTATAGTCGACCCATAAAACGTAAAGAATCTTAGGGGTTAAGCTCTATTTAAGCCAGAAAATATAACACCTTTTCTGCTACTCGCGTATTGCAACTCTGAGAAACAGCTTTAGGCATCAAAACTGGCTTATATTTTAAGGCAATAGTTAGTGATATGTTAGCTTGTTTTTTCGACTCATGCGCAGTTTTCTTTCTACAAGACAGAAGGTATCATTGTGTCTCATGTTCATGTTGCCAACACGATCCTATCCTATTGTTTTTTATTTGTTTCCGTTTGCGACCAACCATCAGACAAAACAGTGAATTTCTCCATTTTTAGGCCGGACACGAGTTCGGCCATTCTAGCCGAGTCCTACGTCCGCTACCAGTCTACAGGCGACACGCATCGCGTAAACACCTAGCCAGACGCTAAATGAGTTACTGCTACCTGGGGACTGATGCAAGCAACACTGGGGTGAGCTATTACGGCGGCAGTTCGTTGACTTAGCCCAAACTCTCCGTAATCAGCACATCGGCGGGAATTCCCATGCTTTTATGTAATCTACGGATCATAGGCAGCGTCAACGGGCGCTTGCGATTCAGGACTTCGTATACCCGGTTCCTCCTACCGATGATCGGCTCCAGATCTTTAACAGACAGATTGCTCTGTTCCATTCGGAATTTGATGGCTTCCACTGGATCGGGCGCAAGGATGGGTACATGCTTGGCCTCGTAGGCCTGCACTAGCGTGGCCAGGATATCTAGGCGATCCCCCTCCGGCGTGCCCAGATCAGGGTCGGAATCCATCAAGGTAGATATTTCCTTGAGGGTGACAGCGTAGTCTGCTTCGGTGTGAATGGGGCGAATGTCCATGTTTCCCTCCTTTCCTGATCAGGATATGTCAACGGTATCCGCGTCCACTGCGTCATAGTCTTTGTGAGTGCCGACAAACTTTACATAGACAATCTGTAACTTGTATGACACAGCGACGATCAGCCGATAATCATTGCCTTTGATGTTGAAAACAACCCGGCGGTTCTTCAGCACGCTGGCACTACGATACTGTGCCTTGATATCGGCGGGTTGAGTCCATGTCGCATTCGCAACCTCCTCGTACCAAGCCCTGAGAGGCAGCTCGGCACTGGGGTGGAGCTGCCAGAAGTCCCGGAGCGTGGACACGGCAATAACTCGCATGACATGAAGTCTAGTCCCGATATGGGACATGCGCAAGCATCTGGTGCTGACGATAGGATGGCGAGGGCAATGCAGCGGTAGCGGACCTTCACAGGCGGCATGGGAAGGGCTACTCTCGACTAGAGGAGGGCCCTATCATCCCCTGCTATTTGGCCTATAATGGGCCATTATCTTGATGGATCGAGAGCCTGACTGGTTATCTAAAATAGAGAGGAACTATTCCCAATGATGCCCAGACCGCAACAAAACCGCAGGCATACTTCCACCATGGAAGATTTACTCACTCTCTCCAGTCGGATTCCCTGGTGGATCGATCTGATTCTGATCGTAGTGTCCTACGTGGGCCTCCATCTCTGGCATACCGAACTGGCCTATCAGGTCCATCTCTACGCACAGCCCACACCACCCCCGAAACTGGCAAATCCCATGGATGGCGTCAACGTGGCCGTCCATACCGCCCTCTCCAGGGCACCCGTATAAGTGGGGGCCATCTTCACCGAAATATTCCAGTACCTCTTCCCTGCTATCCTTTTTCTCGGCGGCACAGTTTCACTGATCCGGTCACTTGGGACAAAAAATACCAGATAATCCAGGTCCGCCGGACGTTCCGCTGCAAACTAGATTCAGTGGGTAGTGGGACTAAAATTTGAAGAAAGAGGCACTATGTTTGAAGGAAAAAGCGAAATCAGAGCAACTTGGGTCCGTAAGTTGGGAAATGGTCTTGGAGAATTAGACGGATTCTATTCTGGCAAAATAGATGCCGTGAATACTGATGGGAACGAGATCGAGGCTTGTAGGGCGACTCTCGTTGCACTTGGCCAGGCCGGTGCTTTGCGTTTTGAGCTTGTAATTACGCACAACATCAACCAAGGAAGCACCACATTCCGCGCCGATTGTTATGAAGACAATACTGAATATCCGCTAAGTATCTTCAAAAATGAAGATAGCACTGAAATATTGCTTGTCTGCGACGACGGCGAGGGCGTGGGAGAAATGATTTACTTTCACGTATTCTGATTCTGGCGGGTACTCCAGATCATCTTTTCATTTTCCACTTGAATCTCCACGTCATGCTACGCCAGATTTGGCGAAGCGGATGGTGCGCAGGGAAACCGCCGTGTCTGTTGCGTGGCAACGCCGTTGCTTGTTATAAATGGACTGCATGACAATGCAGGATTTCTCGGTAGTGCGTGTAGCGCTAGCCGTAGACGAACGGTTAGTAACGGTCTCGGTGTTAGTAACGTGTTAATGGCACGGCATTTTGGGCCACCACTAAAAAATTCTGGAGTATGTTGATGCGCTTCTTGATGATTAGACTTGCTGATATTTCTGCTGACACCGACCTTTCGATGTCTTGGACAGCTACACTGGTAAGCGACGACTCACGCGGGCATCCGAAGGCGTGGCGATGGGATGGACTGCCGCTGAAAGAAGCCGCCCCCCCCGATGGTCACCGCGAAAACAGCTGGGTTGCTATACCACAGGGCCATGCGCAACACTTTCCAACAACCACTCCCTCCGTCTGGGCGGAAGGCGTGGTTGATTCCGGAGGAATTCCAGTCGATACGTTTTTTGAGGCAGTTTCATGAGGGCTGAACCCTATGCAGGTGACCGCGATCACTATAGTGGACCCCGATATGACAGGTAACGCCATACCCCAACCTGACGTCAGAACATCCTCACAAAACCCGTCAGAATAGGCTGGTTTACGGGGTTTCTTGACAGGCGACTGTATACTCATAGAGACATCTCTGACACTTTTGCCCCGGAGGGTCACGGGTAAACATAACGAAGTCCTCTTTGGTAGATCACCCGCCCGCCTTTTGTTTCAGGATAAACCACTACCGGTCGCGCCGAATGACGTATTAGGGTCGGATGCTGTCATATGACCATCATTCATGGATGACCGCTTCCAGTCTGTGGCAGTCGTTGAGTCGATTTGCCAAGCCATGCCAAGGTTCATGACCTCTGATCGTGAGGCCCCATTTCAGCGCGCAAGCGATGGCCAGGTGACGGCATGCTGCACATTCAACCAATACCGAACTATTACGGTGGACCCAGGTGGTACGCAGGATGGGGGCGGTGTTGTGCCCTCAGTCTGAGCGACCGGTGGGGGCATAGAGGTATTCATAAAAGTTGTCCATGGCAATGCCTTGCGTGTCATAGCCCGTGGCCTGAACGACATTGCCTTTGCTCCCGATGGCGACCATACAGGCATGCTGAGCGGGGAGCGCATTGGCGGCGATGAAAGAGGGACCACGGCGGCCGCAGGCATTGGTGGGATATTCCTGATTCAGACGCGATATCAGCGTCCCTGCGACGTGTTGGGCTTGTTGCGATGAGGCTGCGGCGAAGGCGCGTTCGTTGCGCCAAGCGGTTTCTATGGTTTGGCGTTCCTGCGCACCGGTCGCCTGGGACATCGCTTCCCGATGCAGTTGGTCCAGCGTTTGCAAGGCGACATAGAGGTCCGCACGTACGCCGCTTTGCTGGTCAATGACGTGGACGCTCAGGGCAATGGCCAGGGCGCCATAGGCAATAATGACGATGCCGAGTATCCAGGCAAAACGCAGACGGGCGGAGGCGGAGGGACGTTCTGCCATCAGGAACGTGGGCGTTGGGTCTGGTGGCGGCGGCGGGTGGGCTGCTGTACCCGGCGATCGGCGATGCTGCCTTCTTCATGCCGCACCTGCAGGCGATTTTCGGCGGCGAAGCGCATGATTTCAGCAAAGGCCTCCGGGCGAATCTCTTCCAGGCTCTCGTCTATGATAATGGCGGCGTTGCCATTGATGGTGGCGGGTTCAATGAGGGGCAGGTAATGAATCTTGTGGTCGGCGCCGAAATGGGCGAGGCCGACTCCTTCAATGAGCATCTCCGCCCAGGCGGACGGGCGGAATTTGCCACCGCTTTCGGTAACTCCGTCGATGATGATCATGGATGCCTGTGCTCCTCGGGGAAACGGGCGATGATAGCGCCCCGTTCGGAGGGAATGAAGGGGGTCACGGAAATGCCTCAACCGGGGCCTGGGGTTCGCAGAGGCTGTCCATGTATCGGGTGAAATCGGCACCTACCTCGGGGTGTAACTTGCCAAAGGCGATGGTCGCCTTCAGGTAGCCAAGCTTGTCGCCGCAATCAAAGCGCTGCCCGGAAAAAAGATAGGCCAGCACCTGCCGCTCTTTCAGCAGGTGGGCGATGGCATCCGTCAGTTGAATCTCACCACCCGCGCCTTGTTGAGTTTGTTCCAGAAAGTGAAACACCTGCGCAGGGAGGATGTAGCGCCCCACCACGCCCAGATTCGAAGGCGCGTTCTCGGGCTTGGGCTTTTCGACGATATCGCTAACCTGGTAAATACGATCATCCCAGGGCCGCGCGTCGACTACGCCGTAGCGGGTGGAATGCTCCCGCACAATTTCTTCGACGCCGAGAATGCCCGCCTGATAACGGTGGTACTGTTCCACCATTTGCGCGAGCACGGGTGGTTCGCCGAGCATGAGGTCGTCGGCCAGCAACACGGCGAAGGGTTCGTCACCCACCACCGGGCGGGCCATAAGCACGGCATGCCCGAGTCCAAGAGGGTAGGGCTGGCGCAGAAAAATGGTGCTGACATGGCTGGGCAGGATGCTCCGCACTTGTTCCAGCAGGGCCTCCTTGCCGCGTTTTTCCAGCTCAATTTCCAGTTCGTAAGAAACGTCGAAGTGGTCTTCGATGGCACGCTTGCCGCGTCCGCTGATGAAAATGAGTTGGTCGCAGCCTGCGGCGATGGCTTCCTCCACAGCATACTGAATGAGTGGCTTGTCCACGACCGGCATCATTTCCTTGGCGCTGGCCTTGGTGGCCGGGAGAAAACGAGTGCCCAGACCGGCTACGGGGAAGACTGCCTTGCGGACTTCAGCCATGCTTCATCTCCTTATGTTGTGACGTGAGTATAACGAAGACTGTGGGCTTGCCGCAAAGCGCCCACGGAATGGAGTTATCACCGGTTTGGGTCAGAAGGACTCGGTGCAGCCTCTCTACCTGATTCAGTACCGGCACCCAGCTTATCACGAATGGCCTTCCCTCCCCCCACTCCGCCCGCCATGGCGAAGCGCAGCGCTTGTTGCGGGGTGAGGTCGGGCAGGGGGACGACTTTGTCGCGTGGCACGAGGCAGGTGAAGCCGCCGATGCCGTAGCTCATGGGGATAAACACTGCGATACACTCCTCGGGCAAGCGGGGAAGTTCGCTGAGGGTGTCGCGCGTGATCAGGCCGATGAGATAACCCATGTCGCCGCCCTGGCGAACTAGTACGGCACTACGGAAACCACGGTCCGTCCCGCCAAACAGCAAGCCCACCGTTTCGTGAATGGTGCTGTAGAGGCTGTGCAGTACGGGAATGCGTCCGAGTACGGCGTTCAGCCTCTCAAAAATCCAGGCGGTCAGGACATGGGAGGCGAGGAAACCGACGCCAAGAATAATCATCAGGGTCAGCAACAAGCCCAGGCCAGGGATGTCGACGCCAAAAAGTGCCCTGATCGGTGCCTCAAATAGGTTGTTCAGCCAGCCGCCTATCCACAACACCACGTAAACCGTCAGCCCAATGGGTAGCGAAATGAGCAAACCCTGAACGAACCAGCGGCGGAGGTGGATACGCTGGAAGAACGATTTCTGAGCGATTGGAACGGGTAGTGTCATCGGGCCGTTGACGGAGTCAAAGTAGGTTCAGCATAGCAAGATCGGCGAGGGGGGCAAAGCACCAGCCCATCGCTATTCTTCATCCCGCCCCTCCTGGCCCTTGAAAAGTTGTGGAGCCAGGCTGTGTTTACGCATCAGTTTGTAAAGATCAGTCCGGTGTCGGCCAGCTATGCGTGCGGCACGGGAGATGTTGCCATCCGTGGCGCGCAGCAGATTTTCCAGATAGGTGCGCTCAAAGGCGGTCTTGGCGTCCTGCAACCGGGGGAAGGCGCTTTGGCCGCCTTGGCGATTGGTGTCGGGGATAGCATCGGCAGCGACCCAGCCCTTTTCGGTGACCGCCGCGGCAAAGGTGACGGCATTCTCTAGCTCCCGGACATTGCCGGGCCAGGACCGCTGCATCAACTTGTCGAGGGCTTCGGGACTGAAGCCCAGAATATCGCGGTTCATGCGCTGACTTTCCCGATCTAGAAAATACTGGGCCAGCAGCAGGATGTCTTCCGCCCTTTCACTCAGGCTGGGGACTCGCAGCGGGATGACATGCAGACGATAGTAAAGATCCTCGCGGAAGGCACCGTCGGCGGTAAGGGCGTGAATATCCTGATGGGTGGCGCTGATGACCCGCAGGTCGACAGTCGTCTCCATTTTTGCGCCGACGGGACGCAGAGTGCCTTCCTGAAGGACGCGGAGCAACTTGACCTGCAGGGTGAGAGGCAGGTCGGCGATTTCATCGAGAAAGAGGGTGCCGCCGCTGGCGCTGCGGATTAATCCGGCATGGTCTTGAGTGGCGCCGGTGAAGGCACCTTTGACATGACCGAAGAGTTCGCTCTCCGCCAGTTCGGCGGGAATGGCACCGCAATTGACCGCAACGAATGGACCGTCACGGCGCGGGCTGGCGTCGTGGATGGCGCGGGCGACACGTTCCTTGCCGGAGCCACTTTCCCCGGAAAGGAAAACGCTGGCCTTCGAGCTGGCGATACGCGCCAGCTCATCCACCAGTGCGGCCATGACGGAACTGCGGTGGAGGATGCTTTGTCCGGCTTGTTCGCGCAATGCAGCCCGCAGCTTGCGGGTTTCCTGCCCGGCGTGGCGCTGCGCGAGTGCGGCCTTGGTCAACTCCTGCAGCTCTTCATTACTGAAAGGCTTGCTGAGATACCCGAACGCCTGTGCACGCATGGCTGCCACCGCGTTGGGAATGCTGCCATGGGCGGTGAGTAGAATGACGGGGAGATCGGGGTCAAGGGCTTGCACAGCCTCTAGCACGGCCATTCCATCCATGCCCGGCATGCGCAGGTCGGTGATGACCAAATCGGGCCTGTCCTTGTGCAAAATGTGCATGCCTTGTGTGGGATCACTGCTGGCCAGGACGTGGTATCCCTCGCTTTCCAGCCAGAGGCCGAGCAGGCGTAGAAAGTCGGGATCGTCGTCAACGGTGAGTATCGTGGGGGTAGGTTGGGGCATCTTAGGGCTGTTTGAGAACGTGGTGGTCAAGAGATTTTGCGGCATGTTCGCGGAGGAGCTTTTCCAGGCGATTCAGGCGTGCTTGCGCGGCAGCGGATTGTGCTTGTGCGGTCGCGGATCGTGTCTGGGCCAGTCTGAGTTCGGTTATACAGGCGTCCTTGGTGGTGGTGTGCTCTCGCAGCGCATGGACGACGCGACGCAGAGGGAGGGTCTCGGCCGCCACTTGGTTATTCTGGGCCGCGAGCCCCAACTCTCTCGCCGCATTCCCCAAGGCCGTGCCATTCAGCGGCCCGCCACTCAGATACCTATGGGCTAACGCCACATGGATGCGCGCGCAAGCGGCGGATGTGGGCACGCCACAGTGGGCAAGATCACTGAGCAATATGTTGCGTGCTGCGTTGGGCAGAGGGGGCGGTGGGGCTGTTTGTGGCGTGAGTCGTGCGCAGGCACCCAGCGTCGCGGTGAGACCGAGTGCGGCGAAGATCGGAAAGACGTGAGCGATCCAGCGCATCAAATGGCTCCGGCGTTGCGCGCAGCGGGCAACCAGATTTCGGCGTAGAGACCACCGCTGGGGCGATTGTGCATCCGGATCCAGCCACCTTGAGCGCCCACCAGCTCGCGGGTAATCGCAAGGCCCAGACCCGTGCCGCGGGGCAGACTGTTGCTGACCGGCACCTGATAAAAGCGTTCAAAGACCCGTTCCAGCAAGGCTTCTGGGATGCCGGGACCGTTGTCGCCCACGCTAAAGAGAATGCCCCCTTGTTGTGCCGTTGCGCGAACCTCGATCCGCCCGCCTGCCGGGCTGTATTTATGGGCGTTACTGACCAGATTGGTCAGAATCTGGCGCAGTCTCTGGGGGTCTGCATAGACGCTGAGTTCCTTTACTCCGTTACAATCCAATATCTGATTTTTTTTATCGGTCAGCGGTTGCATACGTTTTTGCAGGTCGACCAGCACTTCGGTAATAGGGATATCCTGCGGTGAAAAATCCAGGGAACGCGCTTGCAGGGCGTGCATGTCCAGCATTTCCTGAATGGCGGCGTATAACTCCTTGACCTGACGGACGATGATTTCGAGCACTTCGTGCTGCCGCGGTAACAGTGGGCCGATGCGCTCACTGAGCAGGAGCTCGCTGCCAGATCGTGCCGAGGCTAACGGGGTTATCAACTCGTGAGACACCTGGCTGAGGAATTCGTGTCGCAAACGTTCTTCTTCCCGCAGCCGCGCCTGCATGCTTTCAATGCTGCGGGCGAGATCGCGGAGTTCCTGGGGGCCTTCACTGGCGACATTCGTCAGTTTACCCGCGCCAATATCCTCCACGGCACGACGAAAATCCTTGAGGGGCCGGGTCAGGGCGGTGGCTACCCGCCAGGGGATGAGTATGCTGAGCAAAGCGGTGATGAATACCAGTGCATAGAGGATCTGGATGGCACGAGTCCGCGCCGCAGCGGCCGCAGCACCTTGCCGGGCAAGGAGTGTCGCCACTGCCAGATGTACGGCCCGAAATTTTTCTTCGACGGTGGCCTTGCTGGCCTCCTCGGTCGTGCCGTCGCCAGTGGTCTGCGCATACATGGCCAGGCTGCTCTGCAGCTGTTGCATGGCCACCGTGAGAGCGGGGTGATCGCGGGTAGCACGTTGTAGTGTTTGCAGGTCGTGCTCTTCGCTGGTTATCAGTTGGGCGAAGGTCTTTTCATAACCCGCCTGCGGCAGCACTTGGGCAAGCTGACGAAAAAATTCTGCCTGACGCTGGGTGTCTTTAATTTTTAGCAGTTGTTTTTGCAGGGGTAACCCGACTTGAACGAGAGTGTCGCTGCTGTTGCCGAGAATGTGAATGGAGCGAACCGCGACGTAGACGACACCGCCTACCAATAGCAGTATCGCCAAAGCGGCTACCAGTACCCGCCGTGGGATGGAGTCGGCTCTGTGATGCTCTCCGCGTGTCGGGACGGCTGACGCGGGCTCTGTGCTATATCCTTCCATTAAATCGGCCGCCATCGGTTCTCCGGGTCTTTGACACTGGACATGCATTGGCATGCCCAGAATATCCCCTCATTAGCCAGAGTGTAAGCGACCCAGGCATCAAGGCCTAGTGTAGACTATTGGCTACGCTGAAATATCCCTATGCAAGGATTGATTTCGCTTTGTGTCGACCCTGGCCGTCATACTCCGGATTCAGCGCTGGCCAGTAAGGCGGCTGCCGCCTGAGTGGCAGCCTCGCTAATTTCGATGCCGCCCAGCATGCGGGCAATTTCCTGTTGGCGCCCGGTGCTGTTCAGTGCGCGGACCTCACTGAGGGTCTGACCGTTGATGACTTGTTTTTCCACCCGCAGATGCTGGTGTCCCTGGGCGGCTACCTGTGCCAGATGAGTGACGCAGAGGACTTGCTGACGGCCGCCGAGACGGCGCAGCAGGCGGCCGACCCTTTCGGCGACGGCACCGCCGATGCCCACATCCACTTCGTCGAAAATCAGGGTGTCGATGTGTTCTGGTGCGGCGAGGATGACCTGCAGCGCGAGGCCGATGCGTGACAGCTCGCCGCCGGAGGCGACCTTGGCCAGGGGTTGGGCGGGATGGCCTGGGTTCGCGGTAATCCAGATTGCCACCTGATCCCAGCCCGTATCACGCCATTGTTCTTCGGCTTCAGAGTGGCTGCATAGGCGTAGCTCGATAGCGGCGTGGGGCATGCCCAGTTGCTGGATCTGCGCGATGATGGCCTGGGCCAGTGCGTCCTGCCGTTGTTGGCGCGCGTTGCTGAGGGCGGTGCAGTCCCCAACGTAGGCCGCACGCGCCTGGACCAACTCGCGTTCGGCGGCGCCGCGGGCCGCCGCAAGGTCTTCGTTGCCCAGCAACTCCCGGCGCAAAGATTCGCGTGTGGCGAGCAAACCGGCCATGTCGCAGTGGTGTTTGCGTTGCAGATCCTGCAGGCGTTGCAGGCGCTGGGCGATACTTTCGAGCCGCTCCGGGTCGGCCTCCAGGTCAGTGGCGTAGGCGCGCAGGCCGGTAATGGCCTCTTCGGTCTGAATCATGGCCGAATTGAGCAGTTCATCGCAGTCCGCGAGGCGGGGATCGTGGGCGCGGGCGGCACTCACATGGCGTTGCGCTTCGGCGATGGCGCGGCCGGCAGCGCGGTCTTCCCCATCCAGCCTGGCGAGGGCGGCCAGGACGTTCTCCCGCAGTTTTTCCACGGCACCGAGGCGCTGTTCTTCAGCGCGCAGGTTTTCCCATTCATCGGGCTGCAAGTCGGCAGCTTCCAGCTCGGCGAGCAGAAAGCGCTGCCAGTCTTCCTGCTGGTGTTGCCTGCCCTGTTGTTCCTGTAACGCGGCGCAGCGCTGGGCGGCCTGGCGCCACTGCCGGTAGCGGTCGGCAACGGCGTTCAGAGTGGTCTCCAATCCGGCGAAACGATCCAGCAGAAACAGTTGGCGCTCCGGCTGAAGCAGATTTTGGTGGGCATGCTGGCCGAGGAGTTCGACCAGAGTTTCACCGAATTCCTTGAGTTGGCCGTTGCTGACACTGCGACCATTGATGAAGGCACGGCTGCGGCCGTTGCGCTGAATGATGCGGCGCAAAAGGCAGACATCCTCATCCTCGATTTCCTGTTCGCGCAGCCACTGACGCGCGGGGTGTTCGGGGCTGAGACCATATTCGGCACTGATTTCCGCTTGCTCGGCACCATGGCGGATGTCTTCGGTATGGCCTTTGTCGCCGAGGAGCAGGGCGATGGCGTCCACCAGAATGGACTTGCCCGCGCCGGTTTCGCCGGTGAGCACCGTCAGTCCTGCCGCAAAATCGACGCTGACGGCATCGATCAGGGCGAAGTCGCGCACTTGCAGGTTGAGGAGCATCAGTCTTCTCCGGGGGATTCGGCCCAGTGCAGTTTGCCGCGCAGAATCTGGAAGAAGTTTTCCTCTTCGGGATGGATGAAACGGGCGGAGCAGGGCGCACGCCGGATGACGATTTCGTCGCCGATCTCCAGGGGGACGCTGTAGTGGCTGTCCAGACTGAGCGCGGCTGACTGGCGGCTCGCGGTGAGGCGGGCGCGGACTTCTACGGTGTCGGCCACTGCCAGGGGGCGTGCGGTGAGGGTATGTGGGCAGATGAGGACGAGGAGAAGCGCTGCGAGGGTGGGTGTGAGGATGGGGCCGCCCGCCGACATGGCGTAGGCGGTAGAGCCGGTGGGTGTGGCGATGATGAGTCCGTCGGCGCGCTGGGTATAGACGAAACGGCCGTCTATCTGCACTTGCAGTTCAATCATGCTTTCACCGCCGCCCTTGTGGATGAGCACTTCGTTGATGGCGAGGCCGGCATGGAAACGCTCCTCGCCACGCCACAGTTCGGCATAGAGGACGCTGCGCAGGTCCTGCTGATAGTGGCCTTCCAGAATGGGCGGCAGGGCTTCGCTGACCTGATCGATGGAAAGGTCTGCAAGAAAGCCGAGCCGCCCCTGATTGATGCCGAGGATGGGAATACCGCTTTGTGCGGTCTGCCGCGCCGTCCCCAGCAGGGTACCATCGCCGCCGAGGGCGATGACGAGGTCGGCATCTGCATTCGCTTCCGCGAACGGGAGCAACGGCAGCCCCAGGCTGTCGCCAATGTCCGTGGCACACTGGGTTTCCAGAAAAGTGGGGATGTCTTGTGCCAGCAAAAAATCCCGCAGCCGTTGCAATCCGGGGAGAACCGAGGGGTCACGGTATTTGCTGACGAGCAGGACACGCTGGAAGGGTTTGGCCATGGGAATAGCCTACATGGGGGCGGGGCCGGCGCCAAGGGGTTGCGGTCGTTTTTGCGTAATTTCGATCTTAGGGTTAAGCGCCACCTTGTATCCACAGATAAAAGCCGCGCAGAAGCAGATGGGGCTGGTACAAGCTACCAGCGATGCCGGGCTGCCAACGTCCGGCATCGCCACCGGTGATCAGTATCTGTGCCTGGGGGCCGTACTGGCGATAGTCGGTAATGGCGCCGCGCAGGGCATCGGCAAAGAGGTGGATGACCCCGGCCTGAATGGCGCTGGCAGTGTCGTTGCCCAGTATTTCCGCTGGGGTGTGCAGGACGACTTCGGGGAGGAGTGCGGTACCTTCATGCAGACCGCGCAGGCTCATGGCGATACCCGGCAGAATACGTCCGCCCCTGAAATGTCCGCCAGCCATCAGGTCGATAGTAATGGCAGTGCCCATGTCGATGACGATGCTGTCTTGGCCGGGGAAGTCCATGGCGGCGGCGAGCAGGCAGCAGCGGCGGTCAAAGCCAAGGCTTTCTGGCGGATGGTAGCGGTGGGGCACGGCGCGGCGAAAAAAGCCGGGGTCCGGCTCGCGGACCTCTGCCGTGGCCAATGCTTCCCGCCAGGCGGTAAGCGCCGCAGGTACGACGCCGCCCAGTGCGACGGGTTCCTGGTGAGGCGCGCTGAGCCATGCTAAGCCGGGCTGCTGCAGGATTTCCGCGGGTGGCAGTGCAGTGGTCACGCTGACGCTGTCGAAATGCCTGCCATCGCGAGTACGCGCCAGCAGGGTGCGGGTATTGCCGACGGAGATGAGGATCATGGATGTTGGGGCCGCAGGCTGACGTCACCGGCACTCAGCCAGACTGTACCGGTATCCGCACAGGATACCTGCAGGCGCCCGTCGGGGCCGAGGCCCAGCACCCGGGCCACACGCATGCCCTGCGCGTCACTGATCTGAACGGACTGACGGGTCAGGCGATCCGCCTTCTTCCACAGGGGCAGGAAGGGCGTGAAGCCCTCCCCCGCAAAGCGCGCGAAGTCTTCCCGCCATTGGCGGAGAATAGCACCGGCGAGGGTGCTGCGGGTGACCCTGATGTCGAGATCGGCAAGGCTCACTGCAGTGGCGGGCAGACCGGGATCATCGTGGATGTTGAGTCCCAAACCCACCACCAGCCGGGTCTCTCCGTGGCGGCGCGGGCGGGCTTCGACCAGAATGCCCCCCAGCTTGCGCCCACCCACCCAAAGATCATTGGGCCACTTGACCCAGAGATCGGGCAGGCGCGCCTGCAGTAGAGTGAACACGGACAGGGCGGCAACGATGGTTAGTGCCGCATGGATCGGGCTGTGCTGAGTCCAGCCATAACTCAGGTAGAGGTGGCGCCCGAAAGGTGAAGACCACTGGCGCCCGCGCCGCCCGCGCCCGGCCCACTGGCTCTCGGTCAGGCAGACGTCGACGCAGGTATCCTGCAACACTTCGGTGTTGGTCGAGGCGCAGCACAGTGGCAGGTGGATATGCGCCGGGTCGATGCCGCCGATGTCGGCAATTTCCTGGGCGGAGAGGGGCGCGGCGGGATATTCCAGGTGCACGCCGCCATCCCGCGCATACAGGGGGAAGCCCCATTCGACGGCTTCCGCGATCTGTTCATCGGGATTATCGGCAGGCCAGGCATGGGGCAATCCATCGGCCACCGCCGTCAATAAGCGCTGTAATGCCGTCGACGGCGCGTCAGGAGCGGATATGGCCATCTCCCAGGACGATCCATTTCTGCAGGGTCAGGCCTTCCAGCCCTACCGGCCCGCGCACATGCAGGCGGTTGGTGGAGATGCCGATCTCTGCACCCAGACCGTATTCAAAGCCATCGGCAAAGCGGGTGGAGGCATTGACCATGACGGAACTGGCATCCACCTCGCGTAGAAAGCGACGGGCGTGGGTGTAATTTTCGGTGATGATGGACTCGGTATGCTGGGAGCCGTAACGGTTGATGTGCTCCATCGCGGCGTCGAGATCGTCCACCACCTTGACGGAAATGATCGGCCCCAGGTACTCGGTGGCGTAGTCCTCTGCGGTGGCGGCGATGGCACCGGGGATGCGGGGCAGGCTGCGTTCGCAGGCGCGAATCTCGATCCCCTTCTCCTGCAAAGCCGTGGCGATGGGGCCGAGCAGGTCATCCATCCGTTCCTGATGAATGAGCAGACTCTCTGCCGTATTGCAGGTGCCCAACCGCTGGGTTTTGGAATTGACGACCACTTTGAGCGCCTTGCGGGGATCGGCGTCGGCGTCCACATACACATGGCAGTTGCCGTGCAGGTGCATGATCACGGGCACGGTGGCTTCGGCCTTGATGCGGGCGATAAGGCCCTTGCCGCCGCGGGGAATCACCACATCCACATGGCGGTCCATGCTGATCAGGATACCCACGGCTTCGCGTTCAGCGGTGTTGACGTACTGCACCAGATCCAGGGGCAGGTTGGCCTTGCCGAGGGCAGCGCGTAGGCGCTCGGCGATGGCCAGGTTGCTGTGCAGGGACTCAGAACCACCACGCAGGATGACGGCGTTACCCGATTTGACGCAGAGGCCGGCGGCATCGGCGGTGACGTTGGGGCGCGATTCATAGATCATGGCGATCACGCCCAGGGGCGCGCGCATACGACCTACCTGGATGCCGCTGGGGCGGTAACGCAGGTCGGTGATTTCGCCCACGGGGTCGGGCAGGGCGGCAATTTCTTCGAGGCCTTTGGCCATGGCTTCGATACGGGCTTCGTCCAGACGCAAGCGGTCGATGAAAGCATCATCTTTACCCGCTTCTTCGGCGCTGCGTAAATCTTTGCGGTTAGCGCGTTGCAGATTGTCGGCGTCGCGGCGCAAAAATTCCGCCATGGAGCGCAAGGCGCTGTCTTTGGCGGCGCTGTCCGCGCTTTGCAACCGCCGCTGGGCGCTGCGGGCGCGTTCACCGATTTTTTCCAGTTCGCTACGTAAATCCAAGATGGAGCCTCCTGTGTTGGGCTCGGGCCGGACGTGAGGGCAACGGAAAGCCCGCCGCTGATCCGTGCCGGGAAACGGCAGCCCGCGTGGCCTAACCCACGCGGGTATTGTTGGTATTGTGCCGTTCCGGAGCCATTCCGGCAATCCGCAGGCAGCGACCAGCATTTCACCATTGAGCTCTGGCGCTGGTTGCTGCGGGCTGCCGCCAGCACCGTGGATCATTTCCCCTGCAATCCGGCAGCGACATCCCGGAATGAAGCCAATGCGGCTTCCAAATGGTCAATGATCTCTTGCTGCAAAACGTCTGGAGGCGGTAGATCGTCGAGCTTGTCCAGGCTGTCGTCCTTAAGCCAGAAGATGTCGAGACTGGCCTTGTCGCGGGCCATCAGTTCTTCGTAGGTAAAAAACTTAAATCGTTCTGTAGCAACGCGCTCGTGGCGATTTTCCGGGTTGTAGCAGGTGATGAAATCCTGCAAGTCGTCCAGCTTGAGAGTGCGGGTTTTCAGGGTGAAATGCTTGTTGGTACGCAGATCGTAGAACCAGACCCCCTTGGTGTGAATCTGCCCGTCCTTGGGCTTGGCGTCAAAGAACACCACGTTCGCCTTCACACCCTGCGCATAGAAGATTCCGGTCGGCAGCCGCAGCACGGTGTGCACGTCACAGTTCTCCAGCAGCTTGCGGCGAATCTTCTCGCCGGCGCCGCCCTCGAACAGCACGTTGTCGGGCAGCACCACGGCGGCCTTGCCGTCCAGCTTCAGCATGCTGACGATGTGCTGCAAAAAGTTGAGCTGCTTGTTCGAGGTGGTTTCCCAGAAGTCTTGACGCTCGTAGGTCAGCGCGTCGCGGTCCTCCTCGCCCTCCTCGTTGGTGATGGTCATGCTGCTCTTCTTGCCGAATGGCGGGTTGGCCAGCACGTAATCCACCTTGGCGCTCGGCTCGGTGATCAGCGCATCGGAGCGCGCCACCAGCGGCTCGCCATCCAGCTCGCCAATGCTGTGCAAAAACAGGTTCATCAGGCACATGCGGCGCGTGTTGGGCACGATCTCGTTGCCGTGGAAGGTCTGATCGCGCAGAAACTCTTTTTGCGCCTTGTTCAGTTGTGCGCCCGGGCGCGTCAGCCAGTTGTAGGCGCCCAGAAAAAACCCGCCGGTGCCGCAGGCCGGGTCGGCAATGGTCTTCATCGGTTCGGGCCGAACGCAGGCCACCATCGCCTCGATCAGCGCGCGCGGCGTGAAATACTGGCCAGCACCGCTCTTGGTGTCTTCCGCGTTTTTCTGCAGCAGCCCTTCGTACAGATCGCCCTTGGTGTCGGTGTCCAGGCTGATCCAGTTTTCCGCGTCGATCATCTGCACCAGGCGCGACAGCTTGGCCGGGTCCTGGATCTTGTTCTGCGCCTTGAAGAAGATGGCGCCCAGCATGCCGGATTCCTGTCCCAGTTTGTGCAGCGTCGCCAGGTAATGCGCCTCCAGCGGCTCACCCGCCTTGGCGGTCAGGCTGGGCCAGTCATAGCCCTTGGGAATATGGGTGTCGCGGTTGTACGGCTCCTGAGCGTATTCGTGCGCCAACTTCAAGAACAGCAGGTAGGTGAGCTGTTCGAGGTAATCGCCATAACCCACGCCGTCATCGCGCAGGGTATGGCAGAAATTCCAGACTTTCTGGATCAGTGTGCTTGCGTTCATAAGAGTGCATCCACCCAAGCCTTGTCGCGATGCGTGCCAATGGCAGATCGGAAAAAGCTCGAATATTCGTGATCGTGGGATAGGTGTTTGTTGAGTTCAGCAATAACCGCAGGATTAGCGTTATTACCCACGACGGCCAGCAACGTGGCCAGTGTTTGCCACTGGCTACGCTTGCTCTCAGGCGTGTTCCATTCGTTGAAGCCGAGGCGCTTGATCGTGTAGTCCGCTCGTTGGTACTCCCACGTGCCAGTCGGGGCCACTGGCTTGACCTCTCCGTCAATGCCGTGGGCTAACAATTCGCAATCGGCTTGTACGCCAGGGTCCAAAAGCCTCGGCAACTCAGTGGTCAGTGAATCCGCGGGCTGGGAGCAACGCTGCGTCTCATCCCAAATCGGGAACTCGTTCGCCTTGCCATGTAAGGTGTCGCCATCGTCCTTTTCTGGTCGATTGCACCGTTGGCAAGAAAGGCGGAAATTCCACCACTCATAAGCCAACCAGTAGTACCCGTCATGGCCCGCCAGCTTGACGCCGTCCACCGTGATGCCCAGCTTGGGCCGAAAGTGATCGACATCAAAGGGGGCGCGTGTGCTCTTCGCTTCGCAGTACCAGCACTTTTGCCCGCTGACATTTGCGAGCCACTTCTTGAGCAGGCCCCAACTACCGTTCTTCTTGATGTAGGCGGAACGAAGATCGTGCGTGGCGAACGATCCAACCTTCGTAATCCTTCCTGAGTAGATCTTGGGCCAGCGCGCGGGCAAATGAGGTGGTAACGGAATCAGGATGAACCTCAAGCTTGGCCCTCCTGCAAATTGCGCAGCAGGCTTTGCACCAAGGCATCCAGCGCCTTTTGCTTGTTTTCCGGAGTGACGATGGCACCATCGATGGTGCTATCTGCAGCCAGATCAAACCTGGCACGCAGATACTCCTGCTCCAAGCGATCTCGCGAGGCGAAATTGAAATCCAAGCCCTCAAGGCGCTGACGGATTTCCACCAGCCTTGCCCGGTCAGCGTCACCGAGCGCCGTCTGCTGAGTGGAGAGCTGATGCAACGCCAGCAGATCGTCATTCGTGGCTTTGTCCAGGCTGGTGCCTAAACCAAACATATCGCTGGTCACGATGCCGGCGAAGCCCATGCCCTTCGGGTCGACGGCTGGGTTTTCGGCGCGCACGGTGCGGCTGGCGGATTCGCGGTACAGAATCTGAACCTGCTCCTTCACCAGCTCTGCAATGGCCAAGGGGTTGTGGGTCGTCAGCACGATGTGACTGTTGTCCTGGCCCTCACTGTTCTGCCCGACAAAGGACTTCAGGTAGTTCAGGTAGTCCACACACCAGCGCGGATTCAAATGCGTGTCCGGCTCATCCAGCAAGAACAGGCTTTCATCCTCAGCGGTAAAGCGCAACAAGCCCAACACTGTCAGCAACTGTTGTTCACCCTCGCTGAGCTCTCGAAAAGTGACGCTGCCATCGTTTTTCTTGAGGCGCACGCGGATGCGCACCTCCTCGATCAACTCGGAGACGTAGGTGCTCTCCAGATCACGGAAGAATTGCGCGGGTACTTGGCTTCCTACCAAGCGCCGCAATGCGGCGATATCCTTCACATACAGATATTTAAATTGGAGCGTTTCCTTGTTCCAAATTGAGGTCGAGACACGGCGGCTGATCTCAATGGGTGCCAAAGCTATGTCGTACAGGCGGGACAAAAAATGCTGGACCACGCCACGCGCATTCCAGAAGCGCGGGTCGCCATCGGCTGCCTTGGACTTCCACGGCGGTTGCCGCAGCACGAACAGCACCGACTCAATGCCTTCGTTGGGGTCAAGGCCGAGGTGGTCATCGAGAAACGCCCGCACCACGTCAGACTGCTGAATCAAGAACGCCAGCAATACGAACTGGCTGTGCACCGGCATGGCATAGAACAGCCGCTTCAAGCCGGGGTCTTCGCCATTACGCAGCTTGCTGTCGTAGCTTTCGAGGTAGGGGCGAAATACCTCGTGCATGCGCGGGCTCTCGCCCGAGTAGTAGCTGAACACGTAGCGTGGCAGGTACTCGACATCGGCCTTCAAGAACGCCGTGAGCTTAATGGCCTTGCCACGCGGGGCCGACGCCAGCTCTGCGCCCTCGATGAATGGAGTCAGGGTGCCTTCACCATAGGCTTGAGCATCCGTCGCAACATGAATCGTGTAAGGCTCTTTTTCACGATCCGGGTCGGCATCGATATGAATGTGCCGCAGATTCTCACCAATGCCCATGCGATAGAGCAGCTGAAAGGCAAATGCAGGTGTGCGCTTCTTGGTGATCAGATCGCGGAAGATAATGGCCAGCGCCTCCAGCACGTTGGACTTGCCAGTGCCGTTCCAGCCGATCACCACCGTCACCCAGTGATCCTGATCGAAGTCGATGGTGACGTTCTTCAGGTTCTTGAATTGGTGCGTCTGGCTGTCCTTGGCGCTGCCGATCGTGAGTTTGTTCAAACGCATGCTCAGCCCTCCAACAGCTTGAGACGGTCATATAGCTTGCGGCCCTGCTCATCGGTGATCGCCTCCACGGCCAGGAGGTCCGACTTATCCAGCTTACGCAGCTCGGCATACAGCTCTTCGATGCGCTCCGTCTGCGCGCCATCGGCCACACCGCAGCGGCGGAATGCCTCTTGCGCCGGCACCCAGTCGCCCGCCTCAGCGAGCACGTCTCTCAGTTTGCTTGCCATGGCGGCGGCCTCCTTTTTTTGTCTGATCTTACGGATCTTGGGCATTTTTTCTCGTTCTACCCGCTCGGCGCGGATGCGTTCCAACAGCACGCTGGCCGGTTCGTCGTTGGGGTCTTGCGGCACCAGTTGGCCGGCGAAGGCGGCGCGCAGGATGTTCTGGCGTTGGGCGGTGGATTGTTTGAGAGCATGCTCGACCGCGTTTTCCTGGCGATCCAGTTGTTCGATCTGCACGTCTAGCTGATTGAGCAATTCACGTTGTTCATCCGCAGGCCCGAGAGGAACTGGGAACACGCGAAGCATGGTCATGTTGATTGACGCTAGATTGGTCGTTTGCTTGCCCGCACTCTGGAACCACGTCTTCCCAAAGGTATTGCCATGGTGCGAAATCAGCTCTGGCAGCACTTCTGGAAGGTAAAGCCGCATGCGGAAAACGTGGTTTTGATGGATGCAGCTTTCAACCTCATTGCGCCAAACCCAGCCACGCCCCAGCTTGTCGCGATCCCCGCCTTCATTGAACAGGATGTCGCCCGCCTGAAGTGTCAATTCAGCAATGTCACGTTCGGTTGCCAAGATGGTCTTGACTTCGGATAAATCGAGAAACCCACGCTGAACATTGGCAACGCGCAAATACGGCACTCCACGAACTTCGACTGCGTCATCACGTTTAGTGCCCTTGGCCACACCTGATGCAATCTCACCAAGCATGTCGAGGCTCGCCCACACCCACCCCTGCGGCAATTCCGGCAAATCGCTGGTATCGGGCTGCACGGGTTCGGGGTATTTCTTTTGCCAGTCTTTGGGCGGGGCTTTGCCTTGTTGCTGGAACTTGGCGAGTTGTTTGGCTTCCCAGCGGGCGCGGCGTTCGGTGAGGATGCGTTGCCGGAGTTGGGCGCCGGTCTCAAGGGGCGTGTGCGTGGCGCGCCATTCGGAGGTGAGCGCGCCTTCCACGGCGGCTTTCAGCAGGGACTGGCGGTATTGCGCCAATTTTTTCTGCGCGGCCTTGAGTTCGGCCACGCCAGCATCGAGATCGGAGAGCAGTTCTTCGAGTTTGGCGACGATGCGGGTTTGTTCGGCGGAGGGCGGAAGCAGCAAGGGCAAACCATGCAATGCCTCAAGACGGATGCCGCTCACGGTCGTACCAGAACCTAAATCCTGTATCACTCGATGATTGGCTTCAACCCAGTGGAGCAGGAAATCTGAATTAATGCCGCTGCCGAGTACAAGCGCTTTCAAGTCTTGGTTGATTGCACACACCACCGTCGGGCGTATGGCTTTACCAAGCGCGATGCGCGTCGCCACGATCAAGGTGTTTGCGGGAATGAGGTTCGTCGCACTGTCGGCAATTGCTGCTTCGGTAATATGTTCTTCGGCATCATTTGGCTTCAATGCCTTCATGTCTTTGACAGTGAACCACGGTATTTGGCCACCGAAATAGGCCGGTACTTTTCGAGATGGTGTGCCACCGCCAACGACCGAGACCAAGACGCGGCCAAGCGTCGTCTCGACCCAGCCGTTTGGCAAACGCTCACTCACGCCACCAACTCCCGGTTCATCTCATCCATCAACCCATCCCCGCGCTCGCCCAGCAGCCTCTTTGACGCATTTTCGCACCAATAGTATGATTCATTATCCTCTATTTGGAGCCTGTCATGGCCACCGTGCGCAAAACCATCTCTCTCACCGACCAGCAAGATGGCTGGATCAAGGCCCAGATTCAGGCGGGGCATTACACCAACGACAGCGAATACATCCGTGATCTGATTCGCCGTGAGCAGGAGCGCGTGGCGCAGTTGGACGCGCTGCGTGCGGCGCTGATCGAGGGCGAAAACAGCGGCGCGCCGCAGCCCTTTGACGTGCAGGCGTTCAAGGCGCGGATGGCCGCAGGGCATGGCTGAATTCCGCCTCACGCCAGCGGCCTTGCATGATCTGGAAGACATTTGGCGTTACACGGCGCAGCAGTGGGGCGTGGCTCAGGCCGAACGTTACCTGGATGCACTGAACGCCAGTTTTGAAGACCTGGCCCACGCGCCACTTTTGGCGCCAGCGTGCGACGACATCCGGTCAGGCTACCGACGGCACGGGGTGGAACGCCACGCCGTGTACTACCGGGTCGAAGCGGTGACGGTAATTGTGGTGCGGGTGCTGCACGAACGCATGGATGCTCCGCGCCACCTGTGACGACCGCCAACGCAGTCTGCGTTCTGATGAAATTGTGCATAAAACAGCACCGTTCACTCACGCCACCAACTCCTCATTCATCTCACCCATCAGCGTGTCCAACTCCTTGCCAAACAGCCCCCAGGCCTTCTGCAAGCCGCCCTTGTCAGCCAGTTCAGCGTAATCAAAGTCTTCGCGGCTGATGCTGCAACTGCTGGCGATATGCTCCTTCATCAGGCGCAGCCACTCGGTTTGCTCGGGCGTGAACGAGGTGCCGCGCTGGGCGTTGTGGCGGAATATCCAGGCTTGAAAGCGCTTGTCCACTTCGTCGGCGAAGGGTTTGAGTTCGGCACCTGCGCGCGGGAAATATCTGCGTTTCCACGGCAGTTTTCATGGCCTGGATCACTTTGCGAATCTGGCTGATGTTGACCACGGAGCGGTCCAGCTCCTTGCCGGTGTAAGCGGTATCTTCCTCGGTTTCGCCCCAGCGCTTCTTGCGGGTTTGGCGGTCGCGATGGTCTACCCATTCCTTGGCCTTCAGCTCGGCACCTTTCTGGGTGATCTCGGTCTCGATCTCGTAGACATCGTAGCCGACGTTGACGCCATCGGCCACGGACTGCTCGTAGGTATATTCGGCGACGATGTTTTCGTTGAAGAAGCCGAAGGTGCGTTTGTCGGGCGTGGCGGTGAGGCCGATAAGGCTGGCATCGAAGTAGTCGAGCACCTGCTTCCACAGGTTGTAGATGCTGCGGTGGCACTCGTCGATGATGATGAAGTCGAAGGTTTCCACCGGCACGGCCGGGTTGTAGCGCACCAGCTTTTCTTGTTTGGCAGTCTGCTGCACCTCATTGAGTGACACGTCTTCGGCCGATTCATCAATCGGTTCGCCACTCAGAATGGCGTACATGCGCTGGATGGTGCTGATGCACACCTGCGAGTGTGGGTCGATGTTGGGTGAGGCCAGCCGCTGCACGTTGTAGAGCTCGGTAAATTTGCGGCCATCATCCGGCGGCGTGTAGGCCATGAATTCCTGATGGGCTTGTTTGCCGAGGTTGCGGGTGTCGACCAAGAACAAGATGCGCTTGGCACCGCCAAACTTGAGCAGGCGATAGACGGCGGTGATGGCGGTGAAGGTTTTGCCAGCGCCGGTGGCCATGTGCACCAGCGCGCGGGGTTTGTTCTGCGCCAGAGACTTCTCCAACCCGGTGACGGCGCTGATCTGGCAATCGCGCAGGTTCCTTTCTGGTAATTCGGGCAGTTGCTCTGCGAGGCGACGGCGCAGGGTGTCGGGCTGGGCTGCCCATGCAGCGAGGGTGGCGGGCGTGAAAAAGTGGAAGATCTCGCGCGAGCGCGGCGCGGGGTCGGCAGCATCGGTAAAGCGGATGATCTGGCCGGTGGCCTCGAACATAAAGCGCAGCGGGGTGTCGTCCTTGCGCCATTTGAGGGCGGCGGTGGCATAGCGTGCGGTCTGCGCCTCGGCCACGGTGAGGTTCTCGCCCGCCGTGTCTTTCTTGGCCTCGATCACGCCGCAGGCCACACGGTTGACGAACAGCATGTAGTCGGCCGGTCCGGTGTCGGTGGGATATTCGCGCACGGCCACCCCCATGCCTGCCGCCAAATTGAGCTGCTTCACGTCTTGGATGACCCAGCCGGCCTGTTCCAGCTTCTGGTCAATCTGCTGGCGTGCCTTGGTTTCCGGCGTCATGCGTGCTCCTCCTGCGCCCGATACGCGTCTATCGCCATGACGCTCGGCGCAATGGCAATGCTGGCTCCCCCAGTTCTTCTCATCGGTTCTTGCCTCCTGAATCGTCATCGGCACCACCCGCACGAACCCATTCGTCCACCTCGGAAATTTTGAACTTCCATAGGCGCCCGACCCGATGTGCAGGCAATCCCTTGCGGTCAATCCACCGATAGATCGAGTCGCGCGTGACTCCCAGATGCTCGGTGATCTGTTCGACTGAAACCCATGGTTCAGTCATGGCGAAATCCCGAAAACGGCGTTCGATTGAGTCGCATAAAGTCGTAATCAGCAGCAAAGTAGCAATCTATCAGGTCTGGCGGTTGAGGGCTACATTTTGATGCGAAGCGTAGGCAGCGACGGCGGGCATTCAAGATGGTCGCCAAGGGGTGCCGCGGTAGACCCAGGTGGCGAGGAGTGTGGTGGCGGCGATGGCGATGCAGGCGGAAAAGCCGAAGGCATAAGGGGCGCCGACCTCTTCCCATATCCAGCCGAACAATAATCCCGCAGGGATTGCACTGATGCCGGTGGCCAGGTTGTACCAGCCAAAGGCCGTGCCGCGCTCGTCGCCGGTGGTCAGATCATTGATCTGGGCCCGTTCGGCCCCTTCGCTGAAGCCATAAAACAAACCATAGGACAAAGCCACCGCCCACAACAACGGGAGGCTTTCCACCATGGCGAACAAGGCGTAGTTGCAGCCGTAGGCCGACCAGCCGATGAATAAAACGGGCCGCCGCCCCAGTTTATCGGCCAGTCTTCCGCCGCCCATGCCGGTGCTGCTCTTGGCCGCATGAATAGAAGCCCAGAGGAGGAGTACCTGTACGACGTCCATACCGAGCTGATAAGCACGCAGAAGAATGAAGGTTTCGGTGGCACGGGCCAGGGTGAACAGGCTCAGCGTAAGGAGATAACGCCGGATGTGAGGTGACAGGTGGTGCGGGTTCAGGGAAATATGGACTGGGGTCGGGTGACTGAGTGGTCGTGGTGCCTCACGCACACAGCCACCGAGGAGCAAAATGGCGATGGCGCCGGGAATGGCTGACAGGAGGATGACATCCTCCAAGGGAATTCCGGAAAAATGCAAAACGGCCGCTGCCACCAGAGCCCCCAGCACCGCGCCTCCATTGTCCATGGCCCTTTGGTAGCCAAACGCAAAGCCGATGCGTTGCGGTGGCGTGGAATCCGCCAGCAAGGCATCCCTTGGTGCGGTGCGAATACCTTTTCCCATCCGGTCGATGCTGCGCACGAGCAAGAGCATGGGCCAGCTTCCCACCACAGCGATGAGTGGCCGCGCCAGATTGGAAACCGTGTAGCCGATCACCGTCAGCCCCTTGCGCCGCCCACCGATGAGGTCAGAATGCCGGCCGGACCAGAGTTTGAGAAAGCTCGCTACGGTATCCGCCACCCCTTCTACCAGGCCCAGGGCCACCGGACCCGCAGCGAGTATAGTGGCCAGGAGGACGGGGATGAGAGGAACCACCATCTCCGAGGCCAGATCATTGAAAAAGCTGACCAACCCGAGAACGAGAACGGTGAATGGCAGAGCCTGGCGCATGGGTGCTAAACCTTATGGAGCGCCTTTATGGCGCGAGTCGGTGTACTAAATAAGTCCATTGTCACTTGCACATTCTCAGGCAGAGATCGGTCAATGCGGGCCAGACCGGCGTGGGGTCCTGCCCCTTGATGCGGGCGTCGATGGCGAGGCAGTCCTCAATGCCCGCCCGCAGTCCCGGGCGAGTCAGGCGCCGGGCGGCATTGCGCAGCCAACCCTGCCGTGGCGGAAAAATCCGGTTTTGGCGGAAGAATGCATCGGCATCCACACCGCCACCCCGCAATTCAGCCAGTAGGCGCAGGTCCTTGTGCAGGACCCACAGGCACAACGCCGGTTCACCGTCACCACTGCGCAGGCGGTCGAGAATGCGCAGGATTTGTTCTGTCTCGCCGCGCAGGACCGCATCGGCGAGATCGTAAATGGTGAACTGGCTACTGTCTGCCAGTACCGCGCGGATAGCGGTGACATCAATGCTCTGTCCTGGATAGACCTGTTGCAGCCGCTGAATGGCCTGATGGCAGGCACTGAGATTGCCGGCACTGAGGTCGGTGAGCAACTGGACGGCGGCGCTATCGGCCTGCATCCCGGCAGCGCGCAGGCGTTGCTCCACCCAGCGCGACCAGTCCTGCCCCTCCGGGCGGTACAGCAGGAGCGTGTGGCCGTGAGTCTCGATGGCCTTGAACCAGGCGGTTTTCTGCGTACTGGCGTCCGGGCGGGGGCCACTGAGAATCAGCAGGGCGTCGGGAGGTGGCGAGGCCAGCCAGTACTGCAGGGCGGCGCTACCTTCCTTGGGGACTTTGGGACTATCCAGGCGCAGCAGGAGCAGGCGTTGTTCAACGAAAAGCGAACCTGCATCCCGTTCGTCGCGCAAGGTATCCCAGACTGTACCGCCTGGCTGGCCGAGGCGCTGTTTCTGGGCGAAACCATACTGCGCCGCAGCGGCGATCAGGGCGTCTTCCGCTTCCTGCAAGAGCAGGGGCTCATCGGAAAAGAGACCGTATACTGATGCCAGAGAACCACATAAATGGCTGGCCCATTGCGCTGGCTTCAGCCGCATCTCAGGGTGCCTGCTGGCGGAAGCTGGGGCTGTTGAGCACCTGTCGCAGAATCTGCCGTGCGCCCTGCTCCATCAGCAGGCGCTGCACGGCGACCTGCTGTTCGTTGGTACCCAGCGGGGTGGCGCTGTTGTAGCTGAAACTGTTCTCCACCAGCAGTGGCTGGGCAGTGAGGAGCACCTTTTGGTCGCTACCGATCACGCTGAATTCAGCATGCAAGGTGCTGAGAAACTCCTGGGCGACGCCGCTGCCCGGACTGATGCTGATCATCCGTTGGCTGACGTACGCGTTGTCGATCTGAAGCTGGGGGCCATCAGGCGTTGCCTTGTTGCCGTCCCGCTGCAGTTCGCGATGGACGGCCTCGGCCAGGCTGCCTCCGGCGGAGCCGCTACCGATGACGCGTAATCCTGTCAGCGTGGGCGGAATGGTGGCCCCGGTTTGCAGATGAAAGCCGCAGCCACCCAGCACCAAGGCCAGCCCCGCCACGAGCCACCAGCGACGCCACTGCCCTGTGCGGATCATCCCGCCACCACGTTGACCAGACGGCCAGGTACGATGATCACTTTACGCACGCTTTTACCCTCCAGATGGCGCTGCATGGCCGGATTGGCCAGTATCGTGCGTTCGACGCTGGCATGGTCCGCATCAGCGGGAAAATCCATGCGTTCGCGCAACTTGCCGTTGACCTGAATGACCAGCGTCACGGTATCGCAACGCAGTGCCCCGGCATCAGCGACGGGCCAGGGCGCATGGCTGATCACGCTGCGCTGTCCCAGTTTTTCCCAAAGCACCTCGGCGATATGGGGCGCAAAGGGGGCCAACAGCAGGGTCAGGGCGCGCAGTCCTTCACCCAGTACCGCTTGTAAGTCGGCCGGGGCATCCGCAGGGACTTTCATCAGGCTGTTGGTCAGCTCCATGATGGCGGCGATGGCAACGTTGAAATGATAACGCCCGTCCATGTTGCGGCTGACCCGATCAATGCACTGATGCACTGCGCGGCGCAGGCCCACCGCCTCGGCAGAGAGCTCTGCGGACAATGCCGGCGGCGTCGCACCATACTCGTGGACCAAACGCCAGAAGCGGTTGAGGAAGCGGTAAGCACCTTCCACGGCGCTGTCCGACCACTCCAGATGCTGTTCCGGCGGTGCCGCGAAAAGGATAAAGAGGCGCGCGGTATCGGCTCCATAGCGGTCGATCAGGCCTTGCGGGTCCACCGTATTGCCCTTGGATTTGCTCATCTTGCTGCCGTCTTTGAGCACCATGCCTTGGGTCAGTAGATGGCGGAAGGGCTCATCGTGGGCGCCGTCGGCGGGCAGCAGGCCGACATCGCGAAGCAGGCGGTTGAAGAAGCGGGCATAGAGCAGATGCAGCACCGCGTGCTCCACACCGCCCACATACTGATCCACCGGTAGCCAGTCGGCGGCCCGTTGGTCAAGCATTTGCCCGGCATCGGGGCAGGCGAAACGGGCGTAATACCAGGAGCTTTCGACAAAGGTGTCCATGGTGTCGGTTTCCCGCCGGGCTGCGGCACCACATTGCGGGCAGGCCACCTGGGTGAATTCGGGGTCGTCCAGCAGCGGCGAACGTGGGTCTTTAAGCTGGTAGTGGGTCGGCAGGATCACCGGCAGATCCCGCTCCGGCACCGGCACGACGCCGCAGTGGGCGCAGTGGATCATGGGGATGGGGGTGCCCCAGTAGCGCTGGCGGGAGATGCCCCAGTCGCGCAGACGGAAGTTGACCGTCTTCCGCCCCAGTCCCTTGGCGGCGACGGCTGCGGTGATGCGGCTCTTGGCCTCTTCATTGGCCAGGCCGTCGAAAGTCCCGGAGTTGAATAAGGTACCGCTGCTAGTGTAGGCCTCCGTCATGGCTTCGCCGTCGGAGGCGACACCCTCGGCCTGTATCACTGCGCGAATGGGCAGGCCATATTTGCGCGCGAACTCAAAGTCCCGCTGATCATGGGCGGGCACACTCATCACCGCGCCTTCGCCATAACCCATGAGCACGAAATTGGCGGTCCAGACGGGTAGCTCCACGCCGGTAAGCGGATGCCGCACGTTCAGGCCGAGGGGATGTCCCTCCTTCTCCTGGGTTTCGATGCTGGCTTCGGAAACGGACCCATGGCGGCAGCGTTCGAGGAAGGCCGCGAGTTCAGCGCTGTTTTCCGCCGCCTGAACGGCCAGAGGATGTTCCGGGGCCACCGCCAGATAGGTCGCCCCCATCAGGGTGTCGGGACGGGTGGTGAAGACCTTGATGACACCGTCGCCAGCGGCCAGCGGGAAATGAATCTCTGCGCCTTCCGAGCGACCGATCCAGTTGCGTTGCATGGTCAGTACCTGCTCCGGCCAGCCCTCGCTCAGGGTGTCGAGGCCGCTCAGCAGTTCTTCGGCGTAGGCGGTGATGCGCAGGAAATACTGCACGATCTCCTTGCGCTCGACCGGCGCGCCGGAGCGCCAGCCACAGCCGTCCACCACCTGCTCGTTGGCGAGGACGGTCTGGTCCACCGGGTCCCAGTTGACGGTGCTCAGCTTCTGATAGACCAGCCCCTTCTCCCAGAGCTTCACGAACAGCCACTGCTCCCAGCGATAGTAATCCGGCGTGCAGGTGGCGAATTCCCGCGACCAGTCGTAAGACAGGCCCAGTCGTTGCAACTGTCCGCGCATGTGGGCGATGTTGTCCATGGTCCACTGCGCCGGGGCCAAACCATGCTTGAGGGCCGCATTCTCCGCAGGTAGGCCGAAGGCATCCCAACCCATGGGCTGCATGACTTCCTTGCCCTGCATCCGCTGATAGCGGGCGATGGCATCGGCGATGCTGTAGTTGCGCACGTGCCCCATGTGCAATTGTCCCGAAGGGTAGGGGAACATGGCGAGGGCGTAGAATTTGTCTCCCGAGGGCGTCGCGGCGGCCTTGAAGGTCTGCTGATCGTGCCAGCGCTGCTGCACGGCGGCTTCGAGCTCTTGCGGGGAGTAGGCGGGAGTTTCCATAAATTTATCTTGAGCCGGATA
Organism: Acidithiobacillus sp.; assembly: GCF_023229925.1. NCBI lineage: Bacteria > Pseudomonadati > Pseudomonadota > Acidithiobacillia > Acidithiobacillales > Acidithiobacillaceae > Acidithiobacillus > Acidithiobacillus sp. The sequence goes on along the minus strand of NZ_JALNYM010000002.1, from coordinate 133,051 downwards.
CCAAATGTGGCACAAAGGTTGCCATAGGCACCGGGGTGGCGCAATGGTTTACGGCGCTATTTCAGCCATCGGGCAAGGGGCAAGACGGGTTCTGGCTTGGGCGTAGGTGGCTACCTGGCCTTCCGCGATCGCCTGTTCACCGCGTGCAATGGCTTCCATATCATTCATAGTGCGTCCACATCCGCAGGACGCGAACTATTTTCTCTTTCGTGAAAACTTCGTACACGATACGGTGCTGAATATTGATGCGGCGAGCGTATGCGCCAGCTAGATCGCCGACCAACTTTTCAAAGGGTGGTGGATTTTGAAATGGATCGTTGGCAAGAACCGCGAGCAGTTCTTGCGCCTTTGATTTAAGGCCACTTGCAGCAAGCTTCTTTGCATCCTTCATTGCATGCTTGGAATAAACAACGTCCCAATTCACCACTCAAGCTCCTTCGAGCTTTTTGGGAGGGGCTCAGCCATACCCGCCTTGATGGACTCGCGCATGCCAGGCACGGCCAGAAGGTACAAGGTTTCTTGAATTGCGCTCCAATCTTCCGCGGAGAGCAGCACGGCACTGCTCCGTTTTCCGGAAATGATGATTGGCTCATGAGACTCTGCTGTTTGATCAATGAGCCGGTACAGATTTGCGCGAGCTTCGCTGGCGGTAAGCGTGTTCATTTCGTGCTCCTTCAAAGAAGCCTTTATGGTACGTGTTCGCGTACGTTTGTCAAGTGGCTATGCGAGGGCTACACCGGGCGCATCTGTCAGGCTTGTTGTGAAAAAGTCGTATGAAGATGCAGTGCGCCCCGCAACGTTCAAGTTGGGCCTTGCGATGAGGAACCGCAAGTTGCTCATGAGTGAACGGGAGACGCGGAGAGCCTTACACCGAGAGCATGAAGTAGCTTGAGCATTGTGTCGTAGCGTGGCTTGGCGCCGAGCGTCAGCGCCTTAATGCAACCTCGACCGAGGGTGAGCGATTGGGCATTGATCGTGGCGTCAAAACGAAACTATTGAGGCCAGTTTCGAACGAATGCCGAGTTAGTCGCTGATACTTTGCTCACGATTAAGTACCCAGCACCTTTGATTGTTTGTAAATCCAATATGCTCGTAATACGAGTTGGCGGTGGGAGCTGCAACCAGAATTAATTTGCATTTCGGCCCCAATTTCCCTTGAGTGATGACTTGCAGTTTTTTCCCAACACCAGTTTTTTGATATTCCCTATGAACTGCTAGATCAGAAAGGTAGCAGGCATAATGAAAATCTGTCATTGAACGTGCGATGCCTACCAGTTCTTCACCATGCCAGGCAGTAACCATCAGATTGCTATTTTTGACCATACCTTCCATGCATTCACGATCTTCAATGGGCCTGCGTTCGCCAAGTGTCGATTCCCGCAGTAACTCAATGAATTGATCCGTTGATACTGGAGCGTTGATTTTATATTCGATGCTCATCTTCATCTTTTGCAGCCAACGTAACCATAGTGCTGTGTAACATGGATAAATGTAGGCTAACATGAGGGAGCATATATGGCTACTACTAACCGCCTCATGCGGACAGACCCTATTCGTAACGCCCCCATTTGACTTGCACCTAGGCAAATGATTATCTATTTTTTCAACGCGACCGGGACAAGGCGATGCGCACGGATTATCTAAACATACCCATCCGGGACTGCGGTGAGCCGCTGCAAGAGATTCCTGAAAGCGCCTTCTCACGGGTGACCCCGCATCCTTACCGCGCAGTGGGGGCGCCTTATACCGGGTCGCCCTGGCGGCTGCGCTCCGGGGCGCTTTCTGCCTTATATCGGGCGCAATCCTTGTTGTCGGGCCGACGTCCGGGATGGCGCATCGCGCTGTTCGACGCCTATCGCCCCCTGGCGGTTCAGTACTTCATGGTCTGGAATGCCTTCCGGCGCGAGGCGCAGGCGATGGGCTGTCTCACCCGGCTCGCGTCCTGCGCCGGGCCGGATGCGCTGGAGCGCCTGGATCCCGAAATCTATGCCCTGCTCGCCCCCAAAGTGTACCGCTTTTGGGGGATGCCCGACCCGGACCCGTGCCGTCCACCACCGCACAGCACGGGTGCCGCCATAGACTGTAAACTGGTGGATGGAGCAGGTCGGGATGTACCCATGGGCGGTCCCGTCGATGATTTTACCGACCGTGCCATCCCGGATTTTTTCGCGTCTGCCTTGCCGGGAACGCCGGAGTATCTCCATCATCAGAATCGTGAGCTACTGGTCTTGGTCATGACCCAGGCGGGGTTTGCGCAGCATGTTGGAGAATGGTGGCACTTCTCCATCGGAGATCAGATGTGGGCGCACGCGGTGGGCGCAGAGCATGCGCTGTATGGACGAGTCCTCAGCTAATCTTGCTAATCTTAATCATCCGCCACATGATAACGCGGGTCTTCTGCCACGTTAAAGACGACCAGATCCTTTGCCTTCTCCAGCAAATCCCGGCAGTCACCGCTCAAATGGCGCAAATACAACTTCTTGCACCGCTTCTCGTAGCGCTCGGCCAGCGTATCAATGGCCTCGATGGCGGAATGATCGATAATCCGTGCCCCGGCAAAGTCGATGATGACCACGTCCGGGTCTTCCGCCGGGGTAAAGAGATTACGGAAGGCGCTCACCGAGGCAAAAAACAGCGTTCCTTGCAGGGTGTAAATCTTATGCCCCTCCGTATTGAGGCTGGTTTTGACTTCAATCTGCTTAGCGTGCTGCCAGGCAAAGGCCAGCGCCGCGATGATGACTCCCGCCACTACCGCCAGGGTAATATTGACCAGCACCGTAATGGCGGCGACCAGAATGCCGATGACTATGTCGGTGCGCGGCACCCTGCCGAAAAAGCGCAGACTGCTCCATTCAAAGGTCTTTTCTACCACCACGAACATCACGCCGACCAGTGCGGCAATGGGCACCTGCTGAATCCAGTGTGAGGCCAGCACAATAAAGGACAGCAAAAAGAGTGCCGTGGTAATGCCCGAAAGGCGCTTGATGGCGCCGTTACCGACGTTGATGATGCTCTCCCCCAGCATGGCGCAGCCGCCCATGGCGCCAAAAAAGCCGCTGACCACATTGGCAAGACCCTGCGCCATGGACTCCTGATTCGGCTTGCCGCGGGTGTCGGTCATCTCGTCGATCAGGTTCAGGGTCAGCAGGGTTTCCACCAAACCGTTGGCCGCCATAACCAGGGCGTAAGGGAAGATGACGACCAGCGTGTGCCAGGTCAGTGGCACTTCCGGCAGATGAAAGATGGGCAGGCCTCCGGCCAGCGATGCCACGTCGCCGACGGTCACCGTAGGAATCTTGAAGACGACGACGAGGAGGGTGGTCAGCAGCGCACCCGCGAGCGTTGCCGGGATCGCCTTGGTGACGCGCGGCGTCAGATAAATAGCCACCATGGTCAGGGCGACCAGCCCGATCATGATATAGAGTGGCGTACCATGCATCCAGACCATGGCGCCTTGGGCATCCTTGACCTTGAAATGCTCCAGTTGCGCCATGAAGATCACGATAGCGAGGCCGTTGATGAAACCGAGCATGACCGGGTGTGGAATCAGTCGCACGAATTTACTCAGCCGCGCCGCCGCGAAGAAGAGTTGCAGCAGGCCCATCAGGATGACGGCAGCAAACAGGTATTCTGTCCCGTGGGAAACCACCAACGCCACCATCACCACTGCCGTAGCACCGCTGGCGCCGGATACCATACCTGGTCGCCCACCCCAGAGCGAGGTGATAAAGACCAGGATAACCGCCGCGTACAAGCCGGTTAACGGCGAGACATGGGCGACAAAGGCGAAGGCGATGGCTTCCGGCACCAGAGCCAGCGCCACGGTAATGCCGCTGAGGATATTGATCTTGTTTTCTTCAAATCGGGACAGGCTTTGCATCGGACTGCTCCACTTGAGGCAAATGCGTCTCCTGCCGGGTTGGGCGCTTAGGCCCGCAGTGCAGCAGGAAGCAGCAGTAGAGTTCGAAAATGAGAAGGGCGAGAGCTCGCCAGAGTGCGGTCAACAGTGACCACAATAAAGGATGGGGTTGAAACTCACATCGGAGGATGGCACCTGATTCATTGGCTTAATGGCTAAATACCGTACCAGAAGCCTGATTTATAATCAAACGGGTTTGCCTCCCAGCCTCTGCCGCCATTGGCGCGCCAGCGCCCACAGGTTAGACTAGGGTGCTTATCACGGGTCTTAAACCCATTGTTCCGGAGAAAAACATGGCCGAGTTGCCAGAAATAGAACTGCTCAGACAAAAGCTGAGGCGCAATATCCTGCACAAGCGGGTCGGTATCATGCAGATGCAGAATGCCAAAGGCGAGCCGCTGACAGATGGCGCCGGGATGGAAGACGCCGCACTCCAAGGCAAAGCCATCACTGACCTGCATCGCTACGGTCAATACCTTTTCCTGGAACTGGATCGCAAAAATATCCTCGCCCTGCAGTTGGGTGGTGAGCTGAGCGGCGAACTCGAACGCGGCCCTGCTCATGCGGAAGGCGGGGACGAGCCTCGTGCGGCACTGGAGATTCAGATCAATGGCCAGCAGCGCCTGCGTTTTCAGGGGACCCAGTTGGGTAACCGCCTGCGCATGCTGGATGAAAACAGCGACGTGGACTTCCTGACCAAGCTCGGCCCTGATCCACTGATGGTGCATGGGGAAGGGCTTGGTGTATTGCGTGAAGCCCTGAGCCGTCGCCGCAGCGCCCTGCGTAACATCCTGCTGGATGATAGCTTCGCGCCGGGCATCGGCGGTATTTGGGCGGACGAAATCCTTTTTCAGGCCCGTCTGCGGCCGGACCGCACCGCGACCAGCCTCAGCGAAGAAGAGCGCGAGCGTTTCCTGGAGCAGATCCCCAAGGTGCTGGATCGTGCCGTACGCTGTCAGGCAAAGACCAACCTGCTGCCCAAGACCTTCCTCACCCGCCATCGGGAGGACGGGCACTGTCCGAGCTGCGGCGGCGCGCTGGAGACCCTTTCGGTGGGGGGTAAAAGCGCGCTGCTCTGCCCGGCCTGCCAGTCTTAATCAAGCCCGCAATCTACTTATGCCTCCAGGGTAAACCGCTGGCTTTCCAGCCTTCTACCTTGCCGCGTTGACCGTGGGTGTCGGGTTTGCCCTCAAGGCCACCGAGGATGTTGTAGCAATGACCATAACCCAGGTCGGCCAGATGCTCAGCGGCCGCCAGAGAGCGGCCACCCGTCCGGCACAGCAGCAGCAGTAAATCGTCGGGTTGGGCCTTTTTCCGCAGCTCTGCGTCAAAGTCGGCGTTGGGGGTCATACCCGGATACAGTTGCCACGGCACATGGCAGCAGCCCTCCACGAAACCCGAGAAATCCAGCTCCGGCTGGGAGCGCACATCCACCAGAATCGCTTTAGGATGCTCGCGTAACACGGCATGGGCTTCTTCCGGCGTGAGGTCCCCGGCATGGCGTTTTCCGGCAGCCTTGGCCCGTTCCTGCGCCTTCTGCAAAATCGCTTCGGTATTCATAGTGTTCACCTCGTCCTGTAAATCGGTGTGGATGCCTGGCGGATCAAACGGCATCTGTGTATATACTGTGCATATCCCCGCTTTACGGTAAGCCCGCCGCCCAAAAATATCCAGACTGGTCTTGTCGCGGGCGACAAAGTCTTCGTAACGATGGCACTTGAAGCGCCCGCTTTCCTGTCGAGCATGGCGGTTCTCGGGGTGGTGGTAGGTGATGAAATTGCGCAGATCGGTGAGTTTTATCCGTGGACATTGTCTTGACAATCGCTGGCGAATTGACGATTGTCCGACCAATTATTCAGACAGATAACCCGAAGCACGGTCATGAGTCGGCGCCTTATCAGCTCTTGGCGGTTTGCAGGTGGGTAATAAAAGCTAAATTTGCACTGGCGGCAGTGCGCGCTCTGCTGACCCGGTTTGCACCGGGTCTGTCTGATCGCCCTGATTCGTTTAAACCCGCACTGGTTGCCGACTTTACGGATGACCGCAAGACCTTGAGAGGCCCTGAGTAGTGGCAGAAAGCATCAGTCGCACGGAGCGCGGCAAGCAGAACATGCGGGTGACCCTGATGGGGGCGGGCACCAACGTGGTGCTGTTTTTCGTCAAGCTGGCGGGGGGTGTTTTCGGGCACTCTAGTGCGCTGGTGGCGGACGCCATCCATTCCCTTTCTGACCTGCTGTCTGATCTCGGGCTGGTGTTCGCCATGCGCTTCAGCAGCCAGCCGCCGGATCAGGAGCACCCCTACGGTCATGAGCGTTTTGAGACGCTGGCGGCGCTGGCCACGGGTACGCTGCTGGCTGTCAACGGTGCCGGCATCGGCTATGAAGCGATCCAGCGGCTCATTATCGGCCATTACGGCATGCCAGATTTCTGGACCCTTTATATTGCCGCCTTCGCGATTGTCGCCAAAGAAACTCTTTACCAGATCACCATCCGCGTAGCGCGGCGAACCCGCTCCGCAGCGTTGCGCGTTAATGCCTGGGACCACCGCACCGATGCCATTTCCAGTGTCATCGTGTTTATCGGTATTGGCGGCAGTTTGCTGGGTGCGCCTTATCTGGATTCGGTCGTCGCGCTCATCATCGCCCTGATGGTGCTGCGGATCGGCTTGGTCACGGGCTGGGAAGCGGTGCAGGAGCTGGCGGATCGTGGCCTCAGTGATGAAGCGTTGGCCGGTATCCGCGAAGTGATTCTCGGCTGTGAAGGGGTGCGCGATTTGCATCTTCTCAAGACCCGTAAGATCGGCCACCAGGCTCTGGCCGAGGTGCATCTGCAGGTGGCGTCGACCCTGAGTGTCTCCGAGGGGCACCAGATTGCCGAACGGGTGCGGATAACCTTGTTGCGGCAAGTGGATGATCTGGCCGATGCCACCATCCACATCGACAGCGAAAATGATGAGGATGGGGGCGTGGTCCTGCCGCCGCGCAGCGAGATTGAAAAGGTGGTGTGCGAACGTCTGCTGGCGCGGAACTTGCCTTTAGCGGAGCAGATAACCCTGCATTACCTCAAGGATGGCGTCGTGATCTGCATGCGTTATCACTTGCCGCCAGCGGAAACATTCGCTAGCCTGCGGGATATGGAAGCACAGCTTCAGGATGCCTTGCAGGGATGGGTGCCGGGCCTACAGCAGGTGGATGTGGTTTGGCAATTGACCGAGCGATTGCCAAAAATACCGCCTGCCCTATAGTGGTGCATATTATTGGGGTGCCCCAAAAATGGGCACCATATTGGTGCGCTTAGGGTCTGGATTATCATCAGTAGGGTGGTTTCGGCCTGGTATGAATTTTGTAGGCATCGCTCGTTTAAGATCGTGAATATTTCTTGATTGGAGGAGAAGCAAATGGGTTATAGCCCCAGTGATGTGGTCAAGTTGATTAAAGAAAAAGACATCAAGTTTATCGATTTCCGCTTTACCGATACCAAGGGTAAGGAACAGCATGTCTCGGTCCCCGGCCACACCATCGAAAAAGACACCTTCGTCGATGGCAAGGCTTTTGATGGTTCCTCTATCACCGGCTGGAAGGGCATCAACGAATCCGACATGATTCTCCTACCCGAGGCCGACTCTGCCGTTCTCGACCCTTTTACGGATGAAACCACCCTCATTATCCGCTGCGACGTCATTGAGCCCGCCACTGGTCAGGGTTATGAGCGCGATCCCCGCTCCGTCGCCAAGCGTGCCGAGATATACCTGAAGAGCACGGGTATCGCCGACACGTCCTACTTTGGTCCCGAAAATGAATTCTTCGTTTTCGATTCCGTGACTTGGAACATCGACATGAGCGGCTGCGCTTACAAGGTGGATGCCGAAGAGGCCGCCTGGAATTCCGGCAAGGAATATGAATCCGGCAATATGGGCCATCGCCCTGGTGTGAAGGGTGGTTATTTTCCGGTCCCGCCGGTGGACTCCGCTCAGGACCTGCGCTCCGCCATGTGCCTAGCCATGGAAGAGATGGGTTTGAAGGTGGAAGTGCATCACCATGAGGTGGCCACGGCTGGGCAGCACGAAATCGGCGTCGGTTTTAATACGCTGACCCGCAAGGCGGACGAGGTGCAGATCCTCAAATATGTCGTCCACAACGTAGCGGCGGCTTATGGTCAGACGGCCACTTTCATGCCCAAGCCCATCGTCGGTGACAACGGCAGCGGTATGCACGTCCACCAGTCCCTCGGCAAGGATGGCAAGAACATCTTTGCGGGTGATCTGTATGGTGGGCTGTCGGAAGTCGCGCTGTACTACATTGGCGGCATTATCAAGCATGCCAAGGCGATCAACGCGCTGACCAACCCCAGCACCAACAGCTACAAGCGTCTGGTGCCGCATTATGAGGCACCGGTGCTGCTGGCTTACTCCGCCAAGAACCGTTCGGCGTCTATCCGTATTCCCTTCGTCAACAGCCCCAAGGCCCGGCGCATCGAAATACGTTTCCCGGACTCTACTGCCAACCCCTATCTGGCGTTCTCCGCCATGCTGATGGCGGGCCTGGACGGCATCCAGAACAAAATCCATCCCGGCGACGCCATGGACAAGAATCTCTATGATCTGCCCGCGGAAGAGCAGGCCAATATCCCTGGTGTGGCGGCGTCGCTGGAAGAGGCCCTGCGCGCCCTGGAAGCCGATCATGACTTCCTCATGAAGGGGGGCGTGTTTTCCGAAAGCTGGCTCGAAGGTTACCTGGATGTGAAGTGGGCCGAGGTGCAGACCCTGCGCATGACCACCCATCCGGTGGAGTTCCAGATGTACTATAGCCTCTGAGACTGGGTACAAGCCTGTCGCGGGCTTTTCCCGCGTCATCAGCCCCGCGTTTTACGCGGGGCTTTTTTGTGGCCGCCGCCTTGACAATACAGGACTTGGCGGCCATATAGAGAAATGCCGCGCTGGTCAGGAGAACAGGCTGATGAAGTATAGGAAATTCCTTCTTATGTTTAGTGAAGGTGAATCAAAGCATGTAGTAACGGCAGGAGCATGTATTTTTCTGTCGGTTTTTCTGATCAGTGCTTCCGTGGATGCATCAACCATTTATCGCTGGGTGGGTAGCAGTGGAGTAGTCAGTTATGGAGAAACCCCGCCCGCGGGCGCCAAGGATGTCGAGCAGATCTCCGGGGCGCCGCAGGGCTCGATCAGTACGCCCGTGTCTGCGCCCAGTGACAGTGTCACCCCGCCGTCAGAGCAGCCGGCGTCAGCGCCCACCCAGCCTGCCGCTAACCCGGCATTGAAGCGCATGCAGGCAGAACTGCTCGCGGCACGTCTGGCGCTGATTCAGGCGACCAGAAATTATGAGCAGGGCAAGGCTATACGCACTGGCAACGAGCGCAATTATGCCCGCTATCTGGATCGCGTAAACGGCTTGAAACAGGCGATGGATGCAGCACAATTGCGCGTGCTCTTGCTCCAGCGACAGATCCAACAGGTGCAGAATGAGGGTCCCACTCCGGGGCGCGCGGCGCATTAGTTTGCCGGGAGCGGCGCTGGTCCGAGGATGGACCCGGGGGCGCTTCGTCGCTTACCATAGACCGTAAGATAGCCACTGCACGCCTCTGGGAGATTTCATGCCGCGTTTTTTGCTCAGTAACGATGATGGTTATCTGGCACCGGGGCTGGCGGCACTTGCGGAAGCGATAAGACCTTTAGGCGATTTGGAAGTGCTGGCGCCAGAGCAGGATCGTAGCGGCGCCAGCAACTCTCTCACCCTGGACCGGCCGTTGCGGATGCGTACCGGACTCAATGGATTTCACTATCTGGTCGGCGGCACGCCAACGGACTGTGTCCACCTCGCCGTCACCGGCATCTTCGCGGAAACGCCGGATATGGTGGTTTCCGGTATCAATCGGGGGGCCAACATGGGGGACGATGTGCTCTACTCGGGCACTGTGGCCGCCGCTACCGAGGGGCGCTTTCTCGGCTTGCCCGCCATCGCGGTTTCCCTGGCAGGACGCGATTCCACCCACTTTTCGACCGCGGCGCGGGTGGCAGCCAAGTTGGTGACCGGTGTGCTGAGTCATGCGCTGCCTGCCGATACCATTCTCAACGTGAACGTACCGGATTTGCCCTACGAGGAAATCCGCGGATTTGAAGTGACGCGTCTGGGGCGTCGCCACAAGAGCGACATGGTGATACCGGCCGCTGATCCTCGCGGCGATCCCGTGTACTGGATTGGCCCTTCCGGGCGGGAAGCAGATGCTGGCCCCGGTACCGACTTTGACGCGGTGCGCCGCGGTTACGTCTCCATTACGCCGCTCGATCTGGATATGACCCGCTACAATTTTCTGGATGGTTTGAGTCAATGGCTGCTTCGTTGCTAGCCTTGAGTCCTGAAGTTGGCATGATTTCCCCGCGCACCAGGGGGCGGATGGTGCTCCGTCTGCGCGCGGAAGGTATCTGTGACGAGCGGGTGCTGGACGCGATGAACCGGGTTCCGCGTCATCGCTTTGTCGCGCAGGCGCTGGCTGGACGGGCCTATGAGCCGGTGTCTCTGCCTATCGGTTATGGACAGACCATCTCCCAGCCCTGGACCGTGGCGCGGATGACGGAGGCAATCCTGGAGGACAGGGGAATGCCGCAGCGGGTGTTGGAGATTGGTACCGGTTCTGCCTACCAAACGGCAGTGTGGGCAGAGTTGGGGGCGGAGGTCTTCAGCATTGAGCGTATCGGTCCGCTGCAAGAGATGGCGGAGGCGTTGCTGGAGCGGCTGGGTTATCGACAGGTGCACCTGTATCACGGCGATGGTAGTGGCGGGTGGCCGGAAAAAGCGCCCTTTGATGCAATTGTCATTACGGCTGCCGTACCTTGCGCCTTGGCCCCTCTTTATCGCCAGTTGCGGGCCGGGGGACGTCTGGTGATGCCGGTGGAAGAAGGTGGCAGGCAGCATTTGCAAGTCAGTCATTGGGATGGCAGCGCGGCCCAGGTGATTCCGCTGGGCACCTGCCATTTTGTCCCCTTGCTGACGGGAACGGTTTCGGTGACCTCTGGAGAGTGTGTCGAATGAAAAGCGCGAGCAGAGACGAGGAAGAGGACGTTCAGGCTGGGGCCTCAGAAAAGGAAGAGGATGATGTCCCGGAAAAAGCCGATGGGGCAGAAGATTTTGGTGAGACGCACGACTGGGACGCCACCCGCTGTTATCTTCGAGAGATCGGTCATAGTCCGCTATTGACGGCAGAACAGGAGGTCATTCTGGGGCGCCAGGTTCAGGCCGGAGACCAGGCGGCACGCTGCACCATGATAGAGAGTAATCTGCGCCTGGTCGTAAAGGTGGCGCGGCGCTATATCAACCGGGGGTTGCCGCTCCTGGACCTGATCGAAGAAGGCAATCTCGGGCTGATCCGAGCGGTGGAGAAATTTGATCCGGAGCGCGGCTTTCGCTTCTCTACCTATGCGACTTGGTGGATTCGCCAGAATATCGAGCGGGCGCTGATGAATCAGACCCGCACCATCCGCTTGCCTATTCACGTGATGAAGGAACTCAGTACCGTGCTGCGCGCGGTTCGCTGTCTCGGGCAAACCCTGCAGCGGGAGCCGACGCCGGAAGAGGTGGCAGAAGCTTTGGACCGCCCGGTAGAAGGAGTGCGCGATTGTCTGGAAATGGATGGCCGGGTGACGAGCCTGGATGTGCCCCATGGCCGGGAGTCGGATCGCCCTCTTGCGGATATTGTTGCCGATGCTGATGCGGTGAGCTTGGAAGACGGCTTGGCCGACCGGAATCTTTCCCAGCAGATGCAGCAATGGATTGCGACGATGACCGAGAAACACCGGCTGGTACTACTCTGGCGTTTCGGTCTGGATGGTACCGATGGGGCGACGCTGGAAGAAGTCGGCTCCCGCCTTGGAGTTACCCGCGAGCGGGTGCGGCAGATTCAGGTAGAGGCATTGCTGGTGTTGCGCCGTCGCCTTGAAAGGGAAGGGCTGACGCCAGAGAGCCTCTTCGGCTGACGGCGGGTGCCGGTAGGTCAGGCCTCGGGTGGCAGCAGGGCGGCGACGACCACGCGATCTTCGGCCAGCAGAATGTTGTAGGTGCGGCAGGCAGCGCTGGTGTCCATCACCTCTACCGCGAGTTCAGCGGCGCCCAGGGCTCGCATGAGTTCGAGAGGGAAATGCTGACGCTTGCCGGTGCCCAGCAGCACGATATCGGGTTTGCGCGCCAACACCTCGGCAAAGTGCGAGAGCTGGAGCGCGTTGGCGTGCTCCGGCCCCCAGGGGCTGTGCAGCCAGTCGGCACCGACCAGCAGGCCCTGCGTGTGGCTCTTGCCGTGAATGATGATGCCCTGCGGCCCGTAGGCGTGGACGACATTGCGGTGACCGCCGTGTTGCAGGTGTAATTTCATGTTGAATGTCCCTCATGCGGATTGACAGGCCCGCTTTGCCTCTCTATTGTTCTTCGATTTCGGCATTCGCTACAACCCTGAAGGCCCGCGCCACATGAACAGCGACTTTGAACGTATCCGTCGTCTCCCTCCTTATGTCTTTAACATCGTTACGGACCTGAAGAATCAGGCCCGTAAGCGGGGTGAGGATATCATCGACTTTGGCATGGGTAATCCTGATCAGCCCACGCCCCAGTATATTGTTGACAAACTCTGTGAAACGGCCCAGCGCGGCGATACCCATCGCTACAGCGTGTCGCGCGGCATCCCCCGCCTGCGTCGCGCCATCACGACCTGGTATGAGCGCCGCTACGGCGTGCCGCTCGATCCTGAGTCTGAAGCCATTGTCACCATCGGCTCGAAAGAGGGCATTGCCCATCTGGCGCTGGCGACCATGGGTCCCGGCGATACGGTGTTGGTGCCGAGCCCGACTTATCCCATCCATCCCTACGGCTTTGTCATCTCAGGCGCCGACGTCCGTCACGTACCGATGCTGCCGGGGGTGGATTTTTTCGAGGAACTGGAAAAGGCCGTCAAGGCCGCTTGGCCGAAGCCGAAGATGCTGGTGATCAACTTCCCCCACAACCCGACGGCGGCGGTCGTGGAGCTGGACTTTTTCGAGCGGATTGTCGCGTTTGCCAAGGAGCACCATATTTGGGTGGTGCATGATCTGGCCTATGCAGATATCGTCTTCGATGGCTATAAAGCGCCGAGCTTTTTGCAGGTGCCGGGCGCCAAGGATGTGGGCGTCGAATTTTTCACCCTTTCCAAAAGCTACAACATGCCCGGCTGGCGGGTGGGCTTTGCGGTGGGGAACCCGAAGCTGGTGGGCGCCCTGGCGCGAATGAAGAGCTATCTGGATTACGGCACCTTTACCCCCATTCAGGTGGCGGCCATCACCGCGCTGGAAGGGCCGCAGGATTGCGTGGAAGATATCCGGCTGATGTATGAGCAGCGCCGCGACGTGCTCTGCGAGGGGCTGGACGCGGCGGGCTGGGTGGTCGACAAGCCCAAGGCGACCATGTTTGTCTGGGCAAAGATTCCCGAAGCCTTGCGCAAGATGGGCTCGCTGGAGTTCTCCAAACTGGTACTGGACCGCGCCAAGGTGGCGGTGAGCCCAGGCATCGGCTTTGGCGAGTTGGGCGACGAATATGTGCGTTTCGGGCTGGTGGAGAATGAGCACCGCACCCGTCAGGCTATCCGCGGCATAAAACATATGTTTCGTGAGGATCTGTAATGGCGGACGATATGGCGCCGGTACGGATCGGTATGATTGGCATGGGTACCGTCGGTCAGGGGACGGTGCGGGTGCTGGAGCGCAATGCGGAAGAGATCACCCGTCGGGTCGGGCGGGAGCTACGGGTGGTCCATGCGGCGGTGCGTAATCCGGCGCGTCTGGAAGGACTGGGGCTGAATGCGCGGATCAGCAGCGATCCCTGGGCAGTGGTGTGCGATCCCGAGGTGGACGTGGTCGTCGAGGTGATGGGTGGCCAGGAACCCGCCCTGGACTTGCTGATGGCGGCAATCGCGGCGGGTAAACATGTGGTGACCGCTAACAAGGCGCTGCTGGCCGAGCATGGCAACGAAATTTTCGCGGCGGCGCAGGCCCAGGGGGTGATGGTCGCCTTCGAGGCGGCGGTGGCGGGTGCCATTCCCATCATCAAGGCGATCCGCGAGGGGCTGGCGGGCAACCGGATTCAGTGGCTGGCGGGTATCATCAACGGCACCAGCAACTATATTCTCTCCCAGATGTTCCGCGCGGGTTGGGATTTTCAGCAGGCCCTGGCTGAGGCGCAGCGCCTGGGTTATGCCGAGGCCGATCCGGGGCTGGATGTGGATGGCGGCGATGCCGCGCACAAGATTACCCTGATGGCGTCTATTGCTTTCGGCATTCCGGTGGATTTCGCCCATTGTCATGTGGAAGGCATCCGTGCGCTGGAACAGACCGATGTGGTCTATGCCGCGGAGCTGGGTTATCGCATCAAGTTGCTGGGGATTGCGCGGCGTCGCGCGGATGGCGTCGAGTTGCGGGTCCATCCGACCCTGATTCCCCATAGCCATCTGCTGGCCAATGTGGAGGGACCCTTCAACGCGATTCTGGTGGAGAGCGATGCGGCGGGCCAGAGCCTGTATTATGGGCGCGGCGCGGGCGGCGATCCCACGGCCAGCGCCGTGGTGGCCGATTTGGTGGACGTGGCGCGGACCATGACTGCCGATCCCAGCAACCGGGTGCCCCATCTCGCCTTCCAGCCCGATGCCATGAGCGCCTTGCCGCTGCTGCCCATGGCCGAGGTGGAGAGTGCTTACTATCTGCGCATCCACGCCCACAACCGCCCCGGTGTGCTGGCACAGGTGGCGACGACGCTGGCGGAATATGCGATTTCGATCGAAGCGCTGGTGCAGAAAGAGACGCCGGAGGCAGACAGCGTGCCCATCGTCCTGCTGCTGCATCGCTGCCGGGAAGGTGACCTGGAGCAAGCCATCGCCCGCATTGAAGCCCTGCCAGTGGTCGTTCAGCCCGTATTGCGTCTGCGTGTCGAGAGTTTGGCGGCAGGGTGATCCGGCAGCCACACTGAATTTTGGCATTTCATCTTAAATCAGGATAACTTCATGACTCGTTATACCGGCATTATCGACCATTACCGCGCCTTCCTGCCTTTGGCTCCCGAGACTCCGGCGGTGAGCCTGGGTGAGGGCAATACGCCGCTGATCGAATGCGTCAATCTACCCCGCCAGCTCGGCCTCGATATCCGCCTTTTCCTCAAATTTGAAGGCCTGAATCCCACCGGTTCTTTCAAGGACCGTGGTATGACCATGGCGGTGACCAAGGCCAAGGAAGAAGGCAGCGAGATGGTGATCTGCGCCTCCACCGGCAACACTTCCGCGGCAGCGGCGGCCTACGCGGCGCGGGCGGGGATGCGCGCTTTCGTGGTAATCCCGGAAGGCAAGATTGCTCTCGGCAAACTCTCTCAGGCGATGATGCATGGTGCCATGGTGTTGCAGATTCGCGGCAACTTCGATGCGGGCATGCAGATCGTCCAGGATGTCGCCGCCAATGCGCCCATCACTTTGGTGAACTCGGTTAATCCCTATCGCTTGCAGGGCCAGAAGACGGCGGCCTTCGAGATTATCGAAGCACTGGGTGAGGCGCCCGATTATCACGCCCTGCCCGTGGGTAATGCCGGCAATATCACCGCCCACTGGATGGGCTATTGTGAAGCCACTGATGGGCGGACCGACAAATCCCAATCGCTGACCGCTTCCTGCAAATTCTGCGATGGCACCTGCACCTATGGTCACGGTAAGGCGGGCAAACGACCGAAGATGCTGGGTTTTCAGGCGGCAGGCAGTGCCCCCTTCATCGTTGGCCACTATGTGAAAGACCCCGAGACCATCGCCACGGCCATCCGTATCGGTCATCCCATGTCCTGGGATCAGGCGCACAAGGTGCAGACGGAAAGCGGCGGCTGGTTTGGCGGTCATAGCGATGCCGAGATTCTGGAGGCGCAGCGCTGGCTGGCGCAACACGAGGGTGTTTTCTGCGAACCGGCCTCGGCGACTTCGGTGGCGGGGGTGGTGGCTGCGGCTCGCGCCGGAAAAATTGAAGCGGGCGCGACGGTGGTCTGTACCCTCACCGGACATGGCCTCAAAGATCCCGATACCGCCATCGCACAGGGTGGCGAAGTGCTGACGGTGGATGCCAATCTGGAGGCCGTGCAGCGCGCCATCCTGGACCGCTGATGGCCGATCTCTGCCTCTGGTTGTCGGGGTTGCGCGGCGTGCCGGAGGAGGACCTGGGAGCGGTGTTGCCGCGTTACTGGGGTCGTGGGCGCAGTGAGTGTCTATCGGTGGATTCCTCGCTGGAAGTGGCAGGGCGTTTGCTGGGTTTCGAGGGGTTGTTGCCCGCCGCGGCATTGCTGGCGGAGTCTGAGGGTATAGTGACCGAAGGGCACTGGGTCATTGCCCTGGAGCCGGTGGCGTTTCGCGGACAGGCGGGGCGGGCGGTGTTACAGCCCCTGCCGGGTCTGGATGAGGACTCGGCAGCGGCGCTCTATGCGGCGGCGGTGGCGCATATGGCGGATACGCCCTGGGTGCTGCGGCGCGGCGCCCGGCGCTGGTATGTGCTCGCCACCGACACGCCCGACCTGCACTGTCCCGATCCCGAACAAGTCTGGGGCCGCGAACCGCTGGCGCTGCAAGCCAGCGGTGCCGATGTCCGGCGCTGGAATGCCTTCCTCAATGAGTTGCAGATGCTCCTCGCCGCGCATCCCGTCAATCAGGATGTCGATGCGAGCGGTCAGGAGCCCTGGTGTCTGTTCTGGGCCTGGGGGGAAGGGCGATTGCCCTCTATGCAGCCCATTCCGAAGTGGCAGACCGTGGCGGCGGAGGCGGACTATCTGCAGGCCGCGGCCCGCTGGCTCGGCCTGACTCTGTCCTCTCGCAAAGCGCTGCAGGCGGCGACGGATCTGCCCGATAACCTGCTCTGGGTCTGGTCCGGCGCTTGGCTCTACCCGGATACGGCAAGGTCTTTTGCGGCGCTGGACCCAGCCCTTCAGGCCTTGTGGCGGAGCGGCGGGCGGCTGGAGTGTTTGACGGGTGTGCTCGCCAGCGGTGGTATAGAGCGCCTTACGCTTCGCCGTGCAAATCGCTGGCGCTTCTGGCGCAGACCGGCCCGGCCGGGCCATGCACTGCCGGGCGTCTGGTAGGTGTCCAAAGCCGTTCGTATTGTCGACCGTCCTGTGGCAGCGGCGATATCGCGCGCGGCTTTGAGCCTCGGATACACCCCCCTCCAGGCCCGGATCATTGCTGGCCGATTGAGTGAGGCCGATCTGGCGAAGCTGCCGGCATTGTTGAGCCTGCAGTTGGGTGGCCTCACCCCGCCCGATTTGCTCCCCGATATCGGCATCGCTTCTGAATGCGTCGTCTCCGCCATAAAACAAGGGTTGCCCATCCTCCTGATTTCCGACTTCGACGCGGATGGCGCCTCGGCCCATGCGGTGCTGAAGTTTGCGTTCCGGGATTATTTCGGCGTTCCGGAACAGCGGATTCACAGCTATATCGGCCATCGTCTGCGGGACGGTTACGGCGTCACCGAAACGCTGACGGACCGTATTATTGCGGAAGCGCCATGTCCCGCCCTGATCATTACTGCGGATCAGGGGAGCACCGACCATGCGCGGATCGCCCGGCTGCGGGATCGCGGCTTTATCGTCGTCGTCACGGACCATCACGGCGTGCCTGCATCCGGGCCGCCCCCCGCCGCCGTGGCTTGTGTCAATCCGGTGCGCGAAGATTCCGCGTTTCCCGATCCATACATCGCTGGCGTGCATGTGGCGTGGCTGCTGTGCTGTGCGGTTCGTCAGCGACTGATTCAGGTCGGCGACCTTCCCGCCAGCGCGCCAAAGCTCGGTGGTCTTTTGGATCTCGTCGCCCTGGGCACCATGGCCGATTGTGTCGATCTGGCGCGATCGACCAATAACAAGGCGATTATCGCCCGCGGCCTGGCGATCATGAACTCGCCAGTGCGACGGCCCGCCTGGCAGGCATTGTACATAGCCACGAACTGCCGAGGCCCCATTACCGCTACCACCCTGGCTTTTCATTTTGCGCCGGTTGTCAACGCCCGCGGGCGTCTGGATTCCGCTCTGGGCAGTGTGGATTTGCTCATGAGTGATAGCGTCCCAGTGGCGGAAGAACTGGCGCAGCATTTCGTGGAACATAACACCGAACGGAAAGCGGTCCAGTCGTACATGTTGCACAGAAGCACCGCACAGGCCGCACAACAGGTTCGGGATGGCGCCGCGGCCATTACGATATTCGACCCGGAAGGCCATGCGGGTGTCCACGGTATTTGCGCCGCAAGACTGGCGGAATCTTTCGGCAGGCCGGTCGCTTATTTCTCGCCCAAAAATGACGCGGAACATCTCACGGCATCGCTCAGGACCGTGCACGGTTTTCATGTGCGGAATGCCCTGGCGGAGATAGCCGACCGTTATCCCGATGATTTTACCGCTTGGGGTGGCCATGCGGGTGCTGGCGGGGTGACCTTGAAGCGCGATGGGCTGCAGCGCTTTGCAGAAGCGTGGGCCAGTATTGCAGCGCGCGCGTTGGATGATCATAGTCTCGGTCCGGAGGTCGTCACCGATGGCGAACTTGCGGCACCACCCAGCTTCGCCGTTGTTGAAGAACTGGCTGCTTTAGAACCCTTTGGTCGCCAATGGGAGCACCCGGTTTTCAGAAGCCACGGCCGGATTGAACAGCTCCGCCCGGTGGGTGACGGCAGGCATCTGAAACTGGTCGTGAAAATGGACTCGACGGATTACGACGCCATCTGGTTCGGCGCCGTGGAAAATGGCATCTGCCCGATCGCGGTCGGACAAACGGTACGCATGGCTTATGAGCTGGATGTGAATACGTTCCGGGATACGACTACATTGCAGTTGCGTATTCGGCATGCCGCGTTGGTCGGCGAAGAAGCTTGATGACGCCTTGGCTCTATGGATCCGGAGATGCAAGGGCGAATCAAGCATCTGCGAAACGCGCGCCACCGTTCCATGCACTGGATGATGAAAGAAGCGATCCGCCAGTTTGTGGAGCGAGAAGAACAGTGGGAAGCCTATCAGTCCATGTGTCACGATACCTTCTTTATCGTATACAATGCATCATGGCCTTGGTGGAGTGCGATGAGGCTTGTCATCATCATACTTATGGTCTTTGGTCAGAGAATAGAGGTATGAAGCAATGAGTCCGATCATACCGCCAATGACAACGCCAGCGATCAAATACTCTAATGATTGCTGTGCATAAGATTGTGCGAGACGCTCAATACCGTGAAGATTTTGTCCGTCAGTTATAACATCATAGAAAGGTAGTTGCCCTATGAATGGGATTGCTGGACGGAGAAGATACCCTACACATCCGCCTAGTATGGCAAAAATTGCTATCAACATATTTCATGCTCCAAGTAAGCTGGCCACGCCAAATATATTTATTCCCCAATCACATGCTAGAATCTCGCTTATATCGGTCATATCAATGATGGCCAGCTTGCAGCCAAGCTAGTTGCTGGATCTCTAGTGGCAAGACCGTTTGTATCATTGTGCCCTTTGTTCATTGCCTTAGGTTGATGATCTTATTCGCGGCGTTCATGCGTCCAGTTTAGCCCAACGACAACCCCAAAGCACTGGCGCCTGCCCAGCTTGAATAACCCCGATATCTCGCCTGTAGAAACACTGCTGGAGATCGGCGCCGAAACTGCGCATAATTACTGCATTTGCGTGCAGGGCAACCGGGTCCGCGCGGGTATGGTCCTGACGCAGCCTGATGGAAAAGGAAGAATCATGAGAGAAGTGAATGAGATGCGTGCGCTGCACGAAGATCTCCAGGTCCGTGTCGCGGGCCTGAGGGGGTATCTTTGACCTCGAAGAAAAGCGCGGTCGCTTAGAGGAAGTTCAACGGGAGCTGGAAGACCCGACCATCTGGAACAATGCCGAAAAGGCCCAGGAACTGGGTCGCGAACGGTCTGCTCTGGAAGCCATTATCACGCCCATGGACAAGCTCACCGCGAGCCTCGCCGATGGCGGCGAGATGCTGGAGTTGGCCCTGAGCGAGCAGGACGAAGAACTCCTCGCCGCTGTCGATGCGGATCTCGATACCGCCCTGGCCATGGTCGAGAAGCTGGAATTCCAGCGCATGTTCTCCGGCGCGCAGGATGCGGCAAACTGCTTTGTGGATATTCAGGCGGGCGCGGGCGGCACCGAGGCGCAGGACTGGGCGGAAATGATTCTGCGCATGTATCTGCACTGGGCCGAGTCCCATGGCTTTGCGGCGGAGCTGGTGGAGGTCTCCGAAGGCGAAGTGGCAGGCATCAAGTCGGCCAGCATCCATGTGCGCGGTGACCATGCCTTCGGCTGGCTACGTACCGAAACCGGCGTCCATCGCCTGGTGCGCAAATCGCCTTTCGACTCCGGCAATCGCCGTCATACCAGCTTCGCCAGCGTCTTTGTTTATCCCGAGATTGACGATAGTTTCGAGGTAGATATCAATCCTGCGGACCTCAAGGTGGACACCTACCGGGCCAGCGGGGCGGGTGGTCAGCACGTCAACAAGACCGACTCGGCGATTCGTATTACCCATGTACCTTCGGGCATTATCGTCGCCTGTCAGACCGACCGCTCGCAGCATAAGAACCGGGCCGAGGCCATGCGCATGTTGCGTTCCAAACTCTATGAGATGGAGATGCAGAAACGTGCCGTCGAGAAGCAGGCGCTGGAAGACAGCAAGAGCGATATCGGCTGGGGGCATCAGATTCGCTCCTATGTGCTGGACCAGTCGCGGATCAAAGACCTGCGCACCGGGGTCGAAGTGGGCGATACCCAGAAGGTGCTCGATGGGGCGCTGGATATGTTCATTGAAGCGGCGTTGAAGGCCGGATTGTAAGCGGTAGTCACTCAGTATTTTGCAGGAAGGGGATGGATGGTGGATCAGGAACTCAACGACCAGATGCAGGTGCGGCGCGACAAGCTGGGACATTGGCGCAGCGAAGGCCATGCCTATCCCAACGGCTTCCGTCGCGATGCCTTGGCGGGCGACCTGCATCAGCGTTATCGCGATATGGATGCTACGGCCCTGGAGCAGGAACCCATCGCGGCGCGGCTCGGCGGGCGGCTGATGAGCCGCCGGGTCATGGGTAAAGCCAGTTTCGCCGACATTCAGGATCAGTCCGGGCGCATTCAGCTCTTTGTCAGCCGCGATAACCTGGGCGAAGAGGTCTACGCGCGCTTCAAGGGCCTGGATTTCGGCGACATCATCGGTGTGGATGGCATCCTGTTCCGCACCAAGACCGGTGAATTGTCCCTGAAGGTGCATGGCCTCCAACTGCTGAGCAAGGCCCTGCGCCCGCTGCCGGAAAAATGGCACGGACTCGCCGACCCGGAAACCCGCTTCCGCCAGCGCTATGTCGATCTGATCGTCACCGAAGCCACCCGTCGCACTTTCCAGATTCGTGCCGAAACGGTGGCAGCCCTGCGCGATGGTCTGCGCCAGCGCGGCTTTTATGAGGCGGAGACGCCCATGATGCAGCCCGTTCCCGGCGGTGCCACGGCGCGGCCCTTCGTCACCCATCACCATGCCCTGGATATGACCCTTTACCTGCGTATCGCCCCGGAGCTGTACCTCAAGCGGCTCGTGGTGGGCGGCATTGAGCAGGTCTTTGAGATCAACCGCAACTTTCGCAATGAAGGCATCTCCACCCGCCACAACCCCGAGTTCACCATGCTCGAATGGTATGAGGCCTACGCCGACCACGTGCGCGCCATGGACCTCACCGAGACCCTGATCCGCGCCGCGGCACAGGCGGCCCTGGGCACTACGGCGATACACTACCAAGGGCTGGAGATCGACCTCGGCAAACCCTTCCACCGTTTGACTGTGGCGGAGTCGGTGCGCGCCCATAACCCCGATCTGGCGGATGCCGATCTGCGGGACCCCGCGGTGCTGGCTGCCAAGCTCGCGCAGTTGCACTTGCCCTGTCAGCCCGCCTGGGGCTGGGGCAAGCGTCTCATCGAAATCTTCGAGAAGACGGTGGAAGGCCATCTCCAGCAGCCCACCTTCATCACCGAGTATCCCCTGGAAGTCAGCCCGCTGGCGCGCCGTAACGATCTCGACCCCGAGGTCACGGATCGTTTCGAGCTGATGATCGCCGGCCGCGAGTTAGCCAACGGCTTCTCCGAGTTGAATGATCCCGAAGACCAGGCTGCCCGCTTCCGGGCGCAGGTCGAGGCCAAGGATGCCGGGGACGAGGAGGCGATGTTCTTCGACGCCGACTATATCCGCGCCCTGGAATACGGCATGCCGCCGACCGCAGGGGTGGGGCTGGGCATTGACCGTCTGGTCATGCTCCTCGCCGATCAGCCCAGCATTCGCGAGGTGATTCTCTTCCCCCATTTGCGACCGGAACAGCCATGAGGTTTTATGAGCTCTGGATCGGGCTGCGTTACACCCGCGCCAAGCGTCGCAATCACTTCATCTCCTTTATCACCGGCACGGCGATCATGGGTATGGTCATCGGTGTGGCGGCACTCATCGCGGTTATGGCGGTGATGAATGGCTTTGATCACACCCTGCGCTCGCGGATTCTGGCGGTGACCTCCGATGTCATCATTCAGGGCAACGGGGTGCCGGTGCTGGACTGGCCGACGGCGATAAAGCGCCTTTCCACGCTTCCCGATGTGACGGGTGTGGCGCCCTACGTGCAGGCGCAGGCCATGCTTTCCCACGACGGGCTGGTCAGCGGTGCGGTCGTCGAGGGCATTGATCCAGCGCTGGAAAGCCGCGTCAACAAGCTGGCCAAGGACATGAAAATGGGCGAATTGCAGTCCCTGCAGACCCATCCCTGGAGTATCGTCCTCGGGCGTGCGCTGGCGCGGCAACTGGGCGTGACCGTAGGTGACAAGATCACCCTGATTTCCCCCCAGGGCGGGGTGACCCCGTTGGGTGTAACCCCCGCCTTGCGCCAGTTTACGGTGGTTGGACTCTTTTCCGTCGGTATTTACGCCTATGACAGCGGCATGGCTTATATCAATCTGGGCGACGCGCAGCGCCTCTACGGGCTGAACCAGGGCGTCACGGGCCTGCGCATGCAGATCAAGGACCCCTTTGCCGCCCCGGCCTTCGCTGCCCATCTGCAACAACAGCTTGGTGCCGCCTTTTATATCCAGGACTGGACTCAGACCCATGAGAACTTCTTCAAGGCCCTGAGCATGGAGAAACTGGTGATGTTTGTGATCCTGTCGCTCATCATCGCCGTCGCCGCCTTCAACATTGTGGCGACACTGGTGATGGTGGTCACCGACAAGGAAACGGATATCGCCATTCTCCGCACCATCGGCGTAACGCCGCGCAGTATCATGCTGATTTTTATGGTGCAGGGCGGGATCATCGGACTCTTTGGCACGCTGCTCGGTGTCTTCTTCGGGGTGTTGCTGGCGTTGAATATTCCGACCCTGGTACCGGCCATCGAACAGTTGTTTCACGTCCAGTTTATCTCGCCGGAGGTTTATTCCATCAGTCAGTTGCCCTCCAAGCTGGAGCCTTGGGATGTGATCCATGTGGCCATTGCTGCGCTCATCATGAGCTGGATAGCGACGTTGTATCCCTCCTGGCGTGCTTCGCGCGTCGCCCCTGCCGAGGCCCTGCGTTATGAGTGAGCAGATCATTCTTTCCGTCGAGCATCTACGGCAGAGCTTCGCCATTGGCCGCGAGCGTCTGGAGGTTATCCGCGATATCAATCTACAGGTGCGCCGTGGCGAACGTCTGGCGATTGTCGGTGCCTCCGGGCAGGGCAAAAGCACGCTGATGCACCTCATGGGCGGATTGGAGCGCCCGTCGGATGGTGTGGTGCGGATTCTCGGTCAGGAGGTCTACAAACTCAGCGAATCGGCGCGCAGCCGTTTGCGCAATCAGAGTGTCGGTTTCGTCTATCAGTTACACCGTTTGCTGCCCGAGTTCACCGCGCTGGAGAATGTTCTGCTCCCCCTGCTGATACGTCGGGTGTCGCGCCATTCCGTAGAGCTTTGGGGTAAGGAAATCCTGACCCGCGTTGGGCTGGGTGAACGTTTGGGCCACAAACCGGGCATGCTCTCCGGTGGCGAACGGCAGCGGGTCGCCCTGGCGCGCGCTCTGGTCACGCGTCCGGCGCTGCTCCTCGCCGATGAGCCCACCGGCAATCTCGACAGTGAGTCGGCGGAGAGCGTCCATCAACTGATGCTCGACCTTAATCAGGAACTGGGTACCGCACTGGTTATCGTCACCCATGAGCCAGCGCTGGCGGCACACATGGAGCGCGTGCTCCGGCTGCAGGATGGTGTCTTGCAGCCCCTGGACGCTGTGCACTAAGAAGGGTTGCGGTGCAGGCGACGGCGTCGCAGTCGCCACAGTATCCAGAGCCGCCAGCCGCCGAGTACGCCAAAATACAGTATCAGGGCGAGTCCGCCGCCGAGGATGAGGCTGCCCAGCCAGGTGAGCAGATAGGCGTGCCAGAGGCGGTCTCCCATGGCCATTACGCTGATCTGACCATGGACCATCGCGTGGATATCCACATAATGAATGGTGATGGCCGGGGCTAGGCCCAACTGGTTGAGCAGCCAAAACCCCAGTTCATAGGATGCGAAAAAAAAGGGCACGATGGTGAGGGGGCCGGTCACTACGAAAGGCATAACGACGCTGACGGGAATATAGGCGCGACGCCATAGACTGATGAGTAAGATGCTCAGCACATGGCCAAAAAAAGGCAGGCTGCCGATAAAGGTGCCGATGGCTGCGGCGCGCGCTACGTTGTGACGATGGGGATGCCACAGTACCGGGCGGGCCAGATAATGGGTAAAACGTCCCAAAGGACGTTTGCTGAGGATATCCTCGCGGGTGGGAAGGCGACAGAATGCAGGTAGGCGCAATGCGATATTTCCTGGGTTGTAAGGGGGCTAGTGTAGCCAAGCCGCTGCCCTGGGCCAAATCCTGGCCGTCGCTGCCGCTTTGGGTTGTCGCTGCCGGGCTGGGGTTGGGGTTTTTTCACAGCTTCCGTCAATTGCCGACTTTGTGGATTCCGCTTTCGATAGCGCTTCCCGGACTGCTCCTGGTTTGGAAATGGCGGCCCGCGCTGCTGTTGACTGTCGCGGCGGGGGCTTTTGCCTGGGGCATCTGGCAGGCCGATCTGCGCCTCGCCGTACAGTGGACGGCGGGCCAGGACTTCAGTGTCCGGGGCCGCATTGCCTCCATACCCAAATTGGGGGGCCGGGAATATCGCTTTCTGGTGACACCCGAGCACTGGTCGGCAGGGGCCCCTGCCGGCGCCCGTCCTGATACCCTTCTCGTTCACGGTAATCTTCCGGAAGTACCGGTAGTCGGACAGCGCTGGCAGTTGCAGTTGCACAGCGAATCTCTTGCCAGTCTGCCCGATAGTCCCTTTGCTGACCTCGCTCGGCAGCGCTTTTGGGCCGGGGAGGGCGGGGTGGCGCGGCTGCAGGATGCCCGGCCGTTACCGGTTTCCCACGGGAATCTCCAGGACCATATCGCGGCGGCCCGCGAGGCGGTGCTCCATGCCAGCAATATGGCCCTGGACCGCGAAGCGGCAGGCTTTGTGCAGGCGCTCAGTATTGGTGTCGGTAACCAGCTCCCGCCAGCGATCTGGCAGGTGTACCGGGATACCGGCACCGCCCATTTGCTGGTGATCTCCGGCTCCCACGTGGCCGTGGTTGCCGGACTGGCCCTGTGGCTCAGTCAGTGGCTGTGGCGGCGTATCCCCTGGCTGGTCGCCCGCTGGCCGGCGCAGACCGCGGGGGTTCTCTGCAGTATCCCGGCGGCCTGGGCTTATGCCAGTTTTGCCGGTATGCAGATTCCCGGCGAACGCGCCGCCTGGATGATCACGGCAGCGGCACTCGCCCATCTGCTGGGACGCCCCAACAACGCCTGGCAGGGGCTGTCCCTGGCGGCCTTGCTGATTGCGCTGAAAAATCCCGGCGCGCTGGTGGATGTGGGTTTTTGGTTGTCTCTGGGCGCGGTGGCGGCGCTGGTGGCAATTGGCTACGGCGAAACCGGCTGGCGCGCGCTGTTGCGCAGTCAATGGGCAGTCTCCATCGCCTTGATGCCCCTGCTGGCGGGACTCTTCGGGCAGGTGTCCCTGATTTCCCCCGTTGCGAATGTGTTGGTGATCCCGCTGGTGGAATTGCTGGCCGTGCCGCTGGCCTTGCTGGGCGCCCTGTTCGCGCTGCTGGATATGGAACTCCTCAGTCGCCTGTTTTTTCATCTGGTGGCGCTGGAAATGGACGCCGTGACGGCGTTCCTCCGTGTTTTGCTGCACATGCCCTTTGCCCGGATCAGCACGGGTACTGGTCGCACCTGGGCCTTGCTGGCGGCGGTGCTGGGACTCAGTATCTTTTTTCTGCCGGCGGGTTGGCCGGGGCGGTGGCTGGCTTTGCTGGGCATGGTGCCGCTCCTGATTCCCGCCGGGGGTAGCGCTGATCTGGAACTGCGTGCCGTGGATGCGGGATCGGGCATGTTGCTGTTCTGGCAGAAGGGGTCACAGAGCGGTATTTTCTCCGCAAATCTCTGGAAGGCTGCCAGCCGCCGCAGCGGCGGCCTCGCGCTTACGGCGGCGCTGCGCCAGCAGGGCGTGACGCGAGTGGATGCGTGGTTGCGCAGCGACATTTCCGCACCCCAGCCACTGCCTGCGGCTGCCCGTCAGTGGTGGCCTGGCGGGGCCCGTAATTATCCCGGAGGACCGCCGGCACCGGCCTTCTGTCGGGCGGGCGGCGTGGCACCGGCGGCAATGCATTTTCTGACACTGCAGGCACCGGTTCAGCCCTGTATAGTGACCTGGGGCGCCGGACCCGATGTGCTTATTCTCGGTGACGCCGATGCCGCGACGGTTCATCGTCTTGTCGCGGAGCACGGCGCCGTGTTGCATCGGGTGCAGGCTATCTTTGCCCCTGCCAGCCTGGGCAACGCCGAAAGAGCGGCGCTGGCGGCTGCCGCAGCACAGGCACGGGTCTTTTATCTGGGCGAGGGCAAGCCGGGCACATGGACCTGGCAGGCCGGGCGCTTACATCACGCCCTGTCGCCATCGCTCGCCTACTGGCAACCAGGCACCTGAATGGAGACGCCTGCACCGGGTCGGCCGCTGCTGTTTCCTGGGTGATATGCTATATTCCGGCTTCGTCACAATCGAATGGATTCTGGAGGCGATGTGCAAGAGTTGCTGGGGCTATTTAAAATGGGCGGATTTGTTCTCCCGATTCTCATATTGGCGGCAATTGTGGCTTTGGCCATCGCGGGTAATCGTCTCTGGGTCTTGCGGCGGGGACGTGTTGCGCCACGTGATCTCGCAGCCCGGGTAGCGGAGCTGGTAGAGGTGGGCAAGGTACAGCAGGCGGTCAAACTACTCTATGAAAACGACACCCCCTTGGCTCGGATGATGTTGGCGGCTCTGCAGGATGCGGGACAGCCGCGCGACGTGATCAAAGAGTCAGTGGAAGAGACCGGCCGTCATGAGGTGGCTCATCTCGACCGCTATCTCAACTTTCTCGGCAGTATCGCCGGGGTGGCACCCTTGTTGGGCCTGCTCGGAACCGTGTTCGGTATCATGCACGCTTTTGCGGCTATCGGCATGGTGGGCGCGGGTGATCCCAAAGCGTTGGCAGGCGGCATTGCCGAAGCGTTGATCACCACCGCCAGCGGCCTTATCGTTGCCATTCCCAGCCTGATGTTCTATCGCTATTTCAAAGGGCAGGTCGATACGCTGGTGTTGTCCCTCGAAAAAGAGGCCCTGAAACTGGTGAATCTCATAGCCCGCGGGACTGAAAAATGAATCTGCGCCCGCGGGTGAGTGAAGAGCCGGAGATCAATGTGATCTCGATGGTCGATATCGTGCTGGTGCTGCTGTTATTCTTCATGGTTACCAGCAGCTTTGTGCACCAGTCCCATCTCTCCATGCAATTGCCCAAAGCCCAGCAGGCCGCCGCCGGTGAGCCGAAATCGCCTATCACCATCGATCTGAGCGCGAGCGGCCAGGTGCGTATGAATAAGCAGGCTTTGTCTATGGCCGACCTGGCCAGACAACTCAAAGCACTAGCGGCCAAAGATCCGGAACGGGTGATTGTCCTGCGCGCGGATAAAAATACGACGCAGCAGTATGTCATCGATGTATTAGACGCGGCGCAGGAAGCTGGCCTGACCCGGATCAGTTTCGCCACCCTGAGCAATCGCTGAGCCGTGCGGCTGGAAGGGCGTTCCTTACGCATGGTGGCCGCACTGGCGGCTTATCTTATCAAAGGTATGGCCCTCAGTGTGCGCTGGCACGAAGAGGGGGATGCCTGTGTACGCGCCCTGATCGCGACCGGACAACCTTTCCTGCTGGCCTTCTGGCATGGGCGGGGGGTTATGGTCGCCCAGGCCTACTGGCGGGTGGGCGGACGTAAGATAAAAATCCTTGTCAGCGAACATCGGGATGGCGAACTGATTGCTGCCACCATGGCCCACTGGGGTTATGGTGCGGTGCGCGGTTCGACCCGGAGCGGGGCGGTCAAGGGCGCCCGGGGAATGCTGCGGGCCGCTCATGCGGGGTACGACCTGGCCATCTCCCCCGACGGCCCGCGCGGCCCCCGCGAAGTGCTGCAAGAGGGTGTTATCGAATTGGCGCGCATTTCTGGTCTGCCCATCGTGCCGGTCACCTATTCGGCACGCTGGGCGAAACGCTTCGCCAGTTGGGATGGCTTTCTGCTGCCCCTGCCGGGCGCGCGCGGGGTGATCCTCTGGGGCGAACCACTGCGGATCCCGCGCGACGCCAATATGGATACCCTGATCGCTTTGCAGCAGGCGCTTGAGGCTGACATGATTGCGCTGCGGCAACGCGCTGATGTCATGGTTGGCCGGACAGAACCGACAGGCGAAACATCATGACGTATTACGAAAACGGCCTGCTGCGCGCGCGCTGGGCGAGTTGGCGGGATGCCCGCGCCGGGCGAACGGCGCAGGCCAATGCCCGCTGGGGCTGGATCAAAGCCCCAGGCGAGCGCGGTCCGATCCTGTGGATGCAGAGCTTCAGCGATGTTGACCAGCAAAGACTGGGTATTGAGCTGGCGAAAGCGATCGCCGAAAAGCGTCGCGACCTGCGCATGGTGATGACTTTTGAGACGGAGTATCCGGCCCTCCTGGAACAACACACCGAAGGTGTCGAACGGCTCGGCTATGGTTTTGGGCCTTGCGACCATCCCCAGGCGGTCGGGCGCATGCTGGAGCGCCTGACCCCCTTGCGTTATCTGGCATTGGGCCGGGTGCCCCGACCACGGCTTGCCGCCGCCCTGGGCCGGAAAAAGATCCCTGCCGTGCTGATGGCAGCTGATCCCGGCCTGCCGATTCCGGCGCCGCTGGAGGCCGTCTACCCGCGGGATGCACGCCAGGCCGAGGCCTGGGTCGGGCGTGGTGTCAGCGAAGCCGTTCAGGAGCCTGTGGACTTCGCCACTTTGTTCACCATCGCCCAGGTAGATCCTAATTTCCGGGCGATGATCAGCGGTACCGACGAGGGCCTGCTGTGGTGGGCGCAGGGGTTGAGCGCCGCCCAATGGGCCGGATGGCGGCGGTCCTGGGCCGCTTCACCCTTGTCCCGACAGGGCCTACTGTTTCTTGGTGGCACCGACGCACCTGCGGATTTGCCCAGGCTGTCCGCGTGGCAACGCGCGCCTTTGCCCGCCGGAACGGTGGTTGTCGTCGATAATGATCGCTGGTATCCGGCCCTGTCGGCGGCGGCGCAGGCGGTGCATCTACAGAGGGCCTCCCCGATGTTGCAGTGGCAGACTTATGCCGGTTCCAGGCCCATCAGCGTCAGCCCCGGCGTGACGTTGAACGCCGCCGAATCATTGGACGCAGACACCATACTCACCCTGGAGAAACCCGCGCAAATCCTCGGCCACTGGCAAGCCCTGCGTGGGGATGCCATGGCCGCCCGCCAGCGCGGCGACGCCACCCGGCGCATTTTCTGGCAGGAGCGCCGCCATGCGGGCGAACGCCTGCCAGAATTTTTACAGCGGGTTTTTGACTGGTGACCCTCCGCCAGACCCTGGAGCAGCAATGGCAGGAGGGCGGGGCACTGGCCACCGCCTTGCGGCCTCTGGGGGCGCTGACCGGCAAGGTGGCGCAGTGGCGGCGGCAACACATACACGGCAGGGCAGCGAGCATCCCCACCGTTGTCGTCGGCAATCTGGGCGTAGGGGGCAGCGGCAAAACGCCGCTGGTGGCGGCGCTGGCGCGGCAACTCACGGTAGCGGGCTGGCGGGTGGCCATCATTAGCCGTGGCTATGGTGCCCGACCCCCGCACTGGCCCTACCGGGTGCAACGCGACGACAGCCCCCAACAGGCGGGGGATGAGCCCTTGCTGCTGGCGCAGGAACAGGGACAGACACAAGCGGTCTATCTTTGCCCCGACCGCCATCGCGCCATCGCCGCGGCGGCGGTGGATGGTTATAACCTCGCGCTACTGGATGACGGCTTCCAGCACCTCGCCCTGCAACCCAGCCTGCGTCTGCTGGTGTTCTCCGGCCCCCGTCCCCTGGGCAATGGCCATTGCCTCCCTGCTGGTCCTCTGCGCGAGTGCCCGGACGCCATGCTCCATGCCGACGCCTGGCTCATGGACGCCGCAGCAGCAGCCGCTATCCCGGAGCGCAACGGGCTACCCCGTTTTCTTTTCCGCATCCAGCCCAAGGACCTCGTCGCCGTCAACGATCCAAGCCGCTCTCGCGGTCTCGACAGTCTGCAGGGACAGCACGTAACGGCCGCTACCGGCATCGCCCGCCCGCAGCGTTTTGTCGCCAGCCTGGAGGACCTGGGCGCCATTCCTGCCCCCCGATTTTTTCCCGACCACCATCCTTTTTGCGCCAGCGACATCGCCCATTTGCCCCGCCCCCTCGTCATGACCGCCAAGGATGCCGTAAAATGCCGGAAGTTCGCGCAGGCCGACGACTGGACCCTGCGCATCGAAGCGGAGCTGGAGCCCTCCTTTCCGCTTTGGCTGGAGCAATCATTGCTGCCCTGGAGAAGCTGATGCGTATCGACCACCGCCTGCTGGACCTGCTCGCCTGCCCGCAATGCAAAGGCAGTCTGCAACCCTGTGCCCAGCGTCAGGCCCTCTGCTGCCCGCGTTGCCACCTGCAATATCCCATCCGCGACGACATCCCGGTGCTGCTTATTGATGAGGCCAAGCCCTACGAGGACAAGCCCGCGTGAGCTTCTGCGTCCTGATTCCCGCCCGGTTGGCCTCTACCCGCCTGCCGCGCAAGGTGTTGCTGGACGTGGGCGGCATCCCCATGATCGAACAGGTGCGGCGGCGTGCGCTGGAAAGCGGCGCAGCGCAGGTGGTGGTGGCCACCGACCACCCCGAAGTGGTGGACTGTATCCGCAGCTATGGCGGTGAAGCGCTGTTGACCGCCGCGGAGCATGTCTGTGGCACCGAGCGCCTGGCGGAAGCCGCGCGTTTGCTGGGACTGGCCGACGACGCCATCATCGTCAACTTGCAGGGTGACGAGCCGGGCATGACGCCCGCCCTGCTGCACGCCACCGCCCAGCTGCTGCTGGACCATCCGCAGCGGCAGATGGCCACCGCCGCCGTCCCCATCAGCCACTGGGATGATCTGGCCGATCCTCACGCCGTCAAGCTGGTGCTCGATGCCGACGGCTGCGCCCAGTATTTTTCCCGCGCCCCTATTCCCTGGGATCGCAGCCATTTCCCGCTCAGCAGCGGGCAGACTTTGCCGCAAACCCCAGGCATCTGGTGGCGGCACCTCGGTCTCTACGCCTATCGCAACGCCTTTTTGCAGGACTACGCCGTCTGGCCCGCCAGCCCGCTGGAAGTCATCGAATCGCTGGAGCAGATGCGCGCATTGGAGCGCGGCGTGCAGATTGCGGTATATTGCGCGGCAGAAGCGCCCGCAGCGGGTGTGGACACCGCCGCCGACCTTGACCGCGTGCGCGACCTTTTTCTCTGATCATCCACAAGGAGTTTTTGCATGGACCTGAAAAAAATCCCGGCCGGCCAGTCACTGCCGGATGACATCAATGTCGTGATCGAGGTACCCCAGGGTTCCTCCGTCAAATATGAATTGGACAAAGAATCCGGCGCCATCGTGGTCGATCGTTTCCTCTTCACCGCCATGCACTACCCGCTCAATTACGGCTTTATCCCCAACACCCTGTCCGACGATGGTGATCCCACCGATTGTCTGGTGCTGGCACCCCAGCCCGTCGCTCCCGGCGCCGTGATCCGCGCTCGGCCGGTCGGCGTGCTGATGATGGAAGACGAGAAGGGCATGGATGCCAAGATTGTCGCCGTCCCCCACGACAAGGTCGCCGCCGGTTACTCCGCTATCCGGGATGTCAGCGATCTGCCCGAGTCACTGCGTAACCAGATCCGCCATTTCTTCGAGCACTACAAGGACCTGGAACCCGGCAAGTGGGTCAAACTCAAGGACTGGGCCAGTGTGACCGAGGCCCGCAGAATCATCGAAGCGGACGCCGCGCGCCACGCCTGAAGGTCTTGCCGCCCAGCGGCGAAGCAGGCAGACTGAGGGCGACTCGCTTATGCAGGAGAGCCCCATGTCTGCATCACCGCTGGCGCCCAAGACCCCCCAATCGACGTCCCTCAAGCCGTCCGCCTTTGCCGGCCTGCAACCCGACGAGCCCCTCTGGAAAAGGGTCCCCAGTCGCGACGATGCCGGTCATCTCCTCTCTGATTTCCGGATGATCTTCCCCGGACTCCGCCAGAAAAGCGGTATTCGCCAGCAACACACCCTGCGTATCATCAACGCCGTATTGCACCATTACGGCTCCTGGGTGGTATTTGCCGATCTCAATATGCGCACGAATTTGCTCTGGGTAAGTATTCGCCCACGCCCTGGTTTAACCCTGGAAATTCCCGCAGCGATTAAAACGCTGGTGCCGGAGGCGTTATTATTAGCGCCCTATTGGCGGCGGTAATGGGTGGCAGTTATGGATGGGTTACATATCCAGCGGACTGATAATACCGCGACCGCCTTTGTTCAGGACGTGGGTATAAATCATCGTGGTATTTACGTCCTTGTGCCCTAAGAGCTCCTGCACGGTGCGAATGTCGTAGCCTGCCTGGAGTAAATGTGTTGCGAAGGAGTGGCGTAACACATGCGGTGTCACCGGCTTTACAATGCCAGCCCGGCTTGCCGCAGTACGTATTGCCCGCTGTACCGTAGCCTCATAAATATGATGTCGTCTTTGTGCCCCGGAACGGGGATCAATACTCAATGCCGGAGACGGGAACACATACTGCCAGCCCCAGGATTTAGCACTGGAGGGATATTTTACGGTCAGTGCATCCGGCATAAAGACCGCCCCTAGACCGTTTTCTAAATCTGTGTCATGCAGTAATTTTGCCTTTTCCATTTGCTTTTTTAGTGGCAGCAGAATGTTCTCGGGTAGAACCGTTACCCGGTCTTTGGCCCCCTTACCATCCCGGATAATGATTTCACGGCGCTCGAACTCCACGTCTTTTACGCGCAGGCGTAATCCTTCCAGTAAACGCATGCCGGTGCCATACAACAAGCTGGCGACAAGCCACATCGTACCCGCCGAGAGTTCATGCAGTAAGGCACGGGTTTCCGTTGGTGTCAGCACCACTGGCAGGTGCTGCGAAGGTTTCGCGCTAGTGATGTTATCCAGCCAGGGCAGATCGATGCCGAGAACCTGCTTGTATAGAAAGAGCAGCGCCGCCTTGGCCTGATTTTGGGTAGACGATGAGACTTTGCGTTCAGTGGCGAGATGGCTCAGGAAGGCCTCCACCTCGGCGGCACCCATGTTTTTGGGGTGCCGTTTCTGGTGGAAGAGAATAAAACGCCGTGCCCAGTTGGTATAAGCCTCTTCAATGCGGATGCTGTAGTGCATCACCCGGATTCGGGCACGCACTTGATCCAAGAGTCAGGGTGGGGTGCTGGGAGTTGCTTGGTTATTTCCCATCCGAAAAATTTTAGGCTGTCCTAAATTTTTAGGCAATGGTCAGTGTTGTGTAGATACAGTATGTTGATTGTTGCCCATGTTGTGTTAGACAATATGCATGTGGTAGCGCTGTGGAATCTAAATTATGTTGGGCGTCACCATAGGAGCGCTGATCATGCAGCCTAACATCACCATCGGCCTCGTCGGCGACTACGACTCATCGGTGCCAGCACATCAGGCCATTCCGCTCGCATTACGAAGTGCAGCGGAGTCGCTGCGGCTTGCACTCGCCTTCGAGTGGGTTCCTACCGAAGAAATCACTACTGCCTCTCGCATCTCTTATTTCAATGGCCTATGGTGCCTTCCGGCAAGTCCCTACCGAAATACAGACGGTGCACTGCTGGCTATCCGTCACGCTCGCGAAAATGGAGTTCCGTTCCTTGGTACGTGCGGTGGCTTTCAGCATGCCGTAATTGAGTATGCGCGGAACGTGCTGGGCTGGTTCGACGCAGAGCACGCTGAGGTGTCGCCTAACGCGGTTCGTCCCGTTATCACGCAGCTCGAATGTTCTCTGGTCGAAGCCTCGGCGCTCGTGCGGTTCTCGCCCGGCTCCCGCATCGCGGCTGCCTACGAAACCAACCAGGCTACAGTTGGATATCGGTGCCGCTATGGTCTCAACGAGCAGTTTCGCTCTCAGCTCTTGGCTGGCCCGCTACGCGTCGCGTCCGAAGACGAGAATGGCGATGTTCGTGCTGTTGAGCTAGACCGCCCCGCATTCTTCGTTGCCACGCTGTTCCAGCCCGAGCGCGCGGCTCTCGCCGGCCAGCCCGTACCACTGGCGGCAGCCTTTCTACAGGCGTGCGCAACATGACGCCCAACCTTTCGTTCCAGGGGGCGGCCTGCAAGCTACGCTTGCAGGTGCCCTCCGCACTTCGGACTCCGGCCGCCCCTGAACTCAAACGTTATGCGCCAGGATAGAACATTGGTAGTTGACCGAATCTTCATCAGTCGAGAGCGAGGCGGAACGCAGATGGAATGCGAGAACCTCAAGCTTGAATCTGGTTTGGGTTTGGTGGGTGACCGAAATTTCGGAAAGAATACCTATCCAGGTCAAAATGCCACCCTTGTCGAGGCAGAAGAGATCGAGCGGTTCTGCATGGAGAACGCCCGAACCATAGATCTATCAATAACCCGGCGAAATATCGTCACAAGAGGTATCCATCTAAATGACCTCGTTGGCAAAGAATTCACAATTGGTACTGCGCGACTCAGAGGCGTGGAGTTATGCGAACCGTGCTCAATTCTTGGCCGCAACCTCTCAAGCGAGTCGCTTTCGGCGGAAGCCGTCATTAAACGTTGGGTTGGCTGCGGCGGTTTGCGTGCGGACATCATTGCATCAGGAGCAATAGACCGTGGCTCTCGCATTCAAGCTGGCGCATAACCAATCCTTGCAGGCGACGCCTGAAAGCGCTTTGCGCCTCTATTCAGCTTCAGCGCGCGTCGCGCGAGGAAGACGTTCATCCCAAGCAGGAAGGCTACCCGCAATTATTTGACGGAGGGCAGTTAAAATGGATAAAGAAAGTAAACTTGAAGAGGAAATTCTGGCCTCCTTTGAGCGAGGAGAATGGCAGTCCGTGCCAAATCGCAAGGCTGAAATTGCTCGCTTTACGTCAATAGCATCGGCATCGCTCGTCAAAGACAAGCGTGTCAATATTCGCATTTCCTCTCGCGATCTTGAAGACATTCAAGCCAAGACCGCAGAGGAAGCCATTCCTTATCAAACACTCATGGCTAGCGTACTCCACAAGTTTGTCACAGGGCGCCTTGTTGAGCCGACACCCAGTCTAACCTCTCGTTCAAGCGGGATGCGCCAAAAGCGGCGCGCCCCTTAACTCAACGGTGTGCGCCGGGCATGCTGCGCTTGGGGTACATTTTGTAAATCCGGCGTCCACGCAAGGACGATCCCGTATACACGGTGGTGTGGGAGGGGGAGGTCGTGAGGCTTTCTTCTATCCCGATTATGCACCCATAATCAGTTAGGAGTCCTTTATGAATGCAAAGTATTCTGGGCAGTGTCTTTGTGGGGAAATCAACTATTCAGTTGATGTTGAGCCAGTGTTCACTGGCAATTGTCATTGCAAGGACTGTCAAAGATCATCAGGCAGTGCATTCATTCCGGCGATGATTTTTCCTGAAAAAGATGTTGTCGTTTCAGGTGAAGTGAAATATTTCGAGTCTCCTGCAGACAGCGGAAATGCGCACCAAAGAGGTTTCTGTCTGAATTGTGGTTCTCAATTATTCGCGCGGTTCAGCAATATGCCAGGAATGATGGGCATAAAGGCTGGAACCTTAAACGACTCATCGAATTACATACCAAAGTTGGATTTCTATGTAGCGAGTGCCGCTCCTTGGGATTTTATGAATCCAGAGCTACCAAAAAAGCAAGGGGCAGCACAAAGCTAACGATAGTGCATAACAATTCACTCAGACCGACGCCGCTTCGCGGCGTGGCTTCACTCAGGTGTTAGACTACAGGACAGCAATTCGGAGGGGCCATGCAATCAAAAGAGCACTGGGAGCGCGCGTACTCCACCAAGGCCGTGGATGCGGTTAGCTGGTATCAACAGCACGCAGACCACTCGCTTCG
Organism: Acidithiobacillus sp.; assembly: GCF_023229925.1. Lineage (NCBI taxonomy): Bacteria > Pseudomonadati > Pseudomonadota > Acidithiobacillia > Acidithiobacillales > Acidithiobacillaceae > Acidithiobacillus > Acidithiobacillus sp. The sequence continues at coordinate 96,566 of NZ_JALNYM010000002.1, read as the reverse complement.
GTTGATCGAAGCAACCGGCGTGTCGCACACGTCATCTATCATTGATGTGGGTGGCGGTGCTTCCACCCTCGTGGATGACCTACTTGCCAAGAGCTATCAGAACATCACGGTGCTTGATCTCTCCGCCGCCGCTCTTCACTCTGCCAAAGAGCGCCTTGGCGCTCGTGCCGGGTCAGTTACCTGGCTGGAGTCCGACATCACCAGGACGGAGCTTCCCCTGCATGCCTATGACGTATGGCATGACCGCGCGGTCTTTCACTTCCTGACGGCTCCGGAAGAGCGGCACGCGTACGTTCAAACCGTGCTTCGCTCGGTAAAGCCCGGCGGGCACGTGATAGTCGCTACCTTCGCCGAGGATGGTCCACTCCAGTGCAGCGGCCTGCCTGTCATGCGTTACAGTGCAACTCAACTCCACGCTGAGTTCGGTGAGGCCTTCACCCTCATATCGCACGAGAGGGAGGCGCACCACACTCCGTTCGGGACGACCCAGCAATTCACGTATTGCTCTTGCCGCAAATCAGCATCCTGATCTGTGGTCTAACAATGCATTTCCTTCCACTGCCATCCCGGGGGGACAGGTTCGATCCAAATTATTTCTGGCTTGAGCTCATCAAGCCAGATCAAAGCGATCCAGATGCATCACCTTGGTCCATGCGGCCACAAAATCCTGCACAAATTGGGGTTGCGCGTCCCCACTGGCATACACCTCGGCCACCGCCCGCAGCTCCGAATTGGAACCGAAAATCAGATCCACACGGGTGGCATTCCATCGGTGCGCACCGGTCTTACGGTCATAGCCCGAGAAGGTTTCGGCCGCTTCCGGGTTCGCCTTCCATTCCGTGCGCATATCCAGAAGGTTGACAAAAAAATCGTTACTGAGAACCCCTGGCCTCTCCGTAAACACCCCATGTTCGGCCTGCGCAAAATTGGCACCGAGCACCCGCAAACCGCCCACCAGCACCGTCATTTCCGGGGCAGTCAACGTCAGCAATTGCGCCTTGTCCACCAGCAGCGCCTCAGCGGGAATCTCTAAGCATCGGGCACCGCGATAGTTGCGGAACCCATCAGCCACGGGCTCCAGAGCCCCAATGGATTCGATGTCCGTCTGCTCCTGGGTCGTATCCATACGTCCCGCGGTGAACGGTACCGTCACTTCATGACCGGCCTTTAGTGCTGCGGCTTCAATGGCCGCCCCGCCAGCGAGGACAATGAGATCCGCCAGGGAAACCTGCTTGCCCCCGCTTTGCTCCCCATTGAAATCCGCACGGATGCTTTCGAGCGTGTTCAAAACCTTTGCCAATTGCTCAGGCTGATTGACTTCCCATTGCTTCTGGGGCAGCAGACGGATGCGCGCCCCATTCGCTCCGCCGCGCTTGTCCGACCCACGGAAAGTGGAAGCCGATGCCCATGCGGTAGCAATCAGTTCCGGCACCGTCAGACCGGAATTGAGAATTTTAGCTTTGAGAGCGGCGATGTCCTTAACATCAACCACGGGATGGTCAACTTTCGGTATGGGATCCTGCCAAATCAGGTCTTCCACCGGCACCTCTGCGCCCAGATAACGGCTTTTCGGGCCCATGTCCCGATGCGTCAGTTTGAACCAGGCGCGGGCAAAAGCGTCTGCAAAAGCATCAGGATGTTCGTAAAAATGCCGTGAAATCTTCTCGTACACCGGATCAAAGCGAAGTGCCAGATCGGTAGTCAGCATGGTCGGACGGTGATGTTTGGCGGGATCGTGGGCATCGGGAATGATTTCGGGCGCATTTTTGGCCACCCACTGGTGCGCACCCGCCGGACTTTGGGTGAGCTCCCATTCATAAGCAAACAGATTTTCAAAAAAGTTGTTGTTCCATTGGGTGGGGGTTTTGGTCCAGGTGACTTCCAGCCCACTGCCGATCTGGTCACCGCCCTTGCCGCTACGGAAACTGCTTTTCCATCCCAAACCCTGACTTTCAATGGGCGCGGCCTCCGGCTCTGGACCGACATGCGTGGCAGGGCCTGCGCCATGGGTTTTACCAAAAGAGTGCCCCCCTGCAATCAATGCTACGGTCTCTTCATCATTCATTGCCATACGCGCGAAGGTTTCCCGCACATCCTGAATGGCCGCTACCGGATCCGGATTGCCGCCAGGGCCTTCGGGATTCACGTAAATCAATCCCATCTGCACGGCAGCCAAGGGGTTTTCAAGATCGCGCTTGCCGAAATAACGATCCTGATCTCCAAGCCAGGTATTTTCTGCGCCCCAATAGACAGATTCGTCAGGTTCCCAAACATCCTTACGCCCGCCGCCAAAGCCAAAGACCTTGAAGCCCATGGACTCCAGCGCCACATTGCCGGTGAGCATCATCAGATCCCCCCAGGAAATACGGTGTCCATATTTCTGTTTGATCGGCCAAAGCAAACGGCGCGCCTTGTCCAGATTGACGTTATCCGGCCAGCTATTAATCGGCGCAAAACGCTGCTGGGCCGAACCTGCGCCACCCCGGCCGTCCCCCGTGCGATAAGTTCCGGCGGCATGCCAGGCCATGCGGATGAAAAAAGGGCCATAGTGCCCAAAATCTGCAGGCCACCAATCCTGAGAATCGATCATCAATGCGCGAATATCTGCTTTTACAGCCTCCATATTCAGTTCCCTGAAGGCCTTAGCGTAATCGAAATCTGCAGGCATGGGATTCGACATCGCCGAATTCTGACGTAAAAGACGGAGATTCAATCGGTTAGGCCACCAGTCACGAATAGACTGTACGTCGTCAGTGGCCATGGTTTTATGAAACGGGCAAGTCATTTCAGCTGACATGATGCATCCTCCTTATAGGAAACCCCATCCGGGATTGATATCGCTTCAGCAAAGATTTCTGACACCCAGTTTAGTCTATCTATGTATTATACAAGCGCACTGGCAGTGCCTTTTGTAAAAGGCCGGTCTCTTGAGCGCGGTAACTGCATGGTCACGCAATGCAGACTGCCGTGCTGACGGGCCAGTTCGATGCAGGGGATCGGGATCACTTCCCGGTCAGGGAAAGCGCGCTGCAGGCGCTCTTGCGCCACCCCGTCGGCCGGATCGTCGTAAGTCGGCAGGAGCAGGGCGGCATTGAGGATGAGAAAGTTGGCGTAACTCAGGGGCAGGCGGGTGCCGTCCTCGTCCCATTGCGCTTGTGCCCAGGGTAAAGGAATCAGGTGATAAGGTTTGCCATCGCGGTTGCGGAAAGCGCTGAGTTCAGCGGCCATCTGCTGGAGCGGGGCGAAGTGGCTGTCGTCGGGATCGTCGCAACTCTGGTAGGCGATGGTATGGGGGTTGCAGAAGCGGGCGAGGGTGTCGATGTGGGCATCCGTGTCGTCGCCTTCCAGATGGCCGCTATGCAGCCAGAGGATGCGTTCTACGCCGAGCTGGGTACGGAGGGCGTCCTCGATTTGCACGGCGGACCATTGCGGATTGCGGTTGGGCGAGAGCAGGCAGGCACTGGTAGTCAGCAGGGTGCCGGCGCCGTCCACTTCAATGCTGCCGCCCTCCAGAACCATCCCGGAAATCTCCAGTGCCGCGTTCCCGTAAGCCCCTTGGGCATACAGATGGCGGGTAATCTGATTATCCAGGTCGGCGCGGAATTTGAGACCCCAGGCATTGAAGGCGAAGTCCATCAGTTTGCACTGACCAGCAGGGTTCTGCAGGGTGATGGGACCGTGATCGCGGGCCCAGGAGTCATTGCTGGGGACGGTGTGGAGATGGCAGCGCGCGAGCTCGGCACCAGCGCGGTGCAGATATTTCCTGCAGACCTCGACGCTGGCCGCGTCATGGCAGGCAATGAGCACATCTTCGCGGAAGCTGATCTCACGGGCAATGCGGGCAAATACCGAGAGCACCGTATCCAGCCGTGGCGCCCAGTCGGTATCGGGGTGCGGCCAGGTGAGTTGTACCGCTTGCTGCGGGGTCCATTCCGGGGGGAGGATGTATCCAGTCGCCATGATGCACTCCGTTGTTGGTGACTCCAACATCATAGGGGTTTAACGGCTTTTCGTCAGCCTGTCCGGCAGGCTAAACTGCGCCTTATGCAAAAATCTGCCGAACGTATGGATCATTTATTGTCCCGTCTTGGATATTGTAGCCGCTCCGAAGTGCGTGATCTGGTGCGCGAGGGGCGGGTGCGAGTAGCCGGGGAAGCGCTGCGCAAAGCCTCCGCTAAAGTGGATGCGGCGCTGGTCTGGGTGGATGAAGAGCCCATTGATCACCCCCATGCCCTCTATCTGCTCTATCACAAACCCTTGGGCAAGGTTTGTGCTCACGATGATCCGCGTACCATTTATCAGGATTTTCCCTTGCGTTGGCGCTACCGGCGACCGTCGCTGAGCAGTGTCGGTCGTCTTGACCGGGAGACCAGTGGCGTCCTGCTGCTCACTGATGACGGTGACTGGCTGCACCACTGGACAAGCCCTCGCCGTGCCATTCCCCGGGTGTATCGCGTGACTCTGCAGCAACCGTTGCGGGGTGACGCGGCGAACATCCTGGCCGCGGGAACCCTGATGCTGGAAGGCGAAGACACGCCCTGTCGCCCCGCAGTGTTGCAATGCCTGACAGATCGCGAGGTGCTGCTGACCCTGACGGAGGGGCGTTACCACGAGGTTCGCCGGATGTTTGCCGCTCTGGATAATCTGGTGCTGACCCTGCATCGGCAGGCCTTCGGGCCTTTTGTGCTGGACGATCTGCCTCCCGGTCAGTGGCGTGAACTTACAGAAGCAGAGCGTATGACGGAGAAAATTCCATGATTTGGACGCCGCATGTGACAGTAGCCACTGTCGTAGAGGATAACGGCCGTTTTCTGCTCGTAGAAGAGATGGTGGATGGGCGGCGTTGCTTCAATCAGCCCGCCGGCCACTGGGACCCCGGTGAAACGCTGTTGGATGCGGTCGTCCGCGAGACCCTGGAGGAAACGGGCTACGTCTTCCAGCCGGAATATCTGACCGGTATCTATCACTGGGAATATCCTGCGAAAAACCTGACTTACCTGCGCTTCGCCTTCGGCGGACGCCTTGGCCCCCGTGATATGCAGCGTGCCCTGGATACAGGCATCATCGGCCCGGTCTGGCTGACCCCGGAGGAGATGACGGCGCGTGGGGGGGAGATGCGTAGCGTCATGGTCTGGCGCTGTATGGCCGATTACCAGGCGGGCAAGCGCTATCCACTGGATTTGCTGCACACGGTCTGAATGGCGCTGGGGGCTGGAGTAGACTGACGCTGGCCCGTCTGCGTGCTATATTGCAGCATAAACGCATCGGCAGAGACGATGAACATGATAGACGCGGACGGCTATCGCCCCAATGTGGGCATGATCATTTGTAACAAATACAATCAGGTGTTGTGGGCCAAACGCCGGGGTGAAAATGCTTGGCAGTTCCCCCAGGGCGGTATCGATTATGCGGAAACGCCGGAGCAGGCGATGTTTCGCGAGTTGGAAGAAGAGGTGGGGACCGCCAAGGTCTGTATTCTTGGCAGGACGCGGGGCTGGCTGCGTTATGAAGTGCCCTGCGCCCGTCATCGCGCCTCGCGGCGCCGTTATCGTGGGCAGAAGCAAATATGGTTTTTACTCCGTTTTGAAGGTGAAGAGGCGGAAATCAATCTGCGCACCCAACAGCCGGAGTTTGAGGACTGGCGCTGGGTGGATTACTGGATGCCGGTGAATGAAATCATTGCCTTCAAGCGCCGCGTGTACTGGCAGGCTTTGCAGGAATTGGCGCCGTTAATCAACATGGATCCACCGCCCATGGCGAACCCCTGCGGTTCCGCGGGCCGATATCCGGTCGGTGGGAGCCGCTGACCGTGTTACTGCGTGACGGATGATCCATCCACTCAGTGGCCTTCGCGAAGCGTTGCCACCAGCGCCGACTTTGGCGGAAGCCCTGCCGTAGTGTAGACATTACGGGAGTTCCACAGCATCCATCCGTCCGATCCGAAAGTCTGTGCCGCATCGATCTGCGCTGCAATCTCCTGACCCCCGAAGGGTTTCCCGCCAAAGGCGTAGTCACGAAATGCCTGCAGCCAGGGGCGGAAGCGCACTCCCGGCAACCCCGTTCTTTCCTCGGCCTTGCGCAGCGAGAGGTAAACTATCTGATGCGGATGGCTAACGGGGTTGGGGTAGCCGGGGATACCGTACTGAAAACCCGATGGATAGAGCATGGGAGAGATATAATCGACCTGCTGCGCCATCTCCTTCAGGTTCTGGCCGATCCCGGTGTCGTTGCGGTTCCAGATCACATAACCAAAAATATCCGCAGAAAGAAAGACATTATACGGGATCAAGCGCTTGCGGGCCTCCGCGAGAAATCCAGAAATTGCCGAGACCCGGCTTTCCTGGGTGCTCGACCGGGAAAACACCAGGCCCTTGGCGTCCGGAAAGCGGACGTAGTCGAACTGGATCTCGTCGAAACCATCCCTGGCGGCCTCGACGGCGATATCAATGTTGTAGTCCCATACCTGTTTACTGAAAGGATCAGTCCAGGCGAGGCCTTCCCGATCCCTCCAGATGGCACCGCCCGCGGTCCTGACGGCCAGATCCGGTCGCGCCAATGCAAGGACGTTGTCCTTGAAAACCACGATCCTGGCAATGGTATAGATGCCTTCTTTGTGCAAATCGTCCATTAGTCGCTTGATATGTTTGATGGTGATAGTTCTTTGGGCGCCGATCTCTGTCGCCAGAGGAATGTCGGTCTTGTACGCAATCATTCCGCGGTCGCTTTTCACATCGATCACTATGGCGTTGAGGTCTGTCTTGCCGATGATATCAAGAGCCGATTCCCGCAGACGCGTGTTGGCCGCTCCGTAGGAAGACAAATAAAGGGCCTTGGGTTTGAAAGGCGCGAGGGACAGGGTTTCATCCGCCTTGAGATCCCCGATGGGGACCTCGCGGCGCCGGTAGCCGTAGGCCCTGAGGCCAAGCACTGTCCCTTGTCCGCTGATTTCAAAACGGCCATCCTGGACCGTGCGTACGACCGAGTTACCCAAGGTTACAAATGCCCCTGGGATCGGTTTGCACGTCAAGGCGTCCACGATCATCCCGCTGTAGGCGGCAGCGCTCCCCGAGACGAGCAACAAGACTGCAAGTAACGAAGCGCATATGTTTTTTATATTTTTATAAGCCTTCACAATCCACCTCGTTTATCTGGAGTCCGTGGTCAACAGTTTTCCCAATGTCTTGCCCGTATCCTGGTCCGTGACCAGATAGCGCGGGAGCGCCATCACCTTATCCGATGGCCCGGCAGGCGCCCTTACCATGGTGAAGGCGGCGATATATCCCGCCGCCGTAGCGCTCTTGATCAGATCCTCATTGTAGATCCCGAATGGCCAGGCGAGCATGTCCACCTTGATTCCCAGCTCCTGATCGAGCTTCGCCCTGGATTTTTCCAACTGCATGGCCACAAACTTGTCGTACACCCGGGGGGCGAGACGTTTTTTTTCTATCTTGAAGTTCGGATGCCAGTAGGTGTGGGATTGGATATTTACAAGCCCTGAGCCGTGCATGACCCGCAACTCGTCCCACGTCAGGGCGTAAGACGCCCGGGATATGGCGGAGGGATAGATGAAGAGCGTCACCGGGATATGGTAGCGCTGCACCAGAGGAAACATGTCGGTGTACACCGACTGATGCCCGTCATCCGTGGTGATCACCACGGAATGGGGAGGGGGAGGGGGTCCAACGCCACGAATATAGGCCACGACTTCCCTGAGCGGTACAATCCGGTAGCCATGGCGCTTCAGGTATTCAATCTGTGCCGCGAAGACCACCGTGTGAACGGTCATGGCATCTCGCACCACGGGACCAAAACGATGGTAGAGCAGGATGGGCACGACGCGCGCCGTCTGTGACCCCCAAGCCGGTACGGCGAAAAATATGGCGAGTAAAGGCACCCAGAAAAAGAATCGTAATGTGCCCATATGCCCCTTTTGCCAAACAACACGCGTGACTGGCTTTTCCATCCTCTACACCCTGGAGATCGCCCCCTCCACCGCGCAAAATGTCTCTCATCACATTGAACTGTAAATGGGTATAGCTCAATTACGAGAAGATTTCAAAGTCCGGCGGACGGCTAGCGATGGGGTCTTGCCTCGGGCACGGATACCACCTATAGTCCCAAACATGGACTATGGAGCATCGATTTTACTAATGGCTAATATTCGACCCGATTTGGGAGCGCGTTATCGTGGGGGTACCCACCTGCCCGATGCGCTGGGTCGTCGCGGTGCTTCCGCGTCCAGAGCGCAGTACGCATGTCGAGCCGAACTTGTTCGGCTTTTTTATTGTGGGTAGAGGGTAGCCTCGAAGTTTCTCTTCTTGATGAGAGATGGCAATGGCGCTGCATAATCAGCCGGAGGGCAGATTATGCAGCGGCGATTCCCAGGTAATTCGGGAGATAATGAATGCAGAAGAGACATCGCTGGCGGGTTGCTGTGGCGGTATTGACGTTTCTAGGTGGGATCAGTGTGTGCCAGGCGGCGCCGCACGAGGCGGGCCATAAGGCTCTGCATAGGATCAGTCACCATATCCACGCACGGCGCTCTTATAAGGGTGCTTCGAAAAACTCGAAAACGGTGCGAATACGGTTCACACGTAACAAAAGGTTAGTGTCTGCCAGACAGGCGAAAAGAGGGGTTTTTCGAACTGCCCATAAGACAATATTGCGTGCGCCGAAAAACGATTATATGGCGTTGACGCCGACGGCGTTGCGGTTGATGGATCTTGCGCCTGTCGAGTTCGCCGGGGTAGGTGCGGCACCACAGACCGTTTCGACCTATGACTATAAAATACAGCCTTTTCCTGCAACCGATGTAGATGGTGTAACGAGCCCAGTTTTTGTCGATCAGTCGCTGGTGCTGGTCAAGGCGGGCATGGCGACGGATGACGTACCGGTTGTTCTTCCAGAAAAACCCATAGCGGCGCAGGTTGACGCGGTAGTCGCCACTTCGGCACCAGAGCAGTCTCATTTACGACTCGCCTTGGAGATGTTGGCGAGCCATGCCTATCATTGGGCGCGCCACCCTTTGCAGGCGCTGGAAACCAGCGGCAATGCCGCTGCCGGGTCACAAGCCGCAGCCGAGCTAGCCAATGATATTGCGCAAGAAGGGCAGTATGCAGAGACGGAAAGCGATTCTGATTCCAATTCTTGGCTGTCACCTCGCTCAATGGTGGTTTCCGCACTTAAGTTTATTGGTGCTCCCTACCGCTGGGGTGGTATGAGCCCGGCCTCGGGCTTCGACTGTAGTGGCTTTGTTAAGTATATATTGGCGAAGTTTGATATTCAGGTGCCGCGTACCTCTTATGCCCAGGCAGCTGAGTTACGGAAAGTTTCCAGGGTCAATCTGAGGCCCGGTGATCTCGTGTTTTTTGATACGATGCATCGGCCTTATTCCCATGTAGGAATCTACATTGGTCATCAGCACTTTGTCAGTGCTCAGACACCCAGCACGGGCGTTCAGGTGGCGAGCCTGAATGACCCCTACTGGGCGGCACGTTTTGACGGGGCGCGTAGCTTGCCGGTATTCAACGCTTCCTGATGACGAAGTAAATACCTGCAAAGTGGTTGGCGCAGATGCGCCGCGACGCATATGGGTGCCTAGGCGTTGTGCTCCATATCATCCGGCGTCTTCCACTCGTAACGATCGGGTGCCTGAGGTTGGGTGGCCATGAAGCCTTCCTTCTGGAGCAGTTCGGCCAGTGCCACCGCTCCTGGACCAGCCGCTTTTTGGTTCTCCAGGATGTTGCTGGCGATTCGCACCGCCTCATGGGCGGTCAGAATAACTTCTACGCTCTGCTCCTTCTCTTCGCGAATTTGCATGGATGCCGTCCTTTAGTCAAAAACATGGGGTGGTTGTTTGAAGTGATCATCTGTTCGGTAGTCTTGCTCGGCCAGCAGGTAGACAATATCCAAGGTGTCCTTGGCAAAGCTTTCGGCATCTCTAACGATGGGTTCGACTATTTTGGCAAGGTCCTTTTTGTCGAAGCGGATGGTGATACCTTGCTCGTCTTTATGGATGACTTCCATAGTGCTCTCCTTTTTGAAGTCAATAGGCAGCGCGTTCTGTCGGTAAATGATTGCGCTTGTCTATAATGCATTTCTATGGCGCATGTATTGTGATCAACTTTTAGAGGTTTAGTTCAGCTTGGGTGCTTTGTCAAAAGGCGTGGCCGCAGCGCCGGGTGCCCCACTCTGGTCCATGCGGGCGAGCAAACGCAGACCGCCGATGATGCCGAGGATGCGTTTGTGAACGGCATCCTCCCAGAGGTTCTGAGCCAGGGGCCAGTATTTGCATTGGGTATGTGTCGCGCGGGGGGTGTCTGGCACGGCGTCGCAGCCGAGGGCGATGAGGAGATCGGGCCAATCGTCGTCGGTTTCATTTGCCCTCGCCTCCAGCCAGTCAGCACCCAAGGCTTCAGCCAATGTGGCGGCATAGCGGGCCTTCGCCGGATCGGTCGGATGCCAGAACAGGATGCGCGCTCGCCGTTTATACATGAATGCCCTCTTCCCCCGCAATTTGTGTAAAAATAGCAGGACTGACGATAAAACGGGAGCAGCGATGAGGTGTCGGGCGTGACTGGGGAGAGCCAGGACTGGTCTGTGTTGTTGGGCGAGGCTGGCGCATTGGCGCGGGTGTTGCCGCAATTCCGGGCGCGGGAGCAGCAACAGGCCATGGCCGCGCAGGTCGCTCATACCCTGCACGACGGGGGGGTGGCGCTGATCGAGGCGGGGACGGGCACGGGTAAAACCTTCGCTTATCTCCTGCCCGCTATGCTTTCCGGACGCAAGGTGCTGGTTTCTACCGGCAGCAAGGCGCTGCAGGATCAAATACTGGAGAAAGACATCCCGTTACTGTTGCGGGCGACGGGAAGGCCGCTACGGGTGAGCCGTCTCAAGGGGCGGGCTAATTATCTTTGTCGGCATCGTTTGCAACGCTTCAGCGCTGAGGGGGTGGCGCCCGCTCTGGCTGTACCCCTGGCGAGGGTGGCGGACTGGGCCGGACAGACCCGGGAGGGGGATGTTGGCGAGCTGACCTCGGTACCCGAGGATTCGCCGGTCTGGCCCCTGGTGACCTCGACCCGGGACAACTGCCTCGGCAGCGATTGCCCCGAGTATGGGCGCTGCCATGTTATTGAAGCGCGGCGCCAGGCGCAGGAAGCGGAGATTCTGGTGGTGAATCACCATCTGCTTTTTTCAGATTTGGCGCTGAAGGCCAACGGTATGGGGGACTTGTTGCCGCGGGTCGAGGCCATGGTGCTGGATGAGGCCCATCAGATGCTGGATTTGGCCGGGCGCTACTTTGGTCAGCACTTAAGCAGTCATCAGCTCTGGGATTGGGGGCGGGACAGCCGGGCCGAAACCCTGGCCGAGGCAGGGGACGATGCGCGGCTGCTGGCAGCGGCCGCGCAAGTGGAAATCCAGACGACGGCATGGCGGACGGCCTTGGGTCCGGGTGAGGAGCGCGGGTCCTGGACCTTGAACCCGGATAGCGCGCAAAGCGCTGCCTTTGCCCGTTTGCGTCAGGCCGTGGTGGATCTGACCCAGGCCCTGACTGCGGCTGCGGCACGTGGCAAGGGCTTGGAGCAATGTGCGGCGCGGGGGGCAGCGCTGCTGGCGACGGTGGATTTTTTTACCGCGCAAAACACCCCGAATATGGTGTTCTGGCACGAAAAGAAAGCACGTACGGTGCAGCTCCACGCCACCCCGCTGGATGTGGCAGCACCGTTGCAGCGGCATCTGCTGGAGCCGATGGAAAGCGTGGTGCTCACCAGTGCGACTTTGCGGGTAGGCGATAGTTTCGCCAGCACCGAGCGTGCTCTGGGTTTGACGGCAGCCAGCACTTTTACAGCCGCCTCTCCCTTTGATTATGCGCGGCAATCCCTACTTTACCTGCCGCCCGCGATGCCGGAGCCCAATCATCCCACATACACCCAGGCCTGTCTGGAAGCCGCGGCGCCGGTCATCGAGGCGAGCGGCGGACGGACTTTTGTCCTCTTCACCAGTCACCGGGCCTTGCAGGAGGCGGCGGCATCCCTGCCGCAGCGGCTGTCCTTCCCTATTCTGGTGCAGGGGAGCATGCCGCGGCCCCGTCTTCTAGACCGTTTTCGTAGCCTGGGTAATGCGGTGCTGCTGGGCGCGGCCAGCTTTTGGGAGGGCGTAGACGTGCAGGGTGAGGCCCTCTCCTGTGTCATTATCGACAAGCTGCCTTTCGCCAATCCCTCGGACCCGATTCTGCGGGCTCGCACGGAGCAGTGCCAGGCGGCGGGCGGTGAACCCTTCCGTGAGCTACAGATCCCGCAGGCGGTGATTGCCTTGCGCCAGGGCGTAGGGCGGCTGATTCGCTCGGAGACGGATCGTGGCGTGCTGATGCTCTGTGACCCGCGTCTGCGCAGCAAGGGCTATGGACGGATATTCCTCGACAGTCTGCCGCCCATGCGGCGCGTTTCCAGCCTCGACGCGGTCCATGCATTCTGGCGAAGTGAGGCTTGATGGGGCTGCTGCGTTTCCTGGCTATGGATACCGCCACTGAGGCCTGCTCAGTGGCGGTCAGCACCCCGGCGGGGGTGCTTGAAGAGTTTGTCGTGGCGGCTAATGCCCACAGCCAGTTGCTGCTCCCCATGATTCAGCGAGTGCTGGATCGCGCCGGCATGACCCTCGCCGATATAGGGGCCATTGCTTGCGGGGTGGGGCCGGGGGGCTTCACTGGGGTGCGTATTGGCGTGAGTACGGCGCAGGCACTGGCTATGGCATGCGGGCTGCCAGTCTATCCGGTCTCCAGCCTGCAGGCACTGGCGGCGACGGTATCCCAACCGCAGGTGCTGGCGGCCCTGGACGCCCGCAAAGGGGAGGTCTACGCCGGAATATTCCGTCAGGATATGCGGGGCATACCCCAACTGCAAGGCGCGGAGAAAGTTGGTGCTCCCGATGCCGTGGCCTGGCCAGCGGAGGGTCAATGGTGGGGGCTCGGTACTGGCTGGCAGGCCTACCATGCCCACTGGCAGGGTCCCAGCATCCTCGGCTGGAGTGGCGATAGTTTTCCGCGGGCCGAGGCCGTATTACGCCTTGCGCAGGCGCGCTACCAGGCGGGAGATCGAGGTATCATCCCGGCACTGCTGGAGCCGCACTATATCCGTCCCTCCCTGCCGGAGGAGAAACAAAAATGAATCTGCGTCCCATGCAGGTAGGGGATTTGGATGCGGTGGCGACGCTGGAATCGCACATTTCACCGGGACCCTGGACGCGGAATATTTTCCGTGACTGCATGCAAGCGGGTTATGATGCCTGGATTATGGAGGATGATGCGGGTGCGCTGGTGGCCTTTGGGGTCTTGTCCACGGGAGCCGCCGAGGCACATATCCTTAATCTTGGTGTGGCGCCCACCCTGCGTCGGCGCGGTTTCGGGCGGTGCATGCTGCAACATCTCCTGGGCCGGGCCGGGCAACTGGGTGCGCAAAGGGCCTTTCTCGAAGTGCGGGTGTCCAATCTCGGCGCGCAGGACCTGTACCGTTCCCAGGGTTTCCATGAAATCGGGGTGCGTTTGAATTATTATTGCAACGCGGAGGGACGGGAGGATGCGCTGGTCTTGTCCCTGTCGTTACTGCCGTCCGTAAATCAACTCAGAGAAGGTTAATCGTTTATGTCGTTATCCCCTGTTGCGGAGGCCCCGGTCGGCGCGTTTATTGATGCCATTCAGCGTCGCCGTACCTTTGCCATCATTTCCCATCCCGACGCCGGCAAGACGACGCTGACTGAAAAGCTCCTGCTCTTCGGGGGCGCGATTCAGTTGGCGGGGACGGTCAAAGCGCGCAAAAGCAATCGTCACGCCACCAGCGACTGGATGGCCATTGAAAAGAGTCGCGGTATTTCCGTCGCCAGTTCGGTCATGCAGTTTGAATATGACGAGCATGTCATCAATTTGCTGGACACACCGGGGCATCAGGACTTTTCCGAAGATACTTACCGGGTACTGACCGCTGTGGATTCGGCGCTGATGGTGATTGATGGCGGCAATGGTGTTGAGGCGCAGACCATCAAGCTGTTGGAGGTTTGTCGTCTGCGCGATACCCCCATCATCACTTTCATGAACAAGTTCGACCGCGAAAGCCGCGATCCGACGGAGTTGCTGGATGAGGTAGAGTCGGTGCTGGGTATCCGGTGCGCGCCCGTCACTTGGCCTATTGGGATGGGTAAGCGTTTTCGCGGCGTCTATCACCTGCTGCGCGACGAGGTGCTGGTCTTCACCGCTGGTGAGGAAACCCGGGAGCAAACGGTGGAGCGTATTGCCGGGATCAATAACCCGGAGCTGGACCGGCGCTTTCCGGATGAAATGGCTGAATTGCGGGAACAGGTAGAATTGCTGCGTGGTGCCTCCCATCCTTTTTCTCTGGAGGATTTTTTGGAGGGGCAGCAGACGCCAGTATTTTTTGGCTCGGCCATCAATAACTTCGGGGTGCGGGAATTGCTGGGTGCCCTTATCGACTGGGCGCCTTCGCCCCGCCCCCGTCCCACCACGGGGCGGACAGTGCGGCCGGAAGAAGAGGCTTTCAGCGGTTTCGTGTTCAAGATTCAGGCCAATATGGATCCCCAGCATCGCGATCGGGTGGCCTTTCTCCGGGTCTGCTCCGGCCACTTTCAGCGGGGCATGAAGATCAAACATCTGCGCCTGGGTCGGGATATTCAGGTGCATAATCCGATTATCTTCCTTGCCCAGGAGCGGGAGTTGGTGGAGGAGGCCTTCGCCGGCGACATCATCGGCCTGCATAATCACGGCAGTATTCAGATCGGTGATAGTTTCAGTCAAGGTGAGGCATTGCAGTTCACCGGGATTCCCTACTTTGCGCCGGAACTGTTTCGCCGGGTGCGTCTGCGTAACCCGCTCAAGACCAAGCAACTGCAAAAAGGGCTGCAACAGCTGGCGGAAGAGGGGGCTACCCAAGTCTTCAAACCACTGCAAGGCGGAGATATGATTCTGGGTGCGGTGGGCGTACTGCAATTTGATGTGGTGGCGGAACGGTTGAAAACCGAATATGCCGTCGACGCGATCTTTGATCCGGCGGCGGTGCAGGCGGCGCGCTGGATTCAGTGTGATGATCCCAAAATACTCGCCGAATTTACCCGCAAGCATGAGGAACAGCTCGCCGAAGATGCGGGGAATCGGCTCGCCTACCTGGCGCCCTCCCGCGTTAATCTGGACCTTACCATGGAGCGCTGGCCGCAGGTCGTATTCCACGCTACCCGGGAGCATGCGGGATCATAGTGCCTTTGATGAACCGGAGGAGAAGAAGTGCTTCTACGTGCGACACTCTCGTTGATAGCTGGCCTGTTGCCTCTTGCGGCCATGGCACAAGATCTGGAATCCCTGCGTAATCAGGCCGAACAGAACCCCGCCGCGCTGGCGCGTTTGCGGCAGGCCGCATCAGCGCCGGATGCCCAGGCCGCCTTCTACCTCGGTACCCTTTATTCTCCACTGATTACTCGTCAGGAAAGCACGGTCGTAAAAGGCTGGCCGGAGACGCTGCACTGGTACCGTCTGGCGGCTCGCCTCGGTTGCGCCCGAGCGAACTTTGACCTCGGCCTGGTTTATGAAAAGGGCTTAGGCGTCGCCAAAAATCCGCAACGTGCGGCGGTGTATTTCTCCCGGATGGCAGATATAGCCCGTATCGAGACGGCATTGCCGTCATCGGCGAGTTCTGCGGTGGGGCGGCATACGGGTACCCATAAGGACTAGGGTAAGGGTCGATAATAGATTATTGGGCCAGTGTCTGCGCCAGGCGCCGATACTGGATGGCTTCCGCCAGATGCTGGGTATTGATCGAATCACGCCCTTCCAGATCCGCGATACTGCGGGCGACGCGCAGCACCCGATGGTAGCCTCGCGCGGAGAGGTGCAGGGTCTCGGTGGCGCGGCTGAGCAGGCGGGTGCTCACCGCATCCAGGGCGCAACACTGATCCAGCAGTTCGCCCTGAAGTTGTGCGTTGCGCACCTGCTGGCGCTGCCACTGGCGATCAACGGCCTGAGCTATGCGTTCGCGCCAGTAGGCAGAACTTTCGCCCTGTGCCGCCTCTTGTAAGGCGCTCACCGGCAGCGCGGGCACTTCCATCTGGATGTCGATGCGGTCCAGCAGTGGGCCGGAGAGCCGGCTACGGTATTGGCTGACCTGTGCCGGGGTACAGCGGCACATCTGCTGCGGATCACCGAGATGGCCGCAGGGACAGGGATTCATCGCCGCGACCAATTGAAAACGGGCCGGGAAAGTGGCCCGCCGCGCCGCCCTGGCGATATGGATTTCTCCAGACTCCAGCGGCTCCCGCAGCACTTCCAATACCGCACGGGGGAACTCGGGCATTTCGTCCAGAAAAAGAATACCGTGGTGCGCCAGGCTGATTTCGCCGGGACGCGGGTGCGAACCCCCGCCTACCAGCGCCGCTGACGAGGCACTATGGTGGGGGCTACGGAACGGGCGCCTACCCCAATGACGAATATCGAAGCCGCCTCCTTGCAGGCTGTGGATAGCGGCCACTTCCAGCGCCTCACTGCGGCGCAGAGGGGGCAGCAGGCCAGGCAGCCGCGCCGCCAGCATGCTTTTGCCGGTGCCCGGCGGACCGGACAAGAGCAGGTGATGGCCGCCTACCGCTGCGACAATCAGCGCCCGCTTGGTTGATTCCTGACCGCGTACGTCACGCAGATCGGGGTAAGGAATGGCGGATTCCTGGGCCTCCGCATCGGAGATGACCTCAGGCAGGCGCTCCGTGCCGCGCAGGTGGGCGATGGCCTCTGCCAGATTCGCGCAGGCAAAAACCGGAGTGTTTTGGGCGAAAGCGGCTTCCTGGGCATTGCCTTGCGGCACCAGAATGGCACGATGGGCTTGTCCCGCTGCCAGTGTGCTGGAGAGCGTGCCCGTCACCGGACGCAGGCTGCCGTCCAGCGCCAATTCGCCAATCATCTCCAGTTTTTCCAGTGCGGCCGCAGGAAGTTGTCCGCTGGCGGCGAGAATACCTATGGCCATGGGCAGGTCGAAGCGGCCACCCTCTTTCGGCAGATCGGCGGGGGCCAGATTGACGACCATACGCCGTGCCGGAAACTCAAAGCCACTGTTTTGAATGGCCGAGCGCACCCGGTCCCGGGCTTCCTTGACCGCCGTTTCGGCGAGGCCGACGACGGCGAAGGTGGGCAGACCGGGACCCAGATCGCATTCCACGGTGACGCCCGCCGCCTGTACCCCGGTAAGGGCACGGCTATGGACTATCGCCAGCGGCAACGCTCAGTCCTTGCTGGCGTCTTCGTCTACAGTAGCCTTGGGTGCCAGGGCGTCGACGCGATCTTCCAGCACGGCGACCCGCGCGGCGAGGCGGGAGAGCAGTTCGTGCTGCACATCAAATTCATCACGAGTGACGAGATCCAGGCGATCCAGCGCATTGGAAAGCATGGCGCGCGCCTGCTTGTCCACATCTTCCTTGACCGTCCCTAAACGGGCGATGGTGTCGCCAATGGCGGCGGCGATATCGTCAGCAATACGGTGTTGCATCTACAGTCTCCTTAAAGGCCCATGGCCTGACGGATGAGAAAACGTTTGACCGGAGTGACCGCCCCCGTCCCCAGCATTCCCAAGTCGCGCAGTTGGGCAAGACCACGACTGCGGTTGGAAAACAGATGACTGAGGGCGCCGCAAGCCAGTACGGTGACGAGATTATCAGGCCGCCGCGCACTTTGATAGCGACGCAGTGTGGTGGCTTCGCCCCAATCCTCATGGTGTTGGCGGGCAGCGGTAATGACCTTCATCAGTTGTTCGGCATCCCGGAATCCCAGGTTCACCCCCAGGCCCGCTAGCGGATGGACGCCGTGGGCGGTATCCCCCAGCAACACGCTACGTTCCCCGATGTAACGGCTGCTGTGCAGTCCCGAGAGCGGATAACTGCTGCGTCGTCCGATGTGTTGGAAATGTCCCAGTTGTGGCCCGAACGCCTGATGCAGTTCGCGGAGAAACTGGGCGTCATCCAAGGTCATCAGATGCCGCGCACGGGCATGTTTTGCACTCCAGACGATGGAGGCGCGGGCTTTACCATCGGCATCGTCGTTAAAGGGCAATACCGCCAACGGGCCGGTGGGGAGGAAGCGCTGATAGGCGATGTGGCGATGTGGTTTTTCAATCCAGACCGTGGCGGTAATGGCGTCCTGCCCATAATCTTCCCGGAAGATCGGTGCCTGAATGAGCGTTTTGCGCAAAGGCGATTGCCGGCCCTCCGCAATGGCCAGCAGGGTGCCGCGGAACTCCATCCCCGAGGCATCGGTGGCGTACATGCCTTTGCTGTCGGCAAAGGCGCTAGTGATTTCCCGTCCATGGTGAATGTGTAGCCCGGCGTCTTCCAGCGCAGCGTGCAGGGCTTGTTCCAGCCGTCGATTCTCGACAATGTGCCCGAGCCGGTCTTCTCCACCTTCTTCGGCGTCCAGATGAATACTACCGGAACCTTCCGCATCCCAGACCCGCATGCGTTCCACGGCACTGCCCAATAGCGTGAGATCAATGCCCAGGGGGGCCAGAAAACGCTCGGACCCGGTAGCGATTAAACTGGCGCGATCAAGGGGATCCGCCAGCGCGCATACCGCGGCGCTGCGTTTTTCAAACACCGCAACGCGCAACCCCGCCTGCTGGGCTGCCAGGGCGAGGCTGGCACCGACCATGCCGGCGCCAGAAATGAGGAGATCGTAGTGGTTACTATCCGACATAGGTTCCGCCCACAGCCAAATCCGGGATGGCGCTTTGCGCCGGGAGATGAATGCCAGCCAGGCGCGCCGCGAGTTCCCGCTTCCCCAGTGGTATCTGATCCAGCAGTGTCAGAGCCGCGGCCCGTGCCAGGCGCAGTGGCAGACGCGGGCTGCTGAACAGACGGTTCATCGTTTCAGTAAAGGCGACGGTCTCCAGCCGGTCACGGCGACGGATGCGGGCATAGTCGCTGAGTAGCGATGTATTCCCCGGATCATCGCCGCGCTGTGCTGCTTCCCGCAGCAGGGCGCCCAGAGTCAGCACATCCCGCAATCCCAGGTTATAACCCTGTCCGGCCAGAGGATGCAGTGTTTGTGCGGCATTACCTACCAAGGCCAAACGCTGACTGGGCTCGGCCCAGAGCCGCTGGAAAAACAGGGGATAGGCACTGCGCGGGCCAGTCCTGACGAGTGGCGGCAGCTGCGGCGGCCTCTGACGGTTCAGGGCCTCCACAAACTCTGCATCAGACAGGTCCAGTACACGGCTGGCATCGCCGGGGCGCAGGCTCCAGACAATGGAGAACTGGTTGTTGCCGATAGGCAGGAAAGCCAGCGGTCCGCTCTCCAGAAAATGCTCGAAGGCGATGCCGGGCAGGGGCTGCCGTGGGGTCACTGTGGCGATGATGGCATGGCGGTTATGGTCCCAGCCCATGCGCCGCAGACTGGCCAGGCGTGTCAGTTCGCCATGGCCGCCATCGGCAATCACCGCCAGCGCCGTCTCGACCCGCAAATCAGGCCAGTCCAGTTGCACCCGGTCCGGAAACCATTGCAGGGCCTGCAACGGCCCCGGTGATTCCTGCTGAAGGGTGTGACAAAGCGCCAGCGGCACGGCCAGGGCATCATTTAAGGTCTCCAGACCAGCGACTTCCCCTAGTCTTTGTTCCGGCGCGTTCAGCAGGCTGTGTTCCAGGCGCACCTGCCCACTGATGCCTTGCTGGGTGATCTGCACGGTCTGGATAGCGGCGGCATCCGCCAGAGGCATGGCTACCCCCAACCGGCTGAGCAGGCGCCGACTACCCAAGGCCAGCGCGATAGTGCGGTCTGTCAGCCGCGGCCTCGCCTGCGCCAGGGGATGGGTATCCAGCATCAACACGCGCAGCGGGCTGCCCGCCAGCGCGAGAATCAGACTGCGCGCCACTGGACCATTACCCAGAATGGCCAGGTCTGCCGTCATCGTACGCATGATTTCTCCCGCGCGGTCTCCATATGCGGCCATTTAAGACCAAGATGCCCTGTTCAGCAAGTGCTGAACCGGTTACTCCGGCATGGCATGCACGTTTACCCGAGATTTTTGTTACCGTAAAATTGCCGGGCGTCTCCTCTTAACTGCCAGCGCTGAAAATGTCGCGGAGTTGCCTGTGCATGGTCTGATAGACAGTCATTGTCACCTGGATGATGCCGCCTACGACGATGATCGTGATGCGGTTCTGCGCCGCGCAGAAACGGCGGGTGTCTGCAAAATCATCGTCCCGGCCTCTACCCCGAAGTACTGGGGCCGGCTCAAGGAAGGCTGCCGCCGTCACCCCGGACTTTACCCGGCCTATGGTGTGCATCCCCTCTATCTGGATGATCGGGATGACCAATGGGAAGCGACCTTGGCTACCCTCCTGACCCAGGCGGTCGCTCTGGGAGAAATCGGGCTCGATGCTGGCGATGGGGCTCCTGACATTGCCCGCCAGCGGGACGGTTTCGCGACTCAACTCGCCATGGCACAGCAATTGGGACTGCCGGTCATTCTCCATGCCCGGCGGAGCCTGGAAGAGGTGATCCTGACGCTGCGTCGCTTTTCTGGTTTGCGTGGCGTGCTACACAGCTTCTCCGGTAGTCTCGTACAAGCACAGCGATTGATAGATATGGGATTTTTGTTGGGGTTGGGTGGTGCGCTCACGCACCCGCGCGCCCAGCGTCTACGGGCGACGGCGGCCATGCTTCCCGCGGAATCCCTGCTGGTAGAGACGGACGCGCCGTGGCAAACACCCCATGCGCACCCCGGTACCCGCAATGAACCCGCGTATCTCAGCGAAATTATCGCCAGCCTGGCACAGTTGCGGCATACTCCAGCTCAGGAAATCGCGCAGGTCACTGCGCAAAATGCCCTTACCTTATTTCATATTCAGGACGCGCCATAATGCCTCATCCTTTTGCCCGCACCGAGATTCTGCTAGGTGCACCTGCTGTTGCGACCCTGCGTGATCGCCATGTGCTCATTGCCGGCGTCGGTGGGGTCGGAGGCTATGTCGCAGAAAACCTTGCCCGTGCCGGGGTGGGGCATATCACCCTCATTGACCACGATGTGGTCAGTATTTCCAACATCAATCGTCAACTCGTCGCCCTGCATTCCACGCTGGATCAGCCCAAGGTGGCGGTGATGGCCGCACGGATTCGTGATATTCATCCCGATTGCCTGCTCCAAACCCGTCAGGAGTTTATCAACACGGACAACGCCCAAAGCCTACTGACGGGCAGCGGTGCTGAAGTGGTTGCGGATTGCATTGATGCCATCGCCTGCAAAGCGATCCTTATCCAGACGGCGCAGACCCTGGGTTTACCCGTCATTTCCAGCATGGGGGCGGGCAACCGTCTTGACCCCCGCCGGGTTCGCGTCGCCAGGCTCAACCAGACGGAAAAATGCCCGCTGGCCCGTGAGTTACGTGCCCTGCTGCGTAAGAATGGCGCGTCCCTCGACGTGCAAACGGTCTTTTCAGATGAATCACCGCGCCCGGCAGCCCCTCCGGCAGAAGTGCCCAGTCCGGGTGGAAGGGCCAAAACGGTTAATGGCACCATTTCCTTTATGCCTGCGCTCTTCGGGGTGGTGTTGTCCGGTATTATTCTCCAGCATCTGTTAGCCACTGGCGAAAATCCCAATAGCGACTAAATAGGGATACAATGGAAGCCATCTCATGGTTGATATATAACAGTATATTAAAATGATGGTGTTCTTGTTGGGCTTGATAATCAAGATATTGAGGGCGAGGGCTCTGATTATGGCAGCAAAATTTATGAGTGCGGAGTGGATTCGTCTGGTGGGCAAACAGTGGGACACGCACCCGGAAATCCAGAAAGATCTAAAAAACTTCAATGCCACCTGGGAGTATTACATTGAAGATCGCCCGGACATCCCGCATGTCATGCTGTTCTGCAAGGCGGGGAAAGTCATCTATGCCGGACCTTCTGACGGGAGGCGCCGCGACTTCATCATGTGGACGAATATGGACCACTGGAAAAAAATTCTGTCCGGGGAGATTAGCGGAAAATCGGCATTGATGACTCGACGGCTCAAATTCAAGGGATCTATGATGACGGCCATGAAATACATGACGCCGTTTAATATTCATCTCAACATTCTCGGTGAGATACCGGTGGATTTTAATATCTGAGGGCCTTGAAATATGCCGTCCTCTAACACAGCAGGGGAGTCCACCCTGAACTTTACGGTAGATCCAAACTATTCCGGGAAAAATCTTCCGGGGTGGTTTTTGATGAATACCTATCTACAGCGTCATCTCGGGCAGGTGATGCATTTTCAGCCCTATGATGGTTTTGATGCCTGTCGTGCGGCGGTTCTCGCCAATCAATACGATCTGGTTTATGCAAACCCCTTTGATTGGGTGCAGTACGTTCAGAAACTGGATTTTGTGCCTATTGCCAAACCGCGTAATCATTTTGATGAGGTGTATCTATGCACTTCGGCGGCTATGCCGATACAGACCGTTGCGGATTTGCCGACGCGGATCCGCGTCGCCTCCGCCCACCCGGCCACGCTGATTCACATGGTAGGCCTGTTTCTGCTGGATAAAGCAGATATTGATCGGGCGCGCCTGGAATTTGTGTTCACCGGCAGTTATCAGGGCGTACTCAAGGCCATACTACAAGGGCAGGCCGATGTGGGTTTTCTGTTTGACGAAGTGTATGTCGGTGCGAGTGGCCTGATCCGCGATCGACTGCATATTATTGATCGTTCCGATGACGCTTTCGCTTTTCATGCCTTTTGTATTGGTCCGCGATTGTTGCCGCAGCAGGAGCTGCTTACTCAGCTGCTCTGCCAGATGGATCAGGAAGCGCGTGGACAGGTGTTGTTACAGGATATCGGTTTTTCCGGCTTTGCGCCGGTGACCGACGACGAGGTGGCATGCCTGACTATGCTTGCCGATGAATACATCAGTGGCCACGAGGCCATCGATCTGCGTGCGACTTCAACTCTGGCCATTGATGACAGTGCCTTTGTGGTCGCCCGCGAGGATCCGGACAGCGGGACAAATTAGCGTGCCTATGTTTACAATAACCGCATGAGCTACCGTGATCTGCGGGCCTTCGTGGCCGATCTTGAAAGGCGTGATTTATTGCGCCGACTGAACTTGCCCGTTTCGCCCGAGTTGGAGATGACGGAAATTTGCGATCGCACCTTGCGTGCAGCTGGCCCCGCCATTTTGTTTACCCAGCCTGTGGGCTATGACATGCCGGTGCTGGGCAATCTCTTCGGAACGACGGAGCGGGTGGCGCTGGGGATGGGGGGCGAATCGCTGGCTGATCTCCGGCAGATCGGTCAATTACTGGCCTATCTCAAGGAGCCCGATCCGCCCCGCGGTTGGCGCGACCTCTGGGAGAAATTGCCCACGCTGCGTAAGGTCCTCTACATGGCGCCGACGACCCTGAGCCGCCCACCCTGTCAGGAAATTGTCCAGCGCGGAGAAGCGGTCGACCTCGCCGCCCTTCCGGTGCAGACCTGCTGGCCCGAGGATGCGGCCCCACTGATGACCTGGGGCCTGACCATCACCAAGGGGCCGCACAAGCGGCGGGCCAACATGGGTATCTACCGGCAACAGGTCATCGGTCGTAACCGGGTGATCATGCGCTGGCTGGCGCACCGGGGCGGCGCTCAAGACCTGCGCGAGTTTCAGAAAGTACACCCCGGCGAGCCATTCCCCGTTGCCGTGGCCTATGGTGCCGATCCGGCTACCATCCTGGCTGCGGTTATCCCTATTCCCGACACCATTTCCGAGCATCAGTTCGCCGGCCTGCTGCGCGGCGGACGTACCGAGCTCGCCAACGCATTGAGCGTCCCGCTACAGGTGCCCGCGCGTGCTGAGATTGTGCTGGAAGGGCATATTTATCCCGATGATATGGCGGTGGAAGGGCCTTTCGGAGATCACACGGGCTACTACAACGAGACCGAGCGCTTTCCGGTGTTCACCGTAGAGGCTATCAGTCACCGTGAAAACCCTATCTACCACAGCACTTACACGGGCCGCCCGCCCGATGAGCCCGCCATACTCGGCGCGGCTCTCAACGAAGTTTTTGTGCCCTTGCTGCAAAAACAGTTCCCGGAAATCGTCGATTTTTATTTGCCGCCGGAAGGTTGCTCTTACCGCTTGGCCGTCGTCAGTATTCGTAAAAGTTATCCCGGTCATGCCAAAAGAATCATGTTCGGTATCTGGGGATTTTTGCGACAATTTATGTACACCAAGTTCATCATCGTGGTGGATGAAGACATCAATGTGCGCCGCTGGGAGGACGTGATCTGGGCGATGACGACCCGGATGGACCCGGTGCGTGACATGACCCTCATCGAAAATACGCCCATAGATTATCTCGACTTCGCTTCGCCGGTTGCCGGGCTGGGCGGAAAAGTGGGCATGGATGCCACCAACAAATTGCCTGGCGAGACGGCCAGAGAATGGGGCCGTCCCATTCATATGCCTGACGTGCTGCGCAAACGGGTAGATGATCTTTTGGCAACGCTGGAGCGGCCATTGTTCTAAAATATGCACTGTGGCGCGCGCGGGGTTCCTAAAATACCCATATAGGGTTATTCTCAATCACTGATGATGAGTAAGTCGGTACTTTGGCGGTTCTCTGGACCGAAAAAAAGGCCTAAGCGTTAGCCTAAGCCCTTGTTTTAAAATGGAGCGGGTGATGGGAATCGAACCCACGCCATGAGCTTGGGAAGCTCAGGTTCTACCATTGAACTACACCCGCATGTGGCGGATTCTATGCGGAAGTACTAAAAAAGGCAAGGTGACCGCAAGCACTGCGATTTCCGGTTTATAAACAAAGTCAATAATATACTAAGAGGCATGATTATGGATCAGTTACCAACCCGGGAAGAGGATATTGAACAGGCCTCCCGTTCCCTGAAAGCTATGGCGCATCCGTTGCGTCTCAAGGTTTTATGCGTATTGGGCTCAGAAGAAATGAGTGTACAGGATATCGTAGCCGCCGTTGGTACCACCCAGAGCAACATCTCTCAGCATCTCGCTATATTGCGTGAAAAAGACATTCTCCGCGCTCGTAAAGACGCCAACAAAGTCTATTACCGCGTGGGTGATCCCCGTACCCTACGTTTGATTGCCATGATGAGTGACGTCTTTTGCAGCGTCCGGTAAGCGCCGAGACTTAGTTTCAGGCAATTCGCGGCATGGTTCTTGGGGCATTCCGGCAAAAAAGGCTTGAATGCCCCAACTGTTGTATATAATAATATGCTGATGTTGGCGCCGCCTTGCCATGGATTCGCAGGGACTGATTCACCAGTCGTACGTGGGGTTATTGTGTCATCTACAATGAATCCATGTCATCAAATGCTATGAACAATGCTATGAACACTTTGCAAGGTCGTCCAGTTCCTTAATTGGTGTCGCCTGTCGCAGCGAGGAAGAACATGTCCTTTCGTCCGCACAAAAAAACACGCGCCGTTGTAATCGTTCTGCTGATGGGCGCCGGTGCCTCACTGCCAGCCGCAGCCTTGGATTTTAATCAGTGCCTTGATCTCGCTCTCAAGCAAAATCCGCAGATGCTTCTGGCGCATGCCCGCCAGGCAGAAGCCAAGGGCGCTGTCTCCGAAGCGCGTGGTCACCTGCTTCCCAAACTCGCGGCCTCTTTTTCTGCCAGCCAATCGAACAACGCCTTGACCGTTTTCGGTATGAAGCTATCGCAGCGGCAGGCGACCTTCAACGACTTTGGCGCGGGACAATTCAACCCTGACGCGCTGGGTGTAGCACCGACAGGGTTGGATCAACCGGGTAGTTACCACAATTTCGGCACCAAACTGCAACTGGAGATTCCGATCTGGAATGGCGGGGAAATTCGGGGACGTCTGGGTCAGGCGCGAGCCATGTTGGAGGCCGCTCAGAGTGGTGACGTCATGGCACGCCAGAGGCTGACTTTCGCCGTTTTGCAGGCCTATGACGGTGTCATTGCTGCTAACACGGGTGTCGAGGTGGCGGATAAAGCCAAACTGGCGGCCGCAGCTTATGTCAAAACGAGTCGATCCCTGCTGGCGCGCGGGGTGCTGGTAAAGAGCGATCTGCTCTCTGCGGAAGTGCATTGGGAAAAAGCTGAACTGGCTGTGGAAAGTGCCCGGAATGCCCAGGCCAATGCCCTGGATAATCTCGCCATGCTTATTGGCTGGCCGGAAGGGAAGACCCTGACTGTAGCTGGCCCCGTTCAGCCCACATTGCCTGCGGCGCCGCTCACCAGCCTGCAGGGCGACGCGATGGCCCAGAACGCCGGTATCGCTGCCCTCCGTCACCAGGTCAAGGCGGCACAGGATGGTATCCGTGTCGCCCGTGCCGCTTATCTCCCCCACGTTAACGCCATGGCCAATCAGGAATGGAATGGCAGGACACTCGGCAACGCGGCACCGTCTTATACCATCGGTGGAGACGTGACCTGGAATGCGCTGGACTTCGCACGCGGTGGCGGAATGGACCGCGCCCGGGCTGAGCGTGAACGGGCCATGGCTGCGTTGCAGGAGGCGCAGGATAAGCTGCGTTTGCAGGTGGCGCAGGTGTGGCGCAGTGCCCGGGAGGCCACGGTGCGCGTCAAAATGCGTGCACTCGCGGTGAAGCAGATGGACGAGGCGCAACGTTTGGTGCGTCTGCGTTACGAAAATGGTGTAGAAACCGTGACCGGCCTGCTGCACGGACAAGCAGAACTGGATCAGGCGCGTGCTGAGCTTGCCTCTGCCTATTATGCGGAGGCGGTAGACCGCGGTGCCCTGTTGCTGGCCATCGGCAAACTGAATCCTCAAGAAGTCGTCAGTGTGGGTCATGTGCCCGCCGCAGAAGGAGCCCCCCAATGAACACATGGAAGCGGACCGTGTTAGTCGCCGCTCTGGCATTCTCTTCGGCAAGTCTTGCGGCTTGCAGCAAATCGCCCCCGGATGCGCTACAGGTACCGAGTAAAATCACGGCGCCAGTCATGCGGATGGGGAGCCAGAGCATGGCCACCTTTGCCCACGTTCCGGGTACGGTCACTGCCCATCAGCAGGTACAACTCAGTTCCCGTCTGAGTGGCTATATTCGCGCCATGAGCGTGCGTGATGGACAGGCTGTAAAGGCGGGACAACTGCTTTTTGAGGTCGATCCGACGGAGGTGCTGGGACAGGTGCAGCAGGCGCAGGCTGGCTTGGCCGAGGCCGAATCTGCGCTCACGAACGCCCGCTCCAATTATGATCGATTCAAGGCCCTCTATGCTCAGCAGGCCATTCCCGAGAAGCAGTGGGATCAGGTGAAATCGGCCTATGCCATGGCTCAGGCCCGTGCCGCTGCGGCACGGGCGGGTATCAGCACGGCGCGGTCGCAACTGCGTTATGCCCGGGTGACGGCGCCGTTCTCCGGAATCATCACGCGCAAGTTCATGCAGAACGGCGACCTCGCGTCGCCTGGCCAGCCCATCCTGGTCTTGGCGGACACCTCCCGATTGGAGGTCCGGTGTAGTGTCAGCGGGACCCTGTACCGCAGTCTCCACATCGGTCAGGAGGTCGCTGTCATCTCCGATGGGAAAAGCGTTTCCGCAAGGGTTCTGGACATGGTCGGAGCCGCGGACGCGGTGACCCATACCCACCTGGTCAAGCTCGGCTTGCCCGCAGACAGTACCCTGCAGGCCGGTGACTATGTCCGTGTAGAAGTGCCGGTTACCCAGCGGCAAGTGATGGTGGTGCCGGCGTCTGCCTTGCTGGATCGGGCTGGTATTCCGGGTGTGTTCGTTGTTGATGCGCATGGCATCGCGCGCTATCGCATGGTGCGGCCGGGGCAGAGCACGCCAGAGGGGGTGGAAATTCTTTCCGGTCTGAGTGCGGGTGAGACGGTGGTCGTGGGTAACCTCGCCGCGGTGAATAATGGCGACCATATTGAGCCAGTCGGAGCCACGCATGGCTGAACCAGGGCAGCGGCAAAACCTGGCGGGGCGGCTTGCCCGGTCTTTTTACCAGTCCAAGATCACGGTGCTGATCATGGTGACCATTGCCCTGTTTGGGGCCTTGGCCATTCTCGTCACCCCGCGCCTGTATAATCCTGAAATTGTGGTACCCGCTGCCGAAATTTTCATCATGCGGCCCGGCTCTGACAGCGAGGAAATTCAGCATCTGGTGATACGCCCGTTGGAAGCCCTGATGGCGTCCTTGCCCGGTGTCCATCACACCTATGGTTATGCCGTCAATGACATGGGTATGGTCACCGTCGAGTTTCAGGTCGGTGCCAACGAAGAGAAAAGCCTGCTCGAAGTCTACAACCAGCTCAGCCGGAATATGGACAAGATGCCCCCCGGTACGGCGCAGCCCCTGGTTAAATCCATAGGCATAAACGACGTTCCGATCATGTCGCTGACCCTGAGCTCCAGCCGGTTGACGCCTTTGGCGTTGCGTCAGGTCGGGGTGCGGCTCATGGATCAGTTGCAGAGTGTGCCGGATGTGGCGAACGCTGAGGTGATTGGCGGTAGTCCTCTAGCGATCAATGTCTGGCTGAATTCGGCCAAGCTCTCGAGCGCTGGTCTCAGCCTGGAAAATATTCAGCAGGCGCTGAAAGGGAGCAATGTCATTCTTCCGGGCGGCAACCTGGTGCGGAACAACGAGGAAGTCCCTCTGCGCATCAATGGGGCGATAGGGTCAGCACGGGGTGTCGGTGACCTCATTATCGGCAGCCATGATGGGCAACCGATATTTCTCAAAGACGTGGCCCGGGTAGAAGAAGGCGCCGCGGAAAACAACATCGCGACCAGTGATACGGCCGGGCGTGCAAACCGGATCGGTGTACCAGCGGGTACGACCATGCCGGCAGTCACCATCACCCTCGCCAAGCGTCCTGGTGCGAATGCCGTGACGGTGGCAAACGCGATCAAGACGAAAGTAGATCGTCTGAAGCGGGAGGTCCTGCCGGAGGGGGTGCATGTTTCCATTACCCGCGATTATGGTGCCCGTGCCGATGACGCAGTCAGTGCGCTCTTTGAGCACCTCAGTATCGCTGTCGGAGTGGTTGCTGTCATCCTGATGATTTTTCTCGGATGGCGCGAGGCGGGTATCGTTATTCTGACGGTGCCGCTCACCCTGGGCGCCGTGTTGGGCATCGGCTGGCTGCTCGGGCAGACGATCAACCGGATCACCCTGTTTGCGCTCATTTTGTCGCTGGGGCTGCTGGTGGACGGCGGTATTGTCGTCATCGAAAACATCCATCGTCATCTGCATGGCTGCGGCAAGGATGATTTTGCCCGCTGTATCATCATCGCCAGCAATGAGATTGGTAATCCGACAAATATAGCGACGCTGGCGGTGATTCTCGCCTTCGTGCCCATGGCTTTTGTGACCGGAATGATGGGGCCCTTCATGTTGCCCATCCCTATTTTTGTACCGATTGCAATGATTGCGTCGGTGTTGCTCGCCTATACGGTGGTGCCCTGGGGTGCTTATCGTTTTCTGCGTCGCAAAGCGGCCAAGCAGGCTGGCCGTGAGGAAGGTGCCCATGAGCCGCGATCGGACGCTTTGCAGTGGGGATACATTCGGGTGTTCAAGCCGCTGCTGAAATCTCCGGGGCGCCGTAACGTCTTTTTCATCGTGGTCATTGTGCTGCTCTTGCTGGCGATGCTGATGCCGATGTGGCAGTTCATCCGCCCGCAAGGCATGAATGGACCCCTCAGTGCACTGGGCGTCAATCTGAAAATGCTTCCCGAGGGGAACGTCAGTGATTTCATGATTCAGGTAGATACCCCTGCGGGGACCGCGCTGGATGAAACCGGGCGGGTTACCGAAGCGGTGGGTAACGTGCTCAGCCAGAATCGCTATATCGAAAATTTCCAGACTTATCTGGGGCGTT
This sequence comes from Acidithiobacillus sp., assembly GCF_023229925.1. Classification (NCBI taxonomy): domain Bacteria; kingdom Pseudomonadati; phylum Pseudomonadota; class Acidithiobacillia; order Acidithiobacillales; family Acidithiobacillaceae; genus Acidithiobacillus; species Acidithiobacillus sp. The sequence continues at coordinate 66,725 of NZ_JALNYM010000002.1, read as the reverse complement.
CAGCACCGGTGGATTTCGCCGGGCTGGTGCGCGGTGATATGATGCGCCAAGGCAGTAATTACGCGCAGATTCAGGTCAACCTGGTGCCGCGGGATGAGCGCCCCATGTCCCACACCGTTTCCGTGGAAGTCTACAAAGCGTTGCAATCGGTCCGGGCACGTTTCCCTGGTAGCGTTATCAAGATGTTTGAGGTGCCGCCGGGGCCGCCGGTACGTGCTCAGGTGGTGGCCGAGCTCTACGGACCAAACTATGACAAGTTGCGCCAGGTGGCGGGTATGGTCGAACAGTATTTCCGCAAAGACTATGACATGATCAATGTGGACGACTCGGTGACCGCTACAGTGCCTGAGTATCTGCTGCATGTGGATCAGCAGAAGGCGATGCTCGCTGGTGTCGCGCCGGCGCAGGTGGCCGCGCTGGTGCATGATTATGTGGCGGGTACCAGACTGGGTGCCCTGCACGTGGAAAATGCCCGCGAACCGGTAGATATCCTTCTCCGCGTTCCCCCGGCGGATCGCGCCTGGCGTCAGCAGATACTCGACTTACGGGTGCAGAGCCGGAACGGGCAGTCGGTGCCGCTGGCGAGCATCGCGCAGATTGAGCGGACGACGCTGGCCAAGCCGGTTTACGATCGTGATCAACACCCTGTGGTGTATGTGACCGGAGATCTCATGGGTTCCAGCCCAGTTTATGCCGTGTTGTCGCTGAATCACTGGCTGGATGGCAAGACCATCGACGGTGTGCCTCTCAGCACAGGTAATCTGGGTTTTTCGCCAGCGCAGCCCGACGATATTACCCATTACCAGATTCTCTGGGGCGGTGACATGCGCCTGACCCTCGATGTATTTCGTGATCTCGGCGCTGCTTTTATTGTCGCCCTGGTCTTTATCTATCTGATGCTGGTGGCTTATTACCAGTCTTTCGTGATGCCGGTGATCGTCATGGGCGCTATTCCGATGACGTTGATCGGGGTTTTCCCTGGACACTGGCTGTTAAATACACCGTTTAATGCCACTTCCATGATCGGAGTCATTGCGCTGGCGGGTGTCGTGGTGCGCAACTCCCTGTTGCTGATTGACTTCATTATCGATTACCGGCGCCAGGGTTACACACTGGAAGAGGCGGTGTTGCAGGCCGGTGCGGTGCGTTTTCGCCCCATTTTGCTGACAGCACTCGCCATCATGTTTGGCTCTGCCATCATGGTGACCGATCCGGTCTTTGGCGGGCTGGCTGTGTCCTTGATTTTTGGCACTTTCGCCTCCACACTGCTGACACTGATCGTGATCCCACTGCTTTATTTCCTTTGGGAACGGCATTTGGAAAAACAGACACAAGGAGTTTGATTGCAGATGAATACCGAACGTTGGGTGCGGGTGGTTGCCGGCTTTTTTGTGCTGGTAACTGTGGTATTGGGCGCTCCGGCCAGCCCTATATTTGTGAGCGAGTGGTTTTTGGCCTTCACCCTTTTTGTGGGTTTTAACCTGCTGCAAAGCGGTTTCACCTGCTTTTGCCCACTGGACCGCATCCTGCTGCAGCTCGGGGTGCCGGGTTCCGGGGCCTGCGGACGCTAAGCCATGGAACATAAAATTCTTTTTTTTATAGAGTCCCAATGGCCGTTGTTGCTGAGTGCAGGCGCTTTGATTGCTATGATTTTTAAGGGGCCGTTGACGCGCGGGATGGCGGGTATTCATGAAGTGGATCCGGCCGCCGCAGTGCAGTTGATCAATCACGAAGATGCCGTGATCATTGATGTGCGCGAGCAAAGCGAGTGGTCCCAAGGGCATCTACCCGGTGCCCGGCACATTCCGCTCGGTGACTTACCCAAGTATATGCAGGACCTGGAGAAGCATCGCGGCCATCATGTTATCTGTCAGTGTGCGAGTGGTATGCGTTCGGCGCGTGCCGCGGCCAGCCTGAAAAAAGCCGGTTTTGATAAGATTTATAGCCTGAAAGGTGGAATCGGCGCCTGGCGGAGTGCCGGATTGCCGGTAGAGAAGTGATTATGAAAAGGGCGGCGGTACGGATGTACGCGACTGGCGTTTGCCCTTATTGCCACAGGGCCGAAGCGCTTCTGCGCAGCAAGGGGGTCACCCCCGAGATTATTCGGGTGGACCGGGACCCTACGCAACGCCAGACCATGCAAAGGCTCGCCCACGGGCGGTGGTCCGTCCCGCAAATATTTATCAACGGCCAGCATGTGGGTGGTTATGATGACATCGCCGCCCTGGATCGTCGCGGGGCCCTGGATCCCCTGTTACAGGAAGAAAGTCGGGAGCCTGGATAATAACGGTTCATTGTAGAATCGGGGAGAATTATGACGTCCATGATATTGCTTTGTCCTGCCTGTGGCGCCATCAATCGGGTGCCCAAAGAGCGTCTGGAGGAGAACCCCAAGTGCGGCAAATGCCATGCACGGATTTTCCCTGATCACCCCGTCAATCTCAGCCACAGCAGTTTTTCTACTTACATTCAGAAAAACGAATTGCCGGTGCTGGTTGATTTCTGGGCCCCCTGGTGCGGACCCTGCCGAACGATGGCGCCGCAGTTTGAGCAGGCCGGTCGGGCTATGCGAGGGCGTGTGCTCTTCGCCAAGGTGAATACCGAAGACGAACAGCAAATCGGTGGCCGCTTTCAGATTCGTTCCATCCCTACCATGGTGCTTTTCAAGGCAGGAAAAGAACTGGCGCGGGTCAGCGGCGCCATGGGGACAGCGGAACTGCAGCGCTGGCTGGCTGGGCAGGGTGTCTGAGATAACCTGGTATCTCCTTCACGACTCAATATTTATAAACGAGTACTAGGGGGGAGCAGTGGTCGGGAAACCCGGTGAGCGTTCCACAAGGCGGCAGTTCCTGCGACAAGCAGCGCTGGGAGGTGCACTGCTGTGTACCTGGGAAATGGCTGCCGCCGCGCAACTCCGCGCGCTACGGGTGGGCCGCTATCAACAGGGTGTGCGTCTGGTCTTTGATCTGGATCGGCGGTTGTCGGCTGCGCCGGTGATCCGCAGCGTGGGTGAAGTGCTGCATATTGAGTTGCCGGGGATAGAGCACGGGCTGAATCGTCCCGTAGTGCCTGCGTTGGGTCCCCTGCAAGGTGGCGCGGAAATGAATGAAAGTTCCGCCGGGTTGGTTCTGCGTTTGCCTTTACGGGAATCGGTGCGCTGGCGTAGTTTCTCTCTTGGTCCTGGTGGGGGAGCATCACATCGTTTGGTGCTGGACTTGATGCCGCTCGCGACGACCGCAGTAGAATCTCCCTGTTTGCAGCCGGTTGCCGGAGCGGGGCGGCCCATTGTGGTCTGTCTGGATCCTGGTCATGGCGGCCATGATCCGGGCGCCATCGGCGCCAAAGGGACCCGCGAAAAAGATGTCGTGCTGGATGTCGGCCTGTCTCTGGCACAACTGATCCGCAGCACCCCTGGAATGCGTCTGGTCATGTCCCGCAACACGGATCGCTATGTGCCGCTCATGGACCGCATGCATTTGGGCTTGGAGCAGCGTGCCGATCTCTTCGTCTCTATCCATGCTGATGCCTTCCCGGAGCGCACGGTATGCGGCTCGACGGTATGGGCGTTATCGGAGACGGGGGCGAGCAATGCGGCAGCCCGCTGGTTGGCCAAAACACAAAACGCCGCAGATCCCTTCCTTGGAGGGGTGCAGTCGGGCATTCACGATCCGATGCTCAGTGAGGTGCTCATCAATATGACCCAGACGGCCGCCATGAATTCGGCGGCAGCGGCAGCGGACGTCATGATTCGCGGATTGGCCGGGGTGGAGGATTTGCATAATGCCACCGTGCAGCATGCTAATTTCGTAGTGCTGCGTGCCCCGGATGTGCCCTCCGTGCTCGTGGAGACCGCTTTTATTTCTAATCCTGAAGAAGAACAGCGCTTGCGCGATCCGGATTTTCGTCAAGTACTGGCGCGCACCCTGCACGATGCGGTTGTTGCCCATTTCGTGAAGGCGCCACCCGCGCATAGCGCCTGGTCGGCGACACGGCATGTGTTGAGCAAAGGGGAAAATCTGGCGAGCGTGGCGCGCCGTTACGGACTGAGTGTAGAAGCCTTGCGCCTGGCCAATAATCTGCCGCGCGGGGAGGGGCAGCCCGGAGAACCTCTGCGTGTACCCATGATGGGCGCCTGAGTTGGCATGGCGACGGCTCGGGCGGTTATGTTATAACTGTTCCGGCAGGGAGTGCGGAATGGCGGACAGGTGATGGGGGAAGACTCAGTCGGTATGGTGCGGGGTCAAACCCGCGTTGAAGAATGGATCAACGGCCTGCTGCATGGTGCGGGCGCGGTGGGCGCTCTGTTGGTCTTCATCTTATGGTTGGCTGGCGCTGGTCTCCATAGCACGCGTCTTGCGGTAGCCAGTGTCAGCATCTTTGTGGCCACCATCTTGATGCTCTATCTGGCTTCGACCATCTATCACATTCTGCCGTCTGGGCGACTCAAATGCGCCTTTCAGCTGATCGACCGCTCCGCCATCTACCTGCTTATTGCGGGTACTTACACCCCGGTGACGCTCATGGTGCTTCATGATCCGTGGGGCTGGGCACTGCTGGTACTGGAGTGGGGTTTGGCAGCGCTGGGCATTACCCTGCTGGCCGTGGGCGGGACGCGCTTTCAGTCGGCCTCTCTCTGGCTGTATCTTCTCATGGGCTGGTTGGCGCTCTTCGCAGCGGTGCCACTCTATGATGCTGCACCGGGCTGGTTTTTATGGTGGTTGGCCGCTGGTGGGCTGGCTTATACCATGGGGGTCCTTTTTTTTGTGCTGGATCGTTGGAAATACTTTCATTCCATCTGGCACGTTTTTGTCATTGCCGGTACCGCCCTGCAATTCTGGGCGATTCTTCAGTACGCTGGCTGATTGATCACCGGCCCCTTCTTGCTTTTAAAGCGAAAGGGCTTATAATTTGCGCTCTCGCTCCCATCGTCTAGCGGTCTAGGACACTGGCCTCTCACGTCGGTAACAGGGGTTCGAACCCCCTTGGGAGCGCCATTTTTTCACTCTGATCGTCCCATTCCGAATACGCTGAAAGCCATCCTTGGCCAGAGCGTGGGCGGTGCGGGTGATTCTTGCCTTGCCAAGCCCGCCGTCGGGCAAGTACCATCCCTAGCAGAAAAGGAATGCGTTAAAGCGGGAGCTGGATCATGTTTCATGGCAGTATGGTAGCTTTGGTGACGCCCATGCGGGCGGACGGTGCGGTGGATGACACCGCGCTCCGCGATCTGGTGGAATGGCACATCGCCGAAGGGACGCACGCACTGGTCGCCGTCGGTACCACGGGAGAATCCGCCACCCTGGAAATGGGGGAGCACGTGGCGGTGATTCGGGCCGTCGTGGAGCAGACCAAAGGGCGTATCCCGGTGATCGCCGGAACGGGGGCCAACGCGACCCATGAGGCTATAGAACTCACTCGCGCGGCCATGGAAGTCAAAGCCGACGCAGCCTTGCTGGTTTCCCCCTATTACAATAAGCCCACTCAGGAAGGTTTGTTCCAACACTACTCGGCGGTCGCTGAGCAATGCCACTTTCCCATCATCCTCTATAATGTCCCTGGCCGTACTGCTGGGGATATTTTGCCCGAGACGGTAGCACGTCTGGCGCCGCGTGCTGATATCGTCGGCATCAAAGAAGCGAGTGGCAAAGTCGAACGGGTTGCTGAAATTCTGGCCCTGTGCGGGGATCAGATGCAGGTTTATAGCGGCGATGATGGTGCTGCCCTTGCTGCCATGGCATTGGGTGCGCGTGGCGTGATCTCAGTCACCGCCAATGCGACACCCCGGCTGATGGCGCGGATGTGTGATCTGGCGCTGGCTGGTGATTTTGTCGGCGCCCGTGCGGTCAACGCGCAACTGGTGGGGTTACACCGGGATCTCTTTCTGGAGTCCAACCCCATCCCGGTCAAATGGGCCCTGCACGAGATGGGCCGCATGGGACCCGCTCTGCGCCTGCCCCTGACCCCTTTTTCGTCTGCCCATCATGAGCGTCTGCGCGAAAGTTTGCGCCGGGCGCAGTGTATCTAATCATTCTCGCGCCTAGTCGCGTTTAGTGGAGTCTTGCATGCGCCGTTACGTAGCTCTCGCCGTGGTTACCAGTCTGGGTTTGGGGGGGTGTTCCTACATTCCCTTCTTCAAGGCCAACAACGGACCTAAATACCAGGATTCCAAGGTGATGGAACCCCTGAAGATCCCGCCGGACCTGCTGGCCCAGGCGCCCCAGCCGGGGGTTACCATACCGGGCGGGGCGGTGACTTCACCTGGGGGGGCGGCGACTTCCGGCGAATTGCCGACGAACGCGAATAGTGCCGCCTCCGGTGGTTACGGACTGTTTCAACCCCACGAGGCGGCCGGACAGCAGCCGGTAGAAGAAAAAACCCTGCCGGAAGTAAGCGCGCAGATGCTGGGTACCGGCGCGGATTTGCGTTTGAGCACGACCGCGAAGCCCGCGCAGATTTGGGCTGCCCTGAAAGCGACACTGGCCGCAGACAAGACTACGGTGGCGAAATTCTCTCCTGAACAGGGTGAACTGGTTACCAACTGGCGGGATTTCCGTAGTGGTCTGGCCTTCGTGCTGGGGAACACCGTAGCACCTACTTATCGGGAGAAATACACCTTTCACCTGAGCGCTGGCGAAAATGGCGCGGAACAGCTTTCTGTCCAGCAGGAGCGCGTCCGGAATGATCCCAACGGTAGCAGTCTGGAGTGGAAGAAGGTGCCCGCCGACGCAGGACACAGCCGGCGGATCATGGAAGCGGTGCAGAAGCGTCTGAGCCAGGGGTCACTCCTCGCAGAAATGCCGAAAATCAAAGTGACCCGCTACCAGGATGATCGCGGTCCTTATCTGGTGTTGAACGCGGTTCCCGCCAAGGCGCAGCCAGCAGTACAAGTGGTTTTGCAGGGGCTGGGTTATCCCGTGCAAAGTGAGGGCATGGGGGTGTGGAATGTCCAAGTGCAGGGCGGTGGTGCGCAGGCGGCTCAGAAACAGAGCTTCATCGGCGGCATCTTTCAGCGGACCTGGGACAACATCAAGGCTATCTGGAGCAGTCCGGAAAAGCAGAAACCCGTCTCGGTGCAGGTGAAGTTGCTGCGCATGAAAAACAATGAGGGCAGCGTACTGGAGACGACACCGGGGGTTGGCAAGAATGCCGCCACATGGTCCGCAGATATTCTCGACAAGCTGCAGTCGGGCCTGTCTCCCAAAAATGGAGACATAGCATGATCGAGCGCTATACGCGCCCGGAAATGGGTGCCTTATGGACGCAGGATGCCAAATATCAGGCCTGGCTCGATGTGGAGCTGGCAGCCTGCCGGGCGCTGGCGGCACAGGGGCAGATTCCTGCCGACGCCCTGGCCGACATCGAGGCGAAAGCCGCTTTTGATAGCGCCCGTATTGCGGAAATTGAGCTGGAAGTCAAACACGACGTCATTGCCTTTCTGACGTCTGTGGCCGAGTATGTCGGGCCGTCCAGCCGCTTCATCCATCTCGGCCTGACCTCTTCGGATGTGGTGGATACGGGTTTTGCGCTGCAGTTGAAGCGTTCCGGGGTACTGCTGCTGGAAGGGATGGATCGCCTGTACCGGGCTTTGGTCGAGTTGGCCTGGAAGCACAAGGATACAGTGATGATCGGCCGCTCCCATGGCATTCATGCGGAGCCCATCACCTTTGGCCTGAAAGTGGCGGTCTGGTGTGCCGAGGCGCAGCGCAATCGGCAACGTCTGGTCAGTGCCATCGCCGCCGTGTCGGCGGGCATGTTGTCGGGGGCCGTGGGCACTTTCGCCAACATCGACCCCAGTGTCGAAGATGCGGTCTGTGCGGAGCTGGGGTTGGCCCCGGAACTGGCCAGCACGCAAGTCATTTCCCGGGATCGTCACGCCGAGTTTTTCGGCACCCTGGCGGTGATTGCCGGTTCCATTGAAAAGATTGCCGTGGAAATTCGTCATTTGCAGCGCACCGAGGTGTTGGAGGCGGAGGAGCCATTTACCGCCGGGCAGAAGGGCAGTTCCGCCATGCCCCACAAGCGCAATCCTATCCTCTCCGAGAATCTGACCGGTCTCGCCCGCCTGCTGCGCGGTTATGCGGGTATGGCGCTGGAGGACATCGCCCTCTGGCATGAGCGCGATATTTCTCACTCCAGTGTGGAGCGGGTGATCGGCCCCGATGCCTGCATCGTCATGGACTTCATGTTCCATCGGGCGAGCGCTCTGCTGGAACGGCTCGTGGTTTATCCGCAGCGGATGCTGGATAACCTGCACAAGATGCATGGCCTGATTTTCTCCCAGCGGGTGCTGCTGGCGCTCACCGGGAAGGGCATGCTGCGCGAAGACGCGTATCGGGTGGTGCAGCACAACGCAATGCAGGTCTGGGAGGCGAATGCAGATTTTAAATCGCTGCTGACAGCGGACCCGCAGATCCAGCCTTACCTGAGCGCGCAGGAACTGGCAGCGTTGTTTGATCTCGCCTATCACACCCGCAATATCGACGCCATTTTCGCCCGTGTCTTTCCGGAAGGACAACCCCGATGAGTGAACGCACTGTCCTCTACGAGGGCAAGGCCAAGATTGTCTATGCCAGCGAATCACCCGATGAGTTGGTCCTGTATTTCAAGGATGATACTTCGGCTTTTGACGGCGAAAAGGTCGAGCAGCTTGCCCATAAAGGCGAGATAAACAATGCCTTCAATGCCTTCATCATGGAGTATTTGCAGGGTGAGGGGGTGCCGACCCATTTTATCCGCCGCCTCAATGCGCGAGAAAGTCTGGTGCACCGTCTGGAGATGATCCCGGTAGAGTGTGTGGTGCGGAATCGGGCCGCGGGGTCCTTGTCCAAGCGCCTGGGCATCGAGGAGGGTCGGATTCTGGAGCCGCCGACGCTGGAATTCTTTCTGAAGAACGATGCGCTGCACGATCCCATGATCAACACGTCCCATATTCGCACTTTTGGTTGGGCGACGGCAGAAGAAGTAGAGGCCATGCGCCGTTGGACGATGCGGGTCAATATGTTGCTGTCCGCACTATTTGCAAAGGCGAATCTAATTCTGGTGGACTTTAAGCTGGAGTTCGGGCGTTTTGACGGTGAGCTTTATCTCGGTGACGAATTCAGCCCCGACGGCTGTAGACTTTGGGATGCCCAGAGTCTGGAAAAAATGGATAAAGATCGCTTTCGTCGCAATCTGGGCGGTGTGGTAGAAGCCTATGTAGAAGTCGCACGCCGCTTGGGCGTGCCGCTTCCTGCAGCATCATAAAATCGTAATCTTTCCAGCGGGATAGTCTTCTGGCTCGTCCTGCCGCGTTTCTTGAATGAGGGACCATCCCATGCTGCTGCTTCGCGGCTCTGCGGCGCTGTCCGCCTTTCGTGTGCAACACTTGCTACGCATCCTCATTGCCGAGGGTTTTTCCGTCCAGAGCGCAGTCGCTCAGCATATGCATCTGGTGGATCTCGGCGCACCTTTAACGTCGGCAGAAATGGGGGTGCTGACCGCCTTGCTGCATTACGGGGAACCTGCTGAAGGACATGTAGAGGACGCACAGGAAGTCTGTGTGGTGCCCCGTCTCGGGACCATCTCGCCATGGTCCAGCAAGGCAACGGACATTGCCGGACACTGTGGATTGGGGGCGGTGCGGCGTATTGAACGGGGGGTTTCATATCGCTTGCGCAACGTCGGCGGTGCGGCCTTCAGCGCGGCGGAGTTGCAGGCGATGAGCCGGCTTCTGCACGACCCCATGACCGAGTCGGTGTTGCCGGACTGGTCGGCGGCAGAGGCCATTTTTGCCCGTCCGGAACCCGCATCACTGACCCGCATTCCTCTGCACAAAGAGGGGCGTGCCGCCTTGCTTTCGGCCAATAACCGTATGGGGCTCGCTCTCGCTCCGGCGGAACTGGATTATCTTTTTGATTATTTTTCGGGCTTGGGCCGCGATCCCAGTGATGCCGAACTGATGATGTTTGCGCAGGCCAATTCCGAGCACTGTCGGCACAAGGTGTTCAATGCGGCCTTCCGGCTGGATGGCCAGGATCAAGCCCTCAGCCTCTTCGCCATGATTCGCGAAACCCACCGCCTGCATCCGCAGGGCACCTTGTCCGCTTATAAGGACAACGCCGCGGTCATGGCGGGCGGCGCGCTGAGCCAGCCTTTCGCGGTGGACGCGTCGGGAGCGTATACCGTAGCGGAGGAACGCACCGCCATTCTGATGAAAGTGGAGACCCACAACCATCCGACGGCCATTTCCCCTTTCCCCGGAGCGGCCACGGGGAGTGGCGGCGAGATTCGCGACGAAGGGGCCACCGGGCGGGGCGGCAAGCCCAAGGCGGGTTTGACGGGCTTCTCGGTGTCCCATCTGCGGATTCCCGGCTATATCCAGTCATGGGAGTCGAACCCTTACGGAAAGCCGGCGCGTATCCGCTCGGCGCTGGACATCATGCGCGAAGGCCCCCTGGGTGCTGCGGCCTTCAACAACGAGTTCGGCCGCCCGGCCATTGCCGGTTATTTCCGGGTCTTCGAATGTGATCAGGACGGGCTGCACCGCGGCTACCACAAACCCATCATGTTGGCCGGCGGTCTGGGTCAGATTCGCCCCTTGCTGGTGGAAAAGAAGCCTCTGCCGGAAGGCGCCAAAGTGCTGGTTATCGGCGGTCCGGCCATGCTCATCGGTCTGGGTGGTGGCGCCGCTTCCAGTGTGGCCAGCGGGGCAGGGGATGAGCAACTGGATTTTGCTTCGGTGCAGCGCGGCAATCCGGAAATGCAGCGCCGGGCCCAGGAAGTGATCGAGCGTTGTATTGCGCTGGGAGAGAATTCACCCATTTTGTCCATTCATGATGTCGGGGCGGGCGGACTCTCCAACGCCATTCCCGAGTTGTTGCACGATGGTGGTCGTGGCGGCCAACTGCAACTGCGGGCGGTGCCCAATGAAGAACAGGCCATGTCGCCTATGCAGATCTGGAGCAATGAGGCGCAGGAGCGTTATGTGCTGGCCGTGGCGGCAGCAGACTTGCCACGTTTCACGGAGATCTGCGCCCGCGAGCGCTGCCTCTGGGCGGTCCTGGGAGAAGCCACGGCGGAGGACGCCCTGATTCTGGAGGACTCCCTGCTCCATGACCGGCCGGTGGATATGGCCCTCAGCGCTCTGCTGGGTTGTCCGCCGCGCATGGAGCGGGACAGTCGGCATGTGCCGCCCGATTTGCGTCCGCTGGACCTGTCGGGTGCCGATTTGCGTGCTGCCGCCTATGCCGTTTTGCGCCATCCCTCGGTAGCCAGCAAGGAATTCCTGATCACCATCGGTGACCGCAGTGTCGGGGGTCTGATTCACCGCGACCAGATGGTGGGGCCATGGCAGGTGCCGGTGGCCGATTGCGGGGTCACGGCAGCGGATTTCTGGAATACCCACGGCGAGGCCATGGCCATCGGCGAGCGTGCCCCGGTGGCAGTGTTGAATCCCGCGGCCAGCGCCCGGCTGGCCATTGCCGAAGCCCTCACCAACCTGTTTGCTGCCGATGTGGCTGCGCTGGGGGATATCAAGCTCTCGGCCAACTGGATGGCGGCGGCAGACCATCCGGGAGAAGATGCGGCGCTCTATGACGCGGTACATGCTGCGGCACTGGAACTGTGTCCGGCGCTGGACCTTGCCATCCCGGTGGGCAAAGACTCCCTGTCCATGCGCACTATCTGGCGAGAGGAGGGTGTGGAAAAGGCCGTCGTGTCGCCCCTGTCGGTGATTATCTCGGCCTTCGCGCCCGTGGCAGATTTGCGGAAGAGCTGGACCCCCCAGTGGTCTGCCCAACCAGATACCGATCTCTGGTTGGTGGACTTGGGGTGTGGTCGGCTCGGCGCTTCCATCCTGGCCCAGACTTTGGGGCAGATGGGCGATACGGCGCCTGATCTGGATGCCCCGGAGTTGCTGCGCGGCCTGTTCATTGCATTGCAGGCTTTGCGCATGCAGGAACTGGTGCTGGCCTACCATGACCGTTCCGACGGTGGCCTCTGGGCGACGCTCTGCGAAATGTCTTTCGCCAGCCGTTGTGGGGCGGACATTCAACTGCCTTCGGAGGCGGATAGCTGGTCCTTCCTTTTTGCCGAGGAACCGGGCGTGGTCATCCAGACCCCGGCCGCCCGGCGCGCGCAAATCACGCAGATTTTTGCCGATGCCGTCCTCGCTGGACGGGCTCAGGTCATTGGTCAGGTAAAGACCGACCACTGGCGTTTACAAGTACAGCAGGACGGCCAATCCGTCCTGAATGAAGCGGTCGCTGATCTACTGCGTGTCTGGGCGGAGACCAGTAACCGGATGCAGGCCCTGCGCGATGATCCGCTTTGCGCCCAAGAGGCTTTTGCTCTGGTGGCCAGCGAGAATGCGCCGCTGTTCTCCCATCTCTCCTTTACCCCGCAGATGCCGATGATTCAGACCGGGGCCGGGCCCCGCGTGGCGATCCTCCGGGAGCAGGGCGTCAATGGTCAGATCGAGATGGCGGCGGCTTTCCATCGTGCCGGTTTTACCGCCGTGGACGTGCATATGAGCGACCTTGCGGCCGGTCGTCATCGCTTAGCGGATTTCCAGGCAATGGCCGCTTGCGGCGGCTTTTCCTACGGAGATGTGCTGGGTGCCGGTGCGGGCTGGGCCAAATCGATCCTTTTCCATGACCGTCTGCGGGACGATTTCGCCGCCTTTTTTGCCGATACCTCGCGCCTCGCCCTGGGCGTTTGCAATGGCTGTCAGATGCTCGCGGAACTGCGTGACATTATCCCCGGCGCGGCGCATTGGCCGCATTTTGCGCGCAATCGCTCGGAACAGTTCGAGGCCCGACTGGCCATGGTCGAGGTCGTGGATTCGCCGTCGCTGTGGTTCGCGGGTATGGCGGGCACTTACGCGCCCATCGTTATCGCCCACGGCGAAGGGCAGGCGCGCTTCGCCGGAGATCAGTCGGTCGCAGCGCCCGTTACCATGCGTTTTGTGGATGCCCAGGGACAACCCGCAGTGCAGTATCCAGCCAATCCCAACGGCTCCCCGCAAGGTGTTACCGGCCTCTGCAACGAGGACGGCCGGGTCTCCATCCTCATGCCTCATCCCGAACGGGTGGTGCGCAGCCTGCAGATGAGCTGGCGGCCGCCGGAGTGGGGTGAGGCTACGCCATGGATGCAGGTTTTTGTGAACGCGCGGAAGGCATTGGGGTAACATCGGGAGCAAAATAAAAACAGGGATAAAAAGGCCCAAGCTATGGGCCTGGGCTTTTTTCTATAAGTTACTATGGTGGCCGTCGCGGCGTACCCGGATGCTCTTGAAGTGGCGGTAGGTCACCTGTCCGGGCCCGCCACTCGGTTTACGGTGGACGTGGCGGATTTCCGTCCAGTCCACCTCGCCGCTGATGGCGCGGGACTGGCTTTGTTGCAGGGCAATGCGCGCGGCGGCGGCGAGCACCGGCTCGGGCACCGGTGTCTGACTATTCTCCCGGCGCAGCACCACATGGCTGCCGCCTAAATCCTGAATATGAAACCACAGGTCCCAGGGCTTAGCCGTGCGGAAGGTCAGGCGGTCATTCTCCCGGGCATTTTTACCCCAGAGGATCGTGAAGCCGTCGACGACGGTTTGACTGAATGTGGCATCCTCCGGTTTCCCTTTTGGGGCCGGGCTTCCTGACACGAGCCGCGCTTGGGTTGCCGGGCCTTCCACGGGCGATGGCTGTGGTTCGTTACCCACCAGTCGCTCCAGCAGCTTCTCTGATTCTTGCAGGCGGCTGGTGATTTCCCGCTGTGCGCGCTGACTGCGTTGCGCCTGCTGCATATACCACTGCGCCTGCTGGTGCAGAAACTTGCCCGGTGTTACGGCAATAGTCAGGAGCGTACCCGTTGCGCTGGTGTGGTCCGGGGCGCTGATCTGCGTGTCTGACGCCATCGTGTCGGGCAGGGCGAAGAGGGCGAAGGCCTGGGTACGATACACCTCCGGGTCCTCCCAGCGCGTCATGTCCTGGCGCATTTTCTGGATGCGGTGTTGCAGACGCTCCCGCTGCAAGGCGAACGCACGTTCCTGTGCTGAGGGTTCCGGGTGTGCGGCGGGGAGCACAAAGCGCAGCGCCTCCTGTGCCGGAATCTCCTGCAGCGGTGCCCAGTCGGGCAGGGGCACGGGGTAGAGGACGGATTTATCGACCTCCGCCGAAGACCGCCACCAGGACGCACACGGATCTAACCGCTGCGACCATGCCTCTTGCATGGCCTGCTGCTCGGCCGTGTGCTGCGGGCGATAACGGGGTGCGACGCGGCGCAGCCAGGCGGCAGCACCCGGTAAGGGCTGGTCAAAGGGCAGGCTGTCTTCCGGCGGTACATACACCACGCCGGGCAGGAAGCGCGGCGCGGCCTTCCCGTCGAGGCTGTCCCAGCGCCAGGCCCAGCGAATATGCTGCGCCGCATCGAGCAGGGCGATATTGCCGCGTCCGCCAAAGCATTCGGCAACCAGGCTGATCTGGTCCACCCGCTTGCTGATATGGATGCGGCGGCAATCCATGCGTACGATGCGATCCGCCCAGGGCACGCTGATGCGCTGAATGCGAAAACCGGCTAAACGCTGGTTGAGCGGGCTGCTCCAGGTGGTCAGGGCACCCGGCTTATGGAATGCCGGGTCCTGCCAGAGCCCCAGAGGGGCACGCTGCACGATGAGCGCGATATGCGCCTTGGCGGTGTGCAGATAAATCCCGCCCGGCGCGTCGCTGATGCCCTGGATGGCCTGCTGCGCGAGCTGGCGGTCCAGACACTGGGCGGCGGCGGCGAGTTGCAAAGTATCCATCTGTCGAAGCTAAACCGCGCGCACTGGCAACGTGATCACGCCTCTTTGCGCGCCTCGATCACGACCGGCTTATCTGTCACCGCGCCCAGTTGGCACAGCACGCCCATCAGTGTTGCCAGCGCGGCCGGCGGCTTTTGCAGGCTGGCGTCCAATACACATTCCGCATGCTCCGGTGCCTCGTAGGGGTCGTCCACGCCGGTAAAGCCGGTGATCTCGCCGCGCATGGCCTTGGCATAAAGGCCTTTGGGATCGCGCTCGGCACAGATTTCCAGCGGGGTGGAGACATGCACTTCGATAAACAGACCACCGGCTTCTTCCACCAGACGACGCGCATCGGCACGGGCCTGACGATAGGGGGAAATGGCGGCGACCACCGCAATGCCGCCATGGCGCGCCACCAGGCTGGCGACGAAGCCGATGCGGCGGATATTCTCATCGCGGTCTTCGCGGCTGAAACTCAAGCCTTTGGACAGAAAACGCCGCACCACATCGCCATCCAGCAGGGTCACGGCGCGCTCGTCACCCGCTTCCAGAGCGCGGGCCAGCATTCCCGCCAGGGTACTCTTGCCGCTGGCAGACAGGCCGGTAAACCAGATGACCAGTCCGCGCCGGTCCGCACCACGGTAGGCCTGGCGCAATATCTGAATGACCTCGGGCGGGGAGAACCATTCGGGGATGTCCTCCCGGCTGGCCAGCCGCCGCCGCAGCTCTGTACCGGAAATGCCCGCCAGGGCCTCGCCGTTGGCCTCTTCCACCGGTACATAACGGCGCCGGGTTTGGGAATACGCATACTCGGGCAAAAAAATGCCGGTGATGCCCATCTCACTGGCATGCCGGGCAAAAAGCTCTTGCGCCGCAAAGGCCGGGTAGAACAGACCGCCCGCCGGTGCACCCGGATCGGCATGACCGCGGCCGATGATGAAATGGCTAGCCCCATAGTTGCGGCGAATCAGTGCATGCCACAGCGCCTCCCGCGGGCCGGCCATGCGCATGGCCAGGGGCAGGGGCGAGAGCAGGGCGGTTGCCTGGGGATAATGGCCCAGCACCGCACGATACACCCGCATGCGGTAGGATGCCTCCACATCGCCGGGTTTGGTGGGGCCGATGGCCGGGTGCAGCAGGAGACGGGCGCCTGCCCCGGCCTGCTCCAGCCCGGCCTGGGTCACGGCAATATGGGCGTGATGCAGCGGGTTGCGCGTCTGAAAGGCGACCACGGGGTGCGTACCACTCCAGTGCTTTTGCAGCATGGCCGGGGTCTGATACTCGGGCGGAAATTCGACGGCCGCGGCGCGGGTCAGGGTGTCCGCATCCCAGGCTGACACGCGCCCCGCCACATAGTAAGGGCCGCGCGCCAGCAACTCGGCCACGCCCGGATGGCTGGAGTCGGTCGTCCCATAAACCGCCGCGGCCTCCAGCAGTGTATCCGGACGATAGCAGGCGCTGACGGCAACGGACCCGAGGGGCGTGCCATCACTGCGCTCCAGGCGCAAAGTGTCCCCTGCCGCCAAGGACCGGCCGAGTGCCTCGCTGACATCGAGCACTACGGGAATAGGCCAGAGCGCGCCATTACTCAGACGCATATCCTGTAGCACGGACTGCCAGTCCGCTGCATCCAGGTAACCTTCCAATGGGGCAAAAGCGCCGGTCAGCAACAGCTCCAGATCGCAGCGTTGGCGCGCCGTCAGGACATGAACCGATGGAGTGGACATGGGCCGGTCCTTACGCGGAGAGCGGAAAGAGTGGCAGGTGCGCCAGGGCGATCACATCCGACCAGTGGGTGGCGTCGCCTTCCGTACAAATGGCCGCGACGGCGGCGATCTCCGCCTCAGCCTGCACCATGAGCGCGCGCATAGCAGCCAGGGTAGAGCCGGTGCTGACCACGTCATCGACCAGCGCCACCCGCCTGCCGCGGATTGCCGCGCGATCCTTGGCATCCAGATACAGGGTCTGGGGCTTGCCGGTGGTGATGGACAGGGTTTCGGTGGACAAAGCCTCGCCCATGTAGGACTTGTAGTTCTTGCGCAGGACGATATAGGGACGCCCACTGTGCACCGACAGGGCGTAGGCCAGGGGAATACTCTTGGCCTCGGCGGTGACGATCACGTCGTAAGAGCGTTCCGCCATGCGCCCGTTCAGCGCGTGGGCCGCGGCCTCCGTCAGTTCCGTATCGCCGAGGATGTTGAGGACGGCGATGGCCAGATCCGGCTGCACTTTAAAAAGGGGGAGATCGCGCTGCACCCCGTTGATGTGGAGGGGGTAGGTGCTGCTGTGGCTATCGGTGTGGGTCATGAATGCTCCTTTTATGCGCATTCTGCCACAGGGGAAGGGGGGTGGGTAGCTTGGTGGTCGGTGTCTTCCAAGAAAATTCGATACTGCAGAGTCACGGGTTGGATTGTGTAATGCTATGAACCATTGTAGATTCCAAGACAGAAGTGCGTACTCACGATGCGGATGGGTAGCAGGTGTTTTCGGGGTCCCCTGACGCACTAGGGCGACGCGGTTGGGGCGGGGAAAAACAGGCTGGCCGTTGTCTGCGTCCGATAAAAATGAGGATGCCATAAAAGTACATTTGGGGGGCAAATGGCCGTATATGCTTGTTGTGAGTCGCCAGTAAAGAATTTAGGCGACGTGGATGGTGTGGTATGTATGCTGCCTAAATTACGTTAGGCCCCACAGAACCATCTATGCGCTATCGAGAAGCCACACCAGACGATCTACCCAGCATCTGCACTCTTGGTGAAGAAGTGAATGCAGTGCATCACCGTGCCTTCCCAGATGTCTTTGCCGGCCCGGGCAAACATGATCGAGACGCTGCGCACTGGCTGAATAGCATCGGCAAGGACTCCGCAATCACTTTCGTCGCGGAAGAAGATGGCAAAGTCCTTGGCTTTGTCAATGTCAGCATGGCGAATGAGTCCCACTCCTTGCTGCAGCCCATGCGCTTTGGTCGCGTTGGTAGCATCAGCATCACAGAAGAGAGACGAGGCCAAGGAATCGGGCCTGCGCTCATGAAACTGGCCCAAGACTGGGTAGCTCAACATGGCGGCTCGGAAGTCCGCCTGAATGTCTGGGCCTTCAACGCCCACGCACTCCACCTGTACGAGGAACTGGGCTATGAAATTCGTTCTCTTTTCCTGGCCAAGCGGCTGCCGAGTGGGGCCTAACGAATAAGGTTAAATCGTGCGAAGCCGCGATCTGAACCGTTTGTTGGGCCGGCCACCTTTACCTTAATGTTGGCCTTGATTTATGCTACGTCCATGCCGGAGATGGACGTGCCAAAAGCGGCGCGCCCCTGAATTCGCGCGTGTGTGCCGGGGGCGGCGTGGTACGTAACTACCCGGGTGCGAGTCATGGGGCCAGGTTTTTGCAGAGCCGAAGGCTAGGAGAACGGCAAGGGCGTTGTCGCGAAGCAAGGGCTGAAGGAAGCTGAATCCAAAGCTGCGGGGGGATGAACAAAAACCGGATATGAGGCGTGGTGTATCTGGGATGATCGGGCATACGTCCGACATGGAGCAGCGACGCACGCTAAAATCGCCTCATTAGTTTTGAATGGAGTCCAGATCATGAACACACAACTCTTACAGCAAGCCCGTGTACTCGACATTGACGAGCAGATCGAATTGGTTGAGGCCATCTGGGATGGTATTGTGAATCGTGGTGCCACGCCATTGCTGACTGAAGCGCAGACAACGGAACTCGACCGCCGCCGCGCAGATCATCTTGCCAACCCTGATGATGTAGTTCCCTGGAGTGAAGTAAAGGCTGCTGCTCTTGCCAAAATCAGGCAATGAGCCTTCCTGTTATTTTTCATCGGGCCGCGAGTGCAGAGTTCATCGAAGCAAGTGCGTGGCATGAGACCAAGCGAATTGGCCTTGCCCTGCCCTTGAGTTCATTGCCGAGATTGATCGTTGCGTGTCGCTGGCATCTAAACATCCTCTCCAGTTTGCCGTTGTTCGCGAAGAAGTTCGGCGTGTCGTCGCGCATCGTTTTCCATACAGCATTTATTTTCGCGCGGAGGAACATCGCATTGTTGTCTTGGCGGTATTTCATAGCGGTAGAGACCCCGCCATTTGGCAGACTAGAGCCTAACGAATAAGGTTAGGTCGTGCCTAGCCACGATCTGAGACCGGTTTGTTGGACAAGCCCGACCGCTCTGTCGCGGGCGGTATCGGCACATATTTCAGCAGGATCTGCAGCATGAACAGGAAAGGCGTAAAAAAAACCGGCCCCGAAGGGCCGGCTTTCTGACGCTACAGACGTCGGGGAGTAAGGGCTTAGAAGCCGCCCATACCACCCATGCCGCCCATGCCGCCCATGTCACCACCCATGTCGCCGCCAGACTTGTCGTCTTTCTTCGGCAGTTCCGTGACCATGGCTTCCGTGGTGATCATCAGGCCAGCAATGCTGGAGGCCTTCTGCAACGCGGTGCGGGTGACCTTGGTCGGGTCGATGACGCCCATCTCGAACATGTCGCCATATTCGTCGGTGGCGGCGTTGTAGCCGTAGCCGTCTTTACCGTCGACAACCTTGTTCAGCACCACGCTGCCCTCACCGCCGGCATTGGCGACGATCTGACGCAATGGCTCTTCGATGGCGCGACGGATGATGGCCACACCCATGTCCTGGTCGTGGTTGGCGGTCTTGAAGCCTTCCAGCGCATGACGGGCACGGACCAGCGCCACACCGCCGCCGGGGACGATGCCTTCTTCGACGGCCGCACGGGTAGCATGCAGGGCGTCTTCGACACGGGCCTTCTTTTCCTTCATTTCCATCTCGGAACCGGCACCGACCTTGATGACGGCAACGCCACCGGCCAGCTTGGCGACCCGCTCCTGGAGCTTCTCGCGATCGTAGTCGGAGCTGGCGTCTTCCATCTGGCGACGGATCTGCTCAACGCGGGACTTGATCTCGGCCTGCTGACCAGCGCCATCGATAATGGTGGTGTTTTCCTTGTCGATGACAATTTTCTTGGCTTGGCCAAGATCGGCGAGGGTGGTGCTCTCCAGCTTCATGCCGATCTCTTCGGAGACCACGCGGCCGCCGGTCAGGATGGCCATGTCTTCGAGCATCGCCTTGCGACGATCACCAAAGCCCGGCGCCTTGACCGCAGCGACCTTGATGATGCCGCGCATGGTGTTGACCACCAGGGTGGCCAACGCTTCGCCTTCGACGTCTTCCGCAATGATCAGCAGGGGACGGCTGGACTTGGCGACCTGCTCCAGGATGGGCAGCATGTCACGGATGGAGGAGATTTTCTTGTCGTGCAGGAGGATGTAAGGATTCTCCAGCTCGGCAACCATCTTGTCCTGGTTGTTGACGAAGTAGGGGGACAGGTAGCCGCGGTCGAACTGCATACCTTCGACGACGTCCAGCTCGTTGGCGAGGCCGGAACCTTCTTCCACGGTGATGACGCCTTCGTTGCCGACCTTCTCCATGGCTTCGGCAATGATCTTGCCGATGGAGTCGTCAGAGTTGGCGGAAATGGTGCCGACCTGGGCTACTTCCTTCTGGGTTTTGCAGGGCTTGGACTGCTTCTTGAGCTCTTCGACGATGACGATGACCGACTTGTCGATGCCGCGCTTCAGGTCCATGGGGTTCATGCCGGCGATGACGGCCTTGAGGCCTTCGCGAATGATCGCCTGGGCCAGAACGGTGGCGGTGGTGGTGCCGTCACCAGCTTCGTCTGAAGCCTGGGAGGCGACTTCTTTCACCATCTGCGCGCCCATATTCTCGAACTTGTCAGCCAGCTCGATTTCCTTGGCGACGGAGACGCCGTCCTTGGTAATGGTGGGGGCACCGAAAGACTTGTCGAGCACCACGTTACGGCCCTTGGGACCCAGGGTGACCTTGACGGCGTCGGCGAGCACGTTAACGCCGCGCAACATCTTCTCGCGGGCATGTTCAGCAAAGGCTACTTGTTTAGCTGGCATAAATACTCCTCAAAATGTGTAGAAATGGTTGGGATATTCAGCAATGCTTACTTCTCGACGACCGCCATGATGTCGTCTTCGCGCATCACCAACAGTTCTTCGCCTTCCACCTTGATCTCGGTGCCGGCGTATTTGGCGAACAGAACGCGATCGCCGACTTTGAGGTCGAGGGCGCGAATCTTGCCGTCTTCCAGAATCTTGCCATGGCCAGCGGCGACCACTTCACCCTGCACAGGCTTTTCTTTGGCGGTATCGGGAATGATGATCCCGCCGGCGGTCTTCTGCTCTTCTTCCAGGCGACGAATGACGACGCGATCATGCAAAGGACGCAATTTCATTGAGCATTTCCTCGTTTTATACAAGTTAGTGGATGACTTCATCCTGGGCGCTGTTAGCAGTCGCACCCATCGAGTGCTAATCATAGGCGCTGAAAATGTTCTGTCAAGGGGCGCGTCTGTCACGGGGGTTCTGCTTAGGAAATGCGGTTCCAGAGGGATTGCAGGCTGCGCAGGAGCACGCTATCGGCGCCTTGCAGGCGATGGTTTATCCCCGGCAGGGGGCGGATAACGAGTTCCGGCGCATGGGCGCGGGCGGCGAAGCGATAACTGAGGGCAAGGGGTACGGCCTTGTCGGCACTGCCGTGGAGAATTTCTACGGGGCAATGCAGATAGGGGGGGAAGCGCAACAAGTCGTAGCGCCAACTGTCCGCTACCAGATCGAACCGCATGTGCAGTGCACCGAGGCCATGAGAATCATCCCAGCAGCGCAGGTTAGTGTCCTGCCAGGCTTGTTGTTCGTCAGCGGGCAGGCGCCGGAAGATATCCTGAATAAAGTTGTAGGCGGGGGCGATGAGCAGCAGAGCGCGGATCTGTTTTGGCCAGCGGGTGGCGGCGATGGTGCCCAGCCAGCCGCCCAGGCTGGAGCCTACCAGCAGTACCGGGCGATCTTCTAGCATGTGCAGGATCAATTGCAGATCGGCCAGATAGCGGGACAGGGTCAGTGCCTGAAAGGGGCCGTCGGAGCGCCCGACGCCGCGTGGATCAAAGCGTACCCAGGACCAGCCTTGTGCCTGCGCGCTGCGGGCAAGGAGCTGTGATTTGGAGCCTTCCATGTTGGAGGCGAAGCCGGGCAAGAAGACGCCGACGGGGTCGGTATGGGTTTCGTGAATGAGCCCGCAAACGCGGTCGCCGTTGGGGTGAACCAGGGTAAAAGGTCTTTCGGCTGAGGGGGACATTGTCTGCTCCGCGCAAAAAAGGGCGACTAAAGTCGCCCTAAAACCACAAAGGAGGAAAGAAACATGCGCTGCAGTCAGTTACTAACTGCAGTTGATATATTAGCAAAAGACAGAAGTGTTGGCAAATTACATCCCGACCGGTCGGATAAAAGAAGGGCGGAACCGTGAGGCCCGCCCAAAAACCACCAAAGGAGGAAGAAACATGCGCTCGCAACAATCTACAGTCGCTTGCAAGGGATTAGAGAGCAAGGTCCGCAGAAAGTTCCACGCTGCTGGGATTTCTTTCTAGGAGCCTGTATCCTCAGCGCGGTGGCGCAGTTCTTGCCGCTTTGAGGAACGAATAACTTGCGGAAAATGTCTGCAGAGGTAATAGAGTGGCGAGGAGCGATGCAGGTATGCGTACTGGAGCAGGGAGTAGGGCTATTTGGGTCAGGAGCGCGTTGATGTGGAGTGCCATTTGCGGGTTCCTGCTACTGCTCTGGCTGCCCTTTACGCATGCGGCCCCGTTTTTGACGCCGGGCCAGGCCTTTCGCTTTGCAGCGAGTCTGAGCGGCCACGACCAGCTGCAACTGCGCTGGGATGTGGCGCCGGGGTACCACCTCTACCGCGACCGGATAAAATTCTCCGCGGCGCCAGACAGCATTATTCTCGGCCATTACACCTTGCCCGCAGGGATGATGCTGGACGACCCGGCCTTTGGCAAAATGCGGGTCCTGGAAGGACAAAATACCCTCACGGTGCCTTTCACCGTCCAGGGAACTGTCCCCGCTTTCATTGAATTAAAAGCCACTTATCAGGGCTGCGCGAATGCCGGTGTTTGTTACCCTGAGCAGGTCAAAACAGTCAGGTTGGCTTTGACTCAGCAGGCTGTGGCACCGCCGGTGGCGCCCGTCGTGCAGTCGTCAACAGTGGTGAGCGCGCCAGCTGCGGTCAGCCACTCGAGTAACGCCGGGGTCCTGGCAGCGGCTTTGCAGGATCGCTTCTGGCTGACTTTGGGGCTTTTTTTTCTCTCCGGACTGGGTTTGGCTTTCACGCCGTGTATTTTCCCCATGATCCCTATTCTCTCGGCGCTGATTGTCGGGCAAGAGGCGGGGCGCGGCCAGCAGCGGTCACGCGCCTTTGCGCTTTCTATTGCCTATGTGCTGGGGATGTCGCTGACTTACACGATTGCTGGAGTGCTCGCGGCGGTGACCGGGGCCTATATGCAGGCGGCCTTCCAGAGCCCCTGGGTGCTGGGGGCTTTTGCGTTTATTTTCGTGCTGCTGGCGCTGTCCATGTTTGGTTTTTACGAGTTGCAAATGCCGAGCAGTATCCAGACGCGCCTGGCGGGCATGGGAAAGGGTGGAGATCTGTTGAGTACCTTTGTTATGGGCGCACTGTCGGCGCTGATTGTCGGGCCCTGCGTAGCGGCGCCTCTGGCGGGCGGGCTACTCTTTATTTCGCAGACGGGGAATGTTTTTCTTGGTGGGCTATCGCTCTTCGTCCTCAGCCTGGGGATGGGCGTGCCCTTGCTGATCATTGGCACTTCCGCGGGCCATTTGTTGCCGCGAGTTGGCGCCTGGATGGATGCCGTCAAAGCGGTTTTTGGTGTACTGATGCTGGGCGTCGCTATCTGGCTGCTGGCGCGGGTGCTGCCTGGGCCGGTTGGTCTGGCCTTGTGGGCAGCGCTGGCAGTGATCAGCGCCATCTATCTCGGCGCGCTGGATGCAGTGGCCGCAGGCGTTTCGGGATGGCGTCGTTTTTGGAAAGGCTTCGGTATAGTGGTGCTGGCGTATGGTCTGGTCATGGGTATTGGAGCGCTCAGCGGTGCCGGTGATCCCCTGCAACCTCTGGCGCGCCTTACAACAGCCGTGTCGGCGCAGCCGGAAAACCGGGCTGAAGCCCCGCATTTTACGGTGGTAAAAACTCCGGAGGCTTTGCAGAATGCGCTGGCGCAGGCCAAAGGCAAGCCCATATTGGTGGATTACTGGGCAAGCTGGTGCGTGGAATGCGTGCGCATGGATAGAGTTACTTTCGCTGATCCGCGGGTGAAGACCGCTTTACAGGGGCGAGATCTGATCCGCGTGGATGTGACACAGGATGACGCCGCCAGCCGCGCCCTCCTGAAACGTTACAATCTGGTAGGTCCCCCGGCCTTCATCGCCGTCGCCGCTGATGGCAAAACAGCCGCGCAGCAGGAGGGGTATTTAGGCCCAGAGGCGTTTTTGCAGTGGCTGCCGAGATCTTAGAGCAACCATGCTGATGCTTTTCAGTGCCCCGCCGCCTTTAATGGCCCGCCTTTAAGCACGTAAAGGGTTCCGCAATACGGGCAGCGGGCTTCTCCGGTCTCTTCAATCTTGAGGAAAACACGGGGGTGC
Organism: Acidithiobacillus sp.; assembly: GCF_023229925.1. NCBI lineage: Bacteria > Pseudomonadati > Pseudomonadota > Acidithiobacillia > Acidithiobacillales > Acidithiobacillaceae > Acidithiobacillus > Acidithiobacillus sp. The sequence goes on along the minus strand of NZ_JALNYM010000002.1, from coordinate 42,440 downwards.
CCGTTCCAGCGGCTCATGCCGGGCGTGGGGCAGCAGAGGGGGAGGTCTTTGGTCTCCACCTCGGTATGGCTCTGGTCACAGCACTTGATGGGGCCGGTCATGGGGTCAGCCAACGTAGTGCAGCCATTCTGGGTGGTCCTCGCGGCGCCCGGCCACGGTATCGAAGTAGCGGCTTTGCAGCAGCTCGGTGACTGGGCCGCGACAGCCCTCGCCGATGATCCGATTGTCGATCTCGCGGATAGGGGTCACTTCGGCAGCGGTGCCGGTAAAGAAGGCTTCGTCGGCGATGTAGAATTCGTCCCGGGTCAGTTGTTTTTCGACGATAGGGATACCGGCATCGCGGGCGAACTTGAGGATGGTGTCGCGGGTAATGCCTTCCAGGGCGCTGGTCAGGGTGGGCGTGTAAAGAATGCCGTCGCGGATCATGAAAATATTTTCGCCGGAACCTTCCGCCACGTAGCCTTCGCGATCCAGCAGCAGGGCTTCGTCATAGCCGCAGGAGGCCGCCTCGCGCTGGGCCAGCATGGAGTTCATGTAGTTGCCCGTGGCCTTGGCTTTGCACAGGTGTACGTTGACATGGTGGCGGCTGAAGGAGCTCACCTTGACGCGAATACCCTTTTCCAGGGCCTCCTGGCCCAAATAGCTGCCCCAGCTCCAGGCGGCAATGAGCGCATGGACCTTGAGTCCCTTGGCGGAGAGGCCCATGCCTTCAGCTCCATAGAACAGGAGGGGGCGGATGTAGGCCGACTCCAGATGGTTGGCACGGATGACTTCCTTGGTGGCGTCGTTAATCTGGTCCTGGGTGAAGGGGACGTCCATCTGCAATATCTTGGCGCTGTTGAAGAGGCGTTTGGTGTGTTCCGGCAGGCGGAAAATGGCGGTGCCCTGCGCGGTGGCGTAGGCACGCTCGCCCTCAAAACAGCCCATGCCGTAGTGCAGGCTGTGGGTGAGACCATGCACGGTGGCCTCCCGCCAGGGAACCATCTTGCCGTCAAACCAGATAAAACCGTCGCGTTCCGCCATGGACATCGTCACATCTCCTTAATCGCTATAACTGCCAATGAATTCCTGCCAAATCTGCCGCACCCCATGCGCTGCGTCTTGCAGCGCCTCCCAATCCGGGATATCTGCGGCGCGGATTTCGTTGTCCTGCAAGTTCAGCCAGCGCCGGTTTTCTTCCTGACGGTACCGTTGCCAGGCTTGGCCGAGGACGGCCCCCTGCTCCGCGCTCCAGATGCCCGCGCCCGTCAGTGCGGCTATCCCTGCGGCGGTCCCGGTATCCTGGCATAGAGTCGGCTGCTGGGAGCAAGCCCCTAGCATAGCAAATTGTACGAGAAACTCGATATCTGTGAGGCCACCGGGGCTTAATTTGAGGTGAAAGGCGTCCTGGGCAATGATTTTGCTCCGATAAATGCGCTGCCGCATGGCGCGGACGTCTTCTGCCAACGGTTCTGGAATGCGCGGCTGGCCGAGAATTTCCGCACGCAGGCTGGTGAAACGGGCGCCGAGCGCCGCATCGCCAGCGATCCAGCGAGCGCGGGTGAGGGCTTGGTGTTCCCAAGTCCAGGCGGATTCGCGCTGATAGCGGCTGAAGGCGTCCAGGGTGGTAACCAGGGGGCCGGACTGCCCGCTGGGGCGCAGGCGCATGTCGATCTGGTAGAGCAACCCAGCACGGGTGAGGGTGCTGAGGATGTGAATAAGCCGTTGTCCGAGACGAGCGAACCAGGTGGACGCCGCGAGGGGGGCAGGACCATCGCTTTCGGCGTCGAGGGGGGCATCGTAAAGATAGACCAGGTCGAGATCGGAGGCGAAGCCCATTTCCCGGCCACCCAGTTTGCCAAAGGCGATAACGGTGAAGGGGGCCGCTTGGCCGTTGCTGGAGTGCACGCAGCCGTGGCGGCGCTGCATTTCCGCTTCAGCCCAGGCCAATGCGGTTTGCAGGGTGAGCTGGGCGAGGTCACTGAGTTGGGGGAGCAGCGTTTCCACGGGCAGCTGGTTCGTCCAGAAGGCGGCGGCGAGGCGCAGGACTTCGGTATTTTTGAAGCGCCGCAGGGCATCCATCCGTTCTTCCATATCTTCAGCAAGCTGTAATTGTGCAGCGAGGGCCTGCGGCCAGTGCTCGGGGCTGATGATGGTATCGCTGAGCACGTCATCCAGCAGGATGGGGAAGCGTGCCAGCTCCTGTGCCAGCCAGGGGCTATGCAGTAACGCCGCGATGCGTATGAGGTACGGCGGATTCTCCGCAAGCAGAGCAAGGTAGTTGGCACGCCCCAGAATGGCCTCAATGAGGGTGAGGAAGCGTTGTAACAAGGCGTCGGTGTCTGGCTGGGCGCTGCACAGGTCGAGGGCCAGGGGAAGCAAGCGGTTGAGGCGTTGTCGTCCTTCTGTAGAGAGGCGGCTGGCCACATCGCGGCTGTGGGCGAAACGCCAAAGGCGTGTCCATACAACTTCCGGTTCTATGCAGTGCAGGACCTGGAGCAGGTCGCTGGGAGCGGTTTCCAGCGCGCCGGTCTGGGCGCGTTGCCAGAGTTTCTCTCCGTTGCCGTTTTTACCTTGGCGGTCATCCTCCCCGGAGGCCAGGATGCGCTGAAAGATAATGTGGTTCCGCTGGCGGAGGGTGTCCAGGGTTTCGCGCAGGGTGATGACATCCGTGAAACCCATGCTGCAGGCCAGGCGTTGCCATTCCAGTTCCGAGCGCGGTAGTTGCTGGGTCTGCTGATCATCGACCATTTGCAGGCAGTGCTCGGTATTGCGCAAAAAAAGATAAGCATGCCGAAGCTGGTCGATATCGTCCGCAGGCAAAAGTCCAGCACTGGCGATGGCCGCAAGGGTGTCCAGGGTGTTGGTGCTGCGCAGGGCGGGTTGGCGGCCACCGTGGATAATTTGCAGGGATTGACAGACAAACTCGATTTCACGGATGCCGCCTTGGCCCTTTTTGATGTCGTTGCTGCTGCCACCCTGTTCCGCATCCATGAGGGCTTTGACTTCCCGTAGGCCGGTGAGGGCGGTGTAGTCCAGGTAGCGGCGATAGACAAAGGGGCGCAGGGTGTCGAGGAGAATCTGGCCAAAGGTGACGTCACCCGCGACTGGGCGCGCCTTGATAAAGGCGTAACGCTCCCAGCCGCGGCCATGCACTTGATAGTATTGCTCCATGGCGGTAGCGGAGATGCAGAGGGGGCCGGCATCTCCGAAGGGGCGCAGGCGCATGTCGACGCGGAAGCAGAAGCCGTCGGGCGTGCGCTGATCAAGGGCCTGAATCAGCCAGCGACCGAGGCGTTGGAAGTAGGCACTGTTGTCGAGGGGGCTGGGGCCATCGGTCTCGCCGCCCTCGCCGTAGCAGAAGATGAGGTCAATGTCGGAGGAGAGGTTGAGTTCGCGTCCGCCCAGCTTGCCCATGCCGAGGACGGTGAAAGGCACCTCCTGACCGTCGTTGTTGCGGGGGGTGCCGTGGCGCTGGCGCAGCATCGCCACGCCATAAGCATAAGCGTGTTGCAGGCAGATTTCGGCCAGTTCGCTGAGGGCCGCTACGGTTTCTGAATAATGTTCGCCGGACTGACGATCCTGCCAGATAATTTCTATCATACGGGCATTGCGGTACTGGCGCAGATCGGCAAGGAAGACCTCGCTGGTGAGTCCGTGGGAGGTGGCAAGGTCGCTGTGCCTGCCCCCCCTTGCGAGGCGCAGCAACCAGTGGGGATGGCGTAGGAGAAGTTGGCGCGCGAAGGGGCTGACACAAGCGATATGCACCCAATGTGCAGCAAAAGAAGGTCCAAGGCGGCGGATCTCCGCCTGTTCCTCAGCAGCGAGGGTGGCCCAGGTGGCAGCAAGTGACTCGGTGATCGGCGCCGTTTCCAGGGGTAACAGGTTAATGGCGTGGATGATCTCCACGGGTAACTCTGGTGCCGCCATGCGTGCTCCTTCCGGTGGTGTTCCGCATCGTGTGTATGGGCAGTGTAACTTATCCCGGTTTTCTGGTCCGCATGGGGCTCTGTGGCGCTTCTTGTGCTAGGATTTTGTGCGGTACGTTGGCGCGTTACGCGGTGCTAGGTGGTAACGCGGTCCACAGAGACAATCGTAGCAGGGAGCACATTCATTACCTTACCGCGTTTACCGGCGTTGACCGGACGGATTGGCTGATGTTACGGGTTTTCAGGAGAGGCGTGCCTTGCCGCGTTTGCGCCTGATCCTTGCCGGTGTCCGCCGGGTTGGTGGTTGGCTGCTGGCCATCGTGCCGACAGTGCTGGTGTTGCTGGCGGCAGCTTTCTATCTCTTGCTGATTCCCCGTCTGGATTTGTTGCGTCCCTATGTTTCTCAATCCTTGTCGCGGGCTTTGAATGCCCCGGTGCAGGTGCAAGGGATGCACCTAAGCTGGAACTGGGGGCCGTTGCTGGAATTGGCCGCGTTGCGGGTGGGTTCGTCCGCGCAGCCTGATCTGGTGCTGCACGGGGTGCATTTGCGCCTTTTTGCCCTGCCGCTGCTCTGGGGGGATCTGGTCGCGCAGGATTTCCGCGTCGCCGCCGGCGAGGTGTCTGTTGTTCAGGCGGGCGACGGTAACTGGCAGGTGGCCGGGCAGGCGCTGGGACATGGCGGATCGCTATTGCCACTGGATTTGGACTGGGCGCGTGTGGATGTACAGCACCTGACCATACAATGGCGATCCCAGCCACAGGCCGCCCCCATTTCGCTGCATGTACAGGGGCAGAGCAGCGGTGGCTTGCGTCCGCAGGTGCAGGTGCAGGTGCGCTGGTCACCTCAGGGTCTGTTGCGTTACTCAGGAGCGGCGCGCGGCGTCTTTACCGGTCCGGGGCGCTCCTCGGGCAGCGGTAATTGGGTATTGCAGTCGTTGCCGCTGCCTTGGTTCCATCTAGCGGATTCGCACTTGCCAGTGTGGAGTGGTAGCGTGAGCGGCAGCGGGCACCTGCAATGGCGTTCTGGCTTGCCGCGCACCGCTACCGGGCAGTTTGCCATGCATGACGCCGGGATGGACGGTAAACAATGGGCGCAAATCCATGGCCATCTGGACTGGAATGGAACGGATTCCACCGGGACATTGCAGCTTGCTGATTTGACGGGGCTTGCTGCACAACCTTTGGCCGCGCGCTTGGGGCTCAACTGGCGCCATCGCCTGCAATGGCAGGTGGAAGCGCCGCTGCTTCCCGCCGTACTCCTGCAGAACGTGCCGGAGATGGCGCTCCCCGTGCAGCTCCGTTGGATACCCCGGCAACAGTGGCAGGGCAGCTTGCGCGATCTGCACTTTCGCGCGCGCAGCGTGGGCCACCAGTCCGCCATCTGGGAGCTTCAGGCGGGACTTCATGGCATCGGTGTTTCGCCGCATGGAGACTGGTTCGGCGTGCAGGGTCTTAGCGGCGACGTCGTCCTTCACCCGGAAAGCGTGCAATTTCATCTGGTGAGCCAGCAGTTCACCCTGGACTGGCCGCAACGCTTTGCAGCGCCGCTGCACCTGCAAGAACTATCGGCACGAATTGTCGCCCGAAAGACAGGTACCGACTGGTCGATTCAAGCCAATCCGATCGTGTTTCAGGGGCCAGGTCACCTGCACGCCAGCCTGGCGGTGCAGGGCCAGCAACTGCGTCTGAAGGCGCAGATTGACGACATGCCGGTGACGGCGATGGCGGATTTCGTACCGCAGAGTAATATTAGCCCTGCCCTGCGCCAGTGGTTACTTCAGGCTTTTCAGGCAGGATCCTTGCAGCATGCTGATCTGCAGTGGCAGGGACCATGGAATCATCTGCCCCGCCTGGCGCCGGGCGAGCATTTTTCGCTGCGAGCGAATTTTCGCCATGTGACCCTGCATTATGCCCCGCGCTGGCCCATAGCGACGCAAGTGAACGCACAACTCCTCTGGGCGGGAGATCGCCTTTCTGTCCAAAGTCATCGGGGTGACATTTTCGGGGTGCCAGTGGCGTCCGCCAGCATTGCGCTCAACCATCTCTTCGCACCGCATACCTCGCCGCTGCAGGTAACGTTGAAGGCACCGATCCCGCTGGATAAATTGCTGCCTTTTTTGCGGGAAACACCCGTATTGGAGGGTAAGGCCGTGGCGAATATGCCCCTGCGTCTGACGGGGCAAGGACAATTACAGTTAGCCCTCAGCGTTCCCTTCGGGGCCGAGAAAAGCCAGGTAGATGGCCGGATTGATCTCCGTCACGCGGGGATCGGATGGCGCGGTTGGCAGGCCACGAGTATGCAGGGGCCGGTTTATTTTCAGCGGGATAAGATTCGCGTTGGTGAGCTGAAGGGCGTTTTTGCCGGAGGCCCCATGCAGGCAAGCCTGCAGGCCAGTCAACTGGAGACCTCGCCGCACCTGCGTCTTTCGCTACAGGGTGAGGCCCAGGCGGCCGATCTGCCAATGCCGGAACGCTGGCGCACGGCTTTCGGTGGCGCCGTCCCGTACCAGGGTAGCGGTACGCTGTTAAACAACGAGCTGCATTTTAAGGGCGATGCCGACCTGCGCCAAAGCCGTAGTGCTTTACCGGCGCCCTTGAATTGGGCATCAGGCAAGGGTGGAAGCCTGGCCGTGCAAGGTTATGGGAATGTGGCTCGCCGTTTGCAGGTCAATTTCAAGTTACCCCTGGGGTCTGCCGTTCTGGCTTGGCAACGGGAGGCATCCGTCTGGCGATGGGAGGCTGGCGCCGCGCGTTTGGGTGGAGAAATCCCTCCGCCGTTGCCCAATACTGGGTTTTTCCTTCAGGGCCGTGGCGATAGCCTCTCCGTAGGGCCGTGGCTGAACATGCTGACAGGTGAAGAAGACCGTAAGACGTGGCCGGGAATCCGCTTTGATCTGCATTGGCGGCACCTGCGTTTTTTGCAACAGGATTGGCCGGATGTGCAGATCCGCGGCCAGGTGGCGGCAAAAAAGCTGCATCTGCAATTTGCTAGCTCCCGGTTAGCCGGTGTCTTACAATATGCGCGTGCGCCGCAACCCACGGCTTCCGCCCAACTCCGTCTGGACATCCAAAAATTAAGTGTTGCTGCACCGGTATCCGCAGTATCTTCCGCCCCCGTCCTTTCGCAAATACGGCAAGGGGCCGCAGGCAGCCCGCTGACACTGCATACCCGGATCGCGCAACTCGATTGGCATGGCCACGAGGCGCATGATGTGCTGTTGGATGCGGCGCGATCGGCGGCCGGCTGGAACTTTTCTATGCTCAAAGGCGACTGGGCAGGCAGTCAGTGGGATTTTAAGGGGTCGTGGCAGGGCGCCGGAGCGGGTCAGTCGACCTTTCAGGGAAATATCCGCAGCAACAATATCGCCCCGGTTCTGCGGGACATCGGTATGGATACCCTGGACTACGGGCGCGCCGATTATGCAGGAAAACTGTCCTGGCCAGGTGCGCCCTGGGATTTCTCTGCCGCGCATCTCAGCGGAACCATACAAACCAAGTTGTGGAATGGTCGTCTCAGAAAACTGGGTACGGATATTTCCTGGCTCATCTTTCTGAATCCTACGACGTTGTTTGAAGATGTTCTCACCTTTGATTATCGCCCGCTCTACGGTGGTGGCTTGTTCTTTTCCAAGCTTTTTGCCGATTTTCAAGTGCAGGATGGTGTTGCCCATACCCGCAATCTGCTCCTTGAATCCAGTGCGCTCGAAATGAAGGGAGTCGGCGCCGTCGACTTGGCGCATCAAACCGTGCGTATGGGTCTGCAGGTTTATCCATTGCAGAGTTTTGACTTGCTTCTCGGGCATTTCCCCATACTCGGCCCGGCCATCTTTGGGAAATCGGGCAAGGTGCTAGAATGGCGTTATCAGGTGGACGGGCCCTGGGCGCATCCGGCGGTGCGTCCGGTGCATGCACCGGCCACGACCAAAGGGAGCTAACGCGATGAATGCTCAGGTTGCCGTAGTACAGATGGTGTCGTCGGACGTGCTGGCGGATAATCTCGCCCGTGCCGGGTCTCTGCTGGCGCAGGCGTCTGCGGAGGGGGCGCAACTGGCACTCTTACCCGAAAATTTTGCCCTCATGGGGCGTGATGAAAAAGCCAAGCTGGCCATTATGGAGGTGGATGGCGACGGCCCGATCCAGTCCTGGATGGCAATGCAGGCACAGCGCCTGGGCCTGTGGTTGATAGGGGGCAGTATCCCCCTGACCGCACCTGACGGGCGCAGCTATGCCGCCTGCCTGGTTTTTGACCCCGCCGGCCGATGCCTGGCGCGTTATGACAAGATACACCTCTTTGATGTCGATCTGGCGGGCGGCGAAAGTTACCGCGAGTCCCGCACTATTGCCCCCGGCAGCGCCCCGGTGGCCGTGACCACGCCCTGGGGCCAGCTTGGCCTCTCTATCTGCTATGACCTGCGTTTCCCGGAGTTGTACCGCTGTTACGCGGGGGCTGAATTACTGGTCGTCCCCAGCGCCTTTACCCAACAGACGGGCGCCGCGCACTGGGAGTGTTTGCTGCGGGCCCGTGCCATCGAGAACCAGGCCTATGTGCTCGCTGCGGATCAGGGTGGTTTGCACCAGAACGGCCGCCAGACCTTTGGCGGTAGTATGATAATCGATCCCTGGGGTCAGGTGCTGGCCCGCATGGACCAGGGCGAAGGCGTCGCGCTGGCTCCGGTTGACACGGAATTTTTGCGGCGCTGCCGTAGTAATCTGCCGGCGCTGCAGCATCGTCGCCAGGCGTTTGGTGGCGCGTCCCAGGCAATGCCGGCCTAATCCCTCTGTTGCTGGATGATGAGACCTGTGTCGCTGAACGCCGGCTTCGCCTAGAAGCCAGGCCCCATGAATAGGGGCGGGAATGGTTTTTGGTTTGAGCCATGCTATTCTCCTGGGCTTTATGGATTATGACCATTACCCGAAGACAGCAATGTTTGCGCCGACTTGGATTCGGCAGATGAGGAGTGTTGGATGCTTGAGTGGGACTTCTTTGGAGATCGTGCATGAAGCAGTTTAACGGGGCATTCTTCCGTGACCTGTGGTGGATGACGAAACCCTACTGGTGGCACTCCGAGGAGCGCTGGATGGCGCGTGGGGTCTTTGCCCTCATCCTCCTCCTCAATCTGTTCATGGTCTTTATTTCCTATCGCATTACCGAGTGGTATGCGGTGTTCTGGAATGCCCTGCAGCACTTTGCAGTGGATGCCGCCTGGCACCAGATGCTGGTTTTTCTGGGATTGGCCACCCTGTATATCGTCGCGGCGGTTTCCCAGACCTTTTTTACCCAGATGCTGGAGATTCGCTGGCGACGTTGGCTGACGAAGCATTATCTGGATGCCTGGCTGGCCAAAAGTACCTTTTATCACATGCAGGTGCTGGGCGATGGCACCGACAACCCGGATCAGCGCATCAGCGAGGATTTGGCCAGTTTCACCGGGCAGACACTCAATATTGTGATTGGCCTGCTCAGTTCTGTCACAACCCTCGCTGCCTTTGTGTTCATGCTCTGGGATTTGTCGGCCATGATCACCATTCCCTGGCAGGGCAGTCTCTATACAATCCCCGGCTATCTGGTCTGGGCGGCACTCATTTATTCCGTATTCGGCACCATCCTGACGGCCCTTATCGGGCGGCCACTTATCAGTCTGAACTTTAATCAGGAGCGTTATCAGGCGGATTTCCGTTTCAGCATGATGCGCCTGCGTGAAAACAGTGAAAGTATTGCGCTGTATGGCGGAGAGACTGAGGAGCGCCACCACTTTCTGCAGCGATTCGCTAACGTCTACGCCAACTATTGGCGGATTATCTGGCGTTCCATGCGCCTCAACTGGTGGGTGTCGGGCTATGGCCAGGTGGCCATCATTTTCCCGATCCTGGTGAGTATGCCCGCCTATTTTGTCAACAAGACCATCGGCATCGGTGGTTTGCAGCAGCTTGCCTCGGCTTTTGCCCAGGTGCAGGGCGCGCTGTCTTTCATTGTCAGCAGTTATGGCAGCCTCGCCAACTGGCACGCCGTCGTCGATCGTCTACGTTTTTTTGAACAGTCGATGGACGAGGTACGGGTCATCCGGGAGACCCATTACCAGATCGAGCGCAAGGATGGTCCGCAACTCACTGTGCAGGCCCTCAATGTGCGCCTGCCCGATGGCCGGGAATTGATTCACCACCTGGATCTGGAGGTGCGCCGCGGGGAGCGCTTGCTGATCATGGGCCCATCGGGCGGAGGCAAAAGCACGCTGGTACGGGCTTTGGCCGGCATTTGGCCCTTTGGTGAAGGCGTGGTGGAGATACCGCGGAGCGACCGTCCGCTCTTCCTGCCGCAGAAGCCGTATCTGCCTCTGGGCACTGTGCGTGATGTGCTGGTCTACCCCTTCGGGGTGCCAGGGGTCAGCGACGCCCGGCTGCAGCAGGTACTCCATCTGGTTGGCATGGAGGCGCTAGCCGACAAGCTGGAGGACACCCGTTTGTGGTCCCATGTATTGTCGTTGGGTGAGCAGCAGCGTCTGGCCTTTGCCCGCATTCTGTTACAGAAGCCGCAATGGGTGTTTTTGGACGAAGCCAGCTCGGCACTGGATGAGCCGGCAGAGGATGCGCTCTACCATACGCTCGTCGAGGAGTTGCCGGAAACCGCCATCATCAGTGTGGGCCACCGTTCCAGCCTGTTGCAGCACCATCAGCACTGCCTGCGTCTGCAAGGCGGCGGGCGTTGGCGTCTGGAGACCATCGTCCATCCCGTCCCTGGGGGACAGCAGCCGGCACCGGCCTGATTATAACAGACGGAGAGGACGCCCCGTTTTATTTCCATCCATCGTGATGATTTGAAAGGAGATCATTTATGGCTATGACCGCAAAAGATTTGCCGCTTGGCGGCACAGCGCCCGAATTCTGTCTGCCCATCGGCGGCCAGGCGGGACAGTGGTGCAGCACGCAGGCGCAGGGCAAGCCCATGCTGGTACTTTTTATCTGTAATCACTGTCCCTATGTGGTCCACATCAGCAAACGTTTAGGCGCGTTGGCGAAGCAATGGCAGCAGCAGGGTGTGCAGGTGGTGGGCATCAACAGCAACGATGCCCTGACCTATCCGGATGACGCGCCGGAAAAAATGCCCGCCGAGGCCCTGCGCGCCGGTTATCATTTCCCTTATTTATTTGATGCCGAACAAAGAGTGGCCAAGGCTTTTAATGCGGTGTGCACGCCGGATCTTTTCCTTTTTGATGCGGCAGGCAAACTGTTTTATCACGGTCAATTCGATGCGAGTCGTCCCAAAAATGATCTGCCGGTGACCGGCGAAGACCTGTCTGCAGCCATAGCCGCGATGTTAGCGGGTGCCGAGCCTTCGGCCAAAGTGCTGCCCAGCATTGGTTGCAGTATCAAGTGGCGGCCGGGCAACGAGCCGGAGGACTGGGTATGACTGCGCAGCAGCGTTGTACCGTGGTGCGCCTCCCCGGGTATCGGTGCGCCACGGCAGGCTGGCCGGAGCGTTTGCCGTCCATGGCCGCAGAGTTGGAGGGAGTGGTCATTCCTTCGGTAGAACAGTCACATTGACATCTCAAGAAGAAACGCTACGCATTGGTCAGGTGCTGCTGCAGCGGGGGTTTATCTCCCCTGAGCAGCTCGACCGTGCTATTGCGCGTCAGACTGTCGGAGGAGAGCGTCTAGGGAAGCTTCTCATCGCTGACGGTTTGGTGAATGAACAAGACCTGGCCTTCAGTCTCAGTCATCAGGCACGTCTGCGTCACGATGACCGGCGTGCTAAAAGTGCACGAATGCTAGCGGGATCGACGGAAAAATTGCGCGCTGATTTGGAGAAACAGGCATTAGACCTGCTCAAAGAATGGCAGCAGCGGGTGCCGCGTATGCCCGATCGCGAAGGCGGCGGGGAGCGTAAACGGCGCGAGGCTGCATTGCGTCAGTCTATGGATTTTCCGCGTGCGCTTACTGCGGCTGAGGAGGCCATTGAGTCAGCTAGACGCAAAGGTGATCCCGGTCGTATCCGACGCTTGCTCAGCGTGTTGCAGCAAGTGGAAAAGGATTTTATCGCTTTTCGCCAAGCCATCGCTGCCGCGTCACCGCATCCCGTGCAGGAATGGGCAACGCGTTGGCAGGCCTTGCAGGAATTGGGTAAAGACGTGCAAAGGGCGGCGGTTTAATCGTTTCAATGGCAATCAGTGAAAAATGGCATGCAACAAACCAGTGGCCGTCTGTTGCTGTTTTGCGACATGGTGGGTGAGGTCATGGCTTTGACGTTGCCGACGCAGACGCAGTAAGCGCCGTTGCAACTCCCGTTTGATGCGCTGCCGCTCGTGACCCGCCATAAAAGATGCATAGCTGGGGAAGCTGCGTACCCGGCGTAAGGCGGCCAGAAGATTCGCGGTGCTGTCCATGTCCGTCTCCATTGCTTTGCTCTGATGAATATGAGAGTAAAAGCAATAGTCGTGCCAAAAAAATAAGCCATTAAAATTAAGGGGCAGGTGCTTCCCGACGGGCCGGCCGGGGAAGGTTTGTCACGTTTGAACGACAAGGCCCCGTTGTAGCGGGGCCGCAGCGGGAATTCGTCAATTGGCAGGGCGGCTTTTGCTACTTTGGCTTGCGTCGCAAAAAGCCCCCAGGTCCTACCGCCGTTTTACATTAATGACGCCGGAAAGCGTCGAGGACAAGCATCACGGCGCCGATGGAGATGGCGCTGTCAGCGATGTTGAAGTAGGGCCAGTAGAGACTGCCCCAATGGGTGCCAATAAAATCGACCACATAGCCGAGACGGATACGGTCAATCAGGTTGCCGACCGCACCGCCGAGAATCAGCGCAAGGGATATGGCGGTCCAGGTGGCGCCGGGCTTGAGCCGTCGCAGGATGGCGACGATCACCACCACCACCAGCAGCGCGATGCCGATGAGCAGCCAGCGTTGCCAGCCGCCAGCCCCCGCCAGGAAGCTGAAGGCGGCGCCGGTGTTGTGGATCAGGCGGAAATTGAGCAGGCCCGGGATGATGACAACACCCTGTCCTACCCGCCAGATGTGGCTTAGCCAGAGTTTGACGCCCTGATCCAGCAGAATGACTCCGAGCGATAACCATAAATAACGCAGCATCAGCAGAACTCCCGTGTTTCGCCGGGTAAAATGAGGTTTTCGACACAGCGGTCGCAAATATCCGGATGCTCGGGGTGATGCCCCATGTCCGGGCGACGATGCCAGCAGCGCGCGCATTTTTGGGCATCACTGGGCCGGGCCTGTATGGCGATGCCGGAGAGGATATCGCTGCATCCTTCCGGGCGTTCTCCATAGGGGTGCAGGGCGCACGCGGAGCTTAGCAGGAAAAAGCGCAGTTCCTTAGCGAATGGCACCAGAAACTCGTGCCATTCGCTGTTGGCGTAAAGGGTGATTTCGGCATCCAGGCCGGAGCCAATCTTTTTTTCCTGACGCAGGGGTTCCAGCGTGGCATTGACAGCGTCCCGCAACTGACTGAGCCGCCCCCAACGTACATTCAGTACTTCACTATCATCGGGTAGTGTAATTTTCGGATATTGCGCAAAAAACACGCTGGGGGACGGGCGATTGCCCATCTCGTTCCAGATGTCTTCAGCGGTGAAGCTCAGGATGGGGGCCATCCACACCACCATGGCTTCGAGCATCTGCCGGAGTACCGTCTGCGCCGAGCGCCGCGCCCGCGAGGCGGCGGGGGTGGTGTAGAGGCGATCTTTGAGCACGTCCAGATAGAGCCCGCCCAGATCCACTGAGCAGAAGTGATGCAGACGCTGCTGGACGCGAAGGAATTGATATTCGCTATAGGCAGCGCGAATTTCCTCCTGCAAAAGTACAGTACGGGCCAGCATCCAGCGGTCCATTTCCAACAGCTCTGCCGTGGGCAGGGCATCCGTGGCCGGATTAAAGTCGTGGGTGTTGCCCAGCATATAGCGGGCCGTATTGCGGATGCGCCGGTAGCTGTCGCCCAGTTGCTTGAGGATGGTGTCGGAGATGGGGATCTCGCTGCGGTAGTCCTCCGATGCCACCCAGAGCCGCAGGATGTCCGCGCCGTAGCGGTCGATGATCGCCTGCGGGGCAATGACGTTGCCCACGGACTTGCTCATCTTCCGGCCTTCGCCATCGACGGTGAAGCCGTGGGTAAGTACCGCTTTGTAGGGTGCCCGCCCACGGCTGGCGACGGACTCCAGCAGAGAAGACTGGAACCAGCCGCGATGCTGATCGGAGCCTTCCAGATAAAGATCGGCCGGGCTGTGCAACTCCGGCCTCTGCTCCAGTACAAAGGCGTGGGTGCAGCCGGAGTCGAACCAGACATCAAGAATGTCAGTGACCTTGTGAAAGTGATCGTGGCCGCAGTCGTCGCAGCGGGCATCCGCAGGCAGAAAATCGCTGTCCGGTTGGTTGAACCAGGCATCGACCCCGCCCGCATCCACCGCCTGGGCAATACGCTCGAAGGTGTCAGCATCGCGCAGGGGCTCGCCGCACTGGGCACAGGAGAAGATCGCGACGGGTACGCCCCAGGCGCGTTGCCGGGAGATACACCAGTCCGGACGCTGGTTGACCATACCGGCGATGCGGTCTTCGCCCCAGTCGGGAATCCACCGGGTGGCGTCGATGGCGTCGATGGCCTTCTCGCGCAGACCGTTGGCGCTCATGCTGATGAACCACTGGGGTGTGGCGCGGAAGAGCAGGGGGGTCTTGTGGCGCCAGCAATGGGGGTAGCTGTGACGGATTTTCTCAAAATGGAGCAGAGCACCGCGCTCGCGCAGGAGTTCAGGTACCCGTTCATTGGCTTCCTGCACGGTGATACCCCCCAGACTCAGGGGCAGGTCATCTTTGAAGCGGCCGTTGCCGAGCAGGGGGCTGTCCACCGGCAGGTGATAGTGCCGGGCCGCTTCATAGTCATCCACACCATGGGCGGGGGCGGTATGTACGCAGCCGGTGCCCGCCTCCAGGGTGACATGCTGGCCGAGAATGACTGGTACTTGGCGGTCCAGGAAAGGGTGCTTGAGCTGGAGGCCTTCCAGCTCCACACCAGCGAACTCAGCCAGCATTTCTGCTTCCGGATGGCCATATCGGGCGAGGGCGCTTTCTGCGAGTGCCGCAGCGAGGATCAGATGCCGGTTGCCGGAGCGCAGTAATACGTAGGTATATTCCGGGTGCATGGCTACCGCTTGATTGGCGGGCAGAGTCCACGGCGTGGTCGTCCAGATCACCACGTTGGCTTCTACCGGTTCAGCGAGACCAAGGCGTTGGCGCAAGTCGGTGGCGTCGGCGACGACGAAGGCGACGTCGATAGACGGATCGCTGCGATCCTGATATTCCACTTCCGCCTCTGCCAGGGCGCTGCCGCAGTCCACACACCAGTGTACCGGCTTGGCACCGCGTACCACCTGGCCGCTCACCGTCAGGCGACCGAGTTCCCGCAAGATATTGGCTTCGGCCTGGAAGTGCATGGTCAGGTAGGGGGTTTCCCAGTCCCCGATAATACCGAGGCGCTCGAAATCCTGGCGTTGCCCGGCAATCTGACCTTCGGCATAAGCACGGCAGGCATTGCGGAAAGCCTGTGCGCTGACTTTTTCGTCGGGGCGTCCCAGCTCTTTTTCCACCTGGATCTCAATAGGCAGCCCGTGGCAGTCCCAGCCCGGCACATAAGGCACCCGGAAGCCTTCGCTCAGCTTGCTTTTGTTGATGATGTCCTTCAGCACCTTGTTGACCGCATGGCCGATATGAATCTTGCCGTTGGCATAGGGCGGGCCATCATGCAGGACGAACGCGGGGCTTTCGGCACGCGCCTTTTGCAGTGCTCCGTAGAGGTCATGCTCCTGCCAGCGGGCCAGGATCGCGGGTTCACGCTCCGGCAGTTTTCCCTGCATGGGAAAATCGGTTTTAGGAAGGTTAAGGGTTTGCTTGTAGTCCATGATTATTCAAAGTCCTGGGGATGTTCGGCGAAAAAATTGCGAGTGTTCACGACGTCATTGTCGATGGCGGCCTTGAGGGTATCGAGATCCTCATATTTCTCTTCGTCCCGCAGTTTGTGGTGCAATTCTACAGAAACCTGCTGTCCATAGAGATCGGGGCTGTCCGCATCCAGACAGTGGGCCTCCAGTACCATCTGTTTGCCGCCGACGGTGGGGCGCAGACCGATACTGATGGCGGCGATCCAGTTTCCTTTTGGGCTCAACAGTTGTCCAGCAAAGATCCCTTTGACCGGCACCGGGCGGCGATTCAAAGGGATATTGGCGGTAGGAAAGCCCAGTTCACGGCCCAGATGATCGCCATGCACGACCCGTCCACAGAGGGCATAGGGACGTCCCAGCCAAGCCGCCGCCTGAGTTAAGTCTCCGGCCTGTAAAAAAGTGCGGATGCCGGTGCTGCTCACCCGCTGGCCGTCGAGCAGAAAGGGGGGCTGCTCTTTCACCGAAAAGCCATACCGCTGTCCGAAACGGATGAGCATGTCCAGATCGCCATGTCGCCCTGCCCCAAAACGGAAGTCGTGGCCAACGCTCAGCAGACCGCAACGCAATTGTTTGACCAGTATCTGAGTAATGAAATCTTCAGCAGACAGGTTGGCCAGTGCCTGATCAAAGGGCAAGCAAGTGATGTTCTGTACCCCGTTTTGGCGGAGTGCTACTACCTTCTCGCGCAGGCTGCTGAGGCGTGGTGGCGCGTCCGTACCCCGGAAAAACTCTCGGGGGAGGGGCTCGAAGGTGAGGACCGCCGTCGGTAGCCCACTTTCCCGCATGGTTCCCAGTAGTGCCTGATGGCCGCGATGCACCCCATCGAAATTGCCGATGCTGACCGCCTGGGTTGCCTCAGCGGTGCGGGTGATACGGTGATGGAGGGAGAGGAAGGGGTGCATGCGCCTCAGTGCGTCCGGGTTTGCCAAAAAATGCCATCATCTTAGCGTAAAAATGTGGATTACCCTAGATTGGGGGTGGTTCGGGTTGATGCGCCTGCAATAGGTCCGACAGGGGGCGGCGCTGGCCAAATCCCTGGTCGTGGCCATGATAGAAGCCCAAGGCGACTTCAGGGTATCTCCAGCACAAATAACCGTCGCCGGTATCAAAATCCACCAGCCACAGTCCGGAAACGACCACGCCCAGCCTTTCCATCTTGTTGATCCAGCGCTGAACAATCTCTTCGTAATGGCCCTCGTGCCGGGTCAATGCCGCGCGGTTCTCCAGGTCGGTGCGCATGGACTCCAATACTGGAGCCAACTCGTCGTGCGCCTGGGCGGTAATAAAACGCAGCAGGGGGAAAATGGCTTCTGCCTCGTGCAGGGTGAATACCCTTACCTGGCCGGGTCGTTGAATGGCGAAGACCGCATCACCATGTCCGTGTGGTCCGTCGGACTCAGGCATGGGAAGACTTCCGTCGGTATAAATCGCGCAACTCCCGTATGCCGAGCCACCATCCACCCATAAGGTATAAGACGGCAGCGAGAACCACCAGGCCGAGCACCCGCAACAGCCGTTCCCAGAGGGGCAGCGACAGCCAAAGGGCAGCATCTCCCCGCAACCACAGCAAGACGATCCCCATGCATAAGGCTAAACCTAGGGTTTTCAGCAGGAAGACCCACCAACCCGGCTGGGCTTGGTAAAGTCCGTCGTGGCGCAAACGACGCCAGAGCATAAAGGCGTTGACCAGTGCTGCCGTACTGGTCGCCAGCGCCAGGCCCAATTGCTGCAACGGCCAGGCCAGGATAAGGCTGATACCCATGTTGACGGCGACACTGATCATGCCGAAACGCACCGGTGTGCGTGTGTTCTGATGGGCGTAGAAGGCGGGCGCGAGCACCCGCGCGGCAACGATCGGCAGGATACCGAGGCCATAACCTATCAGGCTCAAGGTGCTTTGCCGGGCATCTTCCGCCGTGTAGGCCCCATAACGAAACAGACTGATCAGCAAGGGCTGCGCGAGAATGAGCAGACCGACGGTAGCAGGCAGGCCAATGAGCCAGGTCAGGCGCAAGGCCCAGTCCAGCGTTTGCGGGAATTGCGGCGAACGTTCCGCCGCCTGCCGCGAGAGCAGCGGCAGCACCACCGTCCCCAGTGCTACTCCAAAGACGCCCAAAGGAAACTCCACCAGACGATCGGAATAATACAGATATGACACCACATTACCCCCCACTAAAGAGGCGAGAATGGTGTTCAGAAACAGGTTGACCTGTGCTACCGACGCGCCAAAAGCCGCAGGTCCCATCAGCCGCAGTAATTTGTTCACGCCGGGGTCGCGGCGGCGCAGGCGCGGCCAGTGCAGGTGCCCGACCCGTTTGAGTGCGGGCAGTTGAAAAAGTAACTGCACCACGCCGCCGATGAGTACACCCCAGGCCACTGCTACGGCGGGTTGTTGCAGGTGCGGCGCCCAGAAGACCGCTGCGGCGATGATGCTGAGATTCAGGAATACCGGCGTAAAAGCCGGTACCGTAAAATGCCCGTAGGTGTTGAGTACACCGCCGGCTAGCGCTACCAGTGAAATAAAGAAAAGGTAGGGGAAGGTGATACGCAGCAGCTCTACGGTAAGGTGAAACTTGCCCGGATTGGCCGCGAAACCGGGCGCGATGGCATAGACAACGGCACTGGCACTCAGTATCCCAACGAGGGTGACGACCGCCAGGGTAAGGGCCAGCCAGCCCGCCACGTCGGCGACAAAAGCCTGAGTCTCCTCGATAGAGCGTGTCGCCCGATATTCCCCCAGCACTGGGACGAATGACTGAGAAAACGCCCCCTCACCGAACAGGCGCCGGAACAAATTCGGGACACGGAAAGCCACAAAAAACGCATCGGCCATTTCTCCCGCGCCAAAGAGCCGCGCCAGAATCACGTCGCGGGCAAAGCCCAACAGGCGTGACACCATGGTATTGCTGCCCACCTTGAGCACGCTGCGCAGAGGGTGGTGGCTGGTCATGAGCGCGAAGAATATAGGGGATTGGGATTCATCGGTGGATGATGGCACGCGAACAAGGTAACGCCAAGAGTGCTGCCCTGGTAGATACGCCCTATCCCAGCGCCAAAAAAAACCTCCCCGGCGATTATTACATCAGTTCGTGCTTATGAGAAAAATAATTAATAGTGATTGCAGTCTATGATTTCCTTCATGATATTTCATTGGTGTGGTATCTTGACCATAACTTCCGCATATCATCCGGGAGAAGTTGCAAATAGTCCACACGCAGATGGATCGAGTCTCCGTAACTTGGCAGCCGCAGCAGCAACCGCGGCGATAGCATTTATGCGCATAGTTTCTGCCTGAAACCAGTCCATACGGGCAACAATAGACTTCCGGAACACATCGTTGGGACCATCCTGCATCATGGCATGTAGGCTGTTCCAATCTGCTTGATTCACTGCAACTTGTTTTTGAGCTACAACGAGATCATCTCTTGCGACTCGAAGATCACCCATCGCTGCGACAAGATTTTGGTGAACGTTGGCTCGCGCTTGAAGTATCTGTAATTGTAAAGATTCAGCCTGGGCGGCCAGTTTTGATATGTGAGCGTTGTCAGCATCAATTACGTCAAGAGGCACATTGACCTGAATACCTGCTGCAATAGTGTATCCTGCTCGATTCCCTGCAGGATCATAAGATGACTGGGCACCGACATTTGCCGTTGCATCGATATACCTCCAAGGACCCAGATGCTGTTCTGCGCGAATAGCGTTTAGTTGCCCCAGCAATGTCTTGATCATGGGATCGCTGGCCATGGCCGCATCATTTACCTTTGATATATGACATTGATTAAATTGCAGAATATTGGGTGATTTCGGTTCAAATGGTCCGAGTTTTTGTCCCAGAATGGAATTCAAAGCGGATAGGGCCGTCTCCTCCTGTATTTGTGCCTGATTCACTGCATCAACTGCTTGGGACTGCACCCTATCAAAATACAAGCCATCGGCAAGTGACCATGAGCCGGATATCCGCTCCTCTTTTGCGGCCAGTGACCATTTTTTAATTTGTCCTACAAGATTCTCAGCTAGCAGTTTTCTTTCCTTCGACTGCCAATAAAGTAAAAAGGCGGTGTCCGCAAGATCAATTACCTGCAATCGCGTTTGCAGTAACGTAGCACGGCTTGTCGAAAGCGCAGATATTGATTCATATGTCTTCTCCTGTTGCACAACGTTTGCGCCAAGCAATGGATAGCTCAGGCTAACCTGTGGGTCTATCCCAAAATATTTTGGCGTGATATTACTGATTACTAAGGGATAATGTTGGCCAATATTGATACCGGTATGAAGAGTAAGCCCGCCTTGATCCTTAGTTTCTTTGACATTTTCCTGAGCGGCCTTGATATTGGCCAGAGCCGCTTGGACGGGTAGCGACCTCCGCACCATCCGTTCGATTGTCTGGAGACTGAGCGATGGGTTTGCATCAGCAACCATTGGCAACATATAGCTACTGGCTATGATTAGCACTATGACTTGATTAAAATTCATAAGCCGTTCACCAATGTGTTGTCTGATCCCAGATTCTTTTAGGTACATAAGGATGCCACCGATAAATGCCTAGCAGTTCTCTAATGATGGAAACCAATTCAATAACCCTGATAGGGAGCCGATAAAATGGATAAATGGGCCACAACCAGAATGTACGCAAATTTGGTGTGCGGAAAATGTCATTCGCTATGAGCAAGCGAATACCCAACAGGAAAATCACAATCCAATATAATCCAGTCAATAATAGCGGTCGAGAAAGTGGCATGGATAAAGTGTAATATGTAACCATGGAAAAGCCTAGAATAGGTATAACAGTGCGAGTAATAAGGATATCCAAAGTCATGAGCATGTTGCTGAAACCAAAGCGACTAGGTATACCAATGTCTAGCTGTTTGTGTAAGCGGATCTTAACCATATTGCGTGCCCATCGGCTCCGTTGGCGTAACAGCCAACCGAACTGGTTGGGCACATCTGTCCATACCACGGCGTCATGCGCGAATCGCAGTTTCCATCGCGCCTTCCGCAAGCGCATGGTAAGATCAGTGTCGTCGCCAAGGCCTGCGTCGAGTCCACCAAGAGCGAACATCGCTTTGGCTCTAAACATACTCCCAGCACCGGGAAGAATGGAGAGGAGTCCAAGACGCGCGCGCCAGAGTCGGGAAATGCTTACATTCATTGCATACTCACACTCTTGGAAACGGGTCAAAATGTTCTCACGGGCATTGCGGACCCGCAGATTGGTGGCCACGGCTCCAACAAGAGGATCTTCAAAAGGCTTAAGGAGCGCATCAATACAGCCATATTGCACTTCGCAATCCGCATCGAGGATAAATAAAAAGTCTCCCCGTGCCATGCTTAAGCCGATGTTAAGGCTGGGGGGTTTGCCGTTGTGCTGCGTTGATGCAAAGACACGCAGTCTTCCCGTCTTTTCAAGCGATCTGGCCCGCATGGCGGATCCATCGGTGGATCCATCATCTACAAAGATGATCTCTAAATTGGGATATCCACAACCAAGTACAGATCGTATGGTAGGAATAATACCCTCGGCAACATTACGCCCAGCGATCATGACAGATACTAACGGTCTGTTTTGTAATACGCTTCCAGTATCAAAGAGCATTGAAGGGCGGATCATAAATATTACCCAAGCGGTAATGTCTGGCAGTGTGAAGCGAGCCATGACAATGGTAATAAACCAAAAATAAGGGTCTTTTGACCGAATGAGTGTTCCCGTGGCGCTGGGTACTTGTGACAGAGTCCCCGGTTCCAGATAAGACAGAAGATAGCTAAGATATCCGATCATTGTTTTTCAATAAAGCGCGTGCTGTTTCGATTTGTTCTTGAATGGTTTTTTTGGGCGATGTCTCGATGCTGAGCGTACGCATGCTACTGTCAACCAATCTGGTTTTCGCGATAGCGGCACCTGCCGAATCACAGGAAGAAAGCACGATCAAAAGGTTCTCCTTATCCAATCGCCCCAGCCGGTCTGTGTTACGCAAATTACTGGCGATGCGGTCCGCTACTATTTTTATGGATGTCAGGGGATCGGCCATATCCATGGGTTGCACCAACAGTAAGCTGAAAGGGATCCCATAACGGTGCTGGCGATTTCTTTCGTCTTCCAAAAGCTGCATAAATAAATGATGACGGATAATCTGACTATCGGCTTCATAAAATCGCTCATTATCCGCTTCAAAAAAGCGACCTCGATGTAACGCGGAAAATCCCAGGCTGCTGATCTGATATTTGTCAACTTCTTCTCGAATAAGCTCAAGTCCCCGTGATCGTTTCTGACAACTCAAGCAAAATGCTTCAACGTCTGGCGACTGAAATGACGCATTACAGTTCACGCAATGGTGATTCTCTCCAGGAAGATCGTGATCTGTACCCAAATGCTCCAGCTTGCCCTCGCATTTTGGACAGCGCCGTGCGCCCTTGTCGTCGCGCTCAAATAGATAAATGGGGCCTACATAGCCACATCGGAAGTGATGAATGAGAGGAATCGCCTCTATGTGAGCGGATTTGCAGGAAACACAGACTTCACGCACGTTCACATGATGGCTGTTGCAGGCTGGGCAACGGGTGAGTATTTCAAAGAAGGTTTTCTCAAGATAATCGTTTTGCACGAGATATTGTAAATCTCGTATCAGGATGTCATTGATTTCCATGGACTCGATACTGGCATCATATACGTAGCCTTTGGAGAAGCAGGGAGTCCATATTGGCAACCATTCCCCACCGCATAGCTGCATACGGCGCAGAATATTTAGGTGTCGCTCGCTATCCTCAGGCATATCAGAAATCCTCCATGACTCTTTTGCCCCAAGACTCCAGTGGAATCCTGACATGCACTCTTTCCCCAAATAGCAGATTGCCGCGTTGGTCTGGAGAGGGATTATCGAATGTGATTCGCACTAAACGATATTGAGTCCACTGTGGTTGTTCCCAAAAATATCGCGTGAGAAGCTTAGGAAGTTGGGTTATTTCTGGTTGGATTGATGTGATTGTAGCGGGCATTTCGCCGACACCAGGAATATCGATATATGCGCTCGCGTGCTCATGTAGGTGGCTCACCATATTAGGTGGGACGAAGGCCGTCACATAGGCTTTTTCCGGCTGAAATATTTTGAAGAGAGCCTCGCCTGCAGCCACAATCTCACCTGGATGAGCATGGCAGTCCAGCAATTCCCCATCTACGGGCGCAACTAACGGGCGGCGATAAACACTGGTCTTTTGAGCAAGTTGTAATTTTAATTGCTGTTCGGCAGAGAGCATTTCGGCTTTTTCTGCTACTTGCAATTGGGTTACCTGCAACGTCATCTGTTTTGCCGTGGCTGCTGCAGCTCTCGCCTCAGATTGCGCTTGCAACAGCTGGTCCCGAGCTGCCGACACAGCAACTGGACTAACGGCTTCAACTTCGGCCAACTTTATGGTGGATGTATATATCGAAGCCAATCGTGAGCAGTTCGCTATTGCAGCGTGAGCAGTATATTGTGCTGCTGTGGCTGCAGCCTGGGCTTCGGCGACACCGTTGCTTGCCCCATTACGAGCAAGGGCGATTGCCTTTTCGGCATTATACTGGTTTTGCTGGTATTGGTCCGCCAAAAGTTCATTGCTTACCAAAGCCAGTGATTGGCCACGATGCACCATAGTATCGCAGGACACCATCTCCTGATCGATGCGAGATAGAAATATAGGGCTAACTGGAGTGAGATTGCCATTGACGATTCCCATCACGCGGATATTAGAAAATGGTGGCAAGAAAAAATAAAACAGCAACACAGCAATGATTGCGAATAAAATATAGCGCGCTACATGTCTCGGAAAGTGTGACTTCCTGACCGGTATGTTTTGTGCGTTAGGAGATGACTTGCGGAATAGCACGGCTTATCTCCCCATCAGTGTTCGCAATGATTGGTAGTCATTGATGGCGATACCAAGATAGCCAGATTTGTTCCTGAGCATACTATCCAAGGTTGTCATCGCATGCTGGAAGTTATCGGCCGTATTTCCCGCATAACTAATTGCACTAGATACGCCAACTTTAGTAGTGACCCCGAACCAGAATTTGCCTTTCATGGCAGCTATCGTTTCAAGGGATCGGTTGGCGACACGTAATGCCGCACTGGGATTAGATCGGTATGCCATGAGCACCTGCGCCTGGACGATAGATGTCACCGCACCAAGGATGTTGTCCCCAGTATGAGAAATGGAAAGGTTGTTGAATGCAGGCACAGTGGATACACAAGTAGCTAATCCATTAGATTTGGTACGTGCGACTGCATTCTGTAGGAAGTTTAAGTAATCCATTCCAATCGCCTGATGATCCAGAGACATCTTCCATGCGTATGAGTCTTGCGGTTCGACATCCAAACAGATCCCATTAGCCCCCTGACCAGCCAGGTTTAGGAGGGATTGAAAGGAACTTGGTAGATTCTGATGTTGCGCCCAAGCGGGAGTGCCCCCAACCACATAAGCTGATATTCCGCATTCTTTCAGAAAGCGTAATGCTGATTGCAATGCGGGTAAACTACCCCTATCCGCTGGTGGAACTGAATAGAAAACTGTATTAAACCCATAGTTTTTTGAAAAGGTGGCAACTTTCTTGATATCAACCAGGGGGGTTTTCCATACCCAAAGACTCTTGGGAATGGCGAAAAAACCATCCTTTGATGCCATGCTGGACAGTGGTAGACCTATTACCCCCGTAAGAGTCATCATGGCAGACATAAAGCTTCGCCTATTCACGAGAGGCTTGTATTATCTGCTTGTCATCCATGCCGTGCTTCCAAGTGACGCGCGGTAAGAGCCCCACGCGGCGAACATTATCCTTGGCAGATATGGCACGATCTAGCATGTGCGCGATCACATCGTCGGTTAACATATGGGGTTTGAGACCCAGTTCTGGAAGTCCTGTGTGAATCGCATGGTAGTAGTGTTGTTCCATCTCTTCCCTGGGATTGGGTAGATGGTTGATGGCTACATCGAGATCACGTGTGCCAGAAACCTTTTGGATCTTTCCGGCAATATCCATAATGGAGAATTGTTCGGTAAACTGATTAAAAACCCTGAACTCTCCTGCTTTTGCTGGATGTAAGGCGGCTAATTCTACGCACTGGAGAGTATCCTGAATGTTGAGGTATCCACGTGTTTGACCACCATTGCCATAAATAGTGAGCGGATGACCGATAGCAGCTTGCACGACGAAACGATTCAAAACGGTACCAAAAATGTCATCGTAGTAAAAGCTGGTGCGCAGGTCTGGATCGTTGTCCATTTCTGGTGTATCTATACCATAGACAACACCTTGATTTAAATCGGTTACCGCGAGATTCCATACGCGACAGGCAAACTCCAAATTATTGGAGTCAGCGACCTTGGACAAATGGTAGAGAGAATGCGCTTTTTTAGGATAAAGCATCCGGTCTTTTCGGCCTTTGTGCCCGATCTCGATCCAGCCCTCTTCTATGTCGATGTTCGGGGTGCCATATTCACCCATCGTGCCCAGCTTGATAAGGTGCGCCTGAGGACAATGATCATGCATGGCAAACATCACATTGAGGGTGCCGATGATATTATTCTGCTGAGTATGTATGGCAGCATTCTGATTCATCATGGAGTAAGGTGCCGAAGGCTGCTCCGCATAATGAATAATAACGTCCGGCTGATAATCCCGGCAAATGCGTTGCAGTAATTCCGGGTCGGTAGCAATATCGCCCACGACCACTTCAATCACTTTGCCGGTTTTCCCATGCCAATGAACGGCACGGCCTTGAAGAAGCGGGGTGGGCTCCAGGGGAGCTACATCAACCACGGCTTCCCAATGGCGCTTGATCATATTATCAACAGCTAATACTTTATGCCCACGCGCCGAAAAGTGCATAGCCGTAGGCCATCCTAGATAACCGTCCCCACCCAGAATACAGATGCGCATATTTATTAACCTTGTTGCCATGGCGTGGAGAGTATTAGACAGCAAACAATGAGTTAAATAAAGTCCGACTTGGACACGAGGATACCGGGATTTCTGTCCATGTGTGGGCAGAAATCATGCCGCAGCTTTTTGGCGAAGATTTGCAGCGGTCATGTGCTCCTAACTTGGTGGATGATGGCACGCGAACAAGGTAACGCCAAGAGTGCTGCCCTGGTAGATACGCCCTATCCCAGCGCCAAAAAAACTCCCCGGCGATCATTGCATCAGTTTGTGCTTATGAGAAAAATAATTAATAGTGATTAGTGTTTATGGCTTGTGAACACTATAGTCACTCCATCGCTGCAGACGTAGCGATTGCGCCGGAGGCACCGGCGTCGGGCAACTGCATGGAGGTGGCATTATGGCCGTCAAGACCTATAACGCGGGTGTGAAGGATTACCGGAACACCTATTGGGAACCAGATTACAACGTCAAGGATACCGATATCCTTGCGGTCTTCAAAATTACTCCCCAGGCGGGCGTAGATCGTGAGGAAGCCGCTGCTGCGGTTGCCGCCGAATCTTCTACCGGTACCTGGACCACGGTGTGGACCGATCTCCTCACCGATCTCGACTACTACAAGGGTCGTGCGTACAGGATCGAAGACGTTCCTGGCGATGATACCTGTTTCTATGCGTTTATCGCCTACCCCATCGACCTTTTCGAAGAAGGTTCTGTGGTCAACGTCTTCACCTCGCTGGTTGGTAACGTCTTCGGCTTCAAGGCGGTGCGTGCGCTACGCTTGGAAGACGTCCGTTTCCCCATCGCTTACGTCAAAACCTGCGGTGGGCCACCCCACGGGATTCAGGTCGAACGCGACATCATGAACAAGTATGGTCGTCCATTGCTGGGCTGCACCATCAAGCCCAAGCTGGGTTTGTCGGCCAAGAACTATGGTCGCGCCTGCTATGAAGGCTTGCGTGGTGGACTTGACTTCACTAAGGACGACGAGAACGTCAACAGCCAGCCTTTCATGCGCTGGAGGCAGCGTTTCGACTTCGTCATGGAAGCCATCCAGAAGGCCGAGGCTGAGACCGGCGAGCGTAAGGGGCACTACCTGAATGTTACCGCCCCGACTCCGGAGGAAATGTACAAGCGTGCGGAGTACGCCAAGGAAATCGGCGCACCCATCATCATGCACGATTACATTACCGGCGGCTTCTGCGCCAACACGGGTCTGGCCAACTGGTGTCGCGACAATGGCATGCTCCTGCATATTCACCGCGCCATGCATGCGGTGCTCGACCGTAACCCCCATCACGGCATCCACTTCCGTGTGCTGACCAAGATTCTCCGCCTGTCTGGCGGCGATCATCTGCACTCCGGTACGGTGGTAGGCAAGCTCGAAGGCGACCGTGAGGCGACCCTGGGCTGGATCGACATCATGCGGGATGGTTTCATCAAGGAAGATCGCAGCCGCGGTATTTTCTTCGACCAGGACTGGGGCTCCATGCCGGGCGTGATGCCGGTCGCTTCTGGTGGTATCCACGTTTGGCACATGCCGGCGCTGGTCACCATCTTTGGTGATGATTCGGTGTTGCAGTTCGGTGGCGGCACCCTGGGTCACCCCTGGGGCAATGCGGCCGGCGCCGCTGCCAACCGTGTCGCGCTGGAAGCCTGTGTGGAAGCCCGCAACCGTGGTGTGGCTATTGAGAAGGAAGGCAAGGCTGTGCTCACCGAGGCCGCCAAGCATTCTCCCGAACTCAAGATTGCCATGGAAACGTGGAAAGAGATCAAGTTCGAGTTCGATACGGTCGACAAGCTGGACGTTGCCCACAAATAAGCAGGTTTATCGTGTACCCTGGCGGGGGTGCTTGGATCCCCGCGCCGGTGGGCACGTCTTGATGCCTAGGAGCTTTTTATGAGTGAAGTGCAAGATTATAAATCCCGTCTCTCCGATCCGGCGAGCCGGAAGTTCGAGACACTGTCTTACCTGCCCGCCCTGACCGCGGAGCAGATCCGTCAACAGGTTGCGTACATTGTTTCCAAGGGCTGGAACCCGGCGGTAGAACATACCGAACCGGAAAACGCCTTCGGCAACTATTGGTATATGTGGAAGTTGCCCATGTTCGGCGAAACCGACGTGGACACTATCCTGAAAGAAGCGGAAGCGTGCCATAAGGCGAATCCCCATAACCACGTCCGTATCGTCGGCTATGACAACTTCAAGCAGTCCCAGGGTACCTCCCTGGTAGTCTATCGGGGCAAGACCGTATAAGCCCCGTGCCGTACCGCTCAGACTTTTTGCGCTGAGCCGGTGCGGCGCTTGTCGAGAACATCCCCTGCTATCCCTCCAGATTGCTGATAGCGTGAATGTTCCCGTCAAGTGCCGTGTTTCCCTGCCCGAGGAGAATCATCTCATGAACGACCAGCTGGCCGAATATCGCATCAAAAAAGAACCCTATTACCGCGCTACTGGTGATGAAGTAGCGCTTTACGAAGCCGCTTACAGCGTGCGCATGCCGATGATGCTCAAGGGTCCCACGGGTTGTGGCAAGACCCGATTCGTGGAGTATATGGCCCATAAGTTGGGCAAGCCGTTGATTACGGTGGCTTGCAATGAGGATATGACGGCTTCTGACCTGGTCGGACGTTTCCTGCTCGACCCGCAAGGCACCCGCTGGCAGGATGGGCCGCTGACCATGGCGGCCCGTTTGGGCGCTATCTGCTATTTGGATGAGGTGGTGGAGGCTCGTCAGGACACCACTGTGGTCATCCATCCGCTGACCGATAACCGCCGTGTGCTTCCCCTGGAAAAGAAGGGCGAGCTGGTGCAGGCACATCCCGATTTCCAATTGGTGATTTCTTACAATCCGGGCTATCAGAGCCTCATGAAGGATCTGAAGCAGTCGACTAAGCAGCGTTTTGGGGCCCTGGATTTCAACTATCCAGATCACGAAATTGAAACGGAAATTGTCTCTCACGAGACTGGTGTCAGCAAGGAGGTTGCCGGAAAGCTGGTTTCCATTGCCGAACGTGCCCGCAATCTGAAAGGACACGGCCTGGATGAAGGCATCTCCACCCGTATGTTGGTCTACGCAGGCTCCTTGATCAACAAGGGTGTTGAGGCGAAGGCCGCGTGCCGGGTGACCTTGGTACGTCCGATTACCGATGACCCCGACATGCGCGACGCGTTGGATGCGGCGGTGACCACGTACTTCTGAGTTCTCACGTTCGCCTAGCAGTGCAGAGGGCCCGACGATCATGGAGGACGCATGAAACATCTGGAAGATTATGCAGAATTGCTGGAGGCTTTTGGCGATGAAAGCCAGGCCATCCTGCAGAGTAACTGGCAAGAAGCTGCCCGAATTTTTAGTCCTGCCGGTCTGGATCGATACCTGGATGGTGCCATGGGGTTGCGATCTCTGGGCAAGGGCGATGGTTTGGTGAGCAGTTATCTGGATGCAGCCCCTCACGTCGCCCGCGAAATGGGAGAAGATGCCGTCTGGGAACTGGTGGGTGCCGTTATGAAAATGGCGTCCAAAACCAGCGGTGCGGTACTGGAGGCTGTGGTGTCCACCAGTCCGACAGCCGCCAACCGTCTGGCCGATCTGGAGCTCTTCAAAAGCTATCTCGGCATGTTGGACCGCCTGCTTGCGCAAGTGCCGCGCGCGCTGCGACCCATGCTGGAAAATATCGACCAGCTTTTTGGCTATTTGACGCTGGGTGGTTTGCGGCGCTGGGCACTCTGGGGTGCACACGCCCATCGTACAGACTTTGCGGCGCAGATTGCCTACTTTTCCCTGAAAAGTCCGGAAGCCCTGGCTATGCTCCAGCAGGAGCGTAAAGGCACGCTTTTTGTTGACATTCAGCGTCGTCTGCGTATGTATTTGAGGGCATTATGGGGACGGGATTTCTTCCTGCGCCCGACCAGCGGTGACTTTGAAGACCGCGAAGGTTACCGGCCTTATATCGAAGGGATTTTCATCCATCTTCCCGACGCCTACGATGATTGGGAAGGCATCGATGGGATGACCCGCTATCGCGCCGTGGCGGCTCACGCCGCCGCGCATGTGGCTTACATGCACAAGGCGATCTCGGCTGAGGCACTCAACCCTGAGCAGATGGCCGTAATCGGTTTGCTGGAAGATGCACGGGTGGAGGCACTGGCCATGCGCGCCTTCCCCGGACTGCGCGCAATCTGGATGCCTTTTCACACTGCGGTGGCCGGGCCGGTGGCCACTATGGGGGAGCTGTTTTCCCGACTGGCGCGGGCAATCATTGATCCCGCCTATGAGGACGACAATGTCTGGGTGCAGGAGGGTCGGCAAACCTTTGAGGAGGCAAAGGCCCGCTGGGACGATCCACAACTTTCCTGGGATTTGGGGGTGCGACTGGCGGACACCCTGCGTAAGGAAAAGATGACTTACCATGCCCGTACCGACATCCCCGATATCCCCTATCGGGACGATAACCGCTATATTTGGGAGTTTGAGGAAATCGACTGGGAAAGTGAAGCGACTATCCTTCCCGGCGCCCAAGTGCGGAAATATGTCAGTGTCATGGAAATGGTCAACGAGATTGATACCGAGTTGGCCGGTGACGACGCCCAGGAAGTCTGGGTGCTGCAATCCGAGCTTTTCCCCTACGAAGATATGGGGCTGAGTTACAACCAAATGGAAGGCAAGGAGCCGGTTTCTGATCCCTACCATTATCCGGAGTGGGATTATCAGATTCAGACCAATCGCCCGCACTGGGTAACGGTGCTGGAGCGTCGGCCCAGGATCGGCGATGTGCGCGATGTGCGTGAGGTGCTGGACAAGTACAAGCCGGTCTCCAGTCGGCTCAGATACCTGATCGAGGCATTGCAACCACAGGGTGTGCAGCGTCTGCGCAAACAGGAAGATGGCGATGAGATCGATATGGAAGCGGCGGTGCGCGCACTGGTCGATATCCGCATGGGTCTGGCGCCGGATACCCGTATCCACATGCGTAACTTGCGCAAGGTGCGCGATCTCAGCGTGCTGGTATTGATGGATCTGTCCGAGTCGACCAACGACAAGGTCCATGGTTCGGAAGACACTATCCTCCAGCTTACGCGGGATGCGACGGCACTGCTCGCCGACGCCATGAACCGTATTGGTGATCCCTTTGCCATTCACGGATTTCATTCCGATGGGCGGCATGATGTCGCATATTACCGCTTTAAAGACTTTGACGAGGCGTATAGCGATGAGGCCATGGGGCGTATTGCGGGTATGACCGGCAAGCTTTCCACGCGCATGGGGGCGGCCTTACGCCATGCCGGGCACTACCTGCGTCATCAGCGGCAATCGAAAAAACTGTTGCTGGTTATTACCGATGGCGAGCCAGCGGATATTGATGTACGCGATCCGCAGTATCTGCGCTACGACGCGAGGCGGGCTGTGGAGGAATTGGGGCGGGACGGGGTGATGACCTATTGTCTGAGCCTTGATCCCCACGCCGATGAGTATGTGTCGCGGATTTTCGGGGCGCGCAATTATCAGGTGATCGACCATGTGGAACGCCTGCCGGAGCGTTTGCCCATGCTCTACGCCGGCCTGACCCAGTAAACGTAGCTGGCGCCCACCTCCCTACGGGTGAACGGGCAAGAACGCATCGTTGGTCACTATGTCGGTGCGATTTCCTTGCCTGTTATCCTCTGGCGTTTGCTCTGGGTGCGTTTGTAGATTTCAGGGTCTGTTCTCTTCCTGTTTCCGGGGGTGAACCAGCAGTGGAGCGGTGGTTCGCACCATGGCCTTATTAGGGCGATGGTGGCTCGCCTCTACCGGGCAGGCGGGCCGGCGATGATGGTGCGCATATAGCCGTTCCCAATCACGGCGAGCTTCAGCGGGTTTTGCGCGTGCCAAGGCCAGCATCCCAAAACCATCGTCATCCCAGCCGCAGTCGCCGAGCACGGCTTCGGGCCAGCGCTGCATATAGGCATCGCGCATGATCTTTTTGCCCAGTTCGGCCAGATCCTCCGCGACCCCCAGCGCCACTGCCCGCGTTTTCCACTCATCCCATTCGAACAGCATTTCTTTCGAGCCTATCATGTGACACTCTCCCGCAGTTATCGTAATGGTCGGATTCGCCAACTGGATGCGTTGACGCTAGAACCGGCAGCCCAATTTTTTAGGTTTAGTTCTTTAGGTTTAGTTCTGGATTCCGACAGCGTCAAGGCCGCTTAATCGGTATTTTGCACTCGGCAAGCGCGTGCAGAGGTCGCCGGACTGGCAGCCGTATGCTAGTTTATGCAAGGATGCCTGCTTTTTCGTGAGCAGGATTGCGCTGGGGAGCCAACAAAATGATATGCAGTATGACCGGGTTCGCCCGCTGTGAAAGTCACGGGGCTTGGGGCACGCTGGTTTGGGAGCTGCGTACCGTAAATCACCGTTTTCTTGATGTCGGTCTGCGCCTGCCCGAGGGCTTGAGCGCCCTCGAAACAGCGGTACGGGCACGCTTGCAAAAAACGCTGGTGCGCGGGCGGGTGGATGTCTGGCTGCGTTTTCAACCTGCGGCGGGTGGATCGTTGCGCCTTAATACGACACTGGCGACGGAACTACACGGACTCCATGCGGAACTGAATGCCATCTGGGAACTGGGTGAGACCGTGTTTAATCCGTGGGATGCACTGCGCTGGCCGGGTCTGGTGCAGGCATCTGGTACGGATACGGACGCGGAGGTGTTGGAAACAGAAGCGCTGGCGCTGCTGGACCTGGCGTTAACCGAGTTGCAGGAGGCGCGGGAGCGGGAGGGTGCTGCTTTGGCACAACTGTTACTGAGTCGTGTGGATGCGGTTGCCGGGCAGACGGCAGCGTTACGCAACCATTTGCCCGAGCTGGAAAAGGCGCTGCGCGAACGTTTACAGGCGCGCCTGCAGGAACTGGCACAGCAGGTGGACGCGGGGCGTTGGGAACAGGAGCTGCTCTTTTATCTGCAACGTCAGGACGTAGCGGAGGAGCTGGACCGTTTGGACACTCATCTGACTGAATTGCGGCGCATCTTGCAGCGGCAGGAGGCCGTTGGCAGACGCCTGGATTTCCTCATGCAGGAGCTCAATCGAGAGGCCAACACGCTCGCTTCCAAGGCCGGAGATAGTCAGGTGACTTTTGCCTCGGTAGAGCTGAAAGTGCTTATCGAACAGATGCGGGAGCAGGTACAGAATGTGGAGTGAAAAGCCAATGACGGGTGGAGCAGAACGCGGTATCCTGTGGATTGTTTCGGCACCCAGCGGGGCGGGAAAGACCAGTCTGGCCCGGGCGCTGGTGGCGGCGATTCCGCAATTGCGCACCTCCGTCTCTTACACCACCCGGCCCCCGCGGCCGGGAGAGGTAGAGGGGACGGATTATCATTTCGTTCCCATGGAGACCTTCACGGCCATGGCGGAGCGGGGTGAGTTTCTGGAGTATGCCCGAGTGCATGGCAATGGTTATGGCACCAGTGAACCTTGGGTGAAGAGTCAGCTGTTCGCTGGGACCGACTGTCTGCTGGAGATCGACTGGCAAGGCGCGCGGCAGGTGCGGGAAAGATTGCCGGGGCAGGCGGTCAGTATTTTTATCCTGCCACCGTCTGTCGCCACCTTGGCGGAACGTTTGCGCGGCCGTGGCCAGGACTCGGAGACGGTTATCGAGCACCGGCTGACGGCAGCACGTGAAGAGTTGTTGCATTATGACGAGTTTGATTATCTGGTGGTGAATGACCACTTCCAGGATGCGTTAGCCGACTTGCAATGTATTGTCCATGCCGAGCATTTGCGGTTGGGTTACCAGCAGCATGCACAGCATCAACGATTAAAGAGCCTTCTCGGTATGAGCGGTTGAATTGATAAAAGGTGAATAGACGATGGCACGAGTAACAGTAGAAGATTGTTTGGAGCATGTGGATAATCGTTTTGAGTTGACGTTGGTAGCGGCGCGACGGGCGCGGCAACTGGCCTCTGGCGCTGTGCCGGGAGTGGAGCCGGGACGTGACAAAAATACGGTCGTTGCGCTGCGCGAAGTGGCAGCTGGCAAGGTGAGCCGGGCGATACTGGACGAGCAGATGCCGCCACCATTACCCAACTTCCCTGGTGCGGTGAACCGCGAAGCGGCTGGAGCTGAGGATGTCGCTGGCGAGTGAAAGCGAGCTAGGCACAGCGGTGCCGAAACTACCCCTGGCGACAGCGGTGGGCGAGGTGCTGCGTCTGCCGCCGGTTTCTCCAGCTTTAGAGGATCCTTGCGCGCCACTACGCGCGTTGCTCCAGCAATACATGACGCCCGAAGAGGTCGTGCGCGCGCGTGAAGCCTACGAGTTGGCGGCTACGGCGCACGGAGCACAAACCCGGCGTAGTGGTGAACCCTATATTCATCATCCGGTGGCGGTAGCCTGCATTCTCGCCGAACTGCAACTGGATATTTTCACCATTCAAGCCGCCTTGCTCCATGATGTGATTGAAGATTGCCACATCAGCAAGGAAAGCATCATCGAGCGCTTCGGGCCAGAAGTGGCGGAGATGGTGGACGGGGTCAGCAAGCTCGGGCAGGTCCGTTTCGAAACCCGTGAAGAGGCACAGGCCGAGAACTTTCGCAAGATGTTTCTGGCCATGTCCCGGGATATTCGGGTGGTACTGATAAAACTGGCCGATCGTCTACACAATATGCGCACCATGGGTGTGATGAAGCTGGAGAAGCGGCGACGTATTTCCCGGGAAACCCTCGATATTTATGCGCCCATCGCGCAACGTCTGGGTATTCACGCTATTCGTATTGAGTTGGAGGAGTTGGCCTTCTCCCATCTCTACCCCAAGCGTTGGCACACCCTCAATGAGGCCGTAAAGGCAGCGCGTGGTAACCGCAAGGAAGCGGTGCAAAAAATTGAACATGCCCTGGAGGACCGTCTTCGGCAGGAGGGGCTGGCAGCACAGGTCAGCGGTCGTGAGAAACACGTTTACAGTATTTATAGCAAGATGCAGAAGAAGGGTATGCCCTTCAGTGCCATCCACGATCTCCATGCCTTCCGGGTCATTGTCGCCGATGTGGATGCCTGCTATCGCGTTTTGGGCATTGTTCATAGTCTGTATCGGCCGATTCCCGGGCGTTTCAAAGATTATATCGCCATCCCCAAATCCAATGGATATCAGTCCCTGCACACCGTGCTGCTGGGCCCCTTTGGACATCCGGTAGAGGTCCAGATCCGCACCGGGGATATGCACCGGGTCGCCGAAGCGGGGGTGGCGGCGCATTGGCTGTATAAGACGGGCTCGAATAACGCACATGCCGAAACGCAGGCGCGCGCCTGGTTGCAGCGTTTGCTGGAGCTACAGATACAGGGGGGGGACTCTCAGGAGTTCCTGGAGAGCATTAAGCTCGACCTGTTTCCTGATGAGGTCTATGTGTTTACCCCCAAGGGCAAGATTCTCAGTTTGCCGCGTGGCGCGACGGCGGTGGATTTTGCCTATGCGGTGCATACGGATATTGGTGACCAGGCAGTGGCCGCTAAGGTCAATGATATGTACGTGCCGTTGCGCAGCCCTCTGAATAACGGGGATAAAGTAGAAATTGTCACGGCAGCTTCGGCACATCCGCAGCCCGGCTGGCTGGATGTGGTGGTGACCGCCAAAGCGCGCAGCAGCGTGCGTGCTTATCTGAAGACCATTCAGCGCGGCGATGCCGAAGTGTTGGGTCGCAACCTGCTGGAAAAGGCGATGCATAGTCTGGGCGCTAACCTCCAACAAGTTGAAGCGGCCGATTTTCGGCGGGTACTGACGACGTTCAATGTTCAGGATGAGGGACAATTGCTCGCAGCTATTGGTATGGGCGAGGTCTTCCCGTTGGTGGTGGCCCACAAATTGTTACCTGAGGAAGAAGATCGCGGGAAACTGGCGCAGACCGCGCGTCGTCTGGGGCAGGCGGTAAGTCAATTGTTACCGAGCCGGCTCAACCGTGAGGTGGCCACCAAAAAGCCACTGTTGATTCGAGGGACAGAGGGGATGCCGGTGACGTTGGCGCGTTGCTGTCGACCTATCCCCGGCGATCCTATTTTGGGTTTTATCAGTGCTGGCAAAGGCGTGGTGGTGCATACCCATGATTGTCACAATATCCGCGAGTGGCGCAAACGCCGCGACCGTTGGGTGGATGTGCAGTGGGACCCCGAAGCTCAAGGTGAATTTCCAGTGATGATCCGGGTGGTAGCGGAGAGCGCGCGTGGTGTGCTGGCCCGCGTTGCCACCCTGATTTCCGATGAAGATTCCAATATTGATCATGTGGACATCGAGCCCCAGGATGGACTCTATACGGGCATCACCTTTACCATACAGGCACACGATCGTGATCACCTGGCTAAAATCATGCGGAGTTTGCGTAGTCTGCCGATGGTATCTCGGGTACAGCGGGTCAAAGGCTAACAAGGAGTTTAATCTATGCCAGTTCCAGTTCAGAGTAATTCGGCACCTCAGGCTATCGGGGCTTATAGTCAGGGTATGGTGCATGACGGCCTGCTCTACCTTTCGGGTCAGATTCCCCTGGACCCTAGAACCGGGCAGATGGTAGAAGGCGACGTCGCCCTGCAGATCCGGCGAGTGCTGGATAACCTGCAGGCAGTCTGCGAAGCAGCGGGTGGGCGTCTGCAGGATGCGATCAAATTGCAGGTCTATTTGGTGGATCTCGGCCATTTTGCGCAGGTAAATCAGGCCATGGAGGTGGCGTTCACGCCACCTTATCCGGCGCGTGCGGTGGTACAGGTGGCTGCTCTGCCGCGTGGCGCGCAGGTAGAAATAGACGGCATTGTTGCCTTGGACAAGGAGCACTGAGATGGAGCGCGCGGAAGCCCTTGCCCAGCCCATGCGCGAGCTGCTGCAGACACATCCGGTATTGGTTTCGTTGCTGGAAGAGCGCGGTATTCATTGCGGAGAATGCTTTATTGCTGATCGTGAAACGCTGGGGGGGGTAGCCATCATGCATCATGTCGATCTTGACGAGCTTCTCGCGGAATGGGCGCGTCGCGAGGCCCTGCCGCGCGCCGACTAGCATGGTGGTTGCGAAGACGGGACCGTATCTACAGAGTTCCGTCTCAGCATTGCGCGGGGTCGGCCCCGCTCTGGTCCAGCGCTTACAGCGCATGGACCTGTGGCGGGTGCAGGATATCCTGTTTCATCTGCCCAGTCGTTATCAGGATCGCCGCCACATATCCCCTATGACGGCCTTGCAGCCCGGTCAGGAGTGCGCCGTACTGGGTGAAATTGTCCGTGTCGATCACCAGCGTGGGCGACGGGAACAATGGCTGGTGACTTTGAGTGATGGCAGTGGACGTCTGCTCATACGGCTCTTTCACATGGTAGCGGCCCTGCGTGGGCAATGGCAGGTCGGGCGGCAGCTCTGGTGTTTCGGAGAATTGCGCGGCGGCTTTCACGGCCTTGAAATGGTGCATCCAGAATGGCAGATGGCGGATGTCCCTCAGTTTCGCGCTCCGCGTCACCTCACCCCTTTTTATCCCAGTAGTGAAGGCGTTACTCAGGCGCAATGGCGGCGCTGGGTAGCGCAAGCCCTGACCCTTCTCGACCAGCTTCCAGATTACCTTGAAAATCGACTGCCTCCGCAGTGGCCCAGTCTGCGCGAAGGGCTGCGTTTGCTGCATGAAAGTGCGGACGAGATTCCCTCGCCGCAGCATCCCGCCTGGCAGCGGCTGGCGCTGGAGGAGTTGCTGGCGAATCATTTGGCGGTGCGTCAGACGCGGCAGTCGGGGATGATGCAGAATGCCCCCTGTCTACTCAGTAAAGGGCAGTTGTGGCGGCATTTTCTGACGCATTTGACTTTCGTACCGACGGGAGCACAGGAGCGGGTGATTGCGGAGATTAACGCCGACTTGGCGCGCCAGCAGCCCATGCGTCGCTTATTGCAAGGGGATGTGGGCTCCGGCAAAACCTTGGTCGCGGCGGCAGCGGCGCTGACCGCACTGGAGGCCGGGTATCAGGTAGCCATGATGGCGCCGACCGAGATCCTTGCAGAACAATTATATACGCGCTTTCGGCAATGGTTGGAACCGCTGGACCGGGACGTGGGTTATCTGGTGGGTAGCCGCTCGCCGCGCGCCCGCCGCGAGATCCTGGAAGCCCTCGCCAATGGCAGGCTTGGTTTGGTGACGGGGACGCAGGCGCTGTTTCAAGAGGGGGTGGAGTTTGCTCGTCTCGGGCTGGTCATCATCGATGAGCAACACCGCTTTGGCGTGGAGCAACGCAGGCAATTGCTGGAGAAAGGCACCATGACCATGCCCCACCTGCTGGTGATGACCGCTACGCCGATTCCGCGAACCCTGGCGATGACAGTGCATGCGGATCTGGAGGTGTCGGTCATTGATGCGCTGCCGCCCGGGCGCACCCCCGTGGAAACCCTGGTGATGCCTGACAGTCGTCGGCCCGAACTGATCGGACGGATGCAACACATGCTGGAAGAGGGGCGGCAAATCTATTGGGTTTGTCCGCTGATTGAGGAATCGGAAATTCTCGAGTTGCAGGCGGCGGAGGCGAGTTTTGCAGAGCTGCAAATGGCCTTGCCCGGTGTGAACATCGGGCTGATCCACGGACGGATGCGCGCCGCAGAAAAGGCGGAAGTGATGGCAGCCTTTCAGTCAGGCGCGGTATGCATTCTGGTGGCGACGACGGTGATCGAAGTGGGGGTGGATGTTCCCAACGCCAGTCTCATGGTTATTGAGCATGCGGAGCGTCTGGGTCTGGCGCAACTGCACCAGTTGCGGGGGCGGGTGGGGCGAGGGGCGCAGCAGAGCAGTTGTATCCTGCTCTATCATCCACCCCTGAGTAACCGGGCGCGAGAGCGTTTGCGGGTGATGCGCGAAACCCATGACGGCTTTGTCATCGCGCGCAAAGACCTGGAACTGCGCGGACCGGGCGAGTATCTCGGCACGCGGCAGACGGGCATCCTGCAGATGCGCGTCGCAGATATCCTGCGTGACGAAGCCCTGCTGGCTTTCGTGCCTGCATTGGCGGATCAACTGCTGCAGGAAGATCCTGATGCGGCGCAGGCTCTCGTGCAACGCTGGCTGGGGAACCGGCTAGGGTATGGGCAGGTGGGTTAGCGGAAATCCGCCAGAAGATCATGGACCTTGCGATCAGACTTCCGGTATATTATGAGACTGTGTGAGTGGAAACAATCGGGGGATGTGGGAGTGATACGCAAATTCAAGAGATGGGGGCTATTGGGGGTGGTGCCGGGTGCTCTGGGATTGGCGGGTTGCGCGACGACACATCTGCCCTCTGCGCCAGTGCATTCGGTGGCCTACTATGCCGCACAGATTCCCCCGCCG
The DNA here is from genome assembly GCF_023229925.1 of Acidithiobacillus sp. Lineage (NCBI taxonomy): Bacteria > Pseudomonadati > Pseudomonadota > Acidithiobacillia > Acidithiobacillales > Acidithiobacillaceae > Acidithiobacillus > Acidithiobacillus sp. The sequence continues at coordinate 3,393 of NZ_JALNYM010000002.1, read as the reverse complement.
GTTGTTCAGCCGGTGGCGCCCGTGGTTTCTCCGGCAAGCGCTGCGCCCGTCACCCAATCGGTGCATATCATCATTTCGACTACCACGCACTTCCTGACGATCTACAAGGGTAATACCGTGTTGGCGACCTACCCGGTGGCCATCGGCTTCAATGGCGCAGCTTCCAGACGGACACGAGGGGATGACGTCACCCCGATGGGGCGTTATCACATCGGCTGGGTGAGCCGGGGAACGCGCTATGGCCCTTTCATGGGTTTGACCTATCCCAACCGGGAAAATGCGGCGTGGGGGTTGCGTGAGGGCATTATCAATAAGGCGCAATATCGCGCCATTGTCGACGCTGTCGACGCCGGGCAGACGCCGCCACAAAATACCCCGCTGGGCGGTGAAATAGGCATTCACGGCATGGGTCCGCAATTTGCTGATGATCCTCAGAGCAAGGTATTTCCTGGGCGCTGGACCGCCGGTTGCGTGGCCTTGTCAAATTGGGATGCACAGCAAATCGCCGCGATGGTGCAGGTGGGGACGCCCGTAGAGATCGTTGGGAATGTGCCCGGATTTCGGCGCAAATTGGAATCGGTTAGCGCCGATGCCCGGTATAAGTCCGCTGTCGCGCTCAATAGCACGGCGACACCAAGGGCAGTTGCGAAGCCCCAGGATACGGCGATGGATACCCTGGTTGCGGCGCTCGCCCCAACCCCAGACACTAATTTCAGTGCTGCCAGTCGGCATCCTGACTGAACCGGTAAGCCTCTTCCATACAGTCTCCCAGCGCGACGCCCTCCCGCCAGTTGGCCCGGAAGTACAGCCCGGGGTACCGGGCGCTTAGGGCGTCGATCCGCCTTACCCGATCCAGGTGCCCGATTTCGTATTGCGGGATGGCTTTTGGCCAGGTCTGGCAGCGGCTGAAAACGGGCTTGCCGCTGATACCCAGCAGTGGGTTGATTTCGTGTAATGCGGTCGCCAGCAGATCATCATCGCTACGTCCGGAAATGTCATTCTGACTGCCGCCGATAAAGGCGGTCAGCAATATCTGATCCGCCGGCGCGCGCCCGGGAAAGAGGGTGGAGGAGAAGAGCACCCCCAGTGTTTCCAGACCCATGACCCGCGGAATGAGCATGCCAAAACCATCCAGCGGATGTTGTACCTGTGCGCGCTGAAAGCCAATGGACAGGCTGCCGACTGCGGGATAAGGGATGGCGTCCAGTTCACGGGCAAGTGCAGCGTCCGTTGGCGCGATCAGCTCGGCCGCAGCGCCTGCGGGCAGGGCAAGAATGAGCCGTTTGCTTTGCCAGGATTGGTTGCCGCTGCTGACCTGCCAAATGTCATCGCTATTACGCAATTGATCGACTGGGGTGTTGCAACGCAGAGCATCGCCGAGTGTGCTGGCGACCCTGAGCGGGAGGGCCTGTAAACCTTCGCGAAAAGAAATAAGACGGGTTTTCGGGGTGGCGGGCGATTTCTTGTTCCGGGCGCGCAGCGCGCCGCGGAGGAGTGAGCCACCGTCCTGCTCCAGCGCCACCAGGCGGGGCAGGGTAGCCTGTACCGAAAGACGTGCGGGATTGCCGGCAAAGACACCAGAGACGAAGGGGTCGACCAGCCAGGTGAGCGCTTCATCCCCGAGTCGCCGCCGCACAAAGTCAGCAACGCTTTCCTCACCCGTCTGCGCCCGACGCGGTGGCCGAAAAGGCTCGCCAAGGAGACGCAGGCGGCCGCGCAAGCTCAGCAGGCTGCTGCCGAAAAGCACACCCGGTCCCAGTGCGACGGGTTGCCGATGGCGATTAAGGATATAGCGGCGCTGGGCGAGTGGGTTGGCTTCGACGACCTCTTCTTCTAACTGCAGTTCGCGAAGCCATTCCGGGACGATCTGGCCTTTGAGCAGGAGCGAGTTGGGTCCCATATCCCGCTGAAAGCCTTCCTCCTGTCGGCTTTGCAGGTTGCCGCCTGGCTTGGCGCCTGCTTCCAGCAGCAGGGGTTTCCAACCCCGCTTACGGAGAAAATAGGCGGTTGCCAGACCGGAAATGCCAGCGCCGATAATAACGACGTCTTCCATAAGTTATGACTCTTTGCCCAGGTAGTAAGGGCTCTGCAAATACCAGCCGTGGAGGTGGCGTAACAGGGCGATGAGGACGGCGGTGACGGGTAGTGCGAGCAGTAAGCCGACAAAGCCGAAGAGCTCACCGCCCGCGAGCACGGCAAAAATGACAGCGACCGGGTGCAGGCCGATGCGATCCCCTACCAGATAGGGGGTGAATACCATGCTTTCCAGTACTTGGCCGATGCCAAAGACGATGAGTACCCAGAGGATGGGCAAAAAAGCGCCGGTCTGCACGTACATGGCGAGGCTGGCCATGGTTATCCCGCTTACGACGCCAAGATAGGGCACAAAACTGAGCAGTCCCGCCACCAGGCCGACGAGGATAGCGGTTTGCAGACCGACCATACTGAGGCCAATCGCGTAACTGGTGCCCAGGGCCAGCATCACCAGGAGTTGTCCGCGCAAAAATGCCATGAGCATGGTGTCCGCATCACTGGCCAGACGCTGGGAAAGTGGCAGATAGTGTGGCGGAATGAGGGCGGCCATACGAGCAATGAGACGTGGCCAGTCGCGTAGCAGATAGAACCCCAGAACCGGTACTAAAATGATACTAAGTACACTGCTGATCAGACCGGAGCCGGAGCTCAGCGCTAACTGGAGACTGCGTCCCAGCCACCCCGCCAGTTTCTGGGCGTTGGCAGTGGCGTAATGGGTAATGCTTTGGCTGTCGAGGTGGATGCCGATCCGTGCGGAGAACTGCGGGATGATCTGCGTTTGCAGGAGTTCGACATATTTTTGCAGATATTCGATGAACAGTGAGGACTGGTGACGGATGATGGGGAGCAGGGCCATGATGATTCCCGCCATGATCACAGCGACGAGGACGAAAACCAGTGTGGTGCCCCAGGTGCGGCTGATTCGGTGTCGTTGCAAGCGGGTCACCAGCGGATTGCCGAGATAAGCGAGGATGCCGGCCACCAGAAAGGGGCTGAGAATGGGAGAGAGGCGATACGTCAGCCAGCCCAGCAGGATAAGGACGGCCAGCACAAAAAATCTTTGCATTATTCGCGGGGCCCCCAGTCAGGTATCCGACAATGATGCGGTCAGGATAACCTAGTCCGATAGGGCTTCGCCATGGGCACGGTAAATTTGTTCTCAAGCCTCCTGCGGTCAGGAGGCTTGAGTTTTTAGTCATCCCCAGGCAAGCGGCCGCGCATTGCCGAATGGCCACCCAATAATCATAGGGTATTTAATGTGCCTGTGGATTGTCGTAGCTGAATTGTTTCCAGCACTGTTGCCATGGATGACACGCCTGCGAGAGGGTTCCTGGAGTATCGCCGATAGCGATGGGATAG